>JACAEX010000054.1 GCA_013388635.1 Syntrophaceae bacterium | reverse complement strand
TGGGGTCTCGGAAATTCAGCCCTGAAGGGCTGAGTTACAGTCATTGATGTAACTCAAGGCTTTAGCCTTGACCAATCGAGCCATGGATGGACCGAGCTAATGATCAAAAGATACTTTCTCTTTTCCGATCTGTTTCTCATCCTCTTTTCTTCCTTCTGTTTGGCAAATGAAGAATACAAATTCGACCTCTCCGAAATCGAGAAAAAATCTTACCATATCGGGGGCTATTTGGAATTCAGGCCGATCCTCTTCGTCCTCGACAGAGATGCTGCCTTATATGAGCTTAAGTTCTACAATCGTAATGAAGGAAGAACGATCGAGGAATACAACGGAAAACTCCAGGTCGAAGGAAGCTATGATAAGGGAATCGCCCGTCTCTTCGTCAGGACCGATTTCGATTTGCAATACTCCTATCTCGGTTGGGACCACAATGAGACCAAAAGGATGATCTACGAAGGCTATCTCTCCCTTAAACCGTCAGACTCCCTCAGCTTCAAGTTTGGAAAACAGACCCTGCTCTGGGGAAAAGGCTATGCTTTTAACCCCGTGGCCTTTGTGAGCAGGCCAAAAGATCCGGATGACCCCGAACTTGCTCTGGAAGGATTCATCACGGCCTCGGCGGATTACATAAAAAGCTTTACTGGGCCATTAAAAACGTTCTCCATTACTCCGGTGATCTTCCCGGTTTACGAACACATCAACAACGACTTCGGAAAGATCAATCGGCTGAACTTTGCGGGGAAAGTTTACTTCCTTATGTATGATACGGACATTGATCTTATTGGGTTGACTGGAGGAAGCAAGACAAATCGTTTCGGGATAGATTTCTCAAGAAACATCACTACCAATTTTGAAATCCACGGAGAATTTGCTTTTATCAATAATCAGACCAAAAAGGTGATTGACAGTCAGGGGATTATCTCTGAGTCTAAATTCGATGCAAAGAGTCACCTTCTTGGCATCCGGTACTTAACGACTTGGGATCTGACCTTTATCTTCGAATATTATCGAAATGGGACAGGGTTCACCCATCTTGAGATGAAAGATTACTTCTCATTTATCGACAAAGGGTATGACCTGTATCTTTCAAATGGGAACGATTCTTTATTGAAAAAAGCCTCGAATGTAACTGAAGGGAACTACGGACGTCCCAACCCGATGCAGGATTATCTCTACCTCCGCGTGAGCCAGAAGGAGCCCTTTAATATCCTCTACTTTACTCCCGCCCTTACAACGATCATGAACCTCAATGATCGAGGTTTTCAGATCTCCCCGGAACTCCTCTACACCGGTTTTACCAATTGGGAGTTACGGTTGAAAGGTAGTGCCCTGAGGGGGCAGAAAGGGACCGAATTCGGCGAAAAACCAAACGACTGCCGAATCGAATTTAGGGTGAGGTACTATTTCTAAGGAAAACTTCAGGGCTTGGGTCTGTAGGTGCCACGGCTGTCGTGGATCGGGGATTCAATTTTTTCAGGGAATTTGGATTTAAAGGCTTCGATCATCTTCTTGATCTCAGGGTGATCTTTTACGGCTTGGCCGAGCGGATAGGAGTGGATTGCAAAAGAATTGCTTTCGGCAAGCTGTTTCAGAGCTTTCTCTATATTTTCTATAGACCTTCGCCATTCTTTTTTTTTCTGCCTCTGACGCCTGCGTTGAACTCACTTGATATCGGAGTTTTGCGAGATTCCGCTCATAGGTGCGTTTTCTCGTGTCGTCATAAAAAGGGGCTTCTTTGTTTAGATAGGAGAGATTCATTGCGCGCCCGTACATTCCCTTCGATGAGTTCTGAAGGATGGCGGTGTGCTGGATGACAGGAGGGGTGGTCAGATCAAGTCCGGTATGGCCTCTATAATGATGTGGATTCCTGAGATCGTTTGGGCTAACTCGATATCTTTGTGATATCCGATCAATTCAAAACGCTTCAACATGAGTCGAACCTTTTCACTGAGCCTTTTTATTTCACTTTCAGGAGGGGGAGTTGAAAATTTCTTAAAAAATAGATCCCCAGAATCTAAGAGAAGCATCCCTTTTTCTTTTCCCTGGGTTTCTTTAACCCAGGTTGCTCTTCTGGCCAGACCGCCAAAACGGATCGTCGGACCTCAGGTTGGACAGGGATCAATCTCAGCATGGATACTATTGCTGTATAAGAGAGTGATGGATCGGGAGGAGCGTTGCCCAGAGGTAGAGCAGGTAGGGAAAAATAAGAAGGCAGAAAGCGTAAGAAGGAAAAGAAGAATAAGAGTTCTCATCTTTCGGTCCCAGATTGTTGAACAGTCCAGGCGCCTGCTCCTCATATCTCAATTTCCAGCTCCTTGATCTTTTCCCAGAGGGTTTTTCTTGAAATTCCTAAGATTTCAGCCGCCTGTCCCTTTTTCCCCTTTGTCTTTTCCAGTACACTTTGAATATACTCTTTTTCAAAGAGTCTGACCGCACTGGAGAGGGGCTTTGAAGCGAGGATCTTTTCACAAATCGTGTGAACCGGAGTCTCGCTGCCGCAGACCTCCTCCGGGAGGTCCTCGGCCTGAATGGTTTTCCCTTTGAGCAGGGCAATAGCACGTTCCAGCATATTTTCCAACTCCCGAATATTTCCGGGAAAAGAGTACTTGAAGAGAAGAGTCTTCGCATCTTCAGAGAGACCCGTGATCTCCTTTCCCATTTTCTTGGAAAATTTATCTATGAAATGATCTGCCAAAAGGAGAATGTCCTCTCGTCTTTCCCTTAAGGCAGGGAGCATGATCGGAACGACGTTTAGCCGATAGTAGAGGTCTTCGCGAAAGGTTCCTTTTTGAATCTCCTCTTTCAGGTCTCTCTGGGTAGCGCATATCAATCTTACATCAACTGAAATGGTCTCGTTCCCCCCCACTCTTTCAAATTGTCTTTCCTGAAGGACACGAAGGAGCTTGACCTGAACCCCAGGTGCGATATCTCCTATCTCGTCAAGGAAAAGGGTTCCTCCATCCGCCATTTCAAACCTTCCCTTTCGCTGCTTCAGGGCTCCTGTGAAAGCCCCCTTTTCATGGCCAAAGAGTTCACTTTCGAGGAGGGTCTCCGGAAGAGCAGCGCAGTTGACCTTCACAAAAGGCCTGTTTTTCCTCGGGCTCTGAAGGTGAATGGCGTTGGCTACCACCTCTTTTCCTGTTCCACTTTCCCCGTAGAGAAGCACAGTCGTGTCTGTTTGGGAAACGGTCTCAATCAAATCATAAACCTTCAGCATCTGCGGGCTTTTTCCCACAAGGCCTTCGAGACCATACCGCTCCTCCACCTTCTTCCGGAGCAGCAGGTTCTCTTCCTCCAACTGTTTTATTCGTACAAGCCGCTTAATAATCAGAAGGAGTTCATCCATGGCAAAGGGTTTGGTTAAATAATCGCTTGCTCCGGCTTTCATGGCTCTCACAGCAGAGTCGATGGAACCATAGGCCGTGATCATGATCACCTGTGTTTCAGGGACCATCGCCTTCACTTCCTTAAGGACTTGAACACCATCCATATCGGGAAGCTTCAAATCTGTGATGAGAATGTCCGTGTGATTCTTTGTGAAGAGGGCCAAGCCCTCTTTTCCGGTTTCAGCCACGGCGACCTTGTAACCATCGGCCATCAGAGCATCCTGGACCGTAATCCTCATCAAAGGTTCGTCATCAATGACTATAATTTTCGTTTCGTCAACCATGGTCTCGCATTCTCCTACTTCCTATCAATCGGAAACTGAATTTCGACGATCGCCCCTTGTCCTTCTCCATTGGACAATTGAATCGTACCCCCATGCCGCTCAACAATTCCCTGAGCGATCCAAAGTCCGAGACCTGTACCTTCTCCTTTGGTTGTGAAGAAAGGGTCAAAAACTTTCGGAAGGATATCTTCCGGAACACCCTTTCCTGTGTCCGAAATGGTGACGACGAGCCGGCCGTCTGAGACCCCTGCACCGATCTTTAAGGTTCCTCCCCCTTCCATTGCCTGGATCGAGTTCAGAAAGATATTTACAAAGACCTGGGACATCTGGTTTCTATCCACCTCAACGAGTGGGAGTTTTTCCGGAATTTCTTTGACCACCTCAATCTGCTTTTTTTTGATTTGGTAATCCAAAAGGGAAAGGGATTTTTGAATGAGGAAGTTAAAGTCAGTTGCAGATCGCTCGGGGTCAGGGGTCTGTGCGTATTCAAGAAGATTGGTAACCGTCTTTTGAATTCGTTTAATTCCATCCTCCATCAATTGGAGATATTCCAATTGTCTTTCAGGAGAAAGATCCCTTCTTTTAAAATGGTAAATACAATTGAGGAGACCACCGAGGGGGTTGTTGATTTCATGGGCCACGCCGGAAGTCAATTTTCCAATAGCCACCATCTTTTCTGTCAGGAAAAGATTGCGCTGAGTTCTTTCTCTTTCATTTTCATCGTCTTTAATCCGTTTGAGTAGTTGGTAGTAACTTTTTCGAAGGATTCCAATTTCATCATCAGCAGTTTCAGAAAACGGAGGAGGGTCTGTCCCTGACCTCATCCCATCCATTTCTTTTGTAAGTGATTTTAACGGCTTGGTAATGAACCCAAAAAGCAAACCGATCACGCCAGTAGCCAGTAAGATAAGACCTCCCGTGTAAAAGATATATTTTAATGCTAAAGAAGAAACCTCCTTTTTCAAATTTTCCAAGGAGATTCCAATTCGTAACGTTCCCCATCGTTTGGTAGAAATGGCAAGAGGGGAGGATATGTCGAGCACATTTTCAGAAGGATATTGGAGGAGGGTATTCCATGAAGTAAGAATCTTTTCTGTTATTTCATCCTGATAGGAGCTTCCAACCTCGTTCATGGAGCTATGAGCAATCACCTTTCCTTTTGAGTCAAGAATCATGGCGTAAATGATATGGAGGTCTTTTCTCTGCATGAGGTCGGAGATATAATTATCAAGAAGTCCACCTTCCTCAATCAGACCGATCTCTTCGTAGAGCATGGTGTTGGTGCAAGAGATCGCAAGCGATTCCACCAGAGCCTTCCCTTCCTTGACAATCACATCCTGCATAAGCTTTTTCTCTCTTGAGATATTCCAGTAGGCCAGGGTGGACATCGTTGCCAGGATGAGGATGGATAGATAGAGAGTAAACTTACCTTGAAGCGAAGTGAAAGGATGAAAGTTTTTCATTCTCGCAGACGTCCTTTCATCGTACGCCCTTTTTCAACTGCACGAAGGATCTTACGGATCGAATCATAATCGGAATCGGAAGCCTCTGTAAATCCATATTTAAATTCTTCGTCCCACAGGGACATCTTTTTCTGGTGATTTGGGTCTTGTGGATTGAGGTTTAGAAGAGCGGTTTTAACCGACCTTACCATTTCCGGTGGAACCCCCTCTCGTACAAAGATGGGCACGGTTGGGATCGGATCTGTCATGAAAATGAACCGAAAGCCCTCTTTCTGATATTTGTAGGCAACGATATCTTTGACCGCCCCGGCGTCAAAATGGCCTTTAAGAACAGCCATTGCTACGGAATCATGATGTCTGAGAAAATCATAATGTTTCAGATCTTTCAATTTTATATTGGCCTTTGATAGATAATATTCCGGAAGGATATGGCCGGCTGTTGACCAGGCCTGGCCAAAGGCAAAGCTTTTCTCCTTCAGGTCGCTGAGGTTCTGAATCGGACTATCCTGCCGGACAACAATGATCCCATGATAGTAAGGTTTCCCATCCTTGCTCAAAGCCCGTAGGATAGGTTTTACGGGGTACTTTTCTTTTGCCTTGACGTAGGAAACAGGCCCGCAAGAAGCGATGACGATATCTCCGTTTCCAAGTCGTTCAATCGTATCCTCATAAATCCGTGATAATTTGATCTCAAACTGATAAGGGGTGGCCTCATTCAGGAAGTTAATGAAAGGCTGGTAGAGCTGATACATGATGCGAGGGTTATACTTTGGGCAGAAGCCAAAATACAAAACCTGTTTGGGGAAAGCCGATTTGTTCAAAAAGGGGACTAAGAGGGCAAACAAGAAAGAGAAGACTAAGACGGATCTTCGGCAGAAGTATTTAACCATCGTCGTCCTTTGTCATCAGCCTTGATGGTCGTAAGACGAATCTCCAACAACCTCAAGGAATATTCTTCGGAAGGCCTTTATCTTGCCCCCGTCTTTTTTTCGAGGAAATCAAGAATCTTCCGCACAGGATCATAATCTGAATCCGCAGCTTCTGTGAAGCCATACCTAAACTCGTCATCCCATTGGGCCATTGTCTTTTGATGATCGGGATTCTTCGGGTTTAATCTGAGAAGGGCCATTTTTACGGATTGAACCATCTCCTTTCGGGCATCCCTTTTCACGAAAATTGGAATTGCGGGGATGGGATCGGTGATGGAGATAAACCGAAGCCCCTTCGTTTCATATTTATAAGCGACGACATCCTTGACAGCACCGGCATCAAATTCGCGGTTGAACACAGCTTCGACAACAAAATCGTGATTTCGCAGGAAGGCATGTTGTTTTAAATCCTTCAGATCGATCCCCGACTTCAAAAGATGGCATCGTGGAAAGATATGCCCCGTAGTGGACCATTCTTCGCCAAAGGCAAAACTTCTCCCTTTCAGATCCTGAAGATTTCGAATCGGGCTATCCACCCGTGTAATTATAACTCCGCGGTAGTAAGGATGTCCGTCTTTATTCAGGGTGCGCAGGATTGGTTCCACCTTAAATTTTTCTCTGGCCTTGATGTAGGGAATAGGACCGCATGAGGCAATGGGTATCTCCCCCTGTCCTACCTTTCCGATTGTCTCTTGATAAAAATGGGATAGCTTCATCTCGAATTGGTAAGGGGTATTCTCATTCAAGTAACGGATAAAAGGCTGATAAAGCTGAAGCATCCTCGGGAGGTCATATTTGGGACAGAAGCCGAACGGTATGACCTCTTTGGAGAAGACAAATGTAGATGAAAAAAAGATGAAAAAGATAGAGGATAGAAACAATATTTTCTTGTGATCCATAAGCACTCCATTGCTAAAGGATTTCTCTGAGAAGACCTCTCACCTTATTTTCAACCAAGTCTCTGACTTCACGGAAGAAATTGATCGGCTTCCCTTTGGGGTCTGGGAGGTTCCATTCGACGATCTTTTTTGTAAGCACAGCAGGACAGGTTTCCTCACAACCCGTGATAACCAGGTAATCCATTTAAACAGCCCTCGAATTGAGTTGCATTTCCCTTTGCCTGGGAGCCATATAAAAAAGCGAAGGCAACATCGTTTCTGTTTTTAAAGTAATTTTTTAAGGCTTCAATATTCATCTTATGAGAAGCTACCTAATCATAAAAACGATGTCAATTCTTTTCCCAAATGTTTAGGAATTTCGACCGCTCACCGAGCTAGTCGTTAACCATGTCTGTTAATTCCTCAACTTTTACTAAATGAAAGCAATAGATTTTCTTAACCCATCATCTTGGACATCATCTCTTTCATCGGGAGGCCAGCCCCTTCATCATCCCTATGCACTGAGGCATCATCTCCTGAATAAAGGATTTATTCTCCATTGCAATCTGGCAAAATTCAGGAATCAATTTCTTCATGCCTTCCTTTCGTTCATCCATAGATAGGTTCTTAAAACTGTCCACAAAATCTTTTACCTTTTTTCCTTGACCGGCAAGTGCCCCGCAAGCCCCGCCTGGAAGGGCGGGGTGAAGGGGCACAATCCAAATGATAATTCGTTTCCGGGAAGCCCCGCCTGTAAGGGCGGGGAGCTTCACTCATCTTACCCTCCTTCTAATCTTGACGGGGTTTCACCTTTTTGGGCCGCAACATAGTCCCTGTACTCCTTAAGGACCACACTCTTGTACTCCCGTCGGGCGGAGGGCGGGATATAATTCTTATTTTCCTCCAGCCTATCGAGGATCTCTTCGGCAGTCTTTCCATTTGCCTCTTTGCGCTCAGAGTAAAGCTCTACCAGTATCTCTTCCAAGCCACTAACCCGAACCTGTGTCCCATCGGGGAATTTCAACATTCGCTGACTAACTGTCGGCGTTTCAGGTTCTCAGGTCACTCAACCTTCAACTCCAACCTGTGAGATTTTGTACTCTGTCATATGATAGCTCCACCCTTGGTTGTTTATCGATCTACTGTCCGGAGCAAACGGTCAATTTCCAGTTTGTCTCAGGTATATTTGTCGATAGGCTTACGTACGGGACAATTGAGGAACAATCCATCCTATGTCCAATTCCTCCAGTTTATACTTAGAGGGAACTCCGCTTTGGGGATCCCAGCCCATCATGCCATAGTACATCTCCCGCGCCTGGGCAAATTCCTCAGGGTCGATTCTCTCCCCTTTCAGAACGCCACCCTCTAAGGGTTGATGAAGTCGTTCAGGAAGGCGGTCATCCTTTTCACCCAGACCCTCCCGGAGGTTAAATACCCGAGCCATGTTGGCAAATCTCTCCCCAACCTTAAGCATCTCCCAAAGACTGGTATCCCATCCTGTTATCGCGCGGCTATATTCTACGATTTTTGTTATCGGGAAGGGGCCAAAGGGCTTAGCCGTAAAGATACACATTCCGATGGAGTTAAGCCAGTTGTAGTACTGTTGTAAATAGACAAACATCCTGACTTTATGGGTACTGAAATCCAGGGAGGGGAGGGGGTCTAGGATCCCAAGCGGATGAATGTCGATCAGGCCTGCTTCTTTTTCGAAAAATGGGTCATGGGGATTTTCCAGGTGGTCAGCGCCGGTGGGCGACACGGCATAGGCCAGGGCCAGGCTTTTCTTCCCCCGGGGTTCATGCATGGGCAGGGGTTGACCCTTTATATGTAATGCGAACTTTTCTGCTCCCTTGCCGATCTTCTTCGCGGCCATTTCTGGGCCCTCAGCTAAGAGATCGCCGAAGCCTTCTCTTCTGGCAACCCGTTCGATGCACTCGAGCATGGCTTCATGGTTTCCAAATTTAAGATCTAAGCCATCGGTATCCTTTGAGGTGAGAATTCCCTTCTCATAAGATTCCATTGCAAAGGCCAGGGTCGTCCCGAATGAAATCGTATCGATTCCATATTTACCACAGAGCTCATTTCCCTTGGCGATTGCTTCGAGGTTTCCTATCTCTAATAGAGAACCTATGGCAGCTACGGTCTCATATTCTGGCCCTCCATAGATAGGGTCTACTTCATAGGGTTTTTCGGCTTTTACTTCACGTTTGCACCGGATGAAGCACCCGTGGCATGTACCCCGGCCCGTTAGAATGGTTTCCTTCATTCTCTTTCCGCCGATATCTTCCGCCTTTTCAAAGAAGCCAGTGATGAAATTCTTTGTAGGAAGCATCCCTCCCGCACTCAGAATCGGTGCTACCCGTGCGGTTCCCAGTTGACCAAGCCCTGATGGGTCGTCCACATAGCTCTCTCGAAGTTGTTTCACAATCCCCAGGGCAGATTCTCTATTAAAAACTTCTATATTTTTCTTTCCTCGAACGGCAATGGCCCGTAATTTTTTGGAGCCCATGACCGCACCCAGTCCAGCCCTTCCATTAACATGCTTCAGCTCATTGAGAATGCAGGCGTATCTGACCAGATTCTCTCCAGCAGGCCCGATTTGAGCGATACGAATTCGATTGTCTCCCAACTCCTTTCTCAGAGATTCCTGGACTTCTGCGGTCATTTTTCCCCAGAGGTGAGAGGCATCCCGAATTTCTGCCTGGTCGTCGTGAACCCAGAGATAGACAGGACTTGAGGCTTTCCCCTTTATGATAATCGCGTCGAATCCTGCAGATTTCAACTCAGGCCCCCACCATCCGCCTGCTTCGCTTTCTCCAAAACCACTGGTGAGAGGGGACTTCGCCGCTGCTGTGTACTTATTAAATCCGGGAGCAGTCAGGCCACTCATGACAGAGGTACAAAAAATAAGAATATTTTCAGGTCCTAAGGGGTCTGAGTGTGGTTTCAACTCCCGAAGCAAGTAGTAAAGGGACAACGTGCCACCACCGAGATAGCGACGGTATACCTTTTCCTCAGGTTCTTCTACCGAGATCTTCCTGGTGCTCAGATCAACCCTTAAAATTTTCCCATTGTACCCGAATGCCATTTGAGGACCTCCTTCGCTCAATATTTTTATTACCCCCCACCCACCACAGGTAAGAAAGAGATTGCATCTCCATCAACCAAAAGATCTTCTTCTTTACCTATTCGCTCGTTTTTCAGAATCAGCATGACCCGATGTTCTGGCAATTGCAAGAGTTGCATCAGGTCTTTTACCCTTGACCCCTCTTTAATCTCAACGGTGAATTCTTCCCCTTTATCGGGATTATATCTCTGTAGATCAACGTAGACCTTAACTTTAACGCGCATTATCGTCCTTAATGATATCTATATTGTATTTCGTTGTCTACCCATTCCCTCCTTCAAGGCTCGCAGGCAACATGACAGACGCCGGTAGGTGTTTCGATGGCATAGGGAAAATATTTTCTCTTAAACCAGAGGGCTACGTTGACAAGACTGATTAAGATTGGGACTTCCAACAGAGGACCGATGACTGCCGCAAAGGCCTGACCGGAGTTGACCCCAAAAACGGCCACAGCCACTGCGATGGCCAGTTCGAAGTTATTTGATGCGGCGGTGAAGCTCAATGTTGTTGATTGTTCATAGGTAGCTCCCACCTTCTTCGATAGATAGAAGGAGACAAAAAACATGGCCACGAAATAGATGAATAAGGGGATGGCTACCCGGACCACATCCATCGGAAGTTGAACAATATATTCACCTTTCAGGGAAAACATCACCAGAATCGTGAAGAGAAGAGCAATAAGGGTGATCGGACTGATTTTTGGGACGAATTTCTCCTCGTACCATTCACGTCCCAAGGTCTTTAGCCCGATGAGCCTTGAAAGCACACCCGCAATGAAAGGGATTCCAAGATAGATGAAGACGCTTTCAGCGATCTGACCAATCGTAATGTTTACGGCCATTCCTTTTAACCCCAACCACGGAGGAAGAACAGTAATGAAGATATAAGCGTAGATCGAGAAGAAAATAACTTGGAAGATGGAATTGAAAGCGACCAGGCCTGCACAGTATTCTCTGTCCCCTGCGGCCAGATCATTCCAGACGATGACCATGGCAATGCAGCGGGCAAGCCCGATCAAAATCAGGCCGACCATGTATTCGTGGTAGCCAGAAAGAAAGGCAATGGCCAAAAGGAACATGAGGATGGGCCCTATAATCCAGTTCTGGATGAGAGATAGGGTCAACACTTTATAATTCCTGAAGACCTGCCCTAACTTTTCATATCTAACTTTAGCCAGTGGCGGATACATCATCAGAATCAACCCAATCGCAATGGGAATGTTGGTCGTGTCAACCTGAAACTGATTCCAGAAATTGACCACACCGGGAAAGACATATCCCCAACTCACCCCCACGAACATGGCAAGAAAGATCCATAACGTCAGAAATCGATCCAGAAAAGATAGTTTTTTGCTAATCCTTTCTTCAGGCATCTCCTATATTCTCCTTTACTGTTCTATTTTTTAAGGCGTCACCTTTTAAGATACCTAGACGAAAGAAAAATCAATCTCCGAAAGAAGTTCCTAAGGATCTTGCCGCCTTTACCATTGGATGATCCAAGGGGACGGCTTTCGGCCCTTTGGCCACATCGCTTAGAGGGACTTTTACAAAGGAATTTCCCCTTACGCCAACCATATAACCAAATTCTTTTTCTTCGATCATATCGACTGCTTTAGCGCCCAATCCAGTGGCCAGTATTCTATCAAAAGGAGTTGGAGTTCCCCCTCTCAGAAGATGCCCCATCACCACGGTACGGGTTTCAAGACCTGTGATCTTTTCTATCTGCTTTCCAAGCACAAACCCTATTCCTCCGAGGCGAATTGGATCGGAGCTCTCCCTAACAATCCTTTGTATGACCATATCGCCACCCTTGGGCCTTGCTCCTTCTGCAACCACTACAATACTAAACCTTCTTCCTCTCTTATTTCGCTCTTTCACCTTTTCGGCGATGATATTGATGTCGTATGGGATCTCAGGGATCAGAATGATATCTCCTCCCCCTGCCACCCCAGAGTAAAGAGCAACCCATCCTGCCCGATGGCCCATCACCTCTACGATCATCACCCTGTGATGAGATTGGGCAGTCGTATGAATCCTATCAATGCCTTCCGTTGCAATCGAGACGGCTGAGTCAAAACCAAAAGTGATGTCCGTGCCTCTTAAATCATTATCGATGGTCTTAGGCAACCCGACGATAGGAACTCCATCTTCAAAAAGTCTATAAGCAATCCCCAGCGTTCCATCCCCACCAATACACACGAGACAACTTAGATCAAGTCTCTTTATATTCTTTAGGACTATATTTGATCGATCTTGAAATTCTATTTTACCCCCCTTTTTTATAGCATAATGATATGGATTGGCAGTCTTCGAAGTCCCAAGGATCGTACCCCCTAAAGTCAAAATGCCTGAAACATCATCGTAGGTGAGCTTCCTGTACTGATTATGAATAATCCCATGATAAGCATCTTCGATGCCGATCACTTCCATGCCTTTTTCATTGATAGCCTTTTTGACCACAGCCCGTATCACTGCATTGATACCAGGACAATCTCCACCACCTGTAAGGATCGCAATTCGTTTTTGGTTTTTCTTCATCCTGATTTCCTTCCCCTCTTAATGAGATGATTTCAAGCACATTTTTTATATTCCCTCTCCCAGACCGGATCGATCACCTGTCGCAGGAGTTGATCGTAGCTCACCAAATTCTCATGGTAGAGTGGATCCTCTTTAGCCTCTCTTGCGGCTTCATCAGAAGGTTGAATCGCAGAATGACTCTTCAGGATTTTATAGAGGTCTTTATGGTGGTCTCTTATCGGGCAGGGGAGAATAAGATTGTCCTGTTCAGTGGGGGGTTTCCCATAGGCATACTGAGACTGCCATCTCCTGATCTCTCTGAAAAAGGTGGAGCAGATCACATCATTGAGATTTCCCCCTCTTTTATAGACCTCATAAATGTTATCAACAAAGTAGGGGATAAAGACACACGGCATGACGTTTCCATTCCAGTCGATATAGAGATAACCACCGTTTCGCCCCGCTGCCAGACATCCATCAGTCATCACCCCCTGGTTCCAAAAATCGATATAGTTGTAGCCCCCCTCCTTAATGGCCCAGACATTTCGCGTAAACATCTCCAACCTCTGCTCTGGGGTGACCATCTCCTCCAGAGTGTAATTTCTGCCGATGGGCATATATTGAAAGAGCCATCCGTAGAAGGCCCCTTGCTCATCGAAATAAAATTTAAGGAATTCCTTGCTGGTGACTTCATCCCAGTTATCCCTCGTTGCCTCGACAGAAATGCCAAAGGGGACCCCTTCCTTTCTCAAGTCTTCAAAGGTTTTCATGATCCTTCTGAAGATTCCCCGTCCCCTTCTTCGATCTGTCTTCTCCTCAAATCCCTCAACCGAGATACAAGGAGTGAGGTTTCCAACATCCGCCAACTGCCTGGCTACCTCTTCGTTGATCAGAGTGCCATTGGTGTAAACCATAAAGAAGTTGTCATCATGTTCCCGCGCAAGATCGATTATTCCTTTTCCATCGCTCTGCCAGAGGAAGGGTTCTCCACCCGAGATGACGGTGAAGCGGGAATGCCAGAATTCTTTCTTCTCCCTAACAATCCTACTGACAATGGAATAGGGGAGAGACCTGTTGGTGTGACTTGAGCTACTGGCGTAGCAGCCCGGGCAGTGGAGGTTACACAAGCCGGTGGGACTTAGGACGAGGTAACACGGATAAACAGCATCCTTCCGTTCTTCTCTTCGAATATCTCGTTCAGAAATGTCCTCGACGAAGACATTTCTGACAAAGACTTTGACCATCTTGTGAAAAACCTCCTTGCTCATAATCCCGCGCCTCAGATGTTTATCGGTAGTATAAAGGAGATTCCGAACAAAGGCATACTTTAACTCCTGAGCAGGTCTTAGGCCCATTTGGTCCTCCTCGACAATTCCCTGCCAAAGTTTCTTGTCCGCTTTTTTGATTAAGAACTTCCTTACAGGCCCAGCGTCCACGATCTGGGCAACGAGATCAACCACCTTCCCCCATGCCACCTTCTTTATTTTCGGTTTGACCTTCATCATTCTTTATCACTCCTCCTTGTAACTATACAGGCACTCATGGCGATCTCCAAACCCGTCAGCCCGGCCCTCCTTTTAATACAGCAAGAACCTTTATATTTTAACTCATCTGGCCCCTCCCTCAAGCAGGATCTCTTCCAATAGAGGGCTATCAGTTCAGCGAGGCAATTTTTTAACAAGATACTTATGCTTCGATTTTTCCTCTTCCGGGCTGAAAGATATCTGTCAATGGAAGTGTTAGTCCCACCTCAGGCTGGTAACGCATATAAGAGGGTATTGGATATCTGATCCCCCGTTCGTGAGTCCTGGCGAGTCCTTCTACAAGGTCTTTTAGATGGGAGGAGGGAATGGCATAGGCCATTTCGTGATCTTGGGCAGTGGCCCAGACTCTATCCCCGTTACCCGGGAGGACCACTTTAGGAGACTGATCTAAATAAGCACCCAAGACCCCTTCGGTGCATGAAGCCGCCCGGCCAGAGAAAGAACTGGTAACAGGCAAGCCAATTCTACGCGTGCTCCCGTGAATGCAGCGCATCAGTTGAGCGGGGTTTAGGTAAATAAGAATGATATCCGGCTCTATCTTCGTCCATTCCAGTGGGGAATAGACCACCGCCTCACATTTGCCCTGTTCCAATGTTCTAAAGGACTGAAGCATTTTCAAGGCAACGGTTTTATCAGCGGCGTAATTCATTCGCGTCAGAAATTCGATCGCCCCTTCGGGACGCGCCATTTCCCATCCGTAGGTATAGCCAGAGATTGCACAACCAAGATCTTCTTTGGCCATGGCAATCGTCCAACCATATTTGCGGCAGATACTTTGAGCCTGACAATGGGCCATCTTGACTCTAAGGTCTTTCAAGGGTCTCCGCGTACCACCGGGAATCTCCTTTTCGTCCTTCAGAATCTTAATCGCAACTGGAAAAGTCTCTGTATTAATGTAACGCCTCATCTCCTTACCGAGATCGTGCCATTCCTTCATAGAGCTTTTACCCCCTTTCTTTTTTGAGAATTGAATTCAAGCCAAACATATTTGGGAGTCCCCCTCACCCTTCGCCTCTCCCTGGGGAAAGATGAAGGGTGCTCGCAGCCGGAGGCCTCCAGGAGCTTCATTAAGACTTCTCGTTTGTCCTTATATTGTTCAGAAAAGAGTGGTTTAGATCTTGAGATTTCAGCGTCATGTCTGATCAACTTAAATGAAAAGGAAAAGCAGGCCCTCTTCCCATCAACAACATTCTTGTTTTCTTCTTTAAAGCATTACTTCATATTATCCCACCTCAGATTCCATGAACTCGGCTGGGACTTTTAAGCCAGCATTTTCGAGGGTCTCAAGAAGCACCTTTCGTTTTTCTTTAAATTGATCTGAGAAAAGAGGGAGGCATTTGTCAATTTCAATCTTCTCATCAACCAATTTAAAGGCAAAGGCGAGACAGCTTCGGAATCCACATTTTTTGCAATTTGTTCCAGGAAGAAGCTTCTGAATATCTGATGGTTTGAGTTGGTCCCCCGAAGAATAGTTGGGCTCAATTTGATCCTTTTTTTGGTAAGTCTCGTTTATCAAATCTTTGAGCCAATTTAAAATCTCCTCTGCCTCCTTTTCATCCTCAATCAAAGTCATGGTGATATGGTTGGCATGAAGGGTGATCAGTTTTTCGTCATTCCGGATGGTCAGGGTAAGAGCCGGATGATTGTAGATACATCCCTTAATGATTGCATTGAGATAGGGAAAGACCTCGTGAATCTCATCTGCCACTTCTGCGATGACCCGGATCTTTTCAGGGTCAGCAATGCAGGGAAGGATGCGGGTAATTTTATATGAATGAAGAAGCATCTTTTCTCCTCATAAGAGGCTCACCATCAATATTGCTGCGAGGCCGAAGAAGAAGGCGGCGGTGAGAAGCTTAATGGTGGAGGCCTTCTTCTGGAGAAGGAGTGAGAGTTGTTCTGAAGTCATCCCCCAGTAGACGATCCCAAAGATGACGAGCAAAGGAAGAATGTATAGAAGATTATATAGAATGAGATACCACATAGCACTTCCTCTTAACGATGGGATATTGGTGACGAAAAGGAGAGTGGGGAGATAGACCTGGCTTGTACAGGTCGATTGTAAGAGGGTGACGAGGAAGCCGATCGCAATGGCGGCAAAAACCAGACGAGAGGATGGGGTATCCTTCTCATTCTCCAGCCCATCGCTTCTTGTTCGAATAATCCGGTGGATCTTTTTTTTCAAGAAATCCGGGACCTGAAGCTTCATCCTGGAAGGCCTCCCCTTACTGATCTGGACATAATCGTAAAGGCTGAAAATTCCAAGGGATAGGGAGAAGATGAAAGTGATCAGGTAAACGATCCGTGAAAAAAGAGGGAAAAATGAGAAATGCTGGATGAAGCCAAGAATCCCTAATCCGAGCAGCAGATGAGTCAAAAAACTGCTTGCAGAAAAACCCATGCCCGCCATAAGGATCTCTTTCCTTTTTCGGCCAACCATGGTGAGATAGGAGATGAAAAAGATGAGCGTGGCCAAGGCGCAGGGATTGAGTCCCTCAACGAGCCCTGCGAGCAGGATGGCAAAGACGCCAAAAGATTTAAACCGCTCGATCATGGAGGCTTCCGCTTTTTCAACTTCCTCTTGTGAAGGGATCAGGGCCGGTGCTGGTGCGGTGCTGACCTGTTGAGATTTCTGAATCAATGCCTCCACTCTCGATTCTGTGATCTCTTCCGGGGAAAGGCAATCCCCTCCGATGAAGATGCTCGGAGCGATCAGACGCTTCTCCGGAGGGAGGCTGAGGCGGTTTGACAGGATTTCGTTCAAACGTTTCCCATCGACTGAATTCAGATCGATCTGTTTGATATTCAGGCGCGGGTATTTTTTGGATATGTATTTCAAGAGATAGCTTGCCCGGTCACATTTCGGACACCCCTTTTGGTAGAAATAGATCAGGTCGTGTGCAAAGATTTTTTCCGAGATCCGCATCTCCGAAGGGATTTCGAGAGGAGGTAAACTCGGGACGGGAGATCCCTTGATCTGATATTCGAGGATCAGCGGGTCCAATTTTTCCATAATCTCCCGCTCTCCAAAGAGCATCTGATCCCCCACAAATAGAACCGGAAGCTCATCTGCCTTCCGGTTAAACCTTTTTTCCAGTTCTGCCAAGGCCTCGTAATAGGATGGATTCGCCAAGTCAAAGGTCTTGATATCCAGAAAAGGATAGGTCATTTTAAGCGTGGGCACATGGCTCTGGAGGATGGCCTGACAGTTTGGACAATCCTCCGCATAGAATAGATACATTTGAATCGAACCCGGTTCTCCCCCCTCTCCGGGAAGGGATAGGAAAAGAAGGCTGATCACAAATACGAGAATCTCTATTTTTTTCATAGGGCTTCTTCTTTAGAGGGTGATTCCCATAAAAAAAAGGTAGATGCCTACTAATACCACAATCGATCCTCCGATCCTCTTGCCCCACTCGGTGATGCGGGTGATCCCTTTCGACTGGACAAAACTTTCAACAAAACCCGCAGCCGTTCCTGCCAAGAAAATGAGGGCACAATGGCCAAGGGCATAGGTAAAGAGTAAAGAGGTCCCGTAAACGATCTCTCCCTTCGAAGCAACGAAGGCCAGAATCAGGGCTAAGACCGGAGTGGCGCAGGGAGAGGAAACGATTCCAAAAAGAGCTCCGAGCAGAAACGCACCGATGATTCCACGCCCTTTCGCTTGAAGATTAACAGGATTGGGAATATTCAGGCTGAACAGGCCGATGAGGTGAAGGCCAATCGCTATGGCCACCCCTCCAATGATGAAATACCAGGTCCGGCTGATCATCCCGAAGAGCCCACCGAACAGAGAGGCGATCGCACCCAAAACAGTGAAGGTGAAAGAAAGTCCTATGATGAAAACGAGGGAATAGAGAACCGCCTTCCGGCGGTTTCCCTCGGAATATCCTCCTACATATCCGATCACCAGAGGAATAGTTGCGAGGACGCAAGGACTTGAAGAGGAGAGGATGCCACCTACAAAAACCCCGAGATAGGCAAGAAAAGGGTTTTCAGAAAGAGAATGAGAAAGATGATTGAAGAAATTTTCCATATTCAGCTTCCCCGAAGCTTTGAAGGAAATGGGTCTCACTGACTCCGGGTGGCCTGATCCACTTGGGGTTTGATCACCTCTTTGAGAAAGAGAAAGGCATCCTCTTTTTCTTCGTCGAGGAGGATCTTCGTCAACCTGATCACCTCATCCGAATTCAAACTTAAAATGATTCGTTTTGGGTTCATCCTCTTTCCTCTTCTAACCATTTCTTTATCTGAGACTTAGGAGGAAGGGTACCTTTAGATTTGACCTTGCCGTTGATGACAAGGGCAGGGGTGATCAGGACCCCATACTGAGCCGTCAATTCAGGGTCAGTGATATGGTTTAAGGCTGCCTGAATCCCTGTTTCTGAAAGCACAGCCATCACATCCTGCTCCAATTTATTGCAGGAATAACATCCGGGTCCAAGGATAGCAATTTCGAGAAATCCACTTCTTTCCTCCCCCACCTTTTCACCAAGAAATTTCTTGAATTCCCGCAAAAGAGCCTTCGCATACTCCTCCTTAATGGAGTTAGGGATGTAGTTTTTCTTCGCTGCCCTCTCGACCAGCATCTCTTTTAGGATAGGCTCGGCCTCACCTCTTTTGCTCTTCAGTGCTTCAAAGATCTCTTTCAGCCCGATGAGACCAACTTGAGCGTCCCCAACACGAACGAGGCGATAGTCTTTCTCCTGCATCATTTTTCTCCAGAAGAAATTAACTACCTCTCCTTTCGGCAATACGAGAGGTCAAGAGATTGACCACCTTTTGGACATCGGCTTGATTGAGGTTGAAATCATGGTTCTTCTCAATTCCCAATTCCATCACCTCAACATACTCATCGATATGAAATCCAGCATGCTCCAGCGTCTTCTTGGCACACGCCACTGGACAACCATCAATGGCCACAATGATTTTCCCTGCCTTGGTTGATTCAATCATCCCACTGACGTGACCGCCAATGCCTGCCAGACAAAAAAGCCTACCCGTGCCTTCTTGAGTTAGTTTTACACCTGCTTGATTGGCGATCTGGCCTACATTGGAGCCTCCAGAACAAGGAAAAATTAGAATTTCACTCGGTTCGCATAAACATTTCTCTTCCATAGATTAGTCCCCCCTCTTTATTATTTAATCCATTCCTTGATCTCTTCTAGTTTGGGAACCTTCCCCGCAACCTTTACCACTCCATCAACAACCAGGGCTGGGGTGATTAAAACCCCATAATTTGAAATCGTTTTGATATCCTTTACTTTAACTACCTCTGCTTCAATGCCCAAATCCTTTACCGCCTCCTTCGCTCGCTCCTCGAGCTGATTGCATTTGGGTCAACCCATTCCGAGAACTTCGATCCGTTTCATATTCCACCTCCGTTTTTCAGAAAATGGCAAAGCGCATAGCGCTAAGCGTAATTTTTGACATTACATTCGTTTAGATGTTTAGGAAAAAATGAAATTTCCTGTAAACCAGCCTACAAAAGTTCCTAAAAAACAAATAAGCATAACGTAGACGATCCCTCTTTTGAAGCCAAAGACCTTCATAATGGCCAGGATATTGGGAAGACTCATCCCTGGGCCCGTGAGAAGAAGAGCCAGGGCAGGCCCCTTTCCCATCCCTAAACCCAGCATCTTATGAATAAAAGGGGCTTCGGTCATCGTCGCAAAATACATGATCTGGCCGATCACAGTAGCCAGAAAAGAAGCAAAAATCCCCGTTCCACCCAGCCAATTTTCAACCCACTGCTGAGGAAGGAGTTTTCCAATGATGCCTACAATAAATACACCCCCTAAAAGCAGAGGCAGGATGATTCGAACAAACCACCAGGTTTCCCTCATCCAACCCTGGATCTCTTCCCATGTTTTTACCTTGAAGGCATAAATCCCGATGATGATCATTCCGACAGCCCAGACATAAACCTTGTGCAAATAGGGTCCTTTCTGGACGAGATAGTTGGGCGCCAGCAAATCAGCCACAACTAAAAGGATCAGAATAAGATCCTTGCGGGAGATGATCTTTCCTCCAGCAGGGTTCAAACTGAACGCGCCCCCTGTCCTCTGGGCCTCGTCGCGGCGAAAGACAAAGCTCATCACCCAGCCCACGACAAAGGCCATGGCAAGTGCTGAAACGATCCTGACAATCACCATTTCAGCCCCTAAGATCGCTCCTGTATAGATGATGGCCAAGATATTCGCTGCCGGTGCCACCCAGAGAACAATAAAGGCAGGCCCTATTCCAGCCCCACCATAATACAGACCGCTCGACACGGGGATAACCGTGCAGGAACAGGCCGCCACAAAAAAACTTCCTCCAGTCGCCAAGGCAAAAGATCTAATTTTATGAGCCGCTGCCCCTAAATAGTAGATGATGGTCTCTTTAGAAATAAAAGTCACCATGGCCCCTGCTAAAAGAAAGGCAGGGATCAGACAGGTAATGACATGGAGGGCAATATACTCCTTCAAAGCTTCTAACCCTGCGTAGATCAGCTCAAGAACGAACATGGTTTAAATTCCTCCTCTCAGTGCTGGCAGATCAAATTTGAGCAAGGAGCTTTTCCTGCTCCTTCATCTGATTTTTCAGGATCGCACTGACCTTATCTAAGATTTCGAAGACCTTGGGGTCCTTCACATTCACCATGACCTTCACCCCATCCTTGCGAGTGGTCACAAGATGGCTTTTTTGCATCAAGGAGATATGCCGCGAGACATTGGACTGTTCTCCATTGATGGCGGGGACGATTTCACAGATACATTTTTCTCCATTTCGTAGACTCTCAAGGATCTTCAGGCGGGTGGGTTGGGCAAGGACCTTTAGAATCTCTGCCTTTAGTTCAAGAACCTTATCCTCCATAAGTGTCTCCATGATTATATGATTCATTAATCATATAATCCACAAGTCAACTCTTGTCAAGATCATTGTTGATTTTTTTAAATTCTCAGCGAGATCGGTTGGTTGGATTAAGACTTACAGCGTGGGCCTCTTGTCTCGTGTTAAGGGTTTAACCGCAGAAACCTTTATGCTCACGACGGAACTCGCAAGCCTTCTTGCTTGATCGAGCCCTATTCCTAAACTGTCCATAATGTCCTTTGCCGTTGGGTCATTAGCTATCAATTCGACAGGAAATGAAGCCTCTTCAATCACACGAATATCCCGAAAACCTGCGGCCTCTATTTTCTTGAGGTATTCGTGTTTTATAAGCGCTCCGGAAACGCAACCGACGTAGGCGTCAATGCTCTCCCTTATAAATGTGGGGAGTTCTTTAAGCAGAACAATGTCGGAAATTGTCAGTCGTCCTCCAGG
>JACAEX010000088.1 GCA_013388635.1 Syntrophaceae bacterium | reverse complement strand
CCGAAATCAGATTCTGGTGCGAGGGAAAACTGATCGATGTGCAACGCATTAAAAATACCGACCTCAAAGGTGTGCACTTTTAAAACTTAAAGTGTGCACTTTTAAATTTTAGCTAACATGACAGATTTGCCTTGGCTGGACGCTTATCGTTTGGATTTGAAAAGGGCGGGAGCAACCATTACCTTCTCCATCAATGAGCGTGAGAGAGAAAGGTTACCACCCTTTGGAGATCTTCAGGAGTGTCAACGGAAAGCGGCTCATAATTGACAGCGGTCACCTTTATGCGGTAACCGTTCTCTATGGCTCGGAGCTGTTCAAGTTTTTCAAGTTTTTCCAGAGGGGTGGGCTTCATTTTGGAATATCGAAGGAGGAAATTGCGGCGATACACATAGACCCCGATATGTTTGAACAGTTTCCTGGGCAGGAGTCCTTCGCTCCTTGGATCCCTGGAGAGGAGTCGCTCAATATTTAAGCCTCTTGGAAAAGGGATGGGAGACCTTGAGAAGTAGAGTGCAAAGCCCTTCTGATCCACAACCACCTTGACGATATGGGGATTGAGCCAGTCTTTCACCTCTTCAATCCTTGTCATCAGCGTGGACATGGAGAGGGTATCATCCCTCAAAAGTGGTCGTATGGCTTTATCGATGATGGGTCCCTTGATCAAGGGCTCATCCCCCTGGACATTGACGATGATCTCCGCCTTGAGCCTTCGAGCAACCTCTGCGACTCGGTCAGTTCCAGTAGGGTGATCCGGAGAGGTGATCACTCCGCTTCCGCCGAAGCCCCGGACTGCCTCCAGAATCCTCTGATCATCGGTGGCCACAATCACCTTATCGATTAACCTTGACTGGCAAACCCCCTCGTAAACATGTTGGATCAGTGGCTTACCAAGGATATCAGCCAGGGGCTTACCCTCAAAGCGTGTCGATCCGTATCGGGCAGGGATAATAGCAGCCACTCTCATCGAGACCATATCAATCTACCGAGGCAATTTGTACTTTTTTCCTTTGACTCTCGCCATAGACCATAGGCATTCCTCACGGGTTGTTCATTTAATCAAAGTCAGTATAGGTATGTCAATAAATCAGCGATATAAGCCAATGTCAAAGAATTTTATCAAGCCGCGGTCAGGATTTAGGGACCTTTTCACATCGTATATTTCATAGCATAAGTTCTACTCCGGCGTCCAGCCTCAGTTCCATTTCTTAAGGCTCCGCCTATCTGGTGCTCACAAACTCATTGACTTCAGGGTACAGATTTTATATACCTTTTTCCAAAGGAGGATAAGATGTTCGGATCAGGCATACTCGACGTGGCGATCGGGCTCATGGTCGTCTATCTATTTCTGAGTCTGATCTGTTCGGTCATCACAGAGTGGATCTCAAAAAGGCTTGAGATGAGGTCAAAAAATCTTGAAGAAGGGATCCGTAGCCTTCTCAACGACCCGGAGGGGAACGGATATTCTATGAGGTTTTTCGAGCATCCTCTTATCAGGGGAATTGCCCAGAACGGAAGAAGGCCGTCCTATATCCCCTCTCGCCTCTTTGCGCTTGCCTTGATGGACCTCATCGCTCCTTCCGATCCCGGCAAGGGTTCGAGAACGATCAACGACCTGCGCCAGTGTGCCAGTACCCTGCCGGAAGGGCTTCGCACGACTGTTTCGACGCTTCTCGATGATGCCGAAGACAGTCTCAAGAAAGCCCGCGAGAATTTCGAGAGATGGTTTGATGATGGGATGGAGAGGGTTTCGGGATGGTATAAAAGGAAGGCTCAGAAGATCATCTTTGCATGCGCTCTGGTGGCCACTCTCGCGCTGAATGCGGATACGATTTCAGTTACCCAAACCCTTTTCCGGGATCCTACGATGAGGGCCGGACTGGTCGCGGCAGCCCAGGAGATTGCAAAGGTCCCTGTTAGCGATACGTCCCAAGAGCCACAGAAGAGGATAACGCTCATCAGTGAGGAGATGAAAAGATTACAGTTTCCTCTTGGCTGGACAAAGAAGTCTCTCGAAGTCTTCAATAGCTTTTGGCAGATCTTGAGCAAGGCAGTCGGTCTGTTCCTCACAGCCTTGGCCGTATCCCTCGGCGCTCCTTTCTGGTTTGAAATGCTCAATAAATTCATAAACCTTCGCTCAGCAGGCAGAAAACCGGAGAAGGCGGCAGCGGGAGAGGCGAAGACGGGGTGATGATGAAACCAAAGAGGATCGACATGCACTTCCATGTCGTTGGAAGAGGGACGGACATCAATCAGGTGGATGAAAAAGTCTACTTCTACCCGGATGATAACAATCTCCTTTTCACACGAATCCTTTATGGTCTGGTGGAGAAGGATCTGGAAAAGCTGGGAGCTGATTTTGATGAGAGCGGGACGATCGACACAGAGGAGTATTTGAACCTGGTTTATCAATTCCTGAAAGCCTCTGAGGAGATTGACGGGGTGGTCTTGCTCGCCTTGGATGCTGTCTACGATCCCAAGTCAGGAAAGCTTGATAGAAAGAGGACCGACCTCTGGATATCCAATAGATTCCTGTCTAAAAGGGTGAAGGAATTGAACAGCCGGCTCGGAGAGGAGAGGGATCCGAAGATCAGGGAGAAGAGATTCTACTACGGGGGCTCGGTCAGTCCGAACCGAAAGGACTGGAGGGAGGAGTTGGAATTCGTCGTGGCTGATCAGGATGCAGTACTGATCAAACTGATCCCCTCTGCGCAACATATCCATCTCAGGGATCCGAAGCATAAAGAGTTTTATGAATTCCTATCAGATGCCGAGATGCCTTTGCTTTGTCATGTCGGGCCAGAATATTCCTTCCCGGAAGGGATACGGGAATGGCGGCTCGATAATTTTAGATACCTTGATAAACCCCTGGAGTGCGGGGTTACGGTGATAGCGGCCCATTGTGCTACACCCGTCTTTCCGCCTCCCATCAATAAGAATGAGGTAAAAGAGTTCTACGGGTTCATGAAGGCCGCAAACCCGGGCAGAAAGGTTCATCTCTGGGGAGACACCTCTGCCTTTTCTCTGTCCACGCGAATTCCAATTGTGAAGGAGGTGCTTGAGACGTTTCCGTCCAGGTGGCTTCTCCACGGTTCAGATTTTCCCATACCGATCGATGGGTGGATCCATCTTCCGTGGGTGACCCACGGGACCACGGTGGAAGATTATCTGAAGATCAAGAGGACGAAGAACCCTCTGGACAGGGATGTACGGATCAAGAGGGCTCACGGTTTTTCAGATTCCATCCTTGAGAATGCCGAAAAGGTGCTTCGTCTCCCTTCGTCCGTCTTTTCCCAAGCACTCCCTCCCCACGAGGCTGTGCCGAAATGATCATAGGGGTGGATGTCGAGGGGGCAGGCGGTCAGGCTTCTCAGCCTTAGGATGCGGTCGTTTAGAGTAGGGTGACCCAAAAGGTTTTGATCTGAGGAGAAGAGATGAGGGTATTTTTGAGCGATCTTCATTTAGGGGACGGTAAAGAACGAGACGATTTCCAGTTTCACAGGGAGTTTGACGATCTGGTTCGGGGGCTCTCGGACCGATCCAAAAAGATTGAGATGATCCTCTTAGGGGACATCTTTGACCTGATCCGGACGCAAAAGTACTACGAATTTGAAGGGCTTCCCCATCCGGAGGTGAAGCTGAAGGTCATGGGCGACATTGTGGAGCAGCATGCTCCTTTCTTTGAGACCCTGAGGTATTTCACGGAAAGAGGGGGCTGCCAATTGAGATATGTGGTCGGGAACCACGATTTTGGTACTTCGCTTGATCCGAGACTGCTGGAGATGGTCCGGGAGAGGTTCGGACTCGCCATCAATCCGGAGAGTTACTACCGTGATGAAGCTTTGGGCATCTGGGCTGAGCATGGTCACCGGTACGACTCCATCAACAACACATACAATCGGGATGGGACCCCCATCCCCTACTGTCTCGGAGACCGAATTGTCGTGGAGATTGTCGGCAAATTCTTTGAGAGGGTGAGAGAAGAGAGAGGGGCGTTGAAGATCGATCCGGCCATCGTCAACGACCTTGACAATGTGAGACCTCAGTCAGCGATCTCCAACTGGTTGGACTCGATTGATGAAGAGGGAAGGCTAAAACAGATCTACTACGACACCATCGCAGGCTTTGTGGTCAATCACGCAGGTGAGGTCGCAAGCCTGGTGATGGACTTCATCTCAGGCAGATATCAGCCCGATCTGGTGAGGGCAGCCAGGGATCTGGCCAAGAACGGGGTCGGGAAATACATCATTTTTGGGCATACACACGAGGCGCTGGAGAAAGGTTTCGATAAGGGCATTAAACATCTGAATACCGGCACTTGGAGGAGATTCATTGAACCAAAGGGTCGGCCGTCTACCCGGATGAGAAGCGTGCCCACCTACAGTGAAGGCGGGGTGCAATTCTACACCCAGGAACCATACTTCTACTATAAGTTTGAAACCACGATTAACCTGAGTTATGTTCTATTCTACGAAAAAGGAGAGGGGAGAGTCGGACCTCGCCTGATCCAACAAAAACAGGAAAGCGGATAAGGTTGGCCCACGGAAGTAAAATGGATAACGATATCACGGATGTGACAAGCTTGCTTAAGGAGCTTCAGAAGGCCCGGGAGACCATTCGCGAGCTCGAAGGAAGGGCAAGAACCATACTTGACTCCGTTCATGCAGGAATCATGATCATCGATCCGGAATCGCATAGAATTGTTGACGTCAATCCCGAGGCCTCGACCTTGATCGGAGTTCCAAAAGAGCAGATCATCGGCCATGTCTGCCACACCTTTGTATGTCCTGCTGAAATGGGAAACTGCCCCATCACGGACAAGGGGCAAAAGGTGGACAAATCGGAACGGATTCTATTGACAACCGACGGGAGGAGAATCCCGATCTTGAAGACGGTTGCCCCGATCGAATTGAACGGTCGTTCCCACCTTCTTGAGAATTTTCTGGACATCAGTGGACTCAAGCTTTTGCAGAAGGAATTGGAGTACTTTGCAACCACGGATCCCCTTACCGGAGCTTATAATCGCCGACATTTCCTCGAACTGGCAGAAGCAGAGGTCGTCCGGGCTCGGCGTTACCAGTGTCCCTTGTCTATTTCTATGATCGATATCGATCAGTTCAAAGAAATCAATGATCGGTATGGGCATCCCGTGGGAGATTTGGTTCTCACGGAGCTGGTTAAAATCTTAGAAGGTCGACTCCGGCCTAACGATATTGTCGGTCGGTTGGGGGGCGATGAGTTTGCAGTGATGATGGTGGAATGCGACCTCGAAAAGGCCTTGGCGGCGATGGCGCGGCTGAGAAAGAGCGTCGAGGAGTATCACATCCTGACGGATAGCGGGGTAGAGCTATGGTTTAAAATTAGTGCTGGCATTGCCCAGCTGTCTGATGAGACCGAAGACCTGGAGTCGGTGATGAGACGGGCGGACCAGGCGCTTTACCTGGCAAAGAGCCAGGGTAGAAACCGGGTCGAAATAGCTCCTCCGCCGTTCAAATAAAAGACGTTGGATTTGGAGCCCGCTTTATCAATTATCCGCAATCCTCTTCCTCTGCCTCTCTCGGATGGCCATAAAGGTCGGTTGCCTCATCGGTTGAAGGCGAGAACGGTCACGATGAATGCGGCCAGACCAGCGGACTTCCGCAGCGTGAACCCCTTGCCCTAAGCGTTCACGGCCAGGAGCGCCGAGGGGTTGACTTTTGGGAGAGAGGCTTATTAAACTTTTCTTGGTGACGATAAACGCCTTCAATACCCTCAAAAATGATTTTAAAGAGAACCGGTGGTGGATCCTGATCGGGCTAATCGCCCTGCTCATCGTCGATGTTCTCCAACTCTTCATCCCGAGGGTTGTCAAATACGCGATCGATGATCTCACCTCTGGCGCCATCACACCTTATCGGTTGTTCCTCTATGGAGTGGAAGTCCTGATCCTGGCCCTGGGGATCGGCGGTTTTCGGTATGTCTGGAGGTATTTCCTCTTAGGAGCGGCCCGCCGCGTGGAAAAGGCGCTCAGAGACCGTCTCTTTCAGCATCTTCAAACCCTCTCCATCGCCTATTTCTCTAAGGCGAGGGTGGGAGACCTGATGGCCCATGCCACGAATGATATCGAAGCCGTGCGGATGTCGATTTCGCTGGGCGTCGTCTTCGTTGTGGACACGATCATCCTCGGAGTTCTGACGATCTTCTTCATGATTTACATCCACCCGGTCCTGACCTTCTATGCCGTCCTTCCCATGCCATTGATCACCGTGATGACGCTCTTCTTCAGCAGGGTGATCCACCAGCGTTTTGAGGTTCTTCAGAAGGCCTTTGCCAGCCTTACCGAGAGGGTGAGGGAGTCGATCGCCGGCATCCGGGTGATCAAGGCCTACGTTCAGGAGAAGAGCGAGGAAGAGAAACTTTCATGGCTCAGCCAGGACTATATTAATAAGAATATCGCTGTGACAAAGGTTTGGGGGATGTTCTTCCCGCTCCTCCTCTTCCTCTCCAACCTCTCCATGGTCATCGTCCTCTATCTGGGCGGAAGGCTCACCATTTTTCAATCGATCACAACCGGAGATTTTGTGGCCTTCATGAGCTATCTGGGAATGCTTGCCTGGCCCATGATGGCCCTGGGTTGGGCGATCAATGTGATCCAGCGGGGGTCCGCTTCGATGAGACGGCTGAATCGGATTTTTGAAGAGGCTCCAGAAATCTCAGACGCTCCAGAGGTGATCTCGGTCAGGTCATTAAACGGTGGGATCGAGCTGAGAGGCCTGACCTTTTCTGCTGGGAACGGAGCCATCCTGAGAGGCATTGATCTTACGGTTGGTCCGGGCGAGAAGATCGTCATTGTGGGAAGGACGGGATCTGGAAAGACGGTTCTTTGCGATCTCCTGGTCCGGATCTTAGAGCCGCCGCAAGGAACGATTCTTTACGATGGGATCGAGATCCATCGCATCCCTCTCAAGATTTTGAGAAGAGATATCGGGTATGTCCCGCAGGAGACCACCCTCTTTTCGGACACGATCCGGGAGAATATTGCGTTCGGAAGGCTGGATGCCACGGAGAGGGAGATCGAAGAGGCGGCTCGGATCGCACAGATTTATGACGACATCATGAACCTTCCAGAGGGAATGAACACCATGATCGGAGAAAAGGGGGTCACCCTTTCCGGAGGTCAGAGGCAGAGGGTTGCCATTGCGAGGGCCGTCCTGATGAATCCACCGATCTTTATTTTAGACGATAGCCTCTCCTCCGTCGATATCCAGACAGAGGAACGGATTCTTGAGGGGCTGGAGAGATTTCTCCATGGGAAGACGAGCATTCTCGTCACCCACCGCATCGCTCCCCTCCGGAGGGCGGATCGTATCGTCGTCTTGGATGAGGGTAAGGTGGTGGAGATGGGAGATCACGCCACCCTGCTCTCCAAGGGTGGCGTTTATGCGGAACTCTACCGACAAAGAGAGCTCGAGGAAGAGTTGGAAAGAGAAGAAAGGGTAGAAATTCTAAATTCGAAGCACAAAATCCGAGACAAATTCGAATGACCGAAGCACGAAATTCAAAACTTTTAAGTGAACGAAGCTTTTGAAAATTTGATCATTATAAATTGTGAAATTGTTTCGAGTTTCGGTATTCAAATTTCGTATTCAGGTCTTTGAGTTATGTACACTGATTTCGGCTATATGGAAGAGGGCAAGTTAGGTAAGCCCTATGACCTGAGGATGATGGCCAGGCTGGGGACGTTTATTCGACCTTATTGGCCTCTGATGGCGATCTCCCTTCTCTTCGTCCTGATCATGGCCGCTTTAGATCTTGTCATCCCCTACCTGACCAAAGAAGCCATCGATCGCTACATTGTCACCTCTGCAAGAGAAATCGTGTTCAAGGGTGACGGATCGCCGGAGGAAGAACGCTTCCTGAGCCGGTACGAGAGCGCACTCATCCCTAAGAGGGAGAGGGGGAGGTTCCTGCTTCCTCCAGGCGTATTGCGGTCCATGGATCGTAAGGAGGTGGCCATTCTTCAGAAGTCAGGCCTCCTCTCGGAGGACAAATATTACCTGTTCATCCCTGAGAGACCGGAGCAGGAAGAGATATTGAAAAAGTACCCCTCCTCTTTTGAAAGCAGTGGGGCCTACTGGTTTATCTCCGTCGATCGGATGAAGGAGCTTAAGGAAGAGGACCTCCTCGGCTTGAGAAGGAAGGATGTGAAAGGGATTCTACGCATCGCCCTCATCGTCCTGTTCATCCTGATCGTCCATTTCGGTCTGAATTTCCTCCAGGTCTATACTATGGAAATGGCCGGGCAGAGGACGATGCACGCCCTCCGGATGAAGGTTTTCTCACATCTCCAGAATCTCTCTGTCTCCTTCTTCGATAGAAACCCTGTGGGCAGGTTGGTCACGCGACTGACCAACGATATTCAGAACGTTCACGAAATGTTCGCTTCTGTTCTGGTCTACCTCTTTAAGGATCTGTTGCTGCTCATCGGGATCATCATCCTCCTGGTTCACCTCAACCTGGAGCTTGGCTTGGTCACATTTTCCGTCGTCCCTCTGATCTTCGTCACCACGCTTGCCTTCAGCCACCGGGCCAGAGATGTCTTTCGGTTGATCCGTTTCAAAGTCGCACAGATGAACGCCTTCCTTCAGGAGAATCTATCCGGCATCAAGGTCGTTCAGCTCTTTCAGAGGGAGGAGGAGAATGCTCGCCGGTTTCAGAAGATTAACGAGGGACATTACCTGGCCAATCTGAGACAGATCCAGATCTATGCTATCTTCGTCCCACTGATCGAAGTCCTGAGTTCCGGAGCGATTGGCCTCCTCCTCTGGTATGGGGGCGGCAAAGTGATTCAGGAGCGGATCAGCCTGGGGGTTCTCGTTGCCTACCTTTCCTATATCCGAATGTTCTTTCAACCGATTCGAGACCTCTCCGAGAAGTACAATATTCAGCAATCAGCGATGGCCTCCTTGGAAAGGATCTTTTCGTTGCTCGACCAGGATGAGAGGATCACCGAACCTCCTTCTCCTAAGAAGGAGGAGATAAAAGGCAACGTCGAGTTTCGTCATGTCTCCTTCTCTTACAACGGAGAGGAGAAGGTCCTCCACGACGTCTCTTTCTCCGTCCGTGAGGGGGAGACCGTTGCTCTGGTGGGCGCCACCGGTGCCGGGAAGACCTCGCTGCTCCATCTTCTCGAGCGGTTTTACGAGCCAGAGGAGGGCAGCATCCTCATCGATGGGATCGACATTCGAGAAAGGGATGTGGCTCACCTTCGATCGCACATTGGATTAGTGCTGCAAGACACCTTCCTTTTCGGCGGAGATGTGGAGGAGAATATCCGCCTGGGAAACCGGAGGGCGGAGGACGGCAAAGTGCGTGAGGTGGCGCGGGTGGTGAATGTGGAGAAGTTCGTACAGCGGTTACCTCACGGGTACCGTACCAAGGTGGGCGAAGGAGGGGAGGTTCTCTCTGCCGGTGAGAGACAACTTCTGGCTTTTGCAAGGGCCCTCTATGCCAACCCAAAGATCCTCATCCTCGATGAGGCGACTTCTCATGTCGATCCCGAGACAGAACGGTTGATTCAGGAGGGCTTGGCTCGATTGCTCAAGGGCAGGACAGCGATCGTCGTCGCCCACCGCCTCTCCACCATCCGGCATGCCGATCGGATTGTGGTGCTCCATAAGGGAAGGGTCCGGGAGATCGGGACCCATGAGGAATTGATGGCGAGGAGGGGTCTCTACTTCGGGCTCTACCAGTTACAGTTCGGCAAGCCATCAAATGGAGATTTCGGAGTGCGGATTTCGGAATGAAATGGGGAATGTTCATTCTCCCACGGTGTGGCCGGTCGTGGCGCCTGCAATCCGAAAACCGGAATGGGTTGACAAAACAGGAAGGCTGTCCTATATAGGAATGGGGTTTGACCCAGATGACAGATCCCAAGGCCCAAGATTCAGCCATTGAAGAGGGGGAGGATCAACCCGCGGAGGCCCCTCCTGAGCAGGAGCCAAAAAGGGCAGTCGATCTCAATCTTCTCTTCCCGGGCAAGGAATACGATTTGAATCGGCTCTTTCCCGATGAAGAGACGAGGAAGCTTCTTTACGAACTGAGGAGAAACAAGCGGGATATCGAGCGGTTCATCAGGAATCTTCACGTCGAGGAGGAGTAGATGAAGTGCCCCCACTGTCAAGAATCCTTGCCCTTTAAGCTCTGTCCCAACTGCCAGGGAGAGATCCCGGAGAAGAGTGCCTACTGCTGTTGGTGCGGAAGTTCGGTGAAGACGGAGGAAGAAGGGGAGATCGATTTCTCGGAGCGCATCTTATGCAGTGATGGAAATTGCATCGGTGTCATTAATGAGAGGGGGGTTTGCAACGTCTGCGGGAAAGCCTATGTCCGTGAGCCGACATGATCCAGAACCCCTGACCAGCGGACAGTGACTGATCCGTCAACCATCATCCACAAACAACAGTCTTTTGCCTATATCCCATGATATTGGGGTTAAGTAACTTCTGAAACGAAAGGGACTACATTGACACTCGGAGCGACAGTGATTATGATTATACTTAGACGGAACCGATCATCCAGGAGGAGGTCACAATGATCTTTTTGCCAAGGGGAGGTGCTGATAAGGACGAGAAGGGAAGGGACGACAGGGTTTCTGTCCCAAATGAACTCCCCATCCTTCCTTTGAGGGGAACCGTCCTCTACCCCGACCTGATCCTCCCGATTATGGTGGGGAGGAAGAAATCTGTGAAGTTGATCGATGATGCGATGGATTCGGATCGCATCATCGGCATCATCACCCAGAAGAGGTCCGAGATCGAGGATCCGAAGGAGAGCGACCTTTACACGGTGGGCGTAGCCGCACTGATTCTAAGGATGATCCGAGAGCTCGATGGAAGCCAGCGGGTCATTGTCCAGGGCATCTCGCGGATAAAGGTGAAGGAATACATTCAGAGGGAGCCTTATTTTAAGGTGAGATGTGAGACCATCGAAGAGGGCTTTGCTCAGGGTGTTGAGATAGACGCCCTGATGATGAATCTGAAGAACCTTTTCCAGAGGGCTGTGGAACTGGCCCCTTATCTCACCGCCGAGCTGGGTACGATGGTGAGCAATATCAAGTCGCCCTCTATCCTGGGGGATTTGATCGCTTCCAATCTGAACCTCTCGTCAACCGAGAAGCAGGGGATCCTTGAGACCTTCGATATTCGGGAGCGCTTGGCGAAAGTGCATCTCCTTCTGAACAAGGAGGTTCAGGTATTGGAATTGGGCAACAAGATCCAGTCTCAGGTGAAGGAGGATATGGATCGGACCCAGAGGGAGTATTACCTCCGGGAACAATTGAAGGCGATCAAGAAAGAATTGGGAGAGCTGGACGAGCACTCCACGGAGATCAAGGAACTCCGGGAGAAGATCAAGAAGGCAAGGATGCCAGCCGAGGCGTTGGCCGCTGCCGAGAAGGAACTGGATCGTCTCGCCAAGATCCCTCCTGCCTCTGCAGAATATACGGTGGCCAGAACTTATCTCGACTGGTTGGTGGAGCTTCCCTGGTCTGAGACGACCGAGGACACCCTCGATATCGACCACGCCCAGAAGACCCTGGATGAGGACCACTATGATCTGGAGAAGGTGAAGAAGAGAATTCTGGAGTACTTAGCTGTCAGGAAATTGAAATCGGACATGAAGGGTCCGATCCTCTGCTTCGTCGGTCCGCCAGGAGTTGGAAAGACCTCCCTCGGCCGATCGATCGCCCGTACCATGGGCCGAAAATTTATCCGCATCTCCCTGGGTGGAGTTCGGGATGAGGCTGAGATCCGGGGCCATCGGAGGACCTATGTGGGAGCGCTGCCGGGCCGGATCATTCAGGGGATCAAGAAGGCGGGGTCGAATAATCCGATCTTCATGTTGGACGAGGTGGACAAGATCGGGATGGATTTCCGGGGTGACCCATCCTCCGCCCTCCTGGAGGTGCTGGACCCGGAGCAGAACTTCTCTTTCTCCGATCACTATATTGACGTTCCCTTCGACCTTTCAAAGGTGATGTTCATCACCACTGCCAATGTGCTCGACACCATTCCCCCGGCCCTGAGGGATCGGATGGAGACCCTCGAGCTTCCGGGTTACAGCGAAGATCAGAAGATGATGATCGCCAAGCAGTTTCTCATTCCCAAGCAGATCAGCGAGCACGGGTTGAGTGGAGAGTTCATCGAATTTCAGGATGAGGCACTTCAGGTGATCATCACCTCGTACACTCGGGAGGCAGGGGTTCGGAATTTGGAGAGGGAGATCGCAGCCATCTGCCGAGGGGTGGCGAAGGATGTGGCCAGGGGAGTTAAAGAGAAGGTGGTGATCACCCCCGACAACCTCCATAAATTTCTCGGCCCGGTGAAGTTCTTCCCCGAGGTGGCGGAGCGGACATCGGATCCCGGTGTGGCCACGGGTCTGGCCTGGACACCCACCGGAGGAGACATCATCTTCGTTGAGGCAACGAAGATGAGAGGGGAGAAGGGCTTGACATTAACCGGCCAATTGGGAGACGTGATGAAGGAATCTGCCCAGGCCGCGCTGGCCTATGTCCGTTCCAAATCGAAGGAACTGGGCATTCCCGAGGACTTCTTTGAAAAGAACGACATCCATATCCACGTACCTGCAGGCGCCATTCCAAAGGACGGACCTTCGGCTGGAATTACCATGTTTGTGGCGCTGACCTCCCTCTTAACCAATACCCCTGTACGAAGCGATGTGGCCATGACCGGCGAGATCACCCTCAGGGGCCTGGTCCTTCCTGTAGGGGGGATCAAAGAGAAGGTCCTGGCCGGGATGCGGGCAGGCATCAGGACGATCATTCTCCCCAAGAAGAATGAGAAAGACCTGGAGGAGATCCCGGAGCACATCCGGAAGCAGATGAACTTCAAGTTTATTCAACGGATGGATGAGGCTATCGAACTTGCGTTGAAACCTCCCGAGACACGTCCCGAGGAACAGGGTGCGGTCAGCATCGCGATCGGATGAGACCCTTTTTCCCGAAAGGCCATGGGTCGCTAAACTCCGAGCTCCCGTTACCAATCACCAGACAGACCCCAGTCACCCATACCCAGGTATTCGATCGGATCATTCTTCCATGAAATAGGGATTAGCCATTGTCATTTGATTGTTAAAGTTTCTTCCTAAATGAGCGACTTTCATAATTTCTATGGATTCTCCAAAACTGCGGAACGTCAATGTCTTTCAGGTGCAAATGTCAGGTCAAACGCTGATCTGTCTTCAGGATCCTCAGAACGTTAGCGAAAGGGCGCTCTTCCTGCCCCCTCCTCTCTATTTTATTGTCTCCCTTTTTGATGGAGAGCACTCGGTCCTGGATATTCAGGCAGCCTATATGAGGAGGTTTGGAGAGTTTCTCTACACGGAGAAGATTCAGGAAATTATCGACGCCCTGGATGAAAATCTTTTTCTCGAGGGCGACCGATTTCAGGCGGCCCTGCGGGAGAAAGAAGAGCGATTTGAAAAGGCCGCTGTCAGAGAAGCTGCATTTGCCGGGAAGAGTTACGAGATGGACCCCGGTCGATTGAAGGCGCAGCTCAGCAGCTACTTTGCAGGACCGGAGGGGCCGGGCCCCCTTGAAGAGAGGAAAGGTGGCCATGGATTGAAGGGAGTGGTGGCACCCCATATCGATTTTCAAAGGGGAGGGGTCTGCTATGCCTTCGCCCACAGGGAGATATGGGAGAGGAGTTCCTCTTCTTGCTTTGTGGTTCTCGGGACATGCCACGTCCCCATGGAAAAGCCTTTCTGCCTCACCCAAAAGGATTTTATGACCCCTCTCGGGACGCTGAAGGTGGACAGGGAGCTGGTCGATGCCATCCGATCTCGATGTTCCGAGGATCTCTTCAGAGATGAACGGGTTCACCGGAGCGAGCACTCGATTGAGTTTCAATGCGTCTTTCTCCGATATCTCTACCCCGATCCGGAACCGCTCAGGATCGTTCCCATTCTGTGCGGATCATTTCATGAGGCCCTGGAAAGGGGGATCTCACCGATGGAGCTGAGACCGGTTCGAGAGTTCATCGAAGGTCTGAAGGATTCTCTCTCCTCGATCGGGAAAGAGGTTGTTCTGATCGCCAGTGCTGATCTTGCACACGTGGGCCATCAATTCGGAGATCAGGAGGGGATGACAGAGTACGGTCTCGGGGTTCTGGCTCAAGAGGATCAGGAGATGCTGGCGCATGCAGAGAGAATGGACGCAGAAGGATTTTTTCAGTCGATCTTGAAGGATCAGGATCGGAGAAGAATCTGCGGTTTCCCGGCGATCTATACGATGCTCAAGGTCCTTCAGGCCAGAGAGGGCAAACTCCTCCGCTATGCTCAGGCGTTCACCCCGGAGACCCAGTCCGTCGTCTCTTTTGCAAGCCTGGCGTTCTACTGAAGAAGTTTCGAGTTCGGAGTTGAGATCCCGGAGCTATCAAGAGATCGGTTTGGAGTTTAAAATCGGGAATATTTGTCGCGCCGAACCATTTGGCAGATCAGGAGGGTTTCAGTTTGTTCTTCTCAGTGGGAGGATAGAGTTCGGATAGGCTATTTTCCAATTCCTGTGGAAGGTCGACCCGGAGGTTGAGGATCCTTTCTCTGAGGAGGGCCAGGGCCCCTAATTTTTCGCTGACCTCTTTAGGGGTGATACGGCTCAGCCTTTTAGATAATTCCTTCACCTCCTCGTTCAGGAACTCGATCAGTTTCAGAATCTCTGAGATCTTCTTCTGAGCCATCCGCAATTCCCTCCTCGTGATTCCGTTTCTACCATACCTGATTTAAAATCAAATTACAAGCACGAAGAATCCTCTACATCCGGCCTGGCATGGCGATGCCCAGGCCCAATCCTAAACGCATATAGGTCGATATGACGAGAACTCCAGAAAGGAGAATGAGGGTCAGATAATCGATCTTTCGCATCCGGGGTTCGTAATAAAGGGTCCGTGGCGATTCAGGGTCGAATCCCTTTGACTCCAAGGCCATGGCCAGTAGATTGGTGTGCCGGATGGCATAAACGAAGAGAGGCACGGCTTGAGGGATGAACTTGCCAATACGGCTGATGAGAGACCCAGACTCAAGGTCGAGCCCCCTGGATATCTGGGCCTGGACGATCGTGGCGGCGGCGCCGGCAAAGGTGGGTACAAGCCGCAGGGCGGTTGATAGGGCGAAGGCCACCGGGTAGGGCAGACCCAATCGGATCAGGCCGTTGGTCAACTCTTCGTTCCTCGTCGTGGAAAGCAAGATGATGCCCGTGGCCACGAATGTGGCCAGGCGTAAACCCATTGCGATCCCGTAAAGCAACGACTCCTCGCTGATGCGGAGAGATCCCCATGACCATAACGGGGTGGTCCCTTCAGCGAAAAATGGCCACATCACGGTACTGAAGGTGATGAGGAGAATTAAGATATAGCGAACCCGCCAAAAGTTGAAGAGCGCCCTGGCTGAGAGTGCAATCGCCATCACGCCGAGGCTGATTCCACCCATGTACAAGGGATGATTAAAGCAGAGGCAGATGAGGAAGAGGATCAGCGTGCCGATCATCTTGGTTCTCGGATCGAGGTGGTGGATCCAGGTCCCTTTATCGAGGTAGAGGAAGATGTTCATAGAATCTTGGCTCGTTCAGTCTGCAAACATCCCGATCAACTCCCAATAACCAAATTCCAATTATGAAGACGTCGGGCATTGGCAATTGGGATTTATTCGGTTATTGGGGTTTGGAATTTCCCGTAGCTCTTCTACCATCTTCTGGACCGTCATTGCTTGCGTGCCCAGCCAGTTGCTCAGACGCACCAGAGAAGGAGGGTGCAAGGAGGCGCGGGCCAGCTGGGCTTCATCGCTGAAGACAACCCGGGTCGGTCCATCGAGCAGGATATTGCCATCTTTTAATACGATCGCACGCGTGCCATATTCAGCCGCTACCCACATGGAATGGGTGATGACGATCACCGTATGGCCGGATCTGTTCAGGCGCCTTAACATTTCCATCATGTTTCGCTGCTGGGCGTAGTCGAGCCCTGTCGTTGGCTCGTCGAGGACGATCACCTCGGGTTGAACAGCTAAGACCGATGCCACGGCCACACGCTGACGTTCGCCCTTTGTCAGCGTGAACGGGACTTTTCCCTCGTAGCCCTGCAGTCCCACGACCTCCAGGGCCTCGGCCACCCGCTTTTCGATCATCTTGGGATGCTCTCCCAAGACCTTGAGACCGAAACCCACCTCCTCTTTCACGGTCCTTGCGAAGATCTGATGGTCCGGGTTTTGGAATACATATCCCACCCGCTTGGCCAGCTCACGCCGGGAGTAGTCTGTGCTCGGCCTGCCGTGGATGAGCATGCGGCCTGAAGTCGGCTTGAGCAGGCCGTTGAAGTGTTTCGCCAGCGTCGTCTTGCCAGAGCCATTCTGCCCCAGGATGGCAAGAAATTCGCCTTCACGGATGGATAGGTCAATGCCCTGCAATGCCTCAATCTGATAGGTGGGATAGACGTACCGCAATCCCTCAGCCATCAGGACGGGAGGGCCTCCGGCATTGGGCAGAGATGCAGGAGCCTTCAGCTTTCTGGGCCTGGCCAGGTTCTGTTCTATGATCAGAGAGGTGGCCTTTTCCGCAGTGAGCGGCCTTCCCGGCCAACCCATCTCTTCAAAGAGCTCTACTGTCGGCGGGGGCTTGATCCCACAGGATTTGAGCAAAGACAGATTGACCAAAATTTCAGCAGGCGTTCCCTGTGCTACCACTTGGCCGTCACGCATGAGCCAGACCTGGTCCGCACGGAGCCCTGTCTCTGGTTCATGGTCTACAAGGAGGAGCAGGCCGCCTTCTTCCCGGAGGTCGTCAGCGATCGAGAGGACCTCTTCCCGGCCCTGAGGATCGAGGTCAGTGGTCGGTTCGTCCATGACGAGAACCTTTGGCTCCAGGGCCAGCACCGAACCAATGGCCAATCGCTGCTTCTGCCCGCCGGAGAGCGTGGCTGGTTCCCGCTGTCGCATTCTCTCAAGGCCGACGAAGCTGAGGTAACGGTGGATGCGGTGCTCGATCTCCGGCCGGGGCAGGCAGTGATTCTCCGGCCCGAAGGCCATTTCGAGTTCCACATTGGTGGAGAAGAGCTGTGCCTCGAAGTCCTGTAGCACAAGGCCCACGATCCTTGACATCTCGGCGACCTTGCGCCGGGCCACCTCTTCTCCCTTGACCAGGACACGGCCCTCATATTGACCGCGAAAAAATCTCGGCACGAGGCCGTTGAGTGTGCAGCAGAGGGTTGACTTGCCTGCGCCGCTGTGTCCCATCAGGACCACGGTCCTGGCCTCTTCCATTTGCCCCTGGATGTTTCTTAAAGAGGGGCGGTTATTTTGACGATAAGTGAACGAGAGATCTTCGAATGTGACCGCGACGCCCATCTTCCACTCACCCCGACCCGCAGAGAGCCCCGTACGTCTAAAGTAATAGACACCCGACCATGATCGCAAGGCTACAGACCCACCCGGTGGTGGGCATGGGAAGGCCGATCGTTCCTCCGAAAAGACCGGTCACCGCACTCAGGGCAACCAGCCAGGCACCGATCGTGCCAGCAAGAGGATGGCCCACGTCCCGCTCCTCCATCACCTCTGGCCAGAAGAGGCCGAGCTGCTCTTTCGTGATGCCGAACACCGAGGTCAAAAGAATGACCCCGATCCAGCTGGCAAAGGTGTCGTTAAGGGTGATGATCTTGGTCAACACGGCATAGGGGACAATGCCCAGAGCATCCACCACGACGCTGATGACCACAGCGCAGGAGGCACTGGAGAGAAAAGAGATGAGGATGTAGTTGATCCAGCTGCGCCAGCTCCCAACGTTCCACTCTCGTGATCTCTCGGCAAACGGGACGAAGGTGGTCCACATCGCATAGGGGAGGTAACCGAGGAGGAAGTTACCCACGAAGCCGGCAGCGGAGGCAGGGCCTAAGGTGCCGCCGAAGATGTCTCCGATGAGATTTCCGAACGCTGTTCCCCAGGCGCCTGCTGGGCCGAAGAGCAGACTGAAGACCATCGGAAAGATATTCGCCACCCGAACCTCCGTAATGCCAGGAATGAGAGGAATGGCCGTCTTGAAGGCGATGAGCGCAGCACCATAAATGGCGGCGCAGACCGAGGCCAGGATGATCATCCGGGTATTTCTCCACATCGTAAAGACAGCTTTCATGCTTGACCTCCTTCACATCTCTTTTTTTCTTTCAGGCGGGCACGGTGAGGGTAGCCCTTTCACCTCAAAGAGGTTTCATATTTCGTCCTCATTGTCCCCGATGTTTGAAATTTACTAAATTTAGAATTGAAGTGTCAAATCAGATGGATCAAGAGATGGAGGATTGATTGAGATTCTTGAACGGATATGGTATGAGATGGTTCGTTAAGTGACCCCTTGGTGGAGGTAGAGATGATCGAGGCTTTTCAGGTAAAGTCGACGGCTAAGACGGAGTTCATTGATATCACCCATTCTGTCCAAGAGGTGGTTAGGAAGGCAGGGGTGCAAGAGGGGATCTGCTACATCTTCATTCCTCACACCACGGCTGCGGTCACCATCAATGAAAATGCCGACCCCAGCGTTTCACAGGATATTCTGATGCAGCTCAACAAAGTGATCCCATTTCAGGACCGATACCGACATCTGGAAGGCAATTCGCCTGCCCATATCAAGGCGAGCCTCATCGGGCCCTCTGAGGTTGTCCTGATCGAATCAGGAAGGTTGGCCCTCGGAACCTGGCAGGGGATCTTCTTTTGCGAATTCGACGGCCCAAGAAATCGGAAGGTGTATGTGAAAGTGATGAAGACATAAGATCGGTAAAACTCGAAGCACGAAATCCGAAATTCGAATTTCGAAACAAGTTCAAATGACCAAAATCCTAATTTTCAAAATGTTTTGTTTTGAACATTTAAATTTAGGAATGGTTTCGCCTGCCTGCCGGTAGGCAGGGATTGCGATGTTCGGATTTAGGATTTTGTCAAAGATCTATTTTGATGAGCCGGCGGAAAGGGATACGATGGAAAAAGATCTATTTGACGAGGTTGGTAAGATTCTTGAAAGGGAGTCCCGACTGATCCGTCTTCCATCCGAAGGGAAGGTCGTCTTTGTGGGGGATACCCACGGGGATCTCAGTGCAAGCGAGCAGGTCGTCCGTCAATATCTCAAGAGACCATACCGGATCGTCTTCCTTGGAGACTATGTGGATCGGGGCCAATACTCGAGAGAGAATCTCCATTATCTGCTCCACCTGAAAAGGGAGCATCCGGATGAGATCTTCCTTTTAGCTGGGAACCATGAGGGGTATATGGTGAAGGAACTTTATCCCGCCAACTTCTGGAATTCCCTTTCACTGATGGAGAAGGAGGCCTACGGCCATCTCTTCTCCAAATTCCCATTAGCGATCACCTCTGGAAACGGGGTGCTGGGGCTCCACGGAGGACTCCCTGAATTGGACTCCCTCGAGGAGACGAATCGGATCGAATGGGGAGATGCAAACTGGGATAGGATCGTCTGGGGAGATTTTGTAGAAAGCGAGATCCATGTCCGGGATGATTGGAGCGGAAGGCCTCAGCTCGGCAGACCTTATTTCGGTGAGATGATGGAACGCTACGGAAAACGGATTCTTGTGCGATCCCATCAGCCCAATGCGCCGCTGCTGATGTTTGAAAAGAGGTGCATCACGATCTTCACCTCTCATGCCTATCTGCCGATCCGGACCATTGTGGTTATGGATTTAGAAAGGGAGGTTCGGACCGCAGAGGATGTGGTCATTGAAAGGATTTAAGAATATAAATCCGAAGCACGAAATTCGAAACAAATTCGAATGATCAAAATAACAAATTCTAAAATGATAATTTGAAAATTTGAATTTAGAAATTGTTTCGCCTGCCTGCCGGTAGGCAGGGATTTCGATATTCGGATTTCGAATTTTCGCTCTTGGAGGAGGAATGGTCAGATTCATCTCTTTTGACATGGACGGAACACTGATCGATCCCGAGTTCACCGAATGGGTCTGGGGCCACGGCATCCCCACGCTTTATGCCGAGAAGTATGGCATCTCCTTTGAGAGGGCGAAGGCCTTTATCGAAGGCGAGTACGGCAAAGTGGGCGAGGGTGCGATCGAGTGGTATGACATCAAATACTGGTTTCGTTTTTTCCAGTTGGAGATGCCCTGGCAGAGCGTGATGGAGCGATACATTGACAAGATTCGTGTCTATCCGGACGTCAACCAGGTATTGGATCACTTAAGAAATAAGTTCTCTTTGATCCTCACCTCCAACGCAGGAAGGGAGTTCATCGATATCGAGTTGAAGGCCACAGGCCTCGATGGACACTTCGAGAAGATCTTTTCAGCCACGTCCGACTTCGGGTTGGTTAAGAAGACGTCCAGTTTCTATCAACAGGTTTGTCAGATCCTAAGGGCTTCTCCTGAGGAGATCGTTCATGTGGGTGATCACTATGAGTTTGACTATATCGTCCCCAGGTCGTTGGGGATGAGGGCCTTTTTCTTAGACCGAAGAGGCGGGAGAAGAGGGGATTCTGTCCTCCTCGATTTGAGAGATCTGGAGGCGAGACTGATTGCGCCCGGGTAACGATGGATAAAGACGGAAAACGTAGAGCTGATAAGTGTTTAAAAAGAGTATAGATTTTAAGACTTGTTTTGTGGTAGGATAAATCGAAAGAATAACTAAGTTTTGGGCGCCCAGATGAGACGAAGGAGGCGAAAAGGATGACTGCTCCGAGGATACTGGTCGTCGATGATGAGATGATCGTTTGCGAGAGTTGCAAACGGATTCTGGAGGAGGAGGGCTATGAAGTGGACACAGCCCTCAGTGGGATGGAGGCATTTGATAAAATGAGGCAGAGCCCTTTCGATGTCGTCATCACCGATCTTAAGATGCCCGGGGTCGACGGCATGGAAGTCCTGAAGACGGTCCGCAGGGATTATCCCGATACAATCGTCATCATGATCACCGGCTTTTCAACAGTGGAGACTGCGGTGGAGGCCATGAAGCTGGGGGCCTTCGATTACATCCCGAAACCCTTTACTCCCGATGAGGTCTCGGTGGTGGTGAAGAAGGCGATCGAGAAGAGGAGCCTGATGCTGGAGAATATCTACCTCCGTCAGGAACTCCAGGAGAAATATGGCTTTCACAATATCGTCGGGAAGAGCAAGAAGATGCAGGAGATCTACCGGATCATTGCCAAGGTGGCCCCGACCGACAGCACGGTTCTGATCTATGGTCATAGCGGGACAGGAAAGGAATTGATCGCCCGTGCCATCCATTTTAACAGTCCGAGGAGAGAGAAGCAGTTCGTTCCTGTGGACTGCGCTGTTCTTTCCGAAAACCTGCTGGAGAGCGAATTGTTCGGGCATATCAGGGGTTCGTTCACAGGGGCCGTCAGTACCAAGCCAGGACTCTTTGAGGTGGCAGACGGAGGAACTGTCTTTCTCGATGAGGTGGGTAATATCAGCCTTGGGATCCAGGCCAAGCTTCTCAGGGTATTGCAGGAGAGGGAGTTTACGCCGGTGGGCGGGACAAAGGCCAAGAAGGTGGACATCCGCCTCATCGCCGCCACCAACAAAGATCTGCAAAAAATGATCAAAGAGGAGACCTTCCGGGAGGATCTCTATTATCGACTGAACATCGTTCCCATCTACCTTCCCACTCTGAGGGAGAGACAGGAGGACATCCCTCTCTTGGCGGTCCATTTTCTTAAGAAGTATGGAGAGGAGATGGGGAAGAAGATCAAGGGGTTTACACCCGAGGCCATGGACAAGTTGATGAAATACCCGTGGCCAGGCAATGTCCGGGAACTTGAGAATGTGATCGAACGGACCGTAGTGATGATCGAAGACGAAATGGTTCGAGGAGAACACATCATCCTTCCCGGTGAGCAGGAGAAAGAGAGATGGGAGAGGCCAATCCCGATGACGAGCGAGGAATTAAAAGAGCTCAAGAAGCAACTGCGGGAAAAGGCAGTGGAAGAGGTGGAGAAGGCCTTTGTCCTCAATGCCCTGGAGAGGCATCAGTGGAATGTGACAAGGGCAGCCGAGGAGGTGGGGATGCTTCGGCCAAACTTCCAGGCGCTGATGAGAAAGTACAACATCCGGGCCCGTGAAGAATCGTGATGGAATAAGGAAGAATGGAATGATGGGGAAAATCTATATCTTTTGCAGTTAGCGATCATTTAACCAATATTCCACTATTCCAACATTCCAAGGGAGAACGAAGCGAAGTGTCAGATTTTTTTAAATGGCTGATCTTGGGTTGGTCGATTGTGGTCGTCGGTATTGCTGCCCTCGGGATGATCCTGATTGCTAAGTACGGAGAATTAAAAAGGATAGAGACAGATGACGTAAGCCTCTGTTTTATTATAGCTTTTTTCTGCTGGCTGATTCCGATTATCGCCTTCACCATTCTGGCCCGCACGCTTAGATTTTAGAGGGACCAGGGTGTATATTTCTATAATTTCTAAAAATATATCTGTAATCTACGCTTCTTAGCCAATCCCTTCCCTCTTAACCTTCCGAAATTTGTATATTAAAAATATACACTTAGATCCTTTTTACCCGGAATCAAAAATTGAAAAACTCAATAATTTCAAAGTATTAATTCAAATCTGTTCCTTTTTTCACATTGGCACAGGATATGCAGCCTCAAAGGTGACCCTAAGGAAAGGGGGGATGGTTTATGGCAAAGACAAAGAAACTATTGACTCTCGGTCTGGTCGCTGGGTTGACCATTTTGACGGCCACACCGGCCTTTGCAAGGTCGATCAGTCTTAAGGATGCAGGCGTTGCCCTTTGGATTTTCATTATCATCGGAGCGATCATCGTTCTCCTTCAGTTGATCCCGGCAGCGCTCCTCTTCTTCTCTTTCATCGGTACGACCTCAGGCATGGTTTTCAAGCGGAAGAAGGAAGTCAAAGAGGAGGCGGTTGAAGGGAAGGCAGTACTTCCTGGGTATGAACCGGCAGCCGTAAAGAAGTAGCTTGAAAACTGAGTGATGAGGAGGCTTTCCATGCGGATGAGACAGATTCTAACCATTCTGAGCTTGGCCTTTGTCGTCGCTGTAGCGCTGACCTCTCTGGGCATTGCCTATGCAGGGGGGATTAGAGGAGCAGGGCTCCTGGGAGTCTGGTTCTTCCTCACCTTTGGGATCGTCGTTGTCCTGGCTCAACTGATCCCAGCAGGCATTCTCCTCTCCTCCTTCATCGGGACGGCATTTTCTTCTCATCGAAGAGGAGAGATGCCTGTCGAGGCGACATAAGAAGAGGCATACTGAGGAGAGGTTGCTCCTCTTCTGGGCAGGCGAGAGAGGTTTCTTAGGGAATCGGAGAAATTGAGATGAAATCGAAAACGATCCTTATTGCTTATCAGGACGATCTCTTGGCCAGATCGCTCTCCACTTTTTTTCACGGCGTCGGGTACAGAGTGGAGACAGCCCGGATGGTGAGCGAGGTGATTCGAAAGGTTCGAAACGGCAAGATCCTGGTTGTCCTCCTCGATGATGAGATCGAAGGCGTGAAGGCCTGTGATCTGCTTCCCCTGGTCAAAAAGATCAACGATAAGATCCAGGTGATTGTGATCTCTTCAGAGGCTTCCCTTGGCCTGGTGAAGCGTCTCCGGGGAGCAGGGATCTTCTATCAAGCGATGAAACCGGTCGATCTCGAGGAGGTCAAGTCTGCTGTGGAATGTGCTTTTGAAAAGATCGAGAGGGAGAATCTGAAAGAGGGTTTTTTCCCTTTCCTCATTCCAGGGAGGGTTCCTGCATGAAGGGGAGAGAAGTGGGCATGAGCACCTGGGTTGTCCTCTCGGGGGTCGTCTCTCTCTTTGTCGGGCTGATGGTGGGTGTGGCCCGGGCCGACCTATCCTTCTGCCTGGGTTGTCATCAGGACGAGTCATTGAAAAAACAGGATCCCCGTGGCCGAAGCCTCTCGCTCTTCGTCTCAGAGGCAGGGTTCAAAAGTTCGGTTCATGGAAAACTCTCCTGTTCGAGCTGCCATACCCGGATCAAGGACGATCGACACGCCGAAGGAGGGAAGAAGGCTGCGGACAAGAGCGTCCATTGCGGAACTTGCCACAGGGAGGCAGAGAAGGAGTATCAGCAGGGTCTTCATTCCAAGCTGATCATGAAGGGCACGGAGAGGGCAGCCAACTGTTACGATTGTCACGGGAAACATAACATCCAGCCGAGCAAGAATCCCAAATCGATGACCCACGTCTCCAATATCGAGCGGACGTGCAATCGTTGCCATTCTGATGTCGAGTTTGTCAAGGAACATGCCTTGGGTGCGACGATTCCTGGAGAGGCGTTTCAGAAGAGTGTTCATAAAAAGACAGGCGAGGTCACCTGTACCAGTTGCCACGGGAGCCACAATCTGCGCTCGCTGATCGATCCAAAATCGACGATCTTTCGGTCAAACATTCCTCAAACCTGTGGCTCCTGCCATCCCGATATCACCAAACAATTTACGGAAAGCATTCATGGGGTGCTCGCCGCCAGAGGCAGGACCGATTCTCCCACCTGCACCACCTGCCATGGCATTCATGGGATTAAAGCAAAAGTCGATCCGGACTCTCCGGTCAATGAGAGGAGGATCGCTTTGACGACCTGTCCTCAATGTCATGCGGCGGAGCGAATTTCAAGGGAGTATAAGATCACCACAACCCCGGTGAAGTCCTATTATGACAGTTTTCACGGTCTCTCTTACCGGGGAGGAGATACCTATTCTGCCAACTGCGCCAGCTGTCATGGCGTTCACGATATCCGGCCCTCTTCGGATCCAAAATCGATGGTCTACAAGGACAACCTTCAGAAGACCTGCGGAAACTGTCATCCCGGGGCATCAGAAAATTTTGCCAAGGGGAAGATGCATGCGGTCGCCTCGACCGCAGGGGAGGATTTCGGAGAGAAGGTGGTGGGATGGGTGCGAATCACCTACATCATCCTGATCGTGTGCGTCATCGGAGGGATGATCTTCTTCAATTTTACCGACTGGCTGAGAAAGACGATCGATCGCATGCATTGATCTGCTGAACAGTGGCTTTTTTTAGAACGGGGAGTGGCCATGGCCAAAAAGTACTTGAGAATGACGTTGAATGAGAGGGTTCAGCACATCAACCTCTTCATCAATTTCACCATCCTCGTCATCACCGGCTTCGCCCTGAAGTACCCAGAGGCCTTCTGGGTCTCTCCCATTACGGATGTGCCCGGTGGGATGACGCTCCGGGGATTCCTCCATCGTCTTTCCGGTGTGGCCATCGTGACCTTGGGTGGCTACCATATCCTGTACATGCTCTTCACTCAGAGGGGAAGAGGCATTTTAAAGGATATGGTTCCCGTGGTGAAAGACCTCAGAGATGCTTGGGAGACGTTGAAGAACAATCTCTTCATCAATCGGCCAGCTAAGGAGATCAAGATGCCCCGGTTCAATTTCCGGGAGAAGGCGGAATACCTCGGACTGATCTGGGGGACGATCGTCATGACGGTAACGGGTTTCATCCTCTGGTTTGAGGTGGAATGGCTCAAATTTTTTCCGAAATGGACATTCGATGTGGCCCGGGCCATCCATTTTTATGAGGCGATCCTGGCCACGCTCACCATCATTGTCTGGCACTTCTATTCGGTGATCTTCAATCCCGATGTCTATCCCATGAGCTGGGCGTGGATCACGGGGCACCTGACAGAACACGAAATGGAGAAGGAGCACGGCCTCGAGCTGGAGAGGCTCAAGGCCGAGGAGAAGGGAAAGCTGGTGGAGTTTGGTGAGGCGGCGGCTGTAGGTGGAGGTAGGGTCTATCCTCTTCGTGGTGAGAGGAGGGAAAAGATCTTTCCCATCAAGCGACTCTACGGTACCGTCCAGGGTTTAAACCAGACGATAAAGAATTGGAAAGGAGAGTGAGACCAATAATCCACCTTAAGGGAGGTGATTGCCGATGTTAACGAACGAATGGAATCACCGGTACGGGCCTTATTCGAGAAAGAAGGGGAAGAAGCGCTCTCATCTTCGGGAAGAGAAGTTTTTGAAAAGGAGCTACGATTGGTTGAAGTGGAAGATCACTGAATCGGGAGATTTTTCATTCCGGCGGCCCTGCCTGGAGCATTAACAAAGGGCAAAGGGCACAGCGCAGAAATTTTGGGGCCCTACATATCCTCTAACTCCCACCATCCAAACCCCACCCAAATGGAGAGGATATGTAGGGCTTATTTATTACTTTTTCCTTCCTATCAGATCGGTTGATTCCATACCCATCACCGAGGCATTCCGTGGCTCTTAATACGTCACTGAAGCGTGGAGAAAGGCTGCCATCGGGCGGGAATATCTCCGAAAATCTTATCAAGCGGTCGGATGATTTAAGATTAGGCTTAGAAAGGTGACCCTTCATCACAGCACGCCGTTTCGAGGCCCATGGTATTCTTGTAGTTGGGAGACAAGATAAGGTTTCCGCTATAAGATTCTCTCCGACATCCCCGCCCGATGGTGGAAAGTTTCCACGAAGGAGTGAACGATTACTCCTTTTTGGTTGTTGTAAGAACGGGGAGGACATGGTAATATTAAAACAGTTTGAGGTGAGGAGATGATACACCGAAGAATCTTCTCTAAGATCGCCTTTCTTCTCCTTCTCTGCCTTCTCTTTGAAGGCTTTGGCCGAGGCACCCTGGCCATGACCGTAGAGGAGGAGAAGAAGCTGGGCAAGAGGGTCGTCCTCGAGATGGAGAAGAAGGTCGAGTGGGTAAGGGACCTCACCCTTCGGACCTATTTAGAGAGGTTGGGCCATTCCCTGGTTGCCCAGATCGGTCCAAGCCCTTTTGATTTCAAATTCTATCTGATCAATGGACCTGATCCGAATGCCTTTGCCATTCCGGGCGGCTACATCTTCGTCACCACAGGGCTCCTTGCCTTAGCAGAGGACGAACAGGAGGTCGCAGGAGTGCTCAGCCATGAGATCGCCCACGTCATGCAGAGACATGTAGCCCAGTTGATTGAGAAATCGAAACGGCTTAACATCGCCACCTTTGCCGCCATTCTTGCCGGGGTTCTACTGGGGGGAGGGGGGGCAGGTTCTGAGGCGGCTGCGGCCATGGCGACAGCCACGGCAGAGGCCCTTGCCTTGAAATATACTCGAGAAATGGAGACGGATGCAGATCAGAACGGTTTCAACTATATGGTTAAAGCAGGTTATGATCCCAACGGGTTGATCACTTTTCTTAGCAAGATTTATAAAATCGGTCTGGCCTCCGGGTCGAAGGTACCCCCCTATCTTTTGACCCACCCTGCGGTGGAGAGCCGGATTTCGCTCTTGGAAAACCTCCTCCAGGCAGGAGGGAGGCCGAAAGGTCCTTTCAAGACATCGGGCAATTTTAGAAAGATTCAGGTGAAGGCCTTTGTGGAAGAGAAGGAGCCCCACGTTGCCATCGCTCATTTTCAGTCACTGGTTGAGAACAACCCAAAGGATTTAGAGGGATACTACGGATTGGGTCTTGCCTACCGGAAGACGGGGAGGCTGGACAGATCGCTGGAGGCCCTTCAGAAGGCACGGGCATTGGCGCCCAATGATACGGATACCTTGAGGGAGCTTGGCATCGTCTATTTCCTTTCAGGAAAGCTGGATCAGGCAATTGAAAACCTTGAGACAATCGAGCCGACCTTAGGAGCCGGCCAGGACCAGGGCGTCGATCTATTAGGCCTTTATTACCTCGGGAGAGCATATCAGGAGAAGGGGGAATTTGCCAGGGCCCTGCCTCTCTTTCTGAAGATCCAGAAAGAGGCACCTGAGTTCGTGGAGGTCTATCATAGCCTCGGTTCGGTTTATGGAAGAATGGGCCAGAAGGGGCTTTCCCATTTCTATTTCGGGAAACATTTTAAATTGAAAGGGGAGGCGAAGAACGCCCTTCTCCATTTCAGGACGGCTTTCGATTTGTTGGAGAGAGGAAGCCCGGAAAGGGAGGAGGCGCAACGAGAGATCAAGGAGTTGAGCCAGAGGAAATAAGCAATAATAACCAAAGCTCCGATGATCCAAATTCCGGTTTGGTTATTTGGGGACTGGAATTTGCCATGTGCCCCCCGGGTATCAAGTTCAATTATGACTGGCCAGAAAAGGAGGGGATTGAGAGAGGATGAAGCGATTGGAGGTCTACTGCGACAAGGCATTGGAGTTGGGAATGGATGGAGCAAAGGTGATCGATCCCCGTTCCATTGTCACGGCTCAGTGGGTGAGGATGAAGTGCCAGTTCGGATGTCCGGGTTTCGGGATGAGCCTCTGTTGTCCTCCCTGTACGCCAACTCCGGACGTGACGCGGAAGGTGATCGACTCCTATGAGAAGGCGATCTTGCTCCATCGAAGGCTGCAGAGGGGAGAGAGGTCCAGGGGCTTCAATGAGACGGTCGTCCGTCTTGAGATTGAGATCTTTCTCGATGGGTACTATAAGGCGTGGAGCATGGGCTCCGGCCCCTGCCGTCTCTGTAAAACCTGCGATCCGAAGGGGGTCTGTAAGCACGGGTATGAGGCGAGGCCCGCGATGGAGGCCTGTGGTATCGATGTCTTTAAAACGGCAAGGGACAATGGGTTTCCTATTGAAGTGGTTCGATCCCATGAGGAAGAGAGAAATCTCTACGGGGTCATATTGGTGGAGTGAAGTTTTTCGTTGAGGAGGGAGGATGAAGAAATCGCTCAAAGATCTGGAAGAAGAGATTCAGAGACTTAATAGTGAGTTCTCCATTCTTGCCGAAATCAGCCAGGCCGTCAATGAAGCCGTTGATCTCCATGAGGCCCTCAATAACACTCTGAATAAGGTCACGGAACTGATAGGGGTCCGTTCTGCCGGGGTCTACCTTTTAGATGAGAAGGGTGAGACTCTGGTCTTCGCGGCACAACGAAACTTTTCCAGAAGGTTTGTGGAGAGAGCGAAGCGATTGAACCCCAGCGAGGGGATCACCGGCGAGGTAGCCCTTACCGGTGTGCCGGTGTTCATCGAGGATTATCCTGGCCACCCCAAAGCAGCTTCAACAGCGGTCGAAGAGGGTTTAAAATCCCTGGCGGTCATCCCCTTGAAGGCGAGGGATAAGATCTACGGCACGCTGAACATCGCCTGGAGGGATTTTCATAAATTTACATCCTATGACAGGGACCTCTTCAACGCCATCGGTCAGGTCCTCGGCGGTGCCATGGAGAGGATCTTTCTCTATACGGAGAACGTCAGACGTTTAGAAGAGCAGCGGATCCTCTATTCCATCAGCCAGGAGATAGCCTCCCGGCTTGAATTGCAGGTGATCCTCCAGAAGATCATTGAGCGCGCGGTCGGGCTGCTGGGCGCGGAATCGGGGGCAGTTGCGCTCTGGGATAGCCGGAAACAGAATTACGCTATTGCCATCGTCCATGGACTGCCGGAGTCTCTGCTGGGAAGCGAATTTCCGGTCTCATCCGGCGGCGTTGTGGGGGAGGTGGTGAAGGGGAAGGTCCCTGTCGTTTACCAGGATTATGATTACCATTCCGACCGAATCGGAGAGCCCAATTCCTATCATTTTAAGGAGGTCTTGGGGGTTCCTCTGATCGTCAGGGAGATGATCATCGGGGCGATGGTGGTGAATAGCTCAGATCCTCACAAACACTTTCAACAGAACGAGATCGACCTCCTCTTCAATTTTGCCCACCAGGCTGCGATCGCTATAGGGAATGCGAGGCTCTATGAGGACTCTTTGGCCAAGATCAGACAGCTGACGACCCTTTATGAGGTCGGGAAGGCCCTTTCGTCGACGCTCGACCTCGACGAGCTGCTCAAAAAGGCATTGGAACTTCTCCGGGAGCAGTGGGGGTATGCGTTATGCGGTGTCTTCTTTCTGGATCAGGAGAGGGAAGAGCTCTATATGAAAGCGGTCTCGGGCAGGGATTTTGAAGAGGTGAAAGACCTGAGACTCAGGGTGGGGGTGGATGGGATCGTGGGTTGGGTGGCCCACACAGGCGAACCGCTCTATGTTGCTGATGTATCGAAAGACCCCAGATATATTCGCGGAACGGAAGAAGGGAAATCAGAGGTGGCCTTTCCGCTCAAAGGAAGGGGGCAGCTGATCGGGGTTCTTGACATCGAGAGTCGTGAGCTGATGGGGTTTGATGAGGAGGATCTCAAGGTCCTCTCCTCCTTTGCCAGTCAGATGGCTATCTCGATCGAGAACGCCCGGCTCTTCTCCGATCTCAAACGAACACTCGAAGAGCTGAAACAGGCCCAGGATCAGATGGTGCAGACCGAGAAATTGAGGGCCATGGGAGAGATGGCCAGCGGCGTGGCCCACGATTTTAATAACATCCTCGCCGTCATCGTCGGTAACATCCAGCTCCTCTTCCACCAGTTAGATCATCTCTCGCCCGAAGAGATCCGTGAACGGTTGAGGGCGATTGAGCAGGCTTCAAAGGATGGAGCAGAGACCGTGCGCCGGATACAGGAGTTTACAGGGGTGAAAAGGGATAAGGAGTTCACTCTGCTCTCGATCAATGAGATTGTTGCCGAAGTGATCAACGTGACCCAACCCCGCTGGAAAGATCAGGCGCAGAAGAGAGGCATACAGATCGAGCTGACAAGAAGTCTCGAGGACGTGCCTTTCGTGCTGGGGAATCCATCGGAGTTGAGGGAGGTGCTCACCAACATCATTTTCAATGCGGTCGACGCCATGCCAGAGGGAGGCCAGCTAAGCATCTCCACCCGGCCACAAACGGATCATCGGGTTGAAGTCAGGATCTCTGATACCGGCATCGGAATGACGGAGGAGGTAAAGAAGAGGGTGTTTGACCCATTCTTCACGACCAAGGGGGTGCCCAGCTCAGGGCTTGGCATGAGCGTCTCCTATGGGATCATCAAGCGGCACGGGGGAGAGATCTTGATCGAGAGCGAACCCGGCAAGGGGACGACCTTCATCATCCACCTTCCCGTAGGCTCCGAAAGAAAAGAGGTGGAGGAGAAGGTATCGAAGCGGGTGACAGAGGTCCAGCCTGCACGGATTTTGGTGATCGATGATGAGGAGTCGGTCCGGGATATCCTCTGCCGCATGCTCGAGGTCAAAGGGCATCGGGTGGTGGTCGCCTCGGATGGAGAGGAGGGGATTGAGCGATTCAAAAACGAAAGCTTTGACCTGGTCTTCACCGATCTCGGCATGCCAAAAATATCTGGATTGGAGGTGGGGAAGACGATCAAAGAAATGAATCCAAAAACTCCCATCGTGATGATCACGGGATGGGGAATGGAATTGAATAGAGAAAAGATGAGCGAGAGCGGGATCGATCTCATCATCTCCAAACCCTTCCAATTTGATCAGGTGATCGAACTGGTCTCTGAAGCCATGGAGCTAAGGGAGAGGATGTAAGTCCAGAGTTACCAAATCCCAAGCTCCAATAATCAAATAATAACCAAAACTTCCGATGACTGAAATGTAAAAAAAGACCCGTTTGATTGTTTTTTTGGGTGACTGGAGCTTTTTTGGGTTTTGAATTTGGTTATTGGGATTTTAGGTGTACGATCCTGTCGAAAGGGCTGAAGGCGTAGGAAGGATCATTGGATCTGAAGAGAAGAGGAAGTACTATCGGTTCAGGCCTGCTCCATTTTATGGAGGGATTGCCACCGCAGACTGTGTCGGATGCTGTTTGAGATGTCTCTTCTGCTGGTCCTGGCACATCGTCGTTCGACCGAAAGAAACAGGGCGATTCTATTCACCTGAGGAGGTAGCTCAAAATCTCCTCTCCATTGTAAGAAGGAAGGGGTTTCATCAAGTCAGGATCAGTGGAAACGAACCCACGCTTCACCGGTCTCATCTGCTGAGGGTCCTCCAGCTCATTCCAAAAGAGATTCATTTCATCCTTGAGACAAATGGCATTTTGCTCGGCCACGATCGCTCTTATGCCAGGGAGCTGTCCCGATTCCCCAATCTTTACGTCCGGGTTAGCCTGAAAGGAGTCTGCGCCGAAGATTTCGCACGGTTAACCGGAGCGAAATCAGAGGGCTTTGGTTTACAGATAAAGGCATTGGAAAACCTGGTAGAGGAAGGGATTGATTGTTTCCCAGCGGTCATGGCCAACTTCTCTTCGAGAGAGGAGATCAGGAAGCTGAGACACAGACTGAGGGAGATCCGGCCTGATTTTTACGACTTCGAGGAGGAAGAGTTAATTCTTTATCCCTTCTTGTTAGAAAACATCCAACGAGCAGGCTTGGAGTGGACTGGTGGCCGCATTCTTGAATAATCCAGTAATAACCAATTTCCAAAAACCAATAATCAAATAATAACCAAAATTCCAATGCCCCAAGTTCTAAGAAATAATATTAAGAATAGGATTCGTTATCCGGTTATTGAGTAATTGGTGTTTATTTGGAGTTTGAGATTTGGTTATTGCAATTTAAATTAGCCCCACCGCCAGAGGGCAATAATAAAGGTGATCAAAAAGACAAATATCAGGTTCATGTAGGCCATAAAATAGAATATCTTCTCACGGGAAGACTTTTCCGCTCTTTTTTCTAATGAGGCCAGTTCTCCTGCTTGAGGCATCTGCAATACTTTTTCTTCTCCATGGGGGGCAGTTTCAAGCAGATCTGTCAGGTCGTAGCCTGCGTGATGTTTTTTGAAATGAGTTCCATCTTTCCAGTGCCTGCTCGAACTGACGTCATAGATCTTTCCGTGATAGGCAAAGTAGGCAGGCCTCCCCTCCTTCCCATCAAACCGTGAGAGCTCTTCCAGTGCGAGCCTGTCTTTGCTCTGGGGCAGCCCGGATGAGCTTGATTTTCTCAGTTTTGGCCCGATCAGAAATGTTACAGTGACGGCTGTGCTCACCATGATCATAAAGAGAAGGATCTTGATGCCCAATAAAATTCCGAATCGCGTCGTGTAGAAAGCCTGCCATGCCGGAATTCTGGCAATGGTCAATAAAATTCCCGTAATGGTCAAGATCGTTATGCTAAGCCATCCGAGGATCAACTCTCCCTTTGGAAGTCCCTTTGCAGCGTAGGCCGGTTTTAAGAGGATGTGGACATATAGGATGGTCCCGAACCAGGCGATGGCTGTGATCAGATGGATGTATCCAAGGATGAGACGAATCACTTTTTGAATGGGACGAAGTGGCTGATACGGGCCCTTGGTTTTTAAATCCTCTCTGAAGTCCTCCCCGGTCTTTGTTAGCTTTCCTCCGGTGAGATCGACATGACATCGTTGACACTCGAATCCTGTCTGCTCTGCATATTCGGGAGTTGAATGGGAGAGCGTGGGCAGACTGATAGAAAATAAGAGGACAACGATCAAAAAGGGATATCTTGAATTGATTTTCATAAGTGGTCATTATAAGAAAAAAAGAGTGGGCAGGCAAGAAGATCTGTCTCGGGGATCCCTGAAAATTCAATTTATCAGGAAGCTTGAAACCTCCTCATAGGCGATGCGCAAGCGGCCATGCCCGATCGAGGCTGCGCAGGGATGGCCGCTATGAACCATCACTTCTTCTTTTCACGCATCTCTGTTGCCTTTTCCTTGATCCCGGTCAGATCCCTCTGCATCTCGCTCCATCCATACCAGAGGGCATAATCTGGATTGGCATGGAATGTTCCCTGGAATGTCCTCATCCGGTGCTCAAGGAACATGACAAAGAGTTTTTGCTCAATCGTCGTTGGGGCGTCGTGGAAGGTGAGGAGGTCTGGAAATGGATAAGCGTAGTTTTTGGGTTTGGGGAGGATACCATCTCTGTACAGACCAGCCACTGTCCGGATAGCTTCTGCCATCAATCGATCCGCCTCTTTAATAATCTGATCGCCCTTTGCAAGTTCGGCCTTTGCAAAATTGATGGAATGGCATCGGTTACAGGTTTTGATCATCTTATCCCGCTCTTTTTGCCAGCTCTCCTGGGTGAGCCGGGCTACATCCGCTGCCTTTACCACATCCAGCCGTCCTGTTGGTTTTCCATCCGGGTCGAGCACTCCGAGGGCCTGGAGAATAGTTACTCGGTCATTTGCCCATTGTTTATCTTCAGGCATTGGGAGCCTAACAGCAAGAAATCCCCAAGGGGTTCTAACTTCGTGATTTCCACCCTGCATATGACAGGTCTGACATGTTGGGGCAGAGGCTGTTTGCGGAAGAGTTTTATTCTGTTTCAATAGGTACCGAACCCCATGTTTTGAACCCGAGTACATCTCCCACTGAGGATGATCGAATCCCATATGGCAGGTCTGACAGGCCTGAGGTTGCTTGGCCTCTTGAACAGAAAAGGTGTGTCGGGTATGGCAGGCATCGCAGGAGGCAACGCCAAAACCAGCTCCGCCCTTTTTCAACTCCTTGATCTCTGACTCGGTCTTCAATCCGATCTTATGGCAGCCTCCACAGCCCTTCATCCCTTCCATCAAGGCCATGGGTTGCCAGTGGGCGGTGGGCATGGCCTTCATGGCCGCCCAGGCGAAGGCATGTTTTCCGGCCTCGAATTGTTTCACCCGGGCCTCATGGCAGTTGGCGCAAGTATCCGGCGTTGGAATTTTAACCTTTGCTACATCCTGGGCTGATCTGTGCTGATCGCCATGGCATTCCGAGCAACTAATTTTGTTCTTATTGTGTTTGCTCAAAAGCCAATCGTTAACAATCCCAGGGGTGACCTTCTTGTGACACTCCACACAGACCTGAGCAAAAGCTGAAGGTGTAAAAACTGTGCCCAGGCAACTCAAAAGAATTGTGTAAAATAACGTTTTTCTCATATGCCCCCTTCCTTCCTTAGCTAATCCAATTCGGAAATTCAGGAGTTGCGGATTTCCTCTGGTTTGAAGGCTGCGGAATCTCAGGAGAGGGGTCTTTCCATCCCCTCTCCTGAAAGAGAGATCTAAACCTTCTTTGAGCGTAGTGAAAAAGACTGAAGCTTTCTCAAATCTCTACTTGAGCCGGTTCTCGGCAGCCTTCCAGTCAACGTTCTTGAAGAAGGCCTCAATGTAATCGGCCCTTTTCAACCCATAATCGATCATAAAGGCGTGCTCAAAGACATCCAATATCAGTATCGGTGTACACCCGGCAGGGTGTCCGACGTCGTGCTCATTGATCCAGAAATTGATCAGCCTTCCAGCGAGGTTATCCTGATAAAGAACGGCCCATCCGACTCCTCGCATCGTCCCTGTGGCCTTAAACTCCTTTTCCCAGTTTTCATAGCTGCTGAAATCCTCAGAGAGCTTTTTGAATAATTTGCCCCCCTTGTCCAACCCAGCCTTGCTTCCCAGATTTTCGAAGTAGTACTCATGGAGCCTCATCCCGTTGAATTCCCATCCGAGTCTTCTTCTCAATTCCGCAAATTCAGGCGTAGCACCCTTTCCCTCCTTGAACATCTGAGCGAGAGATTCCATCAGCTTATTCGTATTGGTGACATACCCCTGGTAAAGTGTGAAGTGATTCTTCAGGAGGGTTTCACTGAACCCCTCCATCCCCAAAAGTCGACTGTAATCCTTTGCTGTGTAGACCATCTTTTCCTCCTTTCCTGTCTTGGCCAAACAGATTTTGGCCTGGCCGATTAAGACTGATACCAAACCCGTACCGGATAAGGCCAGGAATTGGCGCCGGTCAATAATTGAAGCCTTCATATGTGCTTTTCCAGATGCTACGAAGAGCACCAGTGGGCCTCATACAGTCCCTACAGAAGTCGATAGGGATAGGCCCGTTTTGTCCACTCGCTCGAGGGATAGCTTGCCTGGAGTTGCTCATAGGCCGCCTTTAGCGGCTTGGGATCATGGGTGCTTTTGTACGTGCAGACCCCCCGGAGGTAGATCGCCTCGGGTGCGGCGTCACTCCTGGGATAGTCTGTCAGGAGCTCTTCAAGAGTTGAAAGGGCCTCGCTGAATCCTTCCCCCTCAAAATGGCTTTTTGCAATGCCTAAGAGCAAAGAAGGGATCAATTCCTCGGGTGGAAGAAATCCCACTGTCCGGTGGTGTTCCTTGCCAAGGGCATCCAACGTAATAAGGGTTGGGGTCCACTTGATGTTAAAATCGGACGAAAGGGGTTGGGCGTCAAAAGAGACACGCAAGGGGATCATACGCCTTTGAATAAATTCGATCACCTTATCATTGGGATACGTAACCGCATCCATCTGCTTGCAGCCGATTCAACCGGGGTTAAAGAAATCGAGCAAAATGTGTTTATTCTCGGCTTTTGCCCGGGCCAGCGCCACATCCATCTTTGTCTCCCACAGAATCATCTTTACCATGGGTGTTCCTCCTTCCTTATTAAATTTTTTCATTTGGTGTTACCAAAATTGAATGGACTGATTACTGTATTCTGCTGAATCCGGGCCCCCTCAATCGGGCCTGTATTTTCCTTTTGATAAAAAAGAGTTGACTAGCGTATGGATGTAGTCTTTGGTCGTCGCACCCTTTGAAAGGAAGAGGTCAGCCCCGTATTGGGAGGCCGCTTCGCGATATTCCGGTAAATCATAGCTCGTGAGAATGATGATGACAATATCGACATATTGGGCTCTTATCTTTTTGGTCAGTTCAAGGCCATTTTCTCCGGGAAGTTTGATGTCTATGAAGATGAGGTCAGGTTTTGATATTTCGATCTTTCTTAATGCCTCATCTCCATCTGCCGCCTCCTCGATACGGACAGAAGGGAACTGGGAGGTCAAGGTCTCCTTAAGCAGTTGACGGAAAAAGGCGCTGTCCTCAACGATCAGTATCTCTGGCATGTGGTTTCCCTCTCTATCACTTTAATGCGGCCATTAGGCTATAGACTTTAGACCTCAGACTGAAGAGGGAGAGGCAGGGGTAATGGAGTTTCTGAGCTCTCATGTCCTGTATCTGAACGGTAGCCTCTATTAATTAAGACTTTACTTGTGGTTATCAAAATGGTAAATAAGGTGAACACTGTATTTATGGCAAACCCGTACCCTATTTCTTCGGAGGCTGGAGCATGGCGATCTCGGGATCGAAGTATCGACTGGTGATTGCTGAAGACCACGTGATCCTTAGAGAAGGATTGAAGGCACTGCTATCCTCAGGCCCTGAATTCGAGGTCGTGGGAGAGGCAGAAAATGGACATGAGGCGATCCACTGCGTAGAAAAATATAAGCCAGATCTCATCTTGATGGATCTCTCCATGCCGAGGATGAACGGCATGGAGGCGATCAGAGAGATCAAGAGGCAATCTCCTGAGACAAAGATTTTGGTCTTAACCGTCCATAAGGCAGAGGAATATGTCCTGACCACCTTGCGGGCGGGAGCGGACGGATACATCCTGAAGGACTCGACGCATGCTGAATTGATGATCGCCCTCCGAAATGTTTTGGCAGGGAAACCTTATCTCAGTCCTGGGGTCTCGGAAAAGGTGATCGAAGGGTACCTGGAGGGAAAAAAGACCTTAAAGAAAAGATCGTCCTGGGAAACCCTGACCCAGCGGGAGCGGGAGATCCTGAAGCTGATCGCCGAGGGGTATAAGAACAAGGAGATTGCGGAGTACCTCTGTATCAGCGTGAAGACCGTGGAGAAACACCGCTCCAATCTGATGGAGAAACTGGACCTCCATAATGTCCAGGCCTTGACTGCATTGGCCATCGAGAAGGGCCTGGTCTCGAGAGAATAAATAATAATGAGGAGGTTGGGAGATGAGGAGATAGGGAGATATAAGGGATGGAGAGGAAGTTGATCAAGACACATCGCGAGCTGGAAGCATATAAGATCAGTTTTGAGACAGCTATGGAGATATTCGAGAAAAGCAAATATTTCCCCATAGAAGAGCGCTACTCTTTAACTGACCAGGTACGTCGCTCATCACGATCAGTATGTGCTAATCTGGCAGAGGCCTGGCGTAAGAGAAGGTACGAGGCTTCATTCATTAGCAAGCTGAGCGAAGCGGAAGCAGAGGCAGCGGAGACACAGGTTTGGTTAGAGTTTGCCATTCAATGTGGTTATCTGCGGGCAGAAATCGGAAAAGGGTTATTGGCTTCTTATGAAAACATCATAGGTAAAATCATTAGTCTGATTAACAATCCCCAACCCTGGCTTTTACCCGGGGCAAAGCGCCGTTGAAAAAGCTACCTTTTTCCAAGTTCTTTTGCCCCCTTATTTCCTCACCTCCTCATCTCTTTATCTGAATTTACGTTGGCCATACCGCTCGGATGAGGGTTCCTTTTCCTATACTTGATTCGACGGTAAAGGAGCCTCCTGAAAACTCGGCCCGCTCTCTCATGCTGGTCAGGCCCAGTCCTTTCTTGGAGACGCCGGTGGAAAGAGTCTCTTCCAGGTCGAATCCCTTGCCGTTATCCTGGATGGTCAACTCGATGGAGCCGTTCGTCCTCCTGAGAGAGAGCGAGACCAGGGATGCCTTGCTATGCTTCGCAATGTTGTTCAGGGCCTCCTGGGAGATCCTATAAATGGTGGTCTTTAAAGAATCGGGCACGGTGTTCTCCGATATATCGATCTGCTTATCGATGTGGATGTTTGAATAGGTCTGCTGGAATTCTCGGCAGAACCAGTTGAGCGTAGCGGTGACCCCGAGATCGTCAAGGATGGAAGGCCGCAGATCCATCTGGATTCTCCGGGACTCCTCAATGCTTGCTTGAATAATGGGGAGGATGGTTTCGAGGGATTCGGCCATCTTCTTACGTCTGGTCTCGCGCATCTGCTGAATGATGCTCTCCACTTTGAATTTGATGGCTGACAGAGACTGTCCGAGACTGTCGTGGATCTCTCTTGAAATTCGCTTTCTCTCGTTCTCCTGAACCGTTAGAAGCTGAGAAGAGAGGTGGCGAAGCCGGGCCTCCGAATCCTTCAGTTCTTCCTCTAAGTTGAACCTTCTGATCGCCTCTCCGATCAGGGGCGCCATCGACTCGATAAATTCGATACGACCTGTTGAGAATCGTCCCTCTTTTTCATCTGCTAAGTGTATGGCGCCGAGTATCTTTTCCATGTAGCGAATGGGAACGATGGCGACCGATTTAAACCCGTTCTTCACACAGGTCCCCCTGAACCTGGCTTTTTCTTCCGCTGAAAGGTGGCTGACAAATTCAACCGTGTTCTCGCAACAGAAGGACCCTGCGGGCGTCATCACCGGCAGATCTTGCGGGTCGGGATTTCCTGTTACGACCCGGATACAAGCGCATTGGTCCTCTTTGGTTGAAAGGCAACTCTCCAGTTCCCAGAACTCCTGGCTGAAACCAATGTAAGACTCGTAGGGGATAGACTCCTTCTCATTCAGTAATCGGATGCCGACGCACCGGCAGTCGCTCCATCTCTGAAGCAATTCGGTCACCGAATCGAGATAGTCCTTTCGAGCAGACTTCTTAGCAAAAAGCCCTAAGAGGGCATTGGTGGCTTCTGTACGTTTTTGCGTCTGGATGCGCTCGGTCACATCCTGGAGCCAAAAGACGAGAAATTCCACTTCGCCTTCATTGTCCATAATCGGGGTTAGGGTCCAGTCCCAATAGGTGACTCCCCACTCAGGATGATCGGGAAAGATGAAAGGCCGTGCGATGGCCTGGTAGGGTATTTTGCTCTCAACGACCTGCTCAAATAGCACCTTCGCTTCAGACGGATAGAATTCGAAATGGTTACGCCCTGGAAATTCAGATATGTCCCGCTGGCAGGCCTCGGCATAGGCTTCATTGACCCAGATGAAATTGAAATTTCTATCAAGGAGTACCAAGGGGGTTGTCGTAGAGGTGAAGAATGCCTCGAAGATCCTCGACTGTTCAGCCAGTGCCTGTTCTGCTAACTTTCGCTCAACAATTTCCGCTTGTAATTTTTCGGTGGTTTTCAATAACTCTGCGGTTCTTTCCTGCACTCGTATCTCCAATTCGTCGCGCGATTTACGCAGTTCCTCCTCCAGTGCCTTACGGACGGTGATATCCATGCCATAAATACGGATGCGGTCACCAGGCGCATTATGAATGGATTGTTGGTACCAGCGATTCCCGAGGTAGACCTCCCGGCTGAGAGAGGATTTCAGCCTCTCACTGGAACCAGGAACCAGAGACTCAAAGCCAGCAAGCCAGGGATGCCTTGGCCCGGCCGATCGGAGATCGGGAAGTAACGCTTGGGCCGAAGGATTAAGGTAGGTGACATTTCCGGCGAGATCGACCTCTACAATGGGATTGGGATTCAACTCAGGAAACGAGGCCAGTTGGGCGAGGGCCTCCTCTCGCTGCTTCAGGTTTCGGAGAAGGAGGTCGTAGGGCCTGGTCAAGCCCGTCTCAATGATTGCCTTATAGATGAGATAGAATGAGATTATCTTGAAAAAGTGTCCGACGAAGTTGGAGAAGCCATAGACATGGACATAGAATGTGAAAGACGCCTCGGAGGCAATCGTAAAGATAATGGACCAGGTCACCCACTGCAAAACGTTCCTGTCAAATTCTCGCCGGTTTCTGTACAAGAGGACGATCGAGGCGATGAGAATCAGAGAGATCAGATATTCGCTGATCTTCTTAAAAGGGGTTAATCCCACCCCTTCGATGAAACAGGTGGGGAAAAGGTCGAAGTAAAAAATGAAGACCAACAGGATGGAAGTAACTATCGCATATCCGAGGAAGATAAGGTTGACTTTCAACCTACGTCCAAAAAACAGAGGGGCGAGGAGAAGAGAGAGGCTCTCCATATACCGGGCAGCGATCCATAGCTGAGTGGCCAGATTGGCTTCATCTCCTTTGAAGACTCCCATGCCTTTGTAGGCAAGGGTATGGATCAGGTCGAGAGCGCCGACGAAGAGATAAGCGATGCCGATCAAAAGGAGGTAGTTGTTGTCGAAAAATCGGCGGGCGTTCCAGGCGATGACGAAGATGCCGAATGCGACGAGAATGGAGAAGATCTCGGCAAGGCTATGGAAGAGAAGGTAATTTTGAAGACTGGTCAGATAGAGAGCCAAAAAGCTGATCAATCCTAACAGAAGATAGCCATAGCCTTTTGGAGTGATCGGCCGTCGCATGGGTTTCTCCTTGAAAGATGTGTGATCTTTAGTCCATTCTACTGGAATCAGTCTGGTGGGTCAAGGGATGGGGGACAGGGAAATTTAATGGGTACGAGGATGACGCGACTCCAGACCGGATTAAAGGTTCTTATGGTTTTGAAGGTGGGCCATCAAAGAAGGGGGCAGATCCTGGGGAGGGTCTTCCTCCTCTACCTTTTCGTAGAAAAGATTGAGGTTTCCTTGCTCCGTCAGGACCTGAGTCTTTCCATCCTCGGTCTCCAGAAGGACAAAGATACCCTTCAGGTTTTTCACTTTATAAACCTTGTCGGTCAGGATATTCTTATATTTGTCGCCTATCGTTGCCATTGGACCTTATCTTCTGTATCTGGCGTGATGGGCCACAACGGCCTTGATCCTCGCCGGTTCTGGAGGATCACCGGATCAATGATCTCCCCGCAGAAGATGCATCTCCAGCCGTGGAAATGTTCTTGGGGGCCATAGAATTTCTCCTGAATCATGGCGCTGCCACAGCGATCACACCTCATCAGCATCTCCTTTTTTAATGATCTTGGGTACAAGTTTATTCAGAGGAGACGACTTCGTAAATAGGGTCAAGTGCGTATTTTGTCATAAAAATCCCTGTATTTCCGTGGAAATTGCCATACGGATAGTCTGGAAAGCAATCCTCAGAGGAGGAGGAATTATCGAGGGCTTACGGTGAAGTAGACCCCAAGGGACTGGTATTTTTTCTCTCCGATCCCTTTGACGGCTTTCAGTTCTTCGAGTGATCGGAACCCCTTTCTTCTCTCACGATAGGCCACGATCTCTTTGGCCAGGGTCTCCCCGATTCCAGGGACCAGACAGAGATCTTCAGCCGTCACCCGGTTGAGATCGAGTGGGATGGAGAAGACAAGTAGCTTCCGGGGTTCCATTCGTCCCAAGCTCACCCTGATCTCCTCGGCGGATTCTTTAAAAATGCTGAGCGATGTTCCCGTCTCCAGGACCTCAGAGGCTGAATCGGTATCGAAATGAGCAGCTTCCTTCAGGCCTCCTGCATTTTCAATCACCTGTCTGAGAGTCGGGGGCTCTCGAAAGAGATAGATCCCGGGCTTGCGAACTTCTCCCAGCACTTCCACGACGATCTCCTGGTAAACCTCCTCCGGAGGAAGGGCAGGGCGATGAAAGAATTGAAGCGAAAGGATCACGAGGAGGAAGACGGCTAAGACGAAAAGAATGAGTTGCTGACCAGAGGAAAAGCCTCTGATCGAATGGGGAAGGGGGATTTTAGACTGCGGATCCAAGAAAGGAGATAGCTTTCTTCTCTTCAATTCCGAAATCCCTGCCTGCGGCAGGCAGGCGCATGCCGAATTTCGAAACGGTTACCCTTTTTCTTTTAAGAGCTTATAGTCGATCGAGTCGACGAGGGCCTGCCAGCTTGCCTGGATGATATTTTCAGAAACCCCGACCGTCCCCCACGTCGATTTTCCGTCTCCTGATTCGATCAGGACCCTCGTCTGCGCGGCTGTCCCATCTTTGCTCGAAAGAATTCTCACTTTGTAGTCCATCAATTTTACTTCCCTCAATTCGGGATAAAACTTTTCCAATGCCTTGCGGATCGCATGGTCCAGCGCATTGACCGGACCATTTCCGACCGCTGCGGTATGTTCGATACGATCTCCCACCCGAACCATGATGGTCGCCTCTGAGAGAGGAGGATCCTCCTCTCTCCTCTTCTCCACGATGACACGAAATCCCATCAGCTCGAAGAACTTTTTGTGCTGGCCGAGGGCCTTTTTAATGAGGATCTCGAAAGAGCCCTCTGCACCTTCAAATTGGAAGCCCTGGTTTTCGAGCCGCTTGAGATCGTTCAGGATCATCCGGACCTTTGGATCTCTGCTTTCCAAATCGATCTTATATTCGGCGGCCTTATAAAGGATATTCGATTCACCGGACAGGTCGGAGATGAGGACCCTCCGCCGGTTACCAACCCGCTCGGGTTGAACGTGCTCATAGGTGACATCGCTCTTCCGGATGGCGCTGACGTGGACGCCGCCCTTATGGGCAAAGGCACTGTCTCCCACATAGGGCATGTATTTATGATGCGGGAGGTTGGCCAGTTCTGAAACGAAGCGGGAGACATGGGTGATCTTTTCTAATTGATCGTCTGTGATACAGTCGATCCCCATCTTCAGTTTCAGATTGGGGAGGATCGAACAGAGGTTTGCATTCCCACACCGTTCGCCATATCCGTTGATGGTTCCCTGAATCAGAGCCAGCCCCTTCTTCACGGCGAGAAGCGTATTGGCCACAGCCATGTCGGCGTCGTTATGGACGTGGATGCCCAGGGGGACCGTGATCTCTTTTTTCACCTCATCGATCGTCGATTGAAGCTCATCAGGGAGAGTCCCACCATTGGTGTCGCAGAGCACGATCCAATCGGCCCTGGCGTCCTGGGCGGCCTTCAGTGCGGAGAGGGCATATCGGCGATTACTTTTGAAACCGTCAAAGAAGTGCTCGGCATCAAAAATGACCTCTGAGAAACGATCTTTAAGGAATCGAACCGACTGATAAATCATCTTCAGATTCTCTTCGAGACTGATATTCAGCGCCTCGAGAGGATGGATATCCCAGGATTTCCCGAAGATGGTCACCACCTCTGTCCCGGCATCGATCAGGGCCTGGATATTGCGATCCTCTTCAGGCAGGGTTCCCGGCCGACACGTGCTCCCGAAGGCCACTATCTTTGCATGGGAAAGGCGAACCTTTTTGATCTCTTGAAAGAATCGGATGTCCTTGGGGTTGGATCCTGGCCAACCGCCCTCGATGTAATGAATACCCAGATCGTCCAACTTTTGAGCGATTCGGATTTTATCCTCCACGGAAAAGGCGATATCCTCCGCCTGAGAACCATCCCGCAGGGTGGTGTCATAAATTTTAATAGAATTGGAACGAATCAAAGTAAACTCCTCAATTGAACGATGGACGATGTACAATGAACGATGAACAAAGACAGTTGTTCATGGTGCAAAGTTCATGGTTCATCGTTCTTCTGTCACCTCTGGTTTATCCAACCCAAAGGCATCGTGGAGGGCCCGGACTGCCAGTTCAGTATATTTGGCATCGATGATGCAAGAGATCTTGATCTCTGAGGTGGAGATCATATGAATGTTAATCCCCTCCTTGGCCAGGGCGGAGAACATTTGAGCGGCCACGCTGGAATGGCTCCTCATCCCGACCCCTACGATGGATACCTTCGCGATGTTTTCGTCGGCGTTGATCTCCTTTCCGCCGATCTCCTTCAAAGAGCTCTTGACGATTTGAAGCGTTTTGGAGAAATCGGATTTGGGAACGGTGAAGGCCACGTCGGCAAAACCTTTCTCTGTGCTCGATGTCTGGATGATCATGTCCACGACAATATTGGCATCGGCAATGGGTTTAAATAACTTGGCAGCGATACCGGGGACATCGGGGACGTGCATGATCTCGATCTTCGCCTCATTCTTATTGTAGGTGACACCGGAGACAACGACTCTTTCCATCTCTCTATCCTCCTTGCAGACCAGGGTTCCAGGGTTATCGTTAAAAGACGACCTCACATGGATCGGGACATTATATTTCTTTGCGAACTCGACAGAACGGATCTGCAAGACCTTGGCTCCCAGACTGGCCATTTCGAGCATCTCGTCATAGGAGATCTTGGATAGCTTTCTGGCCTTCTCGCAGATGTTCGGGTCGGTGGTGTAGACGCCATCGACATCGGTATAGATCTCACAGACATCGGCCTCCAGGGCGGCGGCAATGGCGACCGCAGATGTGTCAGAGCCACCCCGGCCCAGGGTTGTGATGTTATTGGATTCGTCTATCCCCTGAAATCCTGCGACGACGACCACCCGGTTCTCTTTCAGATCATTCCGTATCCTCTCCTTTTGGATATCCATGATGCGAGCTTTTCCAAAGACACTGTCCGTGGCGATCTTGATCTGGAATCCCAAATAGGACTTGGCATCGTAGCCCATCGACTTGAGCGCGATGGCGAGCAGGGCAATCGATACCTGTTCTCCGGTTGAGATCAGAACGTCGAGCTCCCTTTCATCAGGGTTCGGCGTGACCTGTTGGGCCAAACGAATGAGCTTATCTGTCTCCCCGGCCATCGCTGAAACCACGACCACCACGTCATGGCCTTGCTTCTTAGTGGCGATCACCCTGGAGGCCACATTTTTGATCCGCTCGATATCTCCTACTGAGGTCCCCCCGTATTTTTGAACCACCAATGCCATTGCAGTACCCCCTTAACAGATAGTTGGGAGTCTTGAACCCCTTCTTCTTGTCTCCGAACTCCCAACTCCGAACTCGGAGCTTTGGATTTGGTCCACCAAATTCAGATATCTTTCTCCTTTTCCGGTGATTTCAAGGGACCGGGTCTTTCTTCCGGTGTTGCGAATCTCTATCCAGAGCAGCTCTTTTGGAAGCAGGGAAGGGATCTTGTCCGCCCATTCGATTGCGGTTACCCCACGGCCCTGAAGATATTCTTCGAGGCCAAGTTCCTCGGCCTCCTTCTCAGACCCCAGTCGAAAGAGATCGATGTGATAAAAGGGAACCCTGCCTGCATACTCGTTGATCAGTGTGAAAGAGGGGCTTGAGACATAGGTTGTTTTCCTCACTCCTGCACCGGCTGCCAGCCCCTTGATCAATTGGGTCTTTCCTGCTCCCAGTTCTCCGACCAGGGCCACTATGTCCCCTAAAAGGAGAAGGTTTCCAATCCGGTTTCCGATTCGAATCGTATCGGAGGGGCTCCGGCTCTTTAAAAGAATCTTCATTGGTCGCTATGCGCTTAGCGTTCTTCCCTTATTAGGCTTTGTATTTAAAATCGTCTGGGTTAAGGTTTTCCAGCCATTCCTTCAACTGGTCTCCGTCCTTCTCCAGGTCGATGGTCCGGGCCTTTTCGATTACCTGTTCGGAGACGAAGATCGGGGCATCGACCGCAAGGGCGATGGCGATGGCATCGCTGGGCCGAGAGTCGATGGTGATCTCCTCACCGCGGCGGCTGAGGTAGATGAGGGCATAATAGGTATTCTCCTTCAGGTCATTGACCACGATCTTTATCACCTGAGATTCAAGGCCCTTCAGGATGTTGTGTATCAGATCGTGCGTCATGGGTCGATGGGAACCGATCTTCTTCAGCTTCATGGCGATCGCATTGGCCTCGAAAGGCCCGATCCAGATCGGAAGTCCTGTCTTGTTGGCCAGGTCCATGAGGAGGACAACGAAGCCGTTCGAGGTGGAATCGAAGGTCAAAAATTTTACTTTCATTTCGATATACATGCTGTTGCTCCTTTCCTGAGGGCATACGTTCTGAGGGCCTTCTCTAACGGGACAGAGGAAATCTCAGCGAGGCCCCCACGCCATCGTTTTCCTTCAAGACCGGATGTTCCTCGACCCATTTGACTTCCCCGTCCTGGCGGAGAACGGACCTGGTCATCGCCTCGGCCAGATCGACGGTCTTGGTCTCCCCTCTGCATAGAGTGCAGAGAGCGAGAAGATTTGCTCCGGGAGACGGAAGATTGAGAGATCCACATCGGTAGCACTTCAAGCCCGAAACGGAGAATGAGGTCAGAAGATAGAGCGCCCGAACCTGTCCCTTATTCAGGGCCTCCAATGTCCCGTTCAATCCGAGAGTGGCCATTCCTGCCTTAAGCGCCCTGTCCGAAAGGCCCTGGATCTCCTGGGCCACCTCTTCCCTCTCTTTTTGAAGGAGTCGTCCAAGGAGATGGAATATCACCTTCGATCTCTTCTCTGAGAAATCGATGGAAAAGGTATCGACAATATACTCTTTGATTCGTTCCGGGAGGAAGGTTTTAAAATTGGCAACGATTCGTTCCTGTCCGGCGAGGACGATCTTTTTCGACTTGCCGGAGTCAAAAAGCTCAACCAGGTGATCGGCCACTTCCCTGTGGTGTTTGTCCATGTGATCCTTGATATGGCGCTGATACCTCATCTGGGCCCATCCGCCCTGATCATGTCGCCCCGGCACATAGCTTTCGATCGACGATTCTTCCCGGACCCCCTCCAGCGAGATCTCAAACAACTTGGCCGAATCTGTTTCCACCATGACCAGGAGGGTATTCTGATATTGCGAAGAGAGACGGGCGAGCGGATGGAGCACGGGGAGGTCCGAGATAAAACAGGCATTATCGAACGGGATGATGGAAGGGTAGGTGAGAAAAATCCCATCGCCGCTGCACGAAAAGATGGCCGTGCCATTCACCTCCTCGTCGTAGATCCGTCGAACCAGGCCCTCCACATAGGTTTCAATCCGCTGCTGGTCTTCTGAAAAGGCATTTCGCCACCCTTCACGGTCCCGGCCTTTCAATTGATCCTGCGCCTTTCTCAATTGATTCTTGGTGAAGAGGCGAATGCGCTCCCGCTGTTGCTCATCATCCCATTTTGTATTGAGATAGAGGGATAAAAAAGGATAAGGTTTCTCTTCGATCCGGGCCAGTTTTTTGATTTCACTCCTCATATCCATAACAGAAACCCCGACTCCCTTGGCCTTCCCCAGACGAGCAAAGGCGCTTTAGGCGAAGCTGTTCGGCTCAGTTTGCAGAGGATGTGCGAGAAGGTATGGATCAACACCGCATATATCTTAAAAGAAGAGAGGATGAAAATCAAATCTTCCCCTGAAGGAGGGAGGGGATCTTCTCAATGATGTCTGTCGCAACCAGAGACTTTTCCCCCAATTCCCTGGCCACTCCGTCGCCAGCCATTCCGTGAAGGAAGGTCGATATCTGGAGGGCAGGAAGAATGTCGAATCCCTGAGAGATCAGTCCTCCGATCATTCCGGTGAGCACGTCTCCTGTTCCCCCGGAGGCCAATCCCGGATTTCCGGTGGGGTTGATGAAGATCTCCCCCTTGGGTGTGGCAATCAGGGTGCGATGTCCTTTGAGGACGAGATAGACCCGGTGGGATTGAGCAAAATTTCTGCTGACGCCAATCCGATCCTCCTGGACCTCTTTGGCCGTGGTTCGGATCAACCTGGCCATCTCGCCTGGATGGGGTGTGAGGATAAGCGGCCCCTTCGTGCTGAGAAGGGTCTTGGGTTGAGGCGCCAGTGGCGCCAATCCGTCGGCGTCGAGGATGATTGGAAGGTCCAATGTCTTGATCAGTTTGAGAACGAGGGATTGTGTCTCCTTATATGTCCCGATGCCCGGTCCGATGACCACAGCCTTTTTACCTTCGCAGAGGCGAAGGATGCTATGGAAGGCCCTGAGGCTGAGGGTCTGTTTCGGAGTTTCAGGCAGGGGCTCTGTCATCGCCTCTGTCAATTTCACTTCCATGATCGAATTGAGGCTCTTCGGGATGGCCAGGGTGACCAGCCCTGCTCCCATCCGAAGGGCAGCCTCACAGGCCATGGCCGCTGCCCCGGTCTTGCCAACCGATCCGGCAATGACCAGCAGATGGCCGTAATCGCCCTTATGACTATCAGGCCGCCGGGGTACGGAGAGCCATCTTCGAATGTCTTCGTATTCCAGAAGATGGGTTTGAATCTTCTCCTCTTCCACCAATCTCTTAGGGATGCCGATATCGACGACTTTCAGCGTTCCCACATAATCAAGCCCAGGCGAGATGAGGTGGCCCACCTTGGGCAGACCAAAGGTGATCGTCAGGGATGCCCGGATGGCTGTGCCCAAAGGCTTACCGGTATTGGCATCCAAACCGGAGGGGATGTCGATCGCGACAACCGGCTTCTGAAGGCTGTTCAGGTGATCGATCACCTCCCGGTAGTAACCCCTCACCTCAGCATCCAGGCCGGTTCCAAAGATGCCGTCGATCAGGAGGTCGAAGCTCTCCAGCCCCTTCTTTATCTTTTGATAATCTTTGGAGGAGGGCAGAGGGATCACCTCTCCCTTCATATGGTGAAGGATGTTGAAATTGGTCTCCGCATCTCCCCGGAGCGATTTCGGATCGGTGAGCAGAAAGACCTTAGCCGAGATTCCCTGGTTGAGGAGGTGTCGAGCGATCACAAAACCATCTCCGCCGTTATTCCCCTTCCCTGCGATAATGGCCACCTTCTTCTTCTGAAGATCGGGGAAGGTGTTGAGGATGACCTCTGTGGCCGCCCTTCCGGCATTCTCCATCAGGACGATCCCCGGGATTCGGTAGGCCTCTATCGTCTTTCGATCCAATTCCTGCATCTGTTCAGCGTTCGCTACCTTCATCATTTTTTCCCTCTAACAGAACATGGGCCACGGCGAAGGGCTGCTCGTGGGAGAGTGTGAGAAGAGCCTTTCCGATCCGCTCGGTTTCGAGGATCTCTCTTGCCTTTCGACGAAAGGAGAGAAGGGGTTTCCCCAGCAAATCGTTCTCCACTTCGATGTCCGTCCACCGGATGCCATTTCGGAGACCCCTCCCGATCGCCTTGAGAAAGGCCTCCTTTGCCGCGAAGCGGAGGGCAAAGCATTCGGAAGGTCGGACCCGCTGCTGGCACCGTTCGATCTCCCTCTCGGTGAAAACCCGGCTGAGGAAGAGGCCTCCCCAGCGGGCCATCATCCTTTCCACTCGTTCGATATTGACGATATCGATACCCGTCCCAACAATCATAAATTCTATCGCTATGCGCAGAGCGCTAAGCGCTTAGCGTCATTATCGAATGAGGGAGATCATCTCCCGCACAGCGAGATCCAGTCCCACCAGGACAGCACGGGCGATGATGCTGTGACCGATATTGAGCTCTTCGATCTCCCTGATCTCCGCAATCCGCCGAACGTTTACATAGTTGAGCCCATGTCCTGCTGCGATTGAGAGATTGCGGTGTGAGGCCTCTCCCACGGCATCGAGGATCTTCTTAAGTTCTTCATCTGCCTGAGCCGGGGTCGTTGCATCGCAATAACGCCCGGTGTGTATTTCGATCGCATTGGCCTCCACCCCTTCGGAGGCCCTGATTTGATCCTTCTTCGGATCGACAAAGAGGCTGACGCGAATCCCCCCTTTTTGAAGACGCTGAATCACCTTTTTAAGGTTCCGGGAGGACCTGATCACATCGAGACCCCCCTCGGTCGTCAATTCTTCTCTCCTCTCGGGAACGAGGGTGACGACATCGGGTTTGGTCATCAGGGCAATTCGAACCATCTCCTCTGTGGCAGCCATCTCTAAATTGAGTTGTGTCTGAATGACCTCTCTCAGAAGCCGGAGATCCCGATCCTGGATGTGGCGCCGGTCCTCCCTCAGATGGCAGACAATTCCGTCTGCTCCTGCCAATTCCACTATCCCGGCCGCAGCCACCGGATCAGGGTATTTTACCCCGCGGGTCTGTCTTATGGTGGCCACATGATCAATATTGACACCCAGTCTTGGCATAAGGCCTCCTGAAGAGCTTCAATTTACGATGAACGGTGAACAATGAACATTGAACGATCGGTTATGTGATCGATGAGCCATCCGCTTTCTCTTTTCCGAGATATTTTTTCAGCAAGTCAACAAGATCCTGACCATACCCCTTGAGCTTGGCTTCATCCTCTCCTTCGACCATGATCCGGAGGAGAGGTTCCGTGCCGGAGTAACGAATTAAGATTCTTCCGGATCGGCCCAGGGCCCTCTCGATCTTTTTGACCTTTTTCTGGAGCTCTGGAATGTCAGAAAGTTCCTTTTTCTCTACGACTTCAACGTTGTAGAGAAACTGGGGGAGGGGTTTCATCACTTCGGCCAGTTCGTGCAACGGCCTCTCCTTCCGTTTCATAATGGCCAGGACCTGAAGCGCGGTGAGGATGCCGTCACAGGTGGTGTTGTAATCGAGGAAGATGGTATGGCCAGACTGCTCACCCCCCAGGTTGTAATCCCCGCGAACCATCTCCTCGACGACATACCTGTCGCCCACCTGGGTCCTGACCACCTTCCCGCCCGATCTTTCCATGGCCCGATCCAGGCCGCCGTTGCTCATCACGGTCGTGACCAGCGTCTTCTTTTTCAAACGGCCTTCTGAGAGCATCTGGAGGCCGCAGATGGCCAGGATATGATCGCCGTCGACCTGGTTCCCGTGTTGATCCACAAAGATGATTCGATCTCCGTCACCATCGAGAGCCATTCCGATGTCCGCACCCTTCTCAAGGACGAGGCGACGGGTCAACTCCGGGTGAAGGGAGCCGCAACCTGCGTTGATGTTCTCTCCATCGGGCTCGACCCCGACCGGAATGAGATCCGCTCCCAGCTCCTCGAAGACCATAGGGGCCACCTTATACGTCGCCCCGTTCGCGCAATCCAGGACAATGCGTAACCCATCGAGGGTGAGGTCGTTCGGAAAGGTATTCTTCAGAAAGACGACGTAGCGGCCGATCGCATCATCGATCCGATGTGCCTTTCCCACCTCACTGGCCGTCGGTCGAAGAGAATGGAGGTGGTTTGAGAATATCAGTTCTTCGATCCGGTGCTCCATCTCATCAGGAAGTTTGAAGCCAGTGTGAGAAAATATCTTGATCCCATTGTCGTAGTACGGATTATGGGAAGCTGAGATGACCACACCTGCATTCGCCCTCATACTGGTGGTGATGAAGGCGATGCCCGGGGTGGGCAGGGGTCCCACGAGCATCACGTCCGCTCCCATGGAGCAGATGCCAGAGGCCAGGGCTGTCTCTAACATATATCCTGAGAGACGGGTGTCCTTTCCCACCACAATCCGGTGCCTTCCTTTTGCCTCCTTAAAGAGATAGGCAATCGCCCTGCCGAGGTGCATGGCCAGCTCACCTGTCATGGGCTCCACATTGGCGATGCCTCTGATCCCATCCGTTCCAAATAACTTACGGGTTGTCTCTCCACCCATTTCAAACTCCTCGACCTCTCTTACAGGGGAAGAATCGGAAGATTTTCTTCAACGCCTTACCATAACCATTTCTAAAAGATTGGGTTTTGCCAATATCAACCCGACACCTAACTTCTAAGCTCCGGCGAGTCGGATCGCATCAGCCACTGCAATCGCCCTTTTTGCCTGGAGCACATCATGACAACGGATGATGTGGGCACCGGTGAGGACTCCAATGGCGATGCTTGAGAGTGTGCCCTCCAATCGTTCGGTGACCTCTGCATTGAGAATCCTTCCAATGAAACTCTTTCTCGATGTCCCCAAGAGTATGGGTTTTCCCAGTATCCGGAATTCAGATAGATTTTTTATGATGAGAAGGTTATCCTCGACCGTCTTTCCAAAACCAATTCCAGGGTCGATGATGATCTGCCCGGGATCCACGCCAGCAGATTCCGCCCTCTTAATAGACTCTTTCAGGTATCGGAGGATCTCAGAAAAGAGGGAGTCATAATGGACATCCTTCTGCATCGTTTCCGGCGTTCCCCGGATGTGCATTAAGATAAGGGGGACATCCTCCCTGACAGCCACGTGGGCAAGGTTCGGGTCTAAATTCAATCCACTGATATCATTGATCATCTCAGCCCCTGCCTCAATAGCCCTCTGTGCAACGCCTGACTTATAGGTGTCGATGGAGATTGGAACGTCCACCTCTTTCGCAAGGGACTCGATCACAGGGATCACCCGGCGAAGTTCTTCCTCCAACCCAATTGGCTTCGAACCCGGCCTGGTCGACTCGCCTCCGACGTCAATGAAATCCGCTCCCTCTTCAACCATCTTCAGCCCGTGGGCAATCGCCTTTTCTCTATCGAAGTAGAGACCTCCATCGGAGAAGGAGTCCGGAGTAACATTGAGAACGCCCATCAGAAGGGTCTCTTTCCCCAGTGTGAATGTCCTCTTCCGGCAGCGGATGGAGTAGTGGGTTTTGGAAATATTCGTGAGCGTTTCCTTCAAGGATTGCTCAAGAGGTCGAAGATCCGGAGATTGACCGAGTTTGAGAAGAAGCCTTTCGAACTGTTCCTGGGTGCCCATGAGAATGGCATCTATCTCTCTGACGCTGCAATCGAGGCCTCTTCCGTCAAGGGCAGCATCCCCGCCCAGCGCGAGCATCTCCTGCTTGAGTTGATTGGCAGTCCGTGGCGGAATCCCTTCCACCTTGAGGTTGAGATGGATGGCCTTTCCCTTCATCAACTGCGTGCCAGTGGCATCCAATCCCATCCTTCCCATCTCATGGATGGCCTCTCTGGCGCTGGTGATGTGGAGACAACGAATTAAGTTCATCCCGTCATCGGATTTGAGCACTGAGAAATTTAGGTATTGAGCGATTTCAAATCAATTATTGGAATCTTCCGATCCCCAATACCTCCCTGAAAGATGCGTCACGCCGAGGCTTCACCTTTAATAATCAGGTCGATCTGACGAGCGTCAAGGACTTCTTTTTCGAGAAGGGCCTTGGCCAGTTGATGGAGGATGGACAGATTGGTGCCGATGATATCCTTTGCCTTTTCATAGCTCTGAGTGACGATCGCCCTGATCTCGTTATCGATCAGGCGGGACGTCTCCTCGCTATAGTTCTGGTGCCGTGCCAGCTCTTTTCCGAGGAAGATCTGCTCCTCTTTTTGACCGAAGGTGAGAGGGCCCAGTTTTTCGCTCATCCCCCATTCGCATACCATTTTTCTGGCGATCTCGGTCGCCCGTTCGATGTCGTTGCCCGCACCGGTCGTCTGAAGGTTCAATACGAGTTCCTCTGCTGCCCTTCCTCCCATCATCACAGCGATGTTGTTGAGAAGATAGTCTTTGGGATAGGTATGTTTTTCATCGATGGGAAGCTGCTGGGTAATTCCCAAGGCGCGGCCCCTTGGGATGATCGTCACCTTGTGGATCGGATCTGTTCCAGGGATCATCCTCGCGACTAGGGTGTGGCCGGCCTCATGATAGGCTGTGATCCTCCTCTCCTCGAAGGGAATGATCATCGATTTCCGCTCCACACCCATCAGGACCTTATCCTTGGCCTGCTCGAAGTCGATCATCTCCACCCTTTCCTTTCCCAATCGAGCAGCAAGGAGCGCAGCCTCATTGACCATGTTCTCCAGATCTGCACCGGTGAACCCCGGAGTTCCTCTGGCCAGATCTGCCAGGCTGACATCTTCGGCCAGGGGCGTCCTCTTCGCGTGGACCTTAAGGATCTCTTCCCTGCCTTTTACATCCGGGATGGGCACCACCACCTGTCGATCGAAACGACCCGGCCTGAGCAGGGCAGGGTCCAGGACATCGGGCCGGTTTGTGGCTGCGATCAGGATGACCCCCTCGTTCGATTCGAACCCATCCATCTCAACCAGTAGCTGATTCAGGGTCTGTTCCCGTTCGTCGTGCCCGCCGCCCAGGCCTGCTCCCCGGTGTCTTCCAACGGCATCGATTTCGTCAACGAAGATGATGCACGGAGCGTTCCGCTTTCCCTGAAGGAATAGGTCACGGACTCTCGATGCGCCCACGCCTACGAACATCTCCACAAAGTCAGAGCCGCTGATGGTGAAGAAGGGAACATCAGCCTCGCCGGCAATGGCGCGGGCCAAAAGGGTTTTGCCTGTTCCAGGCGCACCGATCAGAAGCACGCCTTTGGGTATCCTTCCTCCGAGCTTGGTGAATTTTTTTGGATCTTTGAGAAAGGCGATGATCTCTTCGAGCTCATCCTTGGCCTCATCCACGCCAGCCACGTCCTCGAAGGTCACCTGGTGCTGCTCCTTGGTCAGGATTTTGGCCTTGCTCTTTCCGAAGGAGAGGGCCTTACCACCCCCGACCTGGATCTGCCTCATAAAGAAGAGAAAAACCCCTATGAGGAGGATCATCGGGAACCAGCTGAAGAGAAGGTTCTGCCAGAGAGGGGAGTCTTCCTCTTTCTTGGCATGGATCACCACCCCCTTCTCCCTGAGAATTTTAATCATCTCGGGGTCTTCGGGTGCGTAGGTCTTGTAATGTTTGCCGTCGGAATCCTTCCAGCTTATGTTTCTCCCCCGGGTTTCGACCTCGAGGACTTTATTATTTCCGACCGCAGAGATGAAATCGGAGTAACTTCTTTCTGGAGCTGTTTGGCGCGGTTTGGTGAAGAGATTAAAGAGGAAGATCATGATGACGATAATGATCCCCCAGAAGAATAGGTTCCTGACCAGGGAATTCAAAGAGGTCCTCCAGTGATGGACTGGATTTAAATTAACATAATCACCCTGCTATTTCAACATCATGCGGCACTGGCAGAGATTCTGGTGGGCAGGGATCCATCGTGGCGTGAGCTACCTATCTAACTGAAATAACTAATCAATTTGCCTATGACCCGAGGTCTATTTCAATTTTTGCTTGAAGAGGTTTGGGAAATCCTGTAGATTTAACCTGTATGTCCGTTGACATTTTAAGACATTGTCCTCTCTTTACGGGACTCAAAGAAGATGATCTGAAGAGAGTCAGAGCACTTGCCTCGCTCAAGCGAGCTGCCAAAGGGCAGATCATTTTCTCAGAAGGGGAGGAGGCGAGAGGGTTTTATGTCCTTCTTTCAGGAAAGGTAAAGATTTACAAGGTTTCTCCGGATGGCAAAGAGCAGATTCTCCACGTCGTCAGCCCTCCTGACACCTTTGCTGAGGCAGCCCTCTTTCTCGAAGGAAGTTACCCTGCTTTTGCTGAGGCGCTGAGCGATAGCCAGATGCTCTTTTTTCCGAAGAGGGACTTTGTTCAGTTGCTGGAGAAAAATTCCCAGCTCGGCATTAATATGATCGTTTCTCTTTCGCAATTCTTGAAAAGGTTTGCATCCCTGATCGAAGAGCTTTCCCTCAAGGAGGTCTCGGCCAGGATTGCAAAGTATCTGATCGACCTCTCCGTGAAGCAATCGAAAGTCGGAGCGACTCAATCCCGGGAAGGGAAGGGCCCGAGGGAGGTTGAGCTCGATTTGAGCAAGACACAATTGGCCGCAAAATTAGGAACGATCAGCGAGACCCTTTCGAGAACCCTGGCCAAGATGAGGGCCAAAGGCATCATCGATGTGAAAGGGAATCGGATTACGATCCTCGATCGTCAGCTCTTGGAAGAGCTGGCCTCCGGTTTGAAGATATGATGTTAGGGAAGAGTAGCTCAGGGAGATGTGCCGTGCTGGTATCCTAAATCATCTTTTCTTCTCTTCGGGGTTTCCTGGTTCAGGGGCAGGTTGACAAAGAAGGAGGAGCCCCGGTTCACCTCACTCTCCACATGAATATATCCCTTATGGTCCTCAACAATCTGATGGCAGATCGATAGACCCAATCCGCTCCCTCCGCTTTTCGTGGTAAAGAAGTTGAAGATCTCTTCTAACCTCTCTTTCGGAATTCCACAGCCGGTGTCCGTCACCTCAATCTGAACATAGGGTGTCCCTCCGGGTTTCACAAAGGAGCGGGTCTTCACAGTGATGCTTCCATGCTCCGGCGTTGCCTCAATCGCATTGATCAGGATATTGAGAAAGACCTGCTTGATCTGTTCCCGGTCGATCTGAACCGGAGGCAGATCCAGGGCATAACTCTTGATCAGATCGATCTCCTTCTTCTTGGCCTCGGTGGAGACCAGAAGGATCATCCCATCTAAGATGGTATTGATATTCTCCAACTCCAACTTTGGCTCCGATGGCTTGGCAAACTCAAGGAGTTCGTTGATCAGGAGGGCGATCCGGTCCACCTCTCCAGAGGCGATGCCGAGAAACTTGTTTAGAAACTCCTCGTCCTCAAGGCGTTCAGGAAGCAGCTGGGTAAAGGTCTTGATCGCCACCAGGGGGTTCCGGATTTCGTGGGCCAGCCCTGCAGTAAGCGTTCCCAGAGAGGCCAGCCGATCCGCCCTCCGCATATATGACTTCGATCGCTTCAAATCCTCATAGAGTCTCGCATTTTCGACAGCGATGGCCATCTGATTGGCCAGAGTGCTGAGCAGCTCGACATCCTCATGGGAATAGATATCCCGATTAAACTTATAGCTAAGGTTGATGATCCCGATCAGTTGACCCTTTGAAACAAGGGGGATGCTCATCTCAGCCCCAAGCAAAGACATCTGATTGACCACACCCTCTAACTCCGGAATATGGGCTCCCTTGACCAGCTCCTCACGGATTGTGATCTCACCGAATTTCTCCAAATAGTGGGGCAAGGGGTCTCCCTTCGGAAGGAGTGAGACAGCAGGGGTATTGATATTTTTTGACTCGTAGAGCTCATACCCGCCTTTTTCCTCATTCAATAAGAAGAGCGATGCCTTCTCAACCCCCATGGTCTGGATAATGGTCTCGATCACCCTTTTCGATAGAGACTTCAGATCAAGGATGGAGACCATGGCTCTGCTAAATTTGCTTAAGGTCTGGCGATAATCGTAATGCCTCCTGAAAAAAAGCTGCTCCACCGCCCTCTCCGTCTTCGGTCTGATCTTGTAATAGAAGACGGCCACCAGAAAAAGAATAAAAAAGAGATAGATTAAAAATAGATAATTGACCTGTTTATAGAAAACTTTCTGACCGAGAATGATCAGAAACACAGAAGGGACAAAAAGAAGCAACATCAAAAGAACATACGTGGTCCCTTTCTTAAAGACTATGTTGATGTCCATTAGCCGATGTTTGACAATTGAGTAAGTAGTACAACCGACCATGATTACCGTAAAAGGAGGGCCTAGCCAATTAAATTTAGATATCCCCGCCATTGGGAGAAAGAGATTGGTAGTTACTCCGAACCCCGCAGTCAATGACATTCCCACCAGAAAGTATTTGATTTGTAACCTTACAAGCCCCACAGCTTTTCTATAAGAGCGTATTAGGAATACAAAACATAGAAGCATGTAAGTGAGAAAGTAGACTGAGAAGAATCGATAAAACGGACCATAAATAAACATCCTCGGCCCAGAACCGAGCGAAGAAACTATTTGACTGGTAAACGATAATCCGAAAACAAATAGCGAAGGCAGAACTAACAATAATAGTTTTGTAGAACTCAAGGTCCCCCTGTCTCCAGGAAATAGTAAACTGAAACAGAGGAATGCTGCAGGAATAATAGTTGCCGTCGCAAAACTCATTCTTCCCCAGAATAACTTCCATGAAGGATCCTCGAACGAATATGCTAATAAGATGCTTAAAATCCAACCAGCAGAGGCCCATGCAAGGAGAGAGAACAAAAAATTCACCAGTCTAAAAACAGACGTCTTAAAAAAAACCAAAAAGCCCAGCCCAATATTTATGAAGAACGTAACTAAAAGTAATAATCCAATGACGATCAATGCTACCTCCAGAGCTACATACAATTTTTCTCAGAATATTTACCTACAATTAATACAGTATGCCTTCCTCCAAATCCGTGAGCATTCATAGCTGCTATTGCTATATCTTTCTTTATTGATCGATTCGGCACATAGTTCAGGTCACATTTCGGATGAGGATTTAAGAGATTTATTGTAGGTAAAACAATACCATCTCTTATAGAGAGAAGGCATGCTATAATTTGGTAAATTCCGGTCGGAGAAAGAGATTGACCAGTAATGGGTTTTAGAGTTGAAATAGGAATCTGATAAGCAATTTCTCCCAGTGTATCTTTAATAGCTTCTGTTTCACAAATATCATATTCCTGGTAACCGTTTCCATGTGCATTTATATAGTCAATATCTTTAGGTTCCAGTTGTGAACTGATTAGTGCCTCTCTAAAGCACATTGCAGCAGCAGTACTGTCAGTATTTACTCCAAACAAGTCGTATCCATCATTAGTAGCGCCGTATCCCAAAACCTCTCCATATATCTTCGCATTCCTTCTTTTGGCATGTGTCAGTTCTTCTAAAATTATGACAGCCCCCCCTTCACCTAAGACTAATCCGTCACTTTCTATATCATATGGTTTTACTGCCCTTTTGGGGTCATCATTGCATCTTGATAGGTAACCGCTCGCGCAAAACACTCCAAAGATATAAGGCGTAATTGGCGCCTCCCCAGCTCCAACAAGAATTGTGTCCGCTTTCCCTATTTGTATTGAATTATAGGCAAGACAACAGGCATCTAATCCGGAGTTGCAACCTGCTGAAACAGTATTATTGGGGCCTTTTAAACTAAAGGCGCAGCTGATCGCACCACTGGCACAATGGGTTGAGATTGAGAAGACTGCATAGGGAGGAATTCTTTTTATTCCTTTTTCCATAAAAACGGTATGTAGATGTTCCGAAATATCTCCCCCTCCAATGGCTGTCCCGATAAAGACGCCAATTTTAAACGGATCTTCCCGGCTTAAATCGATCTCTGAGTCCTCGAGTGCCATTTGAGCAGCTGCCAAAGCAAATTGTGAGTATCTACTTAACCTCTTTGCAGTCTTGAAGTCCATATAATCGGTGGGGTTGAAATCCGGGACTTCTGCTGCGATTTGGCAGGGGTAAGAGGAGGCGTCGAAATGGGTGATCTTTCTCACTCCTGATCGTCCATGGACTAATGAATCCCAGAAGTTTTCTATCCCGATCCCATTGGGAGCCACAACCCCCATCCCAGTGACCACAACCCTTCTCTTTTCCATCCTTGCCTCAATTTTTTATTAATTTAAGGAGTTATTAAATCATTATTGTAAACTTTTCGATCGATGTCAAGAACTTCATCTGAGCTGCTTCACACCTTCTCCGGTCATCGGGACGAAGACCACAGGGATCACATCTACTGTTTCAATCTTCCCCGATCGTTTAACAATCTTTTTTAATACCTGGCTGAACGTTCCTACCGGCAGGACCATTCGGCCTCCGTCTTTTAACTGCTCCAAAAGGGGCTTGGGGATGTGATCCGGTGCAGCAGTGACGATGATGGCATCGAAAGGTGCGACCTCAGGCCATCCCAAGTATCCATCCCCTGCCTTGACCGTGATATTCCGGTAGCCCATTTGGTGAAGAAGGTTCTTTGCAGAAACTGCAAGCCTTTCAACGATCTCGATTGTGTAGACCTCTTTGACCAATTCGGCCAGGATGGCAGCCTGATAACCTGACCCTGTTCCGATTTCCAAGACCTTTTCATCCCCTTTCAGATCAAGCAGTTCGGTCATCAGGGCAACAATATAGGGCTGGGAGATCGTTTGGCCCTCTCCGATGGGTAGGGGCTGGTCGCTATAGGCTGAGGCCTGCAAGTCCTTAGGGACAAAGCGGTGACGCTCCACCTTAAGCATCGCGGACAGAACACGAGGGTCTTTCACTCCTCTTGCCTTGATCTGCGTCTCTACCATCTTCTCACGCATCGCTCTGAATTCCCCCCCGGGATTGACTTCGGAACCCCTTTTGCCCTCCCCGCATCCGGTAAGAGAGAAGAAGGCGATCAAGAATGCCAGCAGGTAAATTGTTTTTCTTTTCATGACGGCCAGACCGATCATTTCGTCCATTAGTTAATTCAACCCTATCACAGTCTTAAAAATCTTGTCAATCCTTGACATTCCTTCAACATATCTGATACGTTTTATAAGAAAACAAAGGTATTTAGCCAATATGCCGCAGAAATTGACGAGGATCCTAAGTTTTTGTCTCCTGCTTTCGGTTACCCTCTCTTTTCCGGTGGGCAGAGGAGAAGGGCAGCATCGAAACCGTACAGAAGGACCTGAGATCACTTTTTTTGGTAAGCAGGAGACAAGATGGGTGGAGAGGAGGGAGGTTCCCTTTCCGGTCATCATCGCTCAAGGAGTGAAGGAAGAACCCGGCCTGGGCGCTGTTGACTTAGGGGCCGCCGGGGTCGGGCCTGTAAGGAAGATGACGCCTCCGAGTACCCAGCCGGGTTGTGCTTATTCGAGTCGGTTCACCAGGGGCGTCACAGAGGTGCTGGGAGGAGATAAGGCACTTTACGAAAAAGGGAGGCATCACTATCTTAGAGAGAATTATGAAGATGCCATCCAGACTTTTCAGAAACTGGTCAAGGAGTATCCGGGAAGTGTCTGGAAAGGATCTGCCCTTTACTGGATGGGCGAAGCGGCATTTCACCAGGGGAGGATCGAAGACGCATTCTCTTCCTTTCAAAGCGTTGCGGAAGAACACGCGGAGAACGAGTTTTATCCCTATGCCCTCTATTCCTGCGGATGGATTCAGCTAAGGCAGGGAATGTATGAGGAGGCCTACCGATTCTTTCACACGGTGCACGACAAAAAGCTCCGCCATCCCATCGCCCAATCCTCACTCTTTTGGTCAGGCTATTGCCTCTACTATCTTGGTCGGTACGCAGAAACGGTTCAGGAGATGGAAGTCCTGCGTCAGCAATATCCCAAGGGGAGCTGGAGACCAGAGGCTGAGTATCTGATGGGGATCAGTTACTTCAAGCTGGGTCAATTTGCCGATGCCGTGAACCTGTTTCAAGATTTCCTGAAGCGATTTCCGCAGCATCCTTTGGAGGAGAGCATCCGGTACGCCCTGGCCTGGAGCCTGGTCTCGCTCGGTAATTTTTCGGACGGAAGAAAGGTCTTTGAGGACATTTTGCTCACCTTTCCCGGGACAAGGCTTTCGGATCCGATCTTCTGGGGAGTTTCAAAGACCTATTTAGGAGATCATGAAGTCGAAAAGGCAATCCATTTTCACCAGAGGTTTCTTTCTCATTTTCTCTCCTCTCCATGGGTGGAACTGAGCTTCCTCGACATCGGGGAATACTACTTTGGGAAAAAGGAATATGCGTCCGCTGCGGCCATCTTTCGGCAGTTTCTCAGAACCTATCCTGAGAGTGACCTTCAGGAGCGTGCCTATTTCATGCTTGGGGAGTCCCTCTTCAATCAGAAGGATTACACCGGTGCGATCGATACCTACCGTAAGATATTGGGAAAGAGGAGAGAGACAAGGCTCGAAGATCAGGCCCTCTCAAGATTGGGCTATGCGCACTTCTATCTGAAGAATTACGACGGAGCGATTCGATACTGGGAAAGACTGCTCACTCATTTCCCCGACTACCCTGAGAGAAACGAGATCGTCTATTGGTTGATGGAGACCAGTCTCCTGAAACAGGATTATCGGAGAGGTGTCGAGTATGCAAATCGATTGAAAGGAGATCCAGCGTTATACCCGAAGGCGTTGACCGGCTTAGGCTGGTACCATTTTCAAAGAGGAAACTGGAAGGAGGCGAATCACCACTTCCTCAAGGTGCTGACAGAATTTCCGCACTATCGATCCACCCCCTCGATCCCCTTGTTGGTGGCCGAGTGTTACCTGAACCAGAACGATTATCAAGAGGCAAAATCTCATGTGGCCCGCCTGGCCTCCCTTCCCGAGGGAAACGGGGATAGGGAGAAGGCCCGCTACCTCCTCGGGTGGATTGCCTATCGACAGGGGGAGTTTGAGGAAGCGGTGAGGCAGTTCCAAGCGCTGCTGAAGTCCAATCCGGCGAGCCCTTACCGAGATGCGTCCCAGTACTGGATTGGCTGGTCCTATTTTCGGAAGAAGAATTATAGCAGAGCGATCGAGGCATTTCGGCGTCTGATCAAACTTTATCCTGAAAGCCCCTACGTCCCTTCTGCGCTCCTGAAGGTAGGGGACGGATATTATAATCTGCGACGATATGGGCAGGCTGTACAGGCCTACCTCCAGGTGGTCAAAGAATTTCCTAAATCGAAAGAAGCGCCGGAAGCCGATTACGGAGCGCTCCTCTCTTTTCTTCGCGAGAGGAAGTACGATGCCTTCGTTTCCTCCGTGGAATCGTTTTTAAAACGCTATCCCCAGCATGTCTTGGCCGGTCAGGTGCTGATGGAATTGGGTAACTACTACCAGCAATCTCGAATGGGAAGTAAGGCGGTGAAGACATTTCGAGAGCTGATCCAGCGCTATCCGAACAGCGAATGGGCAGAGGAGGCACGGTATCGAATTATCCTCTTCTTGAAAGACGAGAGGAGATGGGTTGAGGCCATTGAAGAGGCGGAGAGGTTCATCCGTGATTACCCAAAGGGTCGTCTTCTGGTCGAGGTACAGATGGTGGCCGGAGAGGTCTATCTTCTTCTCAAGAATTACACGAAGGCGCTGGAAGGATATGAATGGATCGTTAAGAACCATCCCCAACATTCCCTGGTGAAGAAAGCCTTTTTAGGGATGGAGGCGGGCTACCAAGGTCTGGGGAAGGCCGAGGAGGCCAAGCGAGTCTTAAAAGAGATGGTTACGAAATTTTCAGATGACGACATCCGGTTTGAAGGATATTTAAGATTGGGGATTCTTTATCTCTCCCAGAAGAGATTTGGGGATGCGATTTCAGCCCTTTCCATAGCGGTTCGGAGCCCTGAACAGGGGGTGGCCAGTCAGGCCCTGTTCAAATTGGGGGAGGCCTATTTGGGAAGTGGGAATAAAGAACAGGCGATCCTTCAATTTTCAAGGGTGATTTACCTTTATTCGCATCAGTCCGAAGTGATGGAGGAGGCTCTTATCAGATTGGGTTCTCTCTATATTGAGGAAAAGAAATGGTCCGAGGCCAGACAGGTCTACCGAAAATTGTTGGAGAAGACTCGCAGGGAGGAGAGGCGAGAAGTGGCCAAAAAGATGCTCGAGCAGCTTGACCAGGGGGCGGTTCGGTAATGGAGAGAAGATCGGAGAGAACACGGCGGTTCACTTTCCTCCTCATGGTCGCCTCCCTTGTGCTCGCAGGGCTTCTCTGCTGGCTTCTCTTTTTTCATCCACCGTTTCGATCCAGCCTCGACGAGGAGTGGCAAAGGTTGACCAGGGAGGGCAAGAGGATATTGCGATGGGAGAAAGGGGAGATGTCTCCTGAGGAAAAGCGTATCCGGGAAGAGGTGATCCTTAAGAAGATGAGAGAGGCAAGTGCACTTCAGGACTGGAGATCTTATGCTCCGGAGTATCCTCGACCGAGAAAACTGGAGCCGCTTCCAGGAGAAGAGAGAGACAAGGCCCTTAGGAATTCTCCTGAATTCAAGGAGCTGGAAAAGGAATTGAAAGAATACCTCAGGAGTAAAGAAGGCCTTCTTCTTGATATCGAGGCCCCGGTTCCTTCTCCAAAAGATGAGGCTGGCGACGCGCTCTACTTGAGAGATAAAGGGGCTGAGAAGGTGATCGAAGGGCTTCTGAGTAGAAGGGGGAGGGCCCCTCAAGAGAGGCCCTTAGAAGAGAACTCCCTTCTGGGGATTAAGGGACCCTTGGCCACCCGGAAGATATTAGAGAGGCCTCAGACCCCCCAGGTTAAAGTCAGGGTGGAAGCAGAGATTGAGCTAACCTTCTGGGTATCGCCCGAAGGGATGGTGGATCGAGTGATCCCCACGATTAGAGGGGATACGGAGCTGGAATGGATCGCCATCCAATACCTGAAACAGTGGCGGTTCGCTCCTCTCTCCAAAGACCAACCTCAGGTAGAGCAATGGGGTGTCATACCTATTAAATTCAAGCTCCAATAGAGAACTTCATGGATAGAGCTTGGAGCCTCGTTCAATTTTGGGATGAGAAAAAGACGCGTTCTCCTTCTGATCCTCCTTCTCTTCTTGACGTTACTCTTCCTCGCTTTCTTCGGGGAGAAGGGGATCCTTTACCTTCTTCGTCAGCAGAAGGAGCTGGCCCGCATCCGAGAGATGAATGTGAAGCTGGAGGAGGAGAATCGGAAGTTGAGGGAAGAGGTCAGAAGACTGCATCATGAAAAAAGGTATATTGAAGAGATTGCAAGAAAGGAGTTGGGCCTGGTGAAAGAAGGGGAGATCATCTATCAATTTGATCCCCCCACCCCCGAAAAAGAGCGGTCGAAATGAAATATGAAGGAGTGATTTTTCGGCCACCGAGCGAGGCACAGAGCCTGATCCTTCAGGTGACGGTGGGCTGTTCTTATAATCGGTGTACGTTTTGCGGTGCTTACCGAGAGAAAACGTTTCGGATAAAAAGCCTTGAAGAAGTCAAGGAGGATATTGACGAAGCAAGCCCATACGGGTCGCAGATCCAAAGAGTTTTTCTGGCAGATGGGGATGCCTTAGTCATTCCACAACAAGATCTTCTCAGAATCTTAGAATACCTCAAGAAGCGGTTGAGCGGACTGAAACGTGTTGGGATTTATGCAAATGCAAAAGATGTTTTGAAAAAGGAGGTAGGGGAATTAAAGGCCCTGAAAGAATTGGGTTTAGGAATCATCTATTTAGGGTTGGAATCTGGAAATCGGGAGGTCTTGAGACGGGTTAAGAAGAATGCCACGATCGAACAACTCATTCAGGCGGCAAAAAGGGTGAAAGACTCCGGAATCCTACTTTCGGTCACTGTGATATTGGGCATTGGAGGAGTAGAACAGAGTCAAGCGCATGCCATGGATACCGGAAAGGTCCTCTCTGAGATGGATCCCGATTTTGTAGGAGCGCTCTCCCTGATGGTCGTCCCAGGAACTCCTATTGAAAGAGAGATCGAGGCAGGCCAATTGGTGCTTCCTACTCCTTATGGGTTGATCGAAGAGCTGGAAATCATGATTCAGCATTCTGATTTCACTCGATGTTTTTTTGCCTCCAACCATGCCTCCAACTATCTCCCCCTTCGTATTCGAATGCCTGAGCAAAAGGAGGAGGCGCTCCGAAGAATCAGGGAGGTTCTTCGAAGGAGAGACCCAACCCTGCTCAGACCCGAGTATTTAAGGGCATTATGAGGAGATGAGGTGATGGGGTGATGAGGAGATAAGGGGGCAATATAGAAAATAGAAAGTTGAATGTGGAACGCTGTTGAAAAATAATAGAGGGGAATCGCAGAACAATGAAGGATTTCGTCGATTGTGAAATTCGGGTCAGGTATGCAGAGACTGATCAGATGGGCGTGGCCTACTACGCAAACTACCTGGTCTGGTTTGAAGTCGGACGGTCTGAGTTTTGCCGAAAAAGAGGATTCTCTTATGCCGATTTAGAGGCCTCGGGCTATAAGCTCGTTGTGACCGATGCCCACTGCCGTTACCGGAATGCGGCCCGGTACGATGAGGTGGTTACGGTGAGAACCTGGCTCAAAGGAATGAACAGGCGGATGATCACCTTTGGATACCGGATCTTGCGTAAGGAGAAGGAGGAGATCGTCGCCGAAGGTGAGACCCGCCACCTCTGTCTCGATTCAAATGGAAAGCCCAAAACCATGCCCGAAACATTCGCAGTAAAACTGACAGGGTAAAGCCTTAAATCTAACCAAAAATATTTGAAATTTCCCCACAATATCCCCTCCCCCTTTCGATGGGGGAGGGTGAGGGTGGGGGTGGACAAAAACGATTCTTCCCCCTCCCCTTCATCCCCTCCCACCAAGGGAGGGGAGAGTTTTAGTAAGCATAAATGTTAGAGATAAATTCTCAGATTTCAATGTGTAAGAATCTAAAGAATATGGTTGACAGTCCTGTCGATATTGTCTGTACCTCAACCCAATGAACCTGGTCCTGGGTTGCTTCGTAGGTTGATTCGCCAGGCAGGTCTTAAAATAGCAGAATTCAATAAAATGTAACTTTTTGCTCGCTTATCTTTCATTGCTCCTTTGAATCCATCTTTTTTGAATCAAGGAATTAAAGACTTCACCTCCATCCACATCGTTTAAAAATCTTGTCAAGAGATATTTTGAGATTTTTTGAACGAATTCGGAAGAGGGTGAGGATCTCCGGTCCGTGGTTAAAAGGGATTTCTTAACGATTTAGAAGGGTTCAGCTTATTCTTCCTATTGAAAATTGACTACTAATAAGGTAATGTTTCTTCCATGAGGGGCCAGAGGATCCTCATTTTGAGGTTGAGCGCTGTGGGAGATGTGATTCGAACCCTACCAGCGGTCAAGGCCTTGAAAGAGCACTACCCTTCTTCATCCATCACCTGGATCGTTGAGGAACCGTCCAGAGCCCTGTTGGAAAGCCAGCCTGAGATCGATGAGGTCATTCTCTTTCCCAGAAGGAGGTGGGCAGGCGAGATCAGATCGGCGAGGAGGATATGGGGAGCGATCGGGGAGATGGTGGGGTTCATTAAAGGCCTGAGAAGGCGACGATTCGATATGGTTCTCGATTTTCATGGTATCCTTAAGAGCGGCCTTCTCTCCGTACTTTCAGGTTCTCCCAGACGGATCGGGTTTGATCGGAGGTCGAGCAAGGAAGGCAATTTTTTCTTTTCCAATATCAAGGTGACGCTTCCGGACCTACACATCAGCCGATTTCAAAAGAACTTTGAACTTCTCAGGGGAGTAGGGCTGGAAGTGAAAGACTTCAAGTCCGGATTCTGTATTCCGGTAAAGGACAGGGAGTATATCAACCAATTCTTTAATTCAGCGATTCCTCCGCTCAGGAGACCGATCATTTCCATCCATCCTGGAACCAGCCCGAAGACCTGCTTTAAGAGATGGATGCCGGATCAATATTCCCAGCTGGCGGACCGATTGGTCCGCCAACTTAAGGCTACCGTGATCTTCACCTGGGGCCCCGGGGAATTGGACTTGGTCGAAGGTATTCAAAGGGGGATGAAGGAGCCATCTCTATTGGGGCCGCCCACTGAATCTCTGACCCAATTGGCCGAGATTTTTAGGCGCTCCCACCTCTTTATAGGAGGGGATACAGGCCCGATGTATATAGCTTCCCTCCTCGGAACTCCCATCGTGGTCATTTATGGACCGACCGATCCTGTCCTGTATGAACCTCTTGGGCTTCACAAAAAGGTGAGGAAAGAGGTGGGGTGTAATCCTTGTCGGAACCGCTCGTGCAGGGAACTGACCTGTTTGAAGATGATCACGGTGGACGATGTCTTCAGAGCAGCAGAAGAGATATTATGCGTAAACCCTCAGCCGATCCCTGGCCTCAGGCAGGGGCGAAGGGCAAGGGTGGAGGTTCAAAGAAGGAGAACCTTGAAACCAATCCCTAACTCTGCTATAGCCAGCCCGAGGCGCATTCTGGTCAGAGGAGTGAACTGGGTGGGTGACACCATTCTCACCTACCCGACGATCCAGGGGCTGAAGGCGATCTTTCCCGATTGCCATTTGACCATCCTTGCCCCGAGTCATCTGGCCGAATTATGGAGGACCTTTCCTTATGTCGATGAAGTGATTCACTTTCAGAAAAGGAAAGGGATCGGATTCTTATGGGAGGATTTGAGACTCGCATCTTCTTTAAGAGAGAAGAGGTTCGATCTGGCAGTCATCCTTCCCAGATCCTTCCACTCGGCCTTTCAGGTCTATCTGGCCCGGATTCCGATCCGCATCGGCTATCAGAACCGAGGGCGTTCATTTCTGATCACCCATGGAATTTCGCGAACAGAGGAGGTCCTTCGAATCCATCGGGTCCTTTATTATCGAAGGCTGATCGATCCCCTGGGGAGAATGGATGGGTTTCCTCCACCACGGATATTCCTCAGGGATGAAGATCGGCGGTGGGCAGAGGAGAGGCTGAAAGAGATGCGCCTATTGGATGGAAGGGTCTTGGTCGGTATGAATCCTGGTGCGGCTTATGGGTCGGCCAAATGCTGGGATCCGGACCGGTTCGGAGAATTGGGAAGAAGGGTGTCGAGTAAATGGAAGGCGACAGTGCTCCTCTTCGGTAGAGATGAGGAAAGACCAATGGCCAGAGCCATCCTTCAGCATTTGAAAGAAGGTGGAACCGACTTGACCGGCAGGACCGGCCTTCTTCAACTGGCAGCCCTCTTAGAGCGCTGCCACCTCCTCGTGACCAATGACACCGGTACGATGCATGTGGCCGCTGCCGTGGGCACTCCTGTGGTCGCCATCTTTGGTTCTACCGATCCTTTGACCACAGGCCCCTGGGGAGAGGGAAACATCGTGGTGAAGAAGGATGTTTCGTGCAGTCCCTGTTCAAAAAGGATTTGTCCCACGGACCACCGATGCATGAAATTGATCACTGTCGATGAGGTGGAGGAGGCTGTGGGGAGGAAATTGAGGGAACTCGATGGTCGACCAGGAACGATGAACGATGAACGAGGGACGATGAACGATGGATGATGGATGAGGAATGATGGAAAGGATTCCAGTCTCAGTATATATCCTTACTTATAACAATCGCCGGACCATTGAGCGCTGCCTGAAAAGCCTGGGCTGGGCAGACGAATTGGTGGTTGTTGATTCCTTCAGCACGGATGGGACCTATGAAATCTGTCAGCGATATACGGAGAAGACCTATCAGCGAAAGTGGACAGGCCATCGGGATCAGTATCAATTTGCGGCGGACCAGACCACTCATCATTGGATTATGTTTGTCGATGCGGACGAGGAGATTCCCCCAGAGCTGGCCGATGAGATTCGGAGGGTGTTGGAAGAGAAGAGAGAGGAGGTCGATGGCTACTACGGGTATCGCCGCACGTATTACTTGGGAAGATGGATACGGCACGGAGGGTGGTATCCGGACTATGAGATCCGGCTCTATCGAAGGGATAAGGGGAGGTGGGAAGGCGGGCTTCATGCGAGGGTTGTGGTGGACGGAAAGGTGGGTTCGTTAAAGAACGAATATCTCCACTATAACTACCAGGATATTTCGGATCAGATTCAGATCATTGATAAGTATTCTCAAATTGCAGCAGAGGATATGCTCAAGAGCGGGGAGAAATTCAGCCTCTTCAAACTCCTCCTCCATCCTCCGTTTCGATTCGTCAAGGAATACCTTCTGAAGTCAGGATTTCGAGACGGATTGCCGGGATTGATCATCATCGTAGCGACGATGTTCTATGTCTTTATTAAGTATGCCAAACTCTGGGAGATGACCAGGTGTGAAAAGGAGAAAGAAGATGGCTCCTGATGAGGCGGTCTTTAAGGGAAAGAGGGTATTGGTCACTGGTGGGTTGGGGTTCATCGGATCCAATCTATGCCTGCGACTGGTCAAATGGGGTGCCAAGGTGACGGTCGTTGATAACATGATGCCCCGCTTAGGAGGGAACCTTTTCAATGTGAAGGAGGTTGCAGATCAGGTCAAGATTAACTTCAGCGATGTGAGGGATAGCCATTCCATGGACTATCTGGTCAAGGATCAGGAGTATATCTTTCATCTGGCCGGACAGGTCAATCACGTCGACAGCATCAGAAATCCCATTCAGGATCTGGATATCAATTGCCGGGGAACGCTCGTGCTTCTCGAATCCTGCCGGAAATATAATCGGGAGGCGAAGATCATCTTTTCCGGGACGAGGGGAGAATATGGTTCCAGCGTCACCCTGCCCGTAGGCGAGGATCATCCGACCAATCCCAAGGGGATCTATGCGGTGACCAATTTGACCGCGGAAAAGATGGTTCTCGTTTATCACGATGTCCATAAGATCCCTGGGACATGTCTTCGAATCACAAACACCTATGGACCTCGACACCAGATGGCGCACGATGAATACGGCGTCCTTAACTGGTTCATCCGGAAGGCCATCGACAATGAGGAGATCCCTGTCTTTGGAGATGGCCGGATACTGCGGGATTTTCTCTATGTGGACGATCTGGTGGACTGTTTTTTACAGGTGGCAGCCTGTGATCGAGCCTATGGAGAGGTATTTAATGTGGGGACAGGGGTTCCCATTAACTTCATCGACCTGGCGAAGAAGATTGTGGAGATTGCGGGAACAGGAAAGGTTGCGTTCACGGAGTTCACCAGGGAGCGAAAAGAGGTGGAGCCCGGTGACTATTATACGGATATCTCCAAGATCAAGCGAGTGGTCGGATGGGCACCCCGGACCGATCTGGAGCAGGGGCTTCGAAAGACGATCGATTTCTACAGGAAGCATAAGAAAGAATACTGGCAGTGAACAAATTGTAGATTTCAGATTTTAGATTTCAGATTGAAAAAAGTCAGCTTCTCCTTCAATTTGAAATTTGAAATGGGGTTTAAGGTGGTACCTTTCATCGACCTAACAAGACACTATAAGGAGATCCAAGACGAGGTCTTTTCTGCGGTCCGGAGGGTTTTTGAGAAGGGGCGCTTCATTTTGGGCGAGGAGGTCTCTGCTTTTGAGGAGGAGTTTTCCCGTTATTGTGGAGTTCGATATGGGGTGGGGGTGGGATCTGGAACAGAAGCTCTTTATTTGGCTTTAAAGGCGGCGGGTGTAGGAGAAGGGGATGAGGTCATCACCGTAGCCAATTCCTTCATTGCTACGGCCCTGGCGATCTCTCAGACCGGTGCCAAACCTCTCTTCGTGGATATCGATCCGGAGACCTATACAATGGATCCCAACGCCCTTGAGCATCTTCTGAGGAGGCAAAAGGCAAAGGGTGGAAGGCGGAGGATCAGAGCGATCCTTCCTGTTCATCTCTACGGCCACCCGGCCCGGATGGATTCGATTATGGATCTGGCAAAACGTCACGATCTCGTTGTCGTCGAGGATGCCTGTCAGGCCCATGGCGCTCGGTATCAGGGGAGGAAGGTAGGATCTTTCGGTCTTCTTGGCTGTTTCAGTTTCTATCCCACGAAGAATCTTGGGGGATACGGCGATGGCGGAATGGTGGTCACGGACGAGAGGCGATTGAGCGAAAAGTTGAGGCTCCTTCGATGCTATGGAGAGAAGGAGAAATATCAGCATGTCCTCAAGGGATTCAACAGCCGACTGGATGAGATCCAGGCAGCGATTCTTCGAATCAAACTGAGATATTTGGATCAGAAGAATGAGGAGAGGAGAAGGAAGGCAGAGATTTACAGGAGAATGCTCAAAGGGGAGGGGTTTCATCCGCCGGTCGAAGATGAGAAGGCCAGGCATGTCTATCACCTCTTTGTGATCCGAACGAAGAGACGAAATGGTCTCCAGGCATTTTTGAAGGAGAAGGGGATCGAAACCCTTATCCACTACCCCGGTCCGATCCACCTCCAAAGGGCTTTCAGAGAATTGGGTAATAGTAAAGGGGATCTTCCCATGACCGAACGATATGCCAAGGAGATCCTGTCGCTTCCTTTTTTTCCAGAGATGACCGAATCGGAGATCGAAGAAGTGGTTAAAAATATTCGCTCATGGATAAGATAAGGTTTGCCACAGCCATCTTAGATTTCTCAAGGAGAAGAGGCGGAGCGGAAAGGTATCTGGTTGACCTGTGCAGCCGAATGGTTCATCAGGGATTTGAGGTTCATGTCTATGCAGAACATTGGGGGCAAGAAGAATCCGGGATCCACTTCCATCAGGTGAAGACGATTCCATTTCCCAAGAGCCTTCGGCTCTTATCCTTTGCAGTCAGGGCGACCCGAGAGATTGAAAAAGGGAACTACGATATCACGCTCGGCGTCGGAAATACCTTGAAGGCCGACATTCTTCAACCGCACGGAGGGGTCCACTGGGCATGGTTTTGGCGGAGTCTCAGGGCCTATGATAATCCGTTTCTCTGGTCGATTAAATTCTTGGGCAGGGTGCTAAGCCCGAAGCAATGGGTCCAAGGCTATATTGAGAACGCCCCGTATAAGAAAAGGGCTTTTAAAAAGATCGTTGCCATCTCGGATATGGTGAAAGAGGATATCATCCGGTGGTACGGAATCCCTGAGGATCAAATAGAGGTGATTTATAACGGAGTTGATATCGAACGGTTCCATCCTCGAAACCGGCAGTACCGGGAGGAGGTCCGGAGACGCCATGGCATCGGGGATGAGCTGGTCATACTATTCGTCTCCAACAACTTCAGGATGAAAGGATTAGGCTTTCTGCTAAAGGCGTTGGCAGAAATAAAAAAAGGGGACAGCCCCCATTTTAAGCTTCTGATCTTAGGAAGGGACAGGAAGAAGCCCTATCTCCTTTTGGCAGAGAGATTGGCGCTTTCGGAAGAGGTCATTTTTGCTGGTTCGACAGATGAGCCGGAGAAATATTACGGAGCAGCAGACCTCCTCGTCCATCCTGCTTTTTACGATGCATTTTCACTCTCCGTGTTAGAAGCCCTTGCCAGTGGGCTACCGGTGATCACGACCGCTTCTGCGGGGGCGAGCGGGATTCTGAACCATGGGGAGGATGGTTTTGTATTAAGAAAAATAGTAGATCTCGAGGAATTGAAAACGGCGATCAGGTATTTTTTTGATGAAGGCATCAGGCAACGCGCTTCGCATCTGGGGAGGACAAAGGCAGAGATGTATTCGCATCAGTCGAATTTCAGTGCGATCGATCAAGTTCTCAAAAATGCAATTCAGATTGGTTAGTGGAAAAATGACCTGTGTTGCCAACCGATGAGATGAAGAGAAGGTTCTTCTGATGAGAATTGGATATTTTGTTAGCAGTATTGGCATATCAGGTGGCGTGAAGGTTGTTTTGCAACACGTGAAGATCCTAAAAGAGTTGGGTCATGAGGCCTTCCTCATCACAAAAGATATTGAAGGAACATGGGATGTATCTGAAACATTGGTCATCTTAAAGAGGAACAACTTAGAGGATATTCCAGACTGTGAGATATACATTGGAACACGTTGGAATGATGTGGAGCGTCTCTTTAGACGTAAGGTGGGAAAAGTCGTCCATCTTTGCCAGGGTTATGAACCCTTAAAGTATTGGTTAAGGATTAAGGAAGAATTTATACCAGAGAAGCGTGAAAAAAAGGGTATCCTTTCCATCACAAAGCGCTATTTCGATATGATGAAGTATAGAAGAAAGATAGATCAGGTGAAATCGGTGTACGCCCTTCCCACTGTCAAAGCTGCCGTGTCCAGGCACCTTGTAGAGCTAATTGAAAAGGAATATAAGCAGAGATGTTTTCTAATACAGAACGGCATAGACACGAAGGTTTTCTACCCAGATGGAAGAAGGACATGGGGAGAAGATGGAGAAATTAGGGTTCTTTCGGTGGGTTCAATGCACGTCGGTTTCAAAGGTATTCGGGATACCCTGGCTGCCGTAAAATTGCTAAAGGGGAAAGGTTTCAACCTAAAACTGATCAGGGTTTCCCCGACGCCTCCCTCTGAAAGAGAGCTGGATGAAGCGATTGTGGATGAATTTTATGAGAGGCTTAACGAAAAAGAAATGGCAGATCTTTACAGAAGTGCTGATATTTTTATCTCTTCGTCTCTGGAGATGGAGGGGTTTGGTTTACCTGCAATGGAGGCCCTGGCCTCGGGCGTCCCGTCCATACTTACCGAGATATCGAGTTATAAAAATTTTGATGAGAAGCGAGATTTTGCTTATTTTGTGCCCACCCATAGGCCTGACAAGATTGCGGAAGGCATCCTCGCCTTTATTGAGAACAGAGCGTTGAGAGAGAGATGTGTTCAACAGGGACTCAGAGTGGCCCAGAATTATACTTTAGAAACGACCAGGGAGCACCTCTCTAATTTTTTGCAAGGAATTGTCTGATTCTGGGTTGGCCAAGCGAGGAGGCAATTTTTGATACGTGTGAAAAAAGTCTTTCCGGATAAGCTTTTCAAAATGTCCATCAGGAAATGGGACATCCGAGTTGTCGTCGTTGACAATTCTCTTTATACCTCGGGAGGGACAGGGAAAGGAAAGGGGGGTTCTGAGAGAATGAGCTCAATGCGCTGGAGTGAGCAGTTTCGGTGGCGTGAAAAGGTACACAAGCAATATCCTGAGATTTGGGATTTGGGAATTGTAAGAAAACGTCTCCCGTTCATTTTGAAGCATTTGAAAGACGGCGAAGCTGTTCTCGATATCGGCGCATATAATCGTGAATTGGGAGGCCGGATCAAGAAATATTATCCGCATATCCTATATAAAAGCTTAGATATTGATCCTGCTTACCCACATGACTATACCTCTTTTGAAGAAGTGAAAGAGGAATTTGATGTGGTCCTCCTTTTTGATGTCATCGAACATCTGGATTGGGAGAAAGGGAGGGAAATGGTTGCAAAAATATTTGAAATCTTGAAGCCAGGGGGCAGGGTGATTTTGACCACGCCCAATGTTTATACCCCTGGCCGTTATTGGAAGGATGTGAGTCACTGTACACCCTACCACTATGAGGAGCTGGGAGCACTGTTCTTGAGTCAACGGTTTGAGTCGATTGAACTCTTTCGGTTGTTCAATGCACCCTTTCTAAGATACGTGATGAAAGTTTACATCTTCTCGTTCTTTTTTCGTTTTCTTACACTCGATTTTACAAAATCTATCCTGTTGGTGGCTCGAAAGGGTTAACGAAGGGCTGGGAAAGGATGATGAAGGTTGCTTTCTTGATTCATAATATAGAGGCCCCCAGCTGCCGTTATCGTGTGCTTCAATACTTCCCGTTTTTAAGGCAACAGGGAGTGGAGGCTTCTGTTCATCTCTTTAAACATAAGCTGGTTGATAAATGGAAGTTTTACACCACGCTTGGAAGATACGACCTCATTTTTATTCAGCGGAAGCTTTTTCATCCTGTCGACTTTTGGTACATCCGGCGTAAGGCAAAAAAGATCGTTTATGATTTCGACGATGCTGTGATGTATCGGAGCGCCAAGTCTAAGAATCCGCATTCTTTTTCGCGAAGGGTCAAGTTTGCTTATATGATGAAAAGGGTCGATTTGATTATTGCAGGAAATGAATTCTTAAAAACAAAGGCCCTTTCTCATAACTCCAGCGTTGTTGTCATTCCAACTTCTATTGATCTTTCCCGATATAGTCCAAAAGAAGACCTTTATCACGAAGGACCGATTACCATCGGCTGGCTGGGAAGCAGGAGTAGCCTGAGATATTTGAAATCGATCATGCCGGTATTTGAGAACATCTTTAGGAAGTATCCCAATGTGCAGTTTAAGATCGTTTGCAGTGAATTTTTGGACTGTCCCCACATCCCCATCATTAAGAAACCATGGTCATGGGATGAAGAGGGGGAGGACTTAAAGAGTTTTGATATCGGGGTCATGCCTCTCTCCAATGATCTTTGGTCACAGGGAAAATGTGGGTTGAAAATACTCCAATACTTTAGTGTTGGCATTCCAGCCGTATGCACACCCATAGGGATGAATCGAGATATCGTGGAGGATGGAGTAAATGGTTTCTGGGCCATGACCCCCGAGGACTGGGAGGAAAAGCTTTCCATTCTCATTGAGAACCCCGCGTTAAGAAAACAGATGGGCAGGGAAGGAAGGGAAAAGGTGTTGAAAGGATATAGCGCTCAAGCCTCTGGGCCACGCCTGCTTTCCGTCCTCAAACAGGTGGCAGAGAAGAATGAGTTAGGAAACCAATTCTAACACATTGGCCGGATTGATGACTTAAGAGAACCTCTAATAATTCCCGATCCGTCAATCCCCCCCGTATTAAGTACGGGGTAAACTCCGGCGGGAGTCCAGTTATTTCAAGACCCTCTGGATTCCTGCTTTCGCAGGAATGACATTTTTAGAGGTAGACTTAAGAGATGGAGAAGGATCATTTGCCCTTGAGAGAATTTTCAAGAGGTGAGATGAGGGGTTGTTTGAGGGACGAGATTTTAAACTCTCTGGCCTCTCGTTTCTTTGAAGACCCTGTTTCTTTTGTCGAGGAAATGGGTGGTGAGGTGTTGAAATCAACGAGGTTGAGATGGGCAGCTATTTTCACCCTTCCGACCGGTCAAAGGATTTTTCTTAAGAGAGATAAGACAAAGGGTTGGACTGAATCATTGAGGTATCTTGTTGTCCCTTCGAAGGCAAGAAAGGAGTGGTCGATTGCCCATCGATTGCATGATAAAGCCCTCAACATTCCTGAGCCCTTGGGCTGGATGGAGAGGAGACATCGAGGATTGGTGAAGGAGAGTTACTACCTTTCAGAGGCGGTGGGCTCAGGGACGTCTCTCATAGAATCCATCAAGCTCGGAGGAGGGATCCCTGTTGATCAGTTAGCCAGAACAGTAAGAGAGGTCCATGAGGCCGGACTTTTTCATAAGGATTTTCATGCTGGGAATTTTCTTTGGGATAGAGACTCTTTTTATCTCAGCGACCTGCATCGCGCCAAGATCGTCCCTTCTCTCTCTCTGAACCAGAAATTATTCAATTTGTCGCAGCTCTTCCAGTCCTTGAGATTGGTGTGGAAAGCAGAGGATCGTCAGCGATTTATTGAAACATATTTTGAAGCGGATTCTGACCACCTGCGGAGGAAAGAGGAATTACTTCAAAGAATCCATTTCACCATGGACCGTCTCCAGACCAGGCATTGGCAGAGCAGGACGAAACGATGCCTGAAAGAGACGACGGAGTTTACAGTCAAAAGGGAGGGTATGATCCGTTATTACCATCGAAGGGATTTTCCATTGGATTGTCTCAAAAAGGCAATTGGGGAACACCTTTCTTTGATTGGAAAGGGACCCTCTTTTTTAGTCAAAGATAGTTCGGAGGTCCGGGTTTCTATACTGACCGATGGAAACAAAAGGGTGTGTGTAAAGCAGTTCTGTTATCCGACTCTGTGGAAGATGTTCAAGGAGAACTTCCGACGTTCCAGAGGGCTCAGGGCCTGGGTCGCGGGTAATGGCTTGAGGGCGAGAGGGATCCCCTGCCTCAAACCCTTGGCTCTGATGGAACGTAGAAATTGGATGGGTTTGAAAGAGAGTTTCTTCTTAATGGAGGCATCGGAAGGCGATCATGAGCTGGATCGGTATCTGTCAAAAGGGTTTATAGACTTCAAGGAGAAGAGATCTTTTATCAACACCTTTGCTCAATGGCTTTCAAAGCTTCATAAGATGAACCTCTACCACGAGGACATGAAAACTTGTAATATCGTGGTTTCAAAACATGGGGAGATTTGGAATTTTTACCTCCTCGACTTAGAGGATGTCCGGCTGGGCAAGAAAGTAGTTGGGAGAAAGTTATTCAGGAGTCTCCTTCAGCTCAATACATCCACACCCAAAGTGATCAGTACGGCAGACCGTATCAGATTTCTGAAGGCGTACCTCAATCATAACCCCATGGTCGAAGACAGAAAGAATTTTCTAAAAGAGTTGGTTGTGGAAAGTAAGCGGAGAGACTTGGTTTATATTTCACCTGGGGGCACGGTGATTGAAAAACTTTAATATCAAACTGCAAATACTTCTGGTTAAGGTTTATTGATGGGTCTTTCTGTTATTATCGTGAACTGGAACACCAAAGAGTTTCTCCTTCAATGTCTGGAGTCGGTTCATCAATCCGTCAGGGAGAAGGGGATGGAGGTTTTTGTGGTGGACAACGGTTCCACGGACGGAAGCGTGGCTGCCGTTCGAGAGAGGTTCCCGGAGGTAAAGTTGATTGAAAATCGGACGAACCTCGGATTTGCCAGGGCCAATAATCAGGCCCTTCGCCTGTCGAAGGGGAGGTATGTCCTCCTTCTGAACCCGGATGCTAAGGTGAAGCCAGGGGCTATTGACCGATTGACCTCGTTTATGGATGCTCATCCGGAGGCCGGAGCAGCCGGAGGCCAGCTTCTGAATCCGGATGGATCGAAGCAGAATTCGATCGCAAATTTCCCATCGTTGGCCACGGAACTTCTTAACAAGAGCCTCTTAAGATGGTTGTTCCCATCGAAATATCCCGGGAAGGAACAGGACTACACTGAGCCCATTGAGGTGGATTCGGTCATTGGTGCCTGCATGATGGTAAGGCGGGACACCATGGAGCAGGTGGGATTACTGGATGAGGATTACTTCCTCTTTCTTGAAGAGACCGATTGGTGTTACCGGATGAAGAGGGCAGGCTGGAGGATCTATCATCTTCCTCAGGCAGAGGTTTACCATTTCCAGGGAAAGGGTGCTGAGATTGAGAAGAGGAGGGCGAGGGTAGAATATTTCCGCTCCCGTTACCATTTTTTCAAAAAGAATAGAGGAAGCCTGCAATGGCTCATCCTCGTTGTTGGGTCTGTCAAAAGACTGCTGGCAGAACTGCTTCTGACGGCCGTTGGATGCCTATTGACCTGCTTCGCCGTCAAGAAATGGAAAAAGAGGTTCTCGCTCCTTAGCTATCTGATGTGGTGGCATCTGAAGGGATGCCCAAAAGAGATGGGCCTGAGACCGAGAGCATGAGGAAATCCTAAATCCGAATATCGAAATCCGAAACAAGTCCAAATTTGAAATGACAAAAATTCAAAACCCTTTCGAATATTTGAGTTTCTGAATTTAGAAATTATTTCGGATTTCGTGCTTCGAATTTGAATTTGGGAAGGAGATTGTATGATCAATGTTGCTGTGGTGGGAGCCGGGGCATGGGGAAAGAATCATATCAGGGTGTTCTCAGAGCTTCCCAATGTTCGGCTGAAGTATGTCTGTGACAGCGATCCTTCTAAGCTACAACCGATAAAGAAATCCTATCCCCAATTGAAGACGGTTGAGAATTTGGAGCCGATACTCCATGACCCAGAGGTGAACGGAATCATCATCGCCTCCTCAGCTATATCACATTATCCCCTGTCCAGGGATGCATTATTGGCCGATAAGGATGTGCTCGTTGAGAAGCCCATCGCACTAAACTCAAAAGAAGCAGAGGAGATGCTGGAGATTTCGGAGAGCAGGGGAAGAGTCCTGATGGTCGGTCATCTCCTGATCTATCACCCTGTGGTGGATCGGCTGAAGGAGATGGTCGATTCCGGGGGATTAGGGAATATCTACTATATCTACACGCAGCGGGTCAATCTCGGAGTGATCCGCCAGGACGAGAACGCCCTGCTCTCCTTTGCTCCCCATGATCTGTCAGTGATCCTCCATCTTCTCAATGAGGAACCGGTGATCGTCTCAGCCCATGGAGAGAGCTATATCCAGAGCGGGATTGAGGATGTGGTCTTTCTGAGCCTCCGATTTTCCGATGGGAAGATGGCCAATATCCATTTGAGCTGGCTCGACCCGCATAAGGTGAGGAAGATTACGATCGTGGGTTCAAAGAAGATGGCGGTTTTTGATGACATGGAGGTCTCCGAGAAGTTGAAGATATATGATAAAGGTGTTGGAAGTCCGTCCTATTCAAGTTATGGAGAATATCTGAGCCTGAGATTCGGAGACATCACCATCCCGAGCATTAAGATGATAGAGCCCCTTCGGGCCGAGGCAGAAGATTTCGTCCAATGCATCGAATCGAGAAAAGAACCGAAGACGGGTGGCCGCGATGGGTTGAAGGTGCTGAGGATCCTCATGGCTGCCCAGAAGTCGTTAAAGGAGAAAGGAACTCCGATTGCTCTTGGAAGGGAATGAAAAGATGGAAAAGAGATACTTTGTCCATCCGACGGCGGTGGTGGATGAGCCTGTGGAGATCGGTGAGGGGACCCGGATCTGGCATTTCTCGCACATCATGTCAGGGGCCAGGATCGGCAAGAACTGCCTGATCGGTCAAAACGTCTTTATCGGGTCCGGGGCTATCTTAGGAGATAACATCAAAATTCAGAATAATGTCTCCATCTACGATAAGGTGATTCTCGAGGATGATGTGTTCTGCGGACCTTCCATGGTCTTCACCAATGTTTTCAATCCTCGAAGCTTCATATCGAGAAAGAAGGAGTTTCGGGAGACGCTGGTCAGAAGGGGAGCAACGATCGGGGCCAACGCCACGATCGTCTGCGGAAATCAGATCGGTCACTATGCCTTTATCGGAGCCGGTTCTGTCGTGACCAAGGATGTTCCGGATTATGCCCTGGTTTACGGAAATCCCGGAAGAGTTAAGGGCTGGGTTTGCCAGTGTGCGGTGGAGATCGTTTTCCGATCCGGCAAGGCTATATGCCCGGCCTGCGGGAAGAGGTACAGAAAAGAGCAAAATATCGTGAAGGAGGTTTGAAAATAGAAATTCCCCATCCTTTAAATTTTGGAGTCCTGGGTGAGCATGACGGTGGCGTCCAGGGCTACGGGTTCTCCGTCAATGATCAGAAGGGGATTGACATCGATCTGTTCGATCTTTTCATAAGTCATTGCAAGCCATCCTAATTTCATTAGCCAATCGGATAGCGCTCCCATATTCACGGGCTTTGAACCTCGATACCCCTTGAAGAGAGCCTCCCCTTTTAAGTCCGAGACCATCTCCTTCACATCTTTCTGAGTCAGGGGGACGAGGCGAAAAGCGACATCCCTATAAGTTTCGGTCCATATTCCTCCCAGTCCGAGCATGGCAGCCAGGCCGAATTGAGGATCCCGGATGACTCCTGCAATCAGCTCGAGATCGCCTTTCAACATGGGCTGAACCATGAAGAAATCGGGCTTGGGTTTCAGGTTAAGCATCTCCTGGCAAGCTGATCTCAACTGTCCGGCATTACAGAGATTCAGTTTAACCAGACCGGCCTCAGTTTTATGGACCTGTCCTTCCACCCTCCCTTTAAGGACCACTGGATAGCCGATCTCATCTGCCTTTGTAAGAGCCTCCTCCATATCTTGAGCAATGGCTTCGTCGACCACTTTCAGATCAAGGGCCCTTAACCATTTCTTAGAGTCAAATTCATCCAATACAGCCGCTTGATTTCTATCAGCCTTCTCGATCAGCTCTTTGAGCGACGGGTCGATTGATAACCCCGGGGAGGGGATCCCCGGCATTCTCTCCTTTTGCCTGGACTGTGCGAAGAGGCTGGCCATCACCCTGACCGTCCGGTGGATCTCATGAAAGGTTGGCCAACCCTCCTGTTCGAGGGTCAGGCGTGTCGGCTCCCGGCCCTTCTCCGGGCCGATCAGCCAGAAGAGGATCGGTTTCCGAGATCCCTTGATCACGGACATGACCTCCTTCATGTCCAGAAACCAGATCCCAAATCCTGCAAAGAGGTGAACGATAAGGCCATCCACTTCTGGCGCATCGTGAAGGACCTTGATCCCATGTTTATATGCCAAAGACGGCCCATGCTTTTCCGCTGCTGGCCAGTAGTCAACCGGGTTCTTAACAGGCATCCAGGCAGGTGAGAGTTCCTCCAGACGTTTCTGAGTCTGAGGAGATAGCCGGGCAAGGGTCAGATGATGCTTTTCCAGGTGATCTGTGGTGACAATCCCTGAAGCTCCGCTATAGCTCAGGATGGCGATCCTTGGCCTTCCCTGAGGCGGCTGCTGGAGCCGAAAATCCTTCTCAAGAGTACGGGCCATATCGATCATCTCAAAAAAGTCCTCTGCCTGGTGGAGATTCGCCTGCCGGAGAAGACCGGTGATCAGCTGATCATTGCCGGCCAGGGAGGCGGTATGGCTGACTGTGGCTTCGGCGCTGAGAGGGGTTTTTCCTCCCTTGAGGATTACAATGGGCTTGGGCGATGAATGACAGAGCTCAATGAAACGACGTCCGTTCATGAAAGACTCCAGGTAAAGGCCGATCACCTTCGTCGCTCGGTCCCTGAGAAGATATTCCAAGAGCTCCGTCTCCTCGACATCGCACTTATTGCCGATGGAACATACCTTTGCCAACCCGAGGGTTTTGTTTCCCATCAGGGTAGTAATGAAGCCAGCGGCCAGGAGGCCACTCTGGACGATGAGGGAGACCCGGCCAGCGTTCATCCCTTCTTTCCAGGCCTCCGGGATGACAAACGAAAAGACGTGGCCCTTCGATGTGTCGATGAAGCCCATACAATTGGGACCCCATAACCTCATCCCTCCTTTACGGGCAATGGCAACACACCGATCCTGCAGCGCCTTGCCCCTAGATCCAACCTCGGCAAAGCCGCTCGATTCGATAATCGCTCCCCTCGCCCCTTTTGCCACACAGTCTTCGAGAACCTGAGGGACAGCAGGAGCAGGCACAAGGATTAATGCGACATCCAGAGGGCCTTCAATATTCGATACCCTGGGATAACACCTGAGGCCGAGGATCTCATCATGTTTAGGGTTGACAGGATAGATGGGTCCCCTGTAGGAGAGGGTCAGATTGGTGATCAGGTTGAAGCCAGCGGTGTGCGGTTCTGGAGTGGCACCGACCACGGCCACTCCAACCGGTTCAAAAAAGAAGTCGATCAATTGCCCCCTCCTTTTCCGAAAAATAATTTTTCCATTATTAACCTATCCTAAAAGAAAAGGAAAGATGGGATGCTGAATTGATGTCATCAATAATATCTTATTGACCGCAAGGAGTTCGCCTGCTAAGTTATTTCTTCATATGGGGTTCTTTAAGTGGTTCAGGAGAGAGGAGATAGGGACTTATATCTCCCGGAGCTGGTCGGTCAGCTGGCCGATGACGCTGATCATGTTTTTTGAATTTCTCATCGGTCTCGCCGATGTATATATCGCTGGCAGGGTGAGCAAGGAAGTTCAGGCAGCCTACGGTTTTGTCGTTCAGATCTATTTTATTTTCATCATCATTGCCAATGCCCTCACCGTCGGGACCGTTTCGTTGATTTCGAGATTATTTACCTCAACCAATAAGGACGAATTAACCGAGTCGGTTTTTTCCTCTATTGTAGCAACCGCGATTGCAGGATTCGTTCTTGCCTTAGCAGGGATGTTTTTGAGCCCAGGAATTGTCAAGGTCTCGAACATCCCTGAAGAGCTCAAACCCCTGATAATTTCCTTTATCTATATCTATGCAGGTGGTCTACTCTTTCACTATGTGCTTATCAATTGTAATGGAATATTGAGATCCTGCGATATGGTCAAAACCTCTTTGAAGACAATGGCTCTTGTCTGTGTGGTCAATATTGCGCTCAATTTCCTCCTTGTCTTTCATACCTCTATCGGTTTCAAAGGAATTGCACTGGCAACGGCCTTGAGTGCCTTTATCGGAAGCATGGTGAATTTGTCCTATATCCGTGGGCTTCTCGCTGGTAAGAAGAGGTTTTCTGCGGATCGAGTTAAGAAGATTGTCGGTATTGGCTGGCCCATCGGGTTACTCCAGATTTTGTGGCAGCTTTCCTCAATGGTCCTCTTTTTGATCCTGAGTGCCCTGCCCGAAAACAGAATTGAAATTCTTGCCGCCCTGACGACCGGGCTGAGGATCGAGTCAGCGATTTATCTTCCGGTTTTTGGATTCAATATGGCGAATGCCGTGATAGTGGGAAACCTGTTGGGTGAAAAGAAAGAAGAAAATGCTTTTAAGAGTGGTATTGTGACTGCCGCAATTGGGGTCTGGATCGTAATATTGATGGTCATCGCAGCGGTGGTAAATGCTCGGTGGATTGTATCGTTCTTATCAAATAATGAGATCGTCATCAAGGAAAGTGTAAAATATATCTTTATCAGCATGATAAGTGAGCCATTTATGGCCTGGAGTGTTATCCTCAGTGGTGGTTTAAATGGGGCAGGGGATACCAAAAGCGTCTTGCTAAGGATAGCCCTCAGCGTGTGGTTGGTGAGAATTCCGTTAAGCTATATCTTTGTCGTCCTGTTTGGATTCGGCGCTGTTTCTGTTTGGTGGTCGATGAATCTCTCTCAGTTCGTGCAGGCCTTCTTAATCTCTAAAAGATACTTCAGCCGGGGTTGGTTTGAGATTTCTAAGTAGGTTTTTGTCTTAATTGTTGAGGACATGTAAAGATTTGGTGCACATTCAGCTCTTTTTCGGTGCCGGGAGTTGGAGTTGTTAGACAGATATGTGATTCGGCAGTTATCATTTCAGGTCCAGTCGCTTGACATGAATCAAACGATGCCCCACTATATCGACTGCTGCCTGTGATTGTTCGAGCACAATGTATCCTATGAAGGGTTCGTACTTCTTGTCCACGGGTTCCATCTCTACGACGAAGAGGACTTCTGTAAAAATGGGTCGAAATCCTTCGATTTGTACCTGTACTGGACCACATACGATTCCTTGAACCACTTATTGGTTGGCGATCTCAAGTTCGACCGTTCCGATTTCCTTTAAATCACCGAGGCGTGGGCGCCAAGCGGTCGGCAGAACGAGGTGGGATGTACCCGTATCAACCAGAGCATCGCATCGGATTTTTTTTCACGGTTCAAAATATTTTCGACTTCAACCGATGCAACTATCCTCCCCATTTCCATCACCAACCTTTCATTAAAAATACACTTAAAATATATGTTTCGCTCAAGAGTGCTGTTTCCAGGATGCGAATGTATATGAGCTCAGCCGCTCAAAGGAGTGCCAGGGGGTTATACTCGGGTTCAACGGTGTTAAATCGATTCTATTGTCTGGGTTGTATATGTGCCCGTTGACCCCATTCGGTTTTAATTATCTCATTCCCCTGGGAATTTGTCAAAGCAGATGTGAGGGGGGTAGTGTACAATCTGTGTGTCAGGGGGGATACTCAGATATGGACAGGGCGGAGAAAGTGGATTGTGGGGCCAATAGGGAGGTCAGGTTTAAATGGCTAAAGCCTCTTTGTCCTAAATT
>JACAEX010000076.1 GCA_013388635.1 Syntrophaceae bacterium | reverse complement strand
TCAGATTCTGGTGCGAGGGAAAACTGATCGATGTGCAACGCATTAAAAATACCGACCTCAAAGGTGTGCACTTTTAAAACTTAAAGTGTGCACTTTTAAATTTTAGCTAACAGAAAAAGAAAGGGAGTCTGCAATGATGATCAGACTCCCTTCGTATCTTTAGACCTGTAGCCTTTCTATTTGACGGTTATCCCGTGATTGACAGCGTTATCCGACTCCCCTGTCGGCGGACCTTCCGCAACCTTGTTGAACGGGTCAAGAGAGACTCCAATCCAATATTTCCCGGGTTTTATATTCTTGGGTATTTCTACAGACGCAGAATATTCTTTTTGTGCCCCGGGGACTAAATCCTCCGTACGGGAGATCCTCCCTCCCTTTAGCAGCATTCCTTCTGTAAAATTATAAGGAGATGGAACAACATGAGGTCTCACCGGATCCCTGATAGGATCCTTAGAAAGGCTCAGGTCTATCATATAACCATCGGGGGTTGTGCTCCCATCCGGTTTTACAGTGCCACGAGCCACTCCCGTGCCAAAGTTCTTCACCGTCACTTTGAAAGTGATCCTTTTGCCGGGAGAGACATCACCAGCAGGTTGGTGGTCTGTGTGAACCACCTTCAGGTCGGGCAAATTGGGAGCTGCAGCAGGTGGCTTCTGCGGAGCGCCCGGTTTCTGCTGACCGTCCGCCAATTGCGTGAAACCCCCAAATCCGATAATTCCTGCCAGGATCAAAATCCCCAAAAAAATCCTTTCTTTTTTCATCTTTCATTCCTCCTCTAATTTTCTCTGCAGAGTCTATTATATCGGCGGTTTCGGCGCACATTCCGTTACCGTCTTTGTGTTATTGGCCTCGTTTAACTCCGCCACCGCATTTGTCGAGTCAATGGTGGCCTTGATCCCTGAAGATTTTCGGTATAAGAATTCTCCACGCTCCTCCGCCATATACTCACCTCCAGGCTGTAATTTAGGAACGCTCTTGTTGATCACCGCCATTCTCCCTCCGATCACGTCATAAAGTTCGATCTTGAGGGTACAGGAATCAGATGCTCCTCGGCCCTGGTTTCGGACACGGACCCATATATCCTCCTGATACTCAACCAGCGGGTGATTCTGGAAGTTCGTTCTCCCACACCCGCAATTGGGGCATGCCGTTCCATAGATGTCTAAGACAATAAGATCTGGCAGGGGCAAAGGCTTTATCAATTTTTCTGTGGCCACAGGGGTTTTAACCTTTGGCTGCTCTTGGCCAGAGGCGATCGGAATGATCGCCACTAAACAGATAGCTACGACACAAGTCACCACTGATAATCCAGCCCTCTTTTTCATAACAATCCCTCCTTCTTCTATTGAAATCGTCCGTTTGTGATCTCACTCCATCCCCGCACTATTTCTCCTCCCTTTTCAACTTTCTCCTTTGAGGTTACCATCACCCCCTTTCCTGCTTTCAAAATTATAGTGGCCATCCCTCTGAAAAAGGTTCAAACCTATCCCCCTGAGCATCTGGCTTTCAGATTATCTAAACTCTCTGACACATTCACGAACGGTTTTGACATTATTGGCAGGGTATGAATCCACTGCAAAACCTGATATCTCAACCTCCGCCTTCACGCCTAAGGATTTTTTTACAAGAACAGGACCCGTCACGACACCAAATGGTAGCGACACCCCCAGCGGAACTTCAACATCTCTGATCACAGTTTCAACGCGGCCCTTTATCAGATCATGGTAGGTTACTTTGAGTACTCCTTTTGCAGAACGTATACCGCTACCTCCGGATGGGGGATGGTTACTTACATAAACGATGATCTGATTCATATAGAAGGCATCTAAATCGCTCAGGTCGCACTTACAAAAGGAGGCATAAATGTTATCCACCCCGAGATTGGTGGTCGGCTTTGGAATGGGTTCCCGTAATGTCTTTGGGTCCACAGGGGACACCTTGGTCGGGTCTATTGCAAACGAGGGGAAAGAAGTAAGAGTTAAGTAAGCAGCCAACAACCCGATTTTGATTAAGGCTACTATTGACTTTTTCATAGCGGTCATCTCCTGTACATCCCCCCTCACTTCGTCGACTCTATTGGTATCTTTGGAGGAAGGTGTGGCTTAATGATTTTTGCTTTGATCTTGATCTTCTGGCAAAGGCTGTTGTTATCCTCTTTGGACTCTCTGACAACATTCGTTGAATCGACAATCGCGCAGAACTGGTAATCGCCTGGCGGAATATCCGGCGGAATTCTTGCACCAGGAAAGGTGACCTCGGCTGATCTACCAGGTCCGAGGCCTGAGATGAAAGCCCTTCCCAGCATGTGTTCGGTTGAGGGAGGCGGGGTCGGGCCAGCCCAGCCCTTTAGCATAATATCCACATGAAAGTCTCTGGCCTCTGCATTGCCCTGATTCTTTATGAAGGCTCTGACCTTGCCGGATATGTCTTCCCCCTGAGAGGCAGGGTTTGGAACCTTGGACTTAAGCACGATCAGATCCGGTGCCAGGAGAGCAGCCTGCGCCAGCGCCTGATTTACCCATGAGAAGACAACCATAGCGACAACGATTCCGGTGAAGAGAAAAATTTCTATAAAATTTTTTCTTCTGTTCATCTCCCATACCTCCCTTTCTCAAATTGTCATCCATTAGTGGCAGATTCTTCCACAAAGGTTCAAAACAAAAAACCCTACTTCCATATCAGAAATAGGGTTTTTCAATGTCTCTCCAGACCATATAGCCCCCCTACATGTTTAAAAGAGGTTTGGGAAGCCCGTGTTTCAATAAAGTCTGCTATACAGCGAGAGTTGGTTCTAATTCTGTCTCCAAAGACTTGTGATACTGGTTTATTTGGCCCCCTTGGGTTTGGTCTCCGCCGGAGGTCTCCTGATTTCGAGAGGTGGCAATTGCACTTCAAGCCACGGAGTCACATTATTCCTCTCAGAGGACTCTCTCACCTCATTATTGCTATCGATAATCGCCCTGATCTTGACCTTTTGTCCCACCATGCTTTTGGGAAAGATCACGTTCCACCGAAGATTATAAGACCCAACCCCCTCTCCATAGCGGGCTGATGGCCGAAGCCCCCCGATATAGCTGTCGCCCTCTACCATGGCCTCCATTTCAGCACCGGGAGGAGAAGTCAATTGCTGCATGATTGATATTCGAAACCTTCCAGCATCCGCATCCCCTCTGTTTTGAATCCGGAAACGGATGGGAACGATAATCGCTTCCTCCCGAGCGACCGCAGAAAATGCAATGAACGGCTGGCGATCAAGGAATAATCTATTGACGATGATTAAATCGGGTAGAGCTGGAAGACCTATCGGTTCCGTTTTTACATCAGGTTGGACAGGCTTTATCTCTCTCGGCGAGGTTCCAGTCCCCTGAGCATAAGACAGAGCGGACATAACGCTTAGAAAGAAGATTGTTAGGATAATCGACCTGTTGAGCCTTCCCATTTTTCTTTCCTCCCTTCAGCATTTCATCTGTGAGTAGCGATCCTTTCATCATCATTCGCCACAGCGTTTGGTGAATGTATAGGTTCTTTCGCCCCACGGAGGATAAACGGCCTTGAATATGACAGTGTAAGGAACATCATAGAGCCTGAAGATCGTCACCTCTTTCCTCGTTTCGGTACCGCTCACCTCAATCAGGGTTCCTTTCGGCATAAGCACAGAGCCTTCGGTTCCTCTCTGAACATCGATCACGACTTTCTCAGGTCTGACCCCTGTCCCATAAGACCAAGTGATCACCAGACGGGCAGGCCCCACAGTCCCTCCTGAGCATTCAGGAATATGGACATTAGTAATCGGGGCCAGAGCAGGTGGAGGAAGAGGCTTTCTCAGCTCTTCTGGTTTGATTCCGGGTTTTGGAATCTGAGGTTGCGACATGGTCTGATTGCTCTGCCACAGCAGAAGCATTATAGATAGGATCATAGCAAGGATTGCAATTCTTTTTAGGTTAATCATCTTCTTTTCCTCCTTCTGTGTTTTAAACACCTCTTCTCAGCCTTAAATGAATCATGCCTGGAAACCTGAAAACCTTTTAAAATTTCACCCCTATCGTTTCCATTTTTGTATATTCAGTGGTCATTTATCTCCAAAAGGTTCAAAACTATTTTCCACAAACCGGCATCCTCAAGAGCTCTTCCTCCCACTGGCAAACATCTCCTTTAAACGGAGGGATCCTCTCCCTATTCACCGTGCCATCCTTCTCCGCCGCAATGGCGAGAATCCCTGCTATAGACGCTGAAGCCATGGACGTGCCGGTGATGAAGTTGTGTTTATCTCCTGGAATCGTAGTCAGCACATTCGTTGCCGGGCCGCAGACCTTCGCCTTTGAGGCGATCTCCTGGTTCGGGTAAGGATTGCCCGCATCATCCATTCCACCAACGGCGATCACATCAGGATGAGAAGCAGGAAAGAGGAGCTCTTTTTGACGGGGCATATTCCCCGCAGGTGCAACAAAGACGATCCCCCTTCTTGAACCCTCCTCGATGAGCCTGGTCACCAGCCTATCCCGTGAAATCGAACCGAAGCTCATATTCACAATCTTCACCCTCCTCTCAATCGCCATATCAATTGCTTTCGCAACAGAAGAGGTGTAACATTCACCCTCGGGGTGGGTCTCCGATACCTGTCTGCATGCCTTGAGGGCAACGATTTCGACCTCAGGTGCCACACCCTCAATGCCAAATCCATTGATGGTCGCTCCGATCACACCGGCCACTGCCGTGCCATGAATCTCTGCTATGTAGGGATAATCTTTAAGTAAATTCGCCGAGTATGCGATCCTGTCCTTCAGATCCCTGTGGTTTGTATCAACCCCTGTATCCACAACTGCCACCACCACTCCTTTACCCTTATAACGCTCATGCAATCTCTTCAGATGGAGAATCCTGTAAACATTCTGCATATCGCTCATGGGCTCTGCCATGGTTCTGAAAATGTAATTGGGTTGGGCCAACATCACCCCCTCTTCTCTGATGATCGCCTGGATCAGTCTGAATATCTCTTCCTTTGTCTGGAAGATGACCACCTTGAGATTGATGGATTTGAGATCATATGTCTCTATCAAACCGAGGTTATACTTCTGGCTGATCCTCTGGATCAGATCCATACCCTTTGGGGAAAGCTCTGTTGCTATCAGGATCTGTCCGGGCAGATGTGAGGCGGCCTCTTTAAAAGTGAAATGAAAGGCAGGGCTCTCTCCAATCACGTTATTCTCCGAATCAAAACCCTTCACCCTCCAGAAATATCTTCTCCCTGGAAGGAATATGGTTTTGAGAACAGAAGGAGGAAGGGTGTAGTCAAATCTTTTCGTATAGGCAGAGAAGGTAGGCTTTCCATTCCCTTCTTCCAAAAATTCAATGAGATAGGTAACCTTCTGATCTCTCCCTTCCCATCGGAAAATTTGGGGCGAATAGTCAATCTCAGCGCCATCCTTAGGAGAAATCAGATTGATCGAAAATGCCTTTCCAAACTCCTCTGCCGTTACAAAATAGATCGCCTCAGGCATGGGCAACTCCACGGAAGGACTCGTGATCACGAATTTCAAGATATGCGTCCCTGTCACAAAGGTGGGAAGGGGGGGAACCTCAGGGGTTTCGAGGGTGACGCTTCTGCCATATACGAGGTGCCTGTTTACGTAAGAGAGAATTCTTCCGTCAACCTCCCAGTACCCCCTCAGATAGCCCGACCCCGTAAACCTGAGGTCTGCGTACGCCTTCAGCGAAGGTTGATTTCTTTTCACGGTGATCTCCGCTCTCCGATTTTCAAAGTAGAGCTGAAGCCTTGTGATACTCAATTCTGCGGCTGCTTCAGACGTCAAGGTAGTCGTGACAGAGACCGATTCGTAGATCACACCAGGCGCACAGTTGTATTGAAACTGCCTCCTGAAGTCAAACCTGTTCACCCCTAATTGCTCAGCTTTTTTGATCACTCGAATTGGAATGATGAGTGTCTCGCTTGCAGTGCCTGTTGTCAAATTGGTTGAACCTGTCAAATTGGTTGAGACGGTGGTATTCACTAGTCCGAGAATGGTTTGGCCACTTATGAATGTTCCGCTATTTGAGACCGCACTCGTACATCCCGGAGTGGTGATGGAATAGGTGATCCTCTTCGTTGCTTCAAGTCCTCGCGGTATGGAGAAAGAAGACGGGGAGGCGGTGATCGTGGCCCACAGGGTGTCAACGTATATCAAGAGAATAGTGAAAACGAAGAATAGGTATCCAATTCTCTTCATCAATCCATCCTCCTTAAAATGAAAATGGCATGGTGGTTTGGATCACCAGGAAAAGGGCCAATTCGTTCGTCGTCTGACCCAAAACCTTGTCATTTGTCCTGTTATATAGTCCCCTGATCCCAATGGAAGGGTTCAAAAATCCCCAGAGGTTTTTAAACAAAAGGTATGAAATGTTAAAGTTTGTACTGAGGGTATCCTGCTTTGTTGTATCGTCACTGGCCCGTATGATGTTATAGGTGCCTGCAAGCCCGTACGTGAGCTTTTTCCGAAATATATCTCCCCTGAGATCAAGCGCAGTGGTATAGGTATCCGTGTAGACTCGCGTCAGGTGATTCCGGGTGCGATTTAGAGAGAAACTCGGGGAGAGGGAGAAATGCTCCTGGGTATAGGTGGGCGTAAGAGTGTAGGTAACAGTCGTGGTATCATTGTCCTGTGAGGTCCGGTCATTCTGAAGGGAGTAGCTTGTCGAGAAACCCAAGTTCCAGGGACCCTTTATGTAGTTGATCTTGCCCGTAACCGTATCCGTATCCGTCTCGATGGGCAAGGTTTCCAATGGCTCATCTTTCGTTTCAATCCTCGATTTCTGATAGCTCAGCCCTATAGGGAGTGCTTTGATCTTATTAAGGGAGTAATCAACCGTCCCCTGAGTGGTATAGGTGACAGGGTAGAGGTCATCGTTCTCAACGTTGTCATTGTACCGTGAGAAGGAGAGATTGATCGAGTGGATCGGGAAGCTCGCCCCAGTTTTAAGTGTAAAACCCTCCCTGTTCTTCTGAAGCCCCTGATTCCCAATCACCTCATAGTCAGGCCCCATGTACTCATAAAATCCCTCATAGGTATAGTTGCCGGAGACCCCACCGACCTTCAGTCTGTAGGCCTTGTCCTCCTCTCTGGAAAACTCGTCCTTTGTATCGGCATCGAATCTTGAAAAATCGAGCTCTGCCTCTGTGGTCAGCCTTTGCTTAAGAAAATCTGTTGTCAAGAGAAATCCAAGAACATCCCCTCTCTTTTCGCCTCCGGTGGTCGAGATTCCAAAAGATCCACTCTCTTCGCCTCCTGTGATATAAATGGTCCGGAACCTTACTTTGTCCGAAATGAGACCCACATCTCCTGAAAAACCCATGATGTGGTCATCTTTTGTGCCCTCTATGCCGAGGCCTCCCTTAAAACCGATAACCTGCTCGCTCCTCACAGCAAATGTCCTCAGTTGTAAGTGCAAATCCTTTGACTGAAAGACTAAATTCCCACCCCTCCTGGCAAGCCCCTGAACGGTATTTGGAGTTTCGTTGATCTGGACATCCCCTATCTCCGATAGGAAGTTCAATCTATTGCCATTATACTTTCCTTGAAAGAGGTAATTGGCCAGGTTGAGACCATTATTCGTAGGGTCAGTGGCTGGAAGGTTCCGTTCAAAATATCTGAGGTTTGTTTTGAATGAAAGCTCCCATTCCTTCTCCTTCAGTTTTGACTCGCTTGCCAGATTGGACTCTGTCTTCCAGGAGGGCTGATTGGTGGCATCGTCCGACTTCCCTAACAATTTTTCGTACAGAACTGTGATCTCGTTACTGGAATAAGCCTCCTCCGCTGACTTGTAGTGGCGGGTTGAGAATGCGAATTCTCTCCTTAATTCCCTCCCGTCCATCGCGTAGGCTGTGACAATAAGGGTATGATGACCGGAAGGCAAAATCATGGTCGGCCTGTACTCAAACCCTCCGGGGATCAGATCCAGGATGCCACTGATGTCCGTTCCGTCGAGGATGACAAGAAGTTTTTGAGGGTCGAAGGGAGTTGAAATTGAACACCTTATGGCAGGTTTTTTTGAGATGACCTCTGTGCCTTCGAGAGGTGTGAGGAGCTGAATCAGTGGATCGTCGGTTGAACCTGGAAGGCCGTGCGCAGGGGCGAAAAGGATCGAGATCATTAAACAGAGAATTGGCAAGGACCAACCTCTTCCCTCCCCTAAAATGAAGAAAGCACCTTTTCCCATATCCCCCCTCAGATGAGAGAGATCGACCTAATAGGCCCTCTCTGCGAATCTTACAATTTCACTCTTTCTCAGCACCTCCAGTACGTGACTTATGTTTTGTTGATCTTTTACCGCAATCTTATAGAGACCATCCGGGGATGGACCCCTGATGATGGTCGCTCCGACTTTTGTCAAGACCTCCCTTATCTCCTTCTCCTTTGATTCTTTATCAAAAAGCACATTGATGATCACGCCCTCTTTTCTAAGAAGATCCTCCGAGCTCAACGTTCTCGTTCTATCTTCCCCCAGGTTATGGATGACTAAAAGGATAATGATCGCTAACTGAACCGCCGCGATTCCCCAGGAAAGACGTGGAGAGGAGAAGATGCCTCTCAAAAAATCGACCACCCTCTGCTTTTGATCCGATATCCAGGCAGTGGAAGCGCGTTCGCCTTCTAACCGAATCTTACTCAAAATCCTTTCATAAAGATCGGGGGAGGGTGGAGGTAGATCTTTTTCGATCTCCGGATAAATCCCTTTTATCTCTGAATAATCAATAAGTTCGGATTGCAGTTCAGGATGCTCCCGGAGGGCCCGTTCAAATCCCCTTCGCTCCTCTTCTGAAAGTCTCCCGTTCAGATAGAGGGGTATAAGTTCTCTCCACTTTTCAAGGCTATACCTCATCCCTGCTGACCCCCATGCGGCTCAAAATCTCTCTCAACGCCTCCTTGGCATAAAAAACCCTTGTCTTTACCGTATTGACCGGGATATCCAGTACCTCCGAAACCTCCTGATATGTCATCTCGTGAAAGAATACAAGGTCGAGTATTTCCCTGTGGTTTATCGAAAGCCCTGCCATGGCTTCCTTGAGGAGTCTTCTCCTGTCAGAACCCTCCGTATCCGGCGCAGGACCGCCTGAAAGGTTTGGGAAATCATCGATCTTCTCGTGTTCCCTGACCTTCCTCAACTCGTTCATCGCAAGATTTCTTGCAATGCCCATCATCCATGTGGTGACCTTGGATCTGCCCTTAAAATGCTTTGCGCCTCTCCAGACCTCTGTATAGGTCTCCACCATCACATCTTCCGCCATCGCTCTTCTTCTCAGCAATCGGTACAGATAAAAATAGACCTTTTTATGAGTCGCCTCGTACAAGCGCCTGAAGGCTTCCTCGTCTCCCTCAGAGATCTTCCTCAAGAGGGCAAGATCCTGATCTGTTAAAGAGCCCTCACTGGTATAAGTAGCCATTTTCCGAAAAAGGTTCAAAGATTTCGATCGAAAATCCGGTTAAGCCCGATTCTGACCGGAATGTGCCCCGCCCCGCCTTTGGCAGGATAGATGGGGAAACTCGCTTTTAGGCCCTGCAGAGGTCTAATGATCGAGGCTATCATATGTCAATCCGGATTAAAAATCAAAAGAAATTTCCGAAATCATAAACATTCTGGTGATGGTTTGTAGCCCTGAGTATCAGGCCATTGCCTGGATTTTCGTCTTCGCTGCCTGTTAGCTAAAATTTAAAAGTGCACACTTTAAGTTTTAAAAGTGCACACCTTTGAGGTCGGTATTTTTAATGCGTTGCACATCGATCAGTTTTCCCTCGCACCAGAATCTGATTTCG
>JACAEX010000100.1 GCA_013388635.1 Syntrophaceae bacterium | reverse complement strand
TCCTGGAAATGGTCGGCGAATTCGCCGTAAGCTGCAAAGTTGATCAACCCCTTGACCTCGAGAGGATCCATTTTTAAATCGTTATCCTCCAACAGATTCTTGAAAGCGATCATGACGAGTTCTTCCAGCTTATATTCCGGGAAATATTTTTTATAAGCGGTTGTCCCCCCAGCCACAATAAAGACCCTTCGGTTCCATTTCGGAATCCTCAGATTCCCTTCTTTGAATGTGATCATTATGCCCCTCCTTCAATCTGGACTCAGGACCTTTGAAGTATGAACGATGAACGATGAACAATGAACAATGAACTTTGAAATGCTCCACCTCCTTTCTTTGATCTTTTCCCCAGGTAACAGTACTCTACGATTGGGACGGACCTTCGTGGGACTTATCTCGTCTTTCGATCGACCCTTACTATACCTCATATTCCACTTAACGTAAACTGTAAAATTTAACGGAAAAAAATAGGGCCCCCACCCATTATTTTCGATGTTTAATATTTTCTCTCACCCATTTGATGGCTTCATCGATAGGTGTGCCTGGGGTAAAGATGGCTTTTACCCCTGCTTTCTGCAGGGCAGGGATATCCTCTTCGGGGATGATCCCTCCTCCGAAGACAACGATATCATCTGCTCCCTTCTCGCGGAGCAACTGGATGACCTGCGGAAAGATATAGTCATGGGCTCCCGAGAGGATGGAGAGTCCGATGGCATCCACATCCTCCTGGATCGCGGCGGCCACGATCTGCTCAGGGGTCTGGTGGAGCCCTGTATAGATCACCTCAAACCCTGCATCGCGAAATCCTCTCGCGATCACCTTTGCCCCGCGATCGTGACCGTCCAGTCCGGGCTTTGCAATCAGGATTCGAATTTTACGCTCCATGTTCTCCTCGTTCGAGCAGTTCGGAGTAAAGAGTTCGTAGTTCGGAATGTCTAAATTTAAGATTTTCTAATCCGAACGCTTGGCCTCGGACTAAAAATAACCCGGATCGGTATATCGGCCGAAGACCTCTCGCCACACATCACAGATTTCCTGAACGGTGGCGTACTCCCTCACCGCATTGATAATATGGGGCATGAGATTCTCACTGCCCTGGGAGGCCTTTCGAATCCGATCGAGACACTCTTTTACCTTCATGCTGTTCCTTGACTCTTTTACCTCACGAAGCCGCCTCAACTGTCTCTCCTCGATCTCAGGTCTCATCCTCCAGATGGTAATCGGCGGATGCTCGGTCACATACTTATTCACGCCCACGATCACCCTCTCCCCGGAGTCGACCTGCCTCTGATACCGATAGGCCGATTCAGCAATCTCCATCTGGGGATAACCTCGCTCGATGGCCGCAACCATTCCTCCCATCTCATCAATTTTACGAATATATTCCCAGGCCTGCTCTTCGACCCGGCTGGTCAACGCCTCGACAAAGTACGATCCTGCCAATGGGTCGATCGTATTGGCAACGCCGGTCTCCTCAGCAAGGATTTGCTGGGTTCGCAAGGCAATCGTGACCGCTTCCTCGGTGGGGATCGCATAAGTCTCGTCCAGGGAGTTTGTGTGGAGGGACTGAGTTCCACCCAACACAGCGGCCAGGGCCTCGTAGGCTGTGCGAACGATATTGTTAAAGGGTTGTTGCGCAGTCAAGGAACAGCCTGCCGTTTGTGTGTGGAAACGGAGCATCCAGGAGCGCGGATTCTTTGCCATGAAACGCTCCCGCATGATCTTACTCCATATCCTTCGAGCCGCCCTGAACTTGGCGATCTCCTCAAAGAAGTCGATATGGGAGTCGAAGAAGAAGGAGAGCCTCGGCGCAAAATCGTCCACGTTGAGGCCCCTTTCCATGGCTGCCTCCACATAGGCCATCCCATCGGCCAGGGTGAAGGCAAGCTCTTGAACGGCCGTGGCTCCGGCCTCACGAATATGATATCCGCTGATGCTGATCGTGTTCCACCGAGGAACCTCCTTTGTGCAGTATTCGATCGTGTCCACGATGATCCGGAGCGAAGGTCTGGGAGGGAGCATGAAGGTCTTTTGTGCGATGAATTCCTTTAACATATCGTTCTGGATCGTTCCTCCGATCTCCCTTTTGCTGATCCCCTGCTTCTCTGCCACCACAATATACATGGCCAGCAATATGGAGGCAGGCGGATTGATGGTCATGGAGGTGGTCACCTTATCTAAAGGAACTCCTTCAAAGAGGATTTCCATATCCTTCAGGGTGTCAACAGCCACCCCGCATTTTCCAATCTCTCCCCTTGCCATCGGAGAATCGCTGTCGTATCCCATGAGGGTGGGGTAGTGGAAGGCAATGGAGAGGCCGGTCTCGCCATGATTGAGAAGGTAGTGAAAACGCTTGTTCGTCTCCTCGGGACCTCCCAGACCGGAGAACATCCGCATGGTCCATAGCCTCCCCCGGTACATGGAGGGGTGGACTCCCCGGGTGAAAGGGTACTGTCCTGGGAAGCCGATATCCCGTGAGTAATCGATATCCTTGAGGTCCTCCGGTGTGTAGAGGCCCTTGACCTCCATATCGGATACCGTGCTGAAACGGGGAAGACGTTCTGGAGTCTCGCAGAGAATCTTGGACAGATCCTCTGTCCATTTCCTCTTCTCTTCCTCCACTTTTCTCAGTTGATCCTCTCGGAACATCGAGTCACCCCCCTTTTTCTCATTTCAAATTGCACATCTCAAATCTCAAATTGAGCTGCTTTTCAATTTGAAATTTGAAATCTGAAATTTGAAATCTGAAATTTGAAATCATATTTCGATGCCTTTCCGTGCCTGGACCCCTCTCTGGTAGTAGTGCTTGCGCTCCACCATCTCGGTAACCAGATCCGCCTTATCCATAATTTCGGGTCTGGCATTTCGACCCGTGAGGATCAATTCGACCCCGTCCGGTTTCGTATCAATCAGATGGAGGAGATCGGGTAGAGGAATCAATCCGTAATCGACGGCCATATTGATTTCATCAAGGATCACAATCTCATATTCCTTGCTGAAGATCGCTGTCCTTGCAAAGGCGAATCCCTCTTGAGCCAGTTTTATATCCGCTGGGTCAGGATTGGTCTTGGAGACAAACGTCTCCCTGCCCATCTGTACGATCGTCAGGTATGGAGAGAGCCTTTTCGAAGCTTCCAACTCACCGTATTGGATATTTCCTTTCATAAACTGGATCATCAGGACCTTCAAACCATGGCCGGCTGCCCTCAAAGCTAAACCCAGGGCCGCCGTCGTTTTTCCCTTTCCGTTTCCAGTATAGACCTGCACCAGACCTTTCTTCATCCGAAAGACTCCACGAAATGAACCATTATCATTTCAAATTTTATCAGGTCTGAAGGCCTGACTCACTTCAATTTCAGGCCGGAGGCTCTATGACTGTAAAACCCTGAGTCCGAACTAACTCAGTTCTCGGATCTGGGCAATGATCTGTTCCGTCTTAAAGTGTCTCAAACTGATGGCGCCGGAAGGACAAGTCGCATTGCAGGCGCCGCACCCCTTACAGAGGGCTTCATTGACGGTCATCACTCTCCGATAGGGATCGATCTTTAAGGCCCGATACTCGCAGATCTGCTCACAGAGACCGCAGCCCGCGCACATCAGCTGATCCACCACTGCGGTGATCGGTTCGATCCTCACCTTTCCGGCGAAAAGCGGGATGGTTGCCCTCGAAGCCGCTCCATGAGCCTGAGCAAGCGTGTCGGAGATGTCCTTCGGTCCCTGGCAGGCCCCGGCCAGAAAGACACCATCCACCGCGGTATCGAGGGGCCTCAGTTTGGGATGGGCTTCCAGATAGAATCGGTCTGGCCCCTGGGAGAGTTTGAGAAGGCCCCGGAGGTGATCGGAATCCTTTCTCTGTGTAAGACCGGTTGCCAGAATGACCAGATCGGCCTCTTCTTCATAGGGTTCTCCAAGGAGTTCGTCCTCTGCCTTAACGATCAACTTTCCCGCCCTCTGATAGATCTCTGAGGGGATTCCCTTCCGGTAGAGGACCCCCTTCTTCTGAACCTTTTCGTAAAATTCCTCATATCCCTTTCCGAAGGCCCTGATGTCGATGTAGCAGACCGTGACCCGTGCATCCGGAAATCGATCGATGACCAGGGACGCCTGCTTTGCCGTAAACATACAGCAGACCCTGGAACAATACTCGTTCCCCACGGTCTTATCTCTCGACCCCACGCACTGGATGAATACAATGCTTTTCGGCTCCTTACCGTTGATCTCAATCCTGCCCTGAGCGGATCCACCTTCTGAAATCATCCTTTCAAACTCAAGGGCTGTGATCACATTTTTATGGAAGCCATAGCCGAATTCGGGTTTGAGCCTGGGATCGAAAGGATCGTACCCGGTGGCCACAATGATCGTTCCCACTTCGATCTGCAATTCCATGCCCACTTCTTCAAATCGGACCGCTCCTTCCGGGCAGGCCTCCTTGCACTTTCCACACTCCCCCTTCTGGAGAAAGAGGCAGTTCTTTGGATCGATCGCATAGCTTCGGGGAATCGGATGAGGGGAGGGGAGGTAGATCGCCGGTCTCATGGTCAGGCCCATATCAAATTCACTCGGGACCCTGACAGGACAGACCTCTTCGCATCTTTTACAGCAGGTGCACTTCTCCGGGTCCACATATCGGGGATCGTGTCTCACCCTGACTTTAAAATTTCCAACGAAACCTTCCACCTCTTCGACCTCGCTTTGGGTGAGGAGGTGGATCATCGGGTGGTTTTGCACCTCTTCCATCTTCGGCAGGAGGAACGAAGAGGTCTCCTCCATATTGGGAAAGGTTCGATCCAGCTGGGCCACATGGCCCCCGAGGGTGGGAGATCTCTCCACCAGATAGACCTCGAACCCTGAACGGGCGATATCGAGACTCGCCTGGATTCCCGCGATCCCACCGCCGACCACCAGGACCGAAGGTGTGACGCCGACCTCGTTTTCTTCCAGTGCCTCATGGAGCGAGACCTTTGCGACTGCAGAGGCGATCAGGTCCATCGCCTTTCTCGTCCCCTCCTCTTTGTCCGGATGGACCCAGGAGCACTGTTCGCGGATGTTGGCCATTTCGAAGAAGTAGGGATTGAGTCCGGCAGATCGGATGGCATTCCGATAAGTGGGTTCATGCATTCGGGGAGAACAAGCAGCCACGATGATCCGGTCGAGACCTAAGTTCTTAATGTCGTTCTTGATCAGATCCTGACCGGGATCCGAACACATATATTGATAATTTCGGGCGACAGCTACATGGGGAAGGGACTGAGCAAAGGCCGTCACCCGTTCCACATCCACAGTGGCTGCAATATTGATTCCGCAATGGCAGATGTAAACGCCGATCTTCATCGCTCAACACTTCGCAAACCGCTAACCCACCTTCATCCCCCCTTAATTTAAAGGGGGAATAGAGGGGGGTTACGAACTCCGAACTTTTCCTTTGGCCAGCAGGGCGCACGCTAAGGCTGCGGCACCGCTGGCCTGGGCCACGGTATCCGGGATGTCTTTGGGCCCCTGGCAGCATCCGGCCAGGAGAATCCCTTCCACGCCGCTCAGGATCGGATCAAGACCCGGAGCTCCCGCATAGAATCGGTCCGGTGATTTTTCCAGCGGAAGCAGCTCCTTCAAAAAGTTCTCTTCCTTTCGAGGAATGAGCCCTGAGGCCAAGACGACCAGATCAGCTTCCAGTTCAAAGGCCTCTCCCAAAAGGGTGTCCTCACCCCGGACCACCAGTTTTCCATTCCTCCGGTAGACCTCAGAGGGATTTCCCCTGCGGTAGACGATCCTCTCTCTCTGGACCCTTTCATAAAACTCCTCAAACCCTTTTCCAAAGGCCCTTACGTCCATGTAGAGAACGGTGATCTGTGCATCCGGGATCTTATCTCTGAGAAGGTGAGCCTGTTTAGCCGTATACATGCAGCAGACCCTTGAACAATACTCATTGCCCGCTGTCTTATCCCTTGACCCGACACAGTGGATGAAGACCACCTCTTTGGGTTTCTTTCCCTGGATCAGGATCTCGCCCTTTGTCGGACCTGAGGCAGAGCAGAGCCTCTCCAATTCGAGACCGTGGAGAACATTGGGGTAGATTCCATATCCGAATTCGGGTTTCTGTCTCGGATCGAAGGGATCGAAGCCGGTCGCAAGGATGATGGCGCCCACCCGGAGCTCGATCGTCTCCTCCTTCATTCCGTAGACGATCGCCTTGGGCTGGCAGTACCTGGCGCACTCGCCGCAATCCGAACAGCCTCCGCAGTTGAGACAACGCTTCGCCTCCTCCATGGCTTCCTCTGGGGTGAGGCCCGGGCCGAGGGGTTTGACCATATCGGGCAGTGCCTCTCGCTGCATTCTCTTTGAATCGGGAAGGGAGCTCGCAAAGGGTGACCTCTGCCTTCCTTCCGATTCCCTGCCCTGCATGAGATCTTCACCGCGGAGGAATCGATCGATCGAGATGGCCGCCTTCCTTCCATGGGCCATCGACTCCACAATCGTGCCGGGGCCGGTGACCGAATCTCCACCTGCGAAGATTCCCCTCACGCCAGTTTCAAGGGAGAGGGGATTGACCTTGATCGTCCCCCTTCGGGTGAGCTTCAATCCTTCAAAGATGGGTGCGATCCGCTCCGCGCCAGCCATCCCGACTGCGATGAAGATCGCATCAAAGGATTGATAAAGGGCTTTGGCAGAGATCTCCCTTCCCACCTCTGTGTTGGGCCTGATCTCAATTCCCATCCTGTGGATAACGGAGAGGTCCTTTTCCACGATCTTGCTTGGCAGACGGTAGGGAGGGAAACCATGGGTGAGGAGCCCTCCGATCTCGCTTCGAGATTCGAAAAGGGTGACCCGGTAACCCATCTTTCTGAGATCATAGGCAGCGGTCAGTCCAGAAGGACCCGAGCCGATGATGGCCACTTTTCGATCTTTTTCCTGCGGAGGAGCAAATTGAAATTCGGGCTCCTCCACATGGTCGACGAGGAACCTCTTCAGATCACAGATGGAGATGGGTCGATCCTCTTCGATCCGTTTACATTCTGTCTCGCAGGGATGGGAGCAGACATAGGCGAGGATCCCCGGAAAGGGAAGCTTCTCTCTCACCAGGGCGAGCGCCTCCTTGAACTTACCCTGGGAGATCAGGGCCACATATCCCTGGGCATTGCAATGGAGCGGACAGGTCGCTGTACAGGGAGGGATCCCCCGGCGATCAATAGTGTACTTGAGAGGGACGGCCTGAGGGAAGGGGATGTAGATCGCCTTTCTCCTTCCCAGCCCCATATCGAATTCGTTGGGCAGGGAGACCGGACACTGAGCGACGCAGTCGGCACAGGCCGTGCATTTGGTCGTATCGACATAGCGGGGTTTCTTCCTGATGGTCACCCTAAAATCTCCGACCTCGCCTTTGATGTCGATCACCTCGGAATAGGTGAGGAGGTTGATGTTGGGATGGTTCGCCGTATCGACCATCTTGGGCGTGATGATACACGCAGAACAGTCGAGCGTGGGAAAGGTCTTGTCAAGCTGGGCCATATGGCCGCCAACAGAAGGGTCCTTCTCAACCAGGTGGACCTTAAACCCCTTGTCGGCAATATCCAGGGCGGCCTGCATCCCCGCGATGCCTGCGCCGATGATCAGGGCCTCGGGAATCACTTCTCTCAATTCTTTTTCCATCGATTCAATGTACCTTAGATGCTATTTTTGTAGTTCCCTTAAATCCGAATTTCGAATATCGAATTTCGAAACAAATTCAAATAATCAAAATTCAAATGACCAAAACGGTTTTGAACATTCTAAAAGTCGAATTTTGAATTTGTCTCGTGCTTCGGATTTCGGATTTCGAATTTAATCATTATTTCAGTTTTCCGATCAATGCCGAGGCGATCGTATTTTTCTGAATCTCTTTAGTGCCTTCGTAGATCTCCGTGATCTTGGCATCTCGGTAGAAACGTTCCACCTCGTATTCCGTGATGTAACCGTAGCCTCCGAGGAGCTGGATGGCCTCATCCGCGACCTCGACCGCCACCTTCGCCGCGAACATCTTGGCCATGGAGGTCAGCTTGGGATCGATCCGCTTCTGATCGAAGTTCCATGCGGCCTTGTAGGTCAGAAGCCTGGCCGTCTCAATCTTCGTCGCCATGTCAGCCAGTTTGTGCTGGGTGATCTGAAAATCGACCAGCCTTCTTCCGAACTGCCGTCTCTGTTTAACATAGTCCAGGGCTCGATCGAATGCCCCCTGGCTGATGCCAAGGGCCTGAGAAGCGATCTCGATCCTGCTTTCATCGAAGAATTCAAGAACTTGATAGAACCCTTTATTCTCCTCTCCGAGGAGTTGACTCACAGGCACTCTGACATCGCTGAAGGAAAGCTCAGCCGTTGAGGTCATCCGAATGCCCATCTTCGGGGTGATCTCTGTGGCCTCCAACCCCTTTGTCCCTTTATCCACCAGGATGGTGCACTGGCCGCGGTAGGGAGGTTTTGCATGGGGGTCGGTCTGGCAGAGGACGACGAAGAAGTCTGCAAGACATCCATTGGTGATAAAGGTCTTGGTCCCGTTGATGAGAAAGGAGTCGCCCTGTTTCAATGCGGTCGTCGACATCAGGGTGATATCGCTTCCATGATCGGGTTCTGTGTAGGCACCGGCAGAGATAAATTCTCCCTTTGTCACCGGAATCAGATACCTCTTCTTCTGTTGATCAGTCCCGAAACGGAGGATCAACTCCGAAGAGAAATCGACCAGGCTCAGGGCGATCCCGACCCCGGAGTCTTTCCGGCAGAATTCCTCAACGATCAGGATGTTCTCCGTGACTCCATAACCCTGGCCTCCAAACTCCTCCGGAAAGTGAATGCCGATAAATCCAAGTTTACAGGCCTTCTTCCAGATGTCTCTGGGAAAGGTGTGGGTCTGCTCCCACTCGAGGATCCTCTCCTTGTCGTACTCACCCTGAATAAACTCCCTTGCCGCCTTCTGAATATCCTTCTGTTCCTGCGTCAGTTCGAAGTCCATTGTCAACCCGAATTCAAAATTCAAAATTCAAAATTTCTAACTCTTTCTCAGCCCTTTGATCTTATCTTTTATCACCGGGACGATCTTAAACAGGTCTGCCACAATCCCATAGTGCGCCACGTTGAAGATCGGGGCCTTCGGGTCTTTGTTGATCGCGATGACCGTTCCCGCTCCTTTCATCCCGGCGACATGCTGGAAGGCACCGCTGATGCCAATCGCAATATAGACCTTGGGCCTTACGGTCTTCCCAGAGGTCCCAACCTGGCAACCCTTGGGAAGCCATTTCTTATCGACCACAGGCCTGGAGCAGGCAAGCACCCCACCGATCGAATCCGCGAACTCCTTGACCAGGGGGATGTTCTCCGCATCTTTAATGCCTCTTCCAACGGCAACCAGGATATCGGCCTGTGTGATGTCGACCTCAGCCACCGCTGCCTCAACATACTGGAGAAATCTTCTCGCCAGAGTTTCAGCGGCTAACGGCGAGGGGAGGGGGACGATCTCGCCAGGCAGGGGATCCTTTTCCAGAACAGGAAAGGCGCCTGGACGAAGTGTAGCCATGTAAGGACCCTGCTTCACAAAAGAGACCGAGGCATTGATCTTCCCTCCGTAGAGTTGGCGTATAACCGAACAGGTTTCACCTTCGATCTCGATTCCGATACAGTCTGTGGCCAGGGGCATCTTTAAACGGGCGGCTAAGCTCGGGGCAAAATCCATGCCCGTGGCTGTATGGCCGATCAGGGTCAGCCATGGCTTCCTCTCCGTGATCAATCGTACGAGGGCCCTCTCATAAGTCTCTGAGTTGTAGGATTCGAGGCGTTCATCCTCGATCAGAAATACCTTGTTCACCTTTGGCTTGAGGGCTTCGGCCAAATGGTTCACCCCTTTACCCAAGAGGATGGCGTTCAGGTTCGCGCCCGCGCTCTCCGCCAGCTGCCTTCCTTTACAGAGCATCTCCCATGTGATGTCCCTGAGCTCTCCCCTTCGATGTTCTGCGATGACAACGATCTCTTTCATTTAGCTCAGCCCTCCTTTGTCTCTCAGAATTTCAGAAACCTTCAAAGCGATCTCTTCCGGTTTTCCCTCCAGTATCTCTGCCGCTTCGCCGACAGGAGGAAGGAAGACCTTCTCCAATCGAATATCCGATCCAGAAAGACCCACTTCATCGGCCTTCAGATTGAGTTCAGGAGCTCCAAAGCTCTTGATCTCCTTCTTGGCCACCTTCCGGATGCCCATGATCGACACGTAACGAGGCTCGTTGATACCGGTCTGGATCGTGAGCAAGGCAGGGAGGTCGATTTCAACGACCTCCTCCAGACCTCCCTCGAGTTCTCTGTGGACTTTCAGCCTTTTGTCTTGGACCTCGATTCGGTTGACCACCGCAGCATGAGGGATTCCGAGAAGCTCAGCCAAGACGACCCCCACCTGTCCGTATCCGTCATCCTCAGCCTGGGTCCCCGTGAGGATGAGATCGTACGGGATTTTTCGAACGGCCTCTGCCAGAACCCTTGCCGTGGCAAAACCGTCTGATCCATTGAACGCAGGGTCGGTCAAACGAATCGCATCATCTGCACCCATGGCCAGGCATTTCCTCAAGGATTCATTCGACTCCTCGCCCCCCATGGAGATGACGGTCACCGTTCCACCGAGCTTCTCCTTGAGCAGGATGGCCTCTTCAATGGCATAGCTATCCCATTCGTTAAGATCGAAAACCAGGCTGCTCTTATCGATGTCTTTTCCCGATTTGTCGATGGAGATATCCGCATCCGTTGTCTCCGGCACCCTCTTGATACAGACGATAATATTCATTCAACTTCCTCCTTTCCTGCCTGCCGGCAGGCAGGCTTTAAACTTTTGATCCTTACCAGATCTGTCCCTTCATCCTCCAGAATCGGACAGGGGTAAGGTACGGTGATCACTCCTCGCGCGGGTCTTGGGGAATGGTTCGCCTTCAGCCTCAAGGACTGCCCCTTAGGATTTGAGATCTCCACCATCTCTCCGTCCTCAATCCCAAGGCTTTTCGCATCCTCAGGGGAGATCTCAAGCGAAGGCTTCTCCCACACCTTTTTCAAGGCCTCACTCCTCGAACTGAGAAGACCGGACTGAAAGAGCGAAGGCCTCTGGAGAAGATAAAAAGGATACGCTTCAGATTGACGTTTTGGCTCTCTCTCCTCGGGAGGAATGAGCTTAGCCCTCCCCAAAGGAAAGCCATCAGCGTAGAGGTAGGTGGCGCCCTTAGGCCACTGCTCTCCCTTTCCAATCCCCTGGTAGTGATGGACCGAACGGCCAATCTCCTCAAATATGGCTTCAGGCGTTCCTGCCGGGAGTCGACACTCAAGAAGCTCTAAGAGTCGAAGAAAGATTTCGAGGTCTGGTTTCGAGTCATCCCTGGCCGGCCGAAGAGGATGAAGCCTCTGAACCCTTCGTTCAAGGTTTGTAAACGTTCCTTCTTTCTCCACAAAGGCCGAGGCAGGAAGGACCACATGGGCCAGCTTTGCTGTCTCGGTGAGAAAGAGATCCTGGACAACCAGAAGTTCAAGCCCCTGGAGGGCTTTTCTCAGCGGCTCGGAATCAAGGTTCAGCGGATCCTCTCCCACCAGGTAGAAGGCCTTCAGCTTCCCCTCCGATGCCCTATTCAAGAGGTGGCTTCCCTCTGGGGAGAGTCCCATATCCAGTGCTCCCTGGCTGTTACACTTCTCTAAGAGGACGAGGATCCCTGATGACTCCTTTCCGATATGGCCCGTGATCAGGGCGAGGTTGGAGGAGGCGATGGCCACTGCCTTCTGGTCGAGGTGGGACCAGAGGCCAGAGCCAATCAGGATCATAGCCTTCTTAGCGCTTGCATAGATTTTAGCCGCCCTCTCCACCTCTGGCATCGCACCAGGCTGATGAGAGAGAACCCTCTGCTTCAAACCCTCTATCCCCTCTGTCCTCTCTGCAATGAATTCCCTGTCCTCGAGACCCTCTCTGAGGATTGTCTGGATCATCCCGTTGAGAAGAGAGACCTCGCTTCCGGGCCTATCGAGAAGAAGGATTGAAGGAAGGGAGAGGGGAGAGTTCCTTGTCGATTGGCTCAGGCCAATGTCGTAGCTTCCAAGCACGATGAGCTGGGCCCGGTTTCTCCGGATGGCTAAGTGGATCTCATTCTTGATGATGGGATGGCTCAGGGCAGGGTCCACCCCGATCAACAAGAGACAGTCTGCCTTCCGGATCTCCCGGATCGAGTTGGTCGAAGCCGGATAGCCCAGGGTCTTTGCCAGGCCTTCGGTAAGAGCTGTGCCCTTAGATCTGGAAGCGATCAACTCCGTGCCGATCCCACCACGAAAGAGTTTCCCCAAGACATAGTACTCCTCATTGGTCAATCGGTTCGAGACCAGACCTCCGATCGTCTCTGCACCGTATCGCTCCTTTATCTTTTCTAACCTGTCCACCACAAATCGAAGGGCTTCTTCCCATGAGGTCTCCTTCAGTGTCCCATTGACCCTCAGAAGAGGGGTTTTCAGCCTATCGGGGTGATCGACGAAGTCCCAGCCGAAGCGGCCCTTGACACAGAGGTTTCCGTCATTTGGCCCTTTCTCAGGGTCGGAGAAGACCCTTTTGATCTCACCCTCCTTGGATCCCATGACGAGGAGGCAACCGCAACTACAGTAGGGGCAAGGGGTGGTGGTCTCCTGAAGCTCCCAGGCCTTTGTCCTGTAGTCGAAGCAGTCGCTGGTGATCGCTCCTACCGGGCAGGTATCAAGGCACTGGCCGCAGAACTCACACCTTATGGGTCGATGAAAGTCAGTATCGATGGCGGTTTTGATCCCTCTCCGGATAAAGGAGAGCTCTCCGATGCCCTGGACTTCGTCACAGATCCGGACACAGCGACCGCAAAGAATACATTTGTTAGGGTCCCTCTGAAGAAGAGGCGAGACCTCATCCAGAGGGAAATCCACCCGCTCCCAGGGGTAGAGGGTCTCCAAGACTCCGTACTCATAGAGAAGGTCCTGGAGGACACATTCTCCCTCCTTTTCGCACCTGGGGCAGATCATCGGATGGTTGAGGAGGAGAAGCTGGAGCTGAAGCCTTCTCGATTTAAAGATTTCTGGAGACCGGGTGATGATCTCCATCCCCTCTCTGACAGGGGTGAAACAGGATGGGAGAAGCTCAGACTTTCCCTTCTGCTGAACGACACAGAGGCGGCAGGCGCCAAAAGGCGTGAGCCTTCGATCGTGGCAAAGAGTGGGGATTCTTATTCCAGCGGATTGGGCTGCTTCGAGGATCGTCTTGCCTTTCTCGACGCTTACCTCAATCTCATCAATCTTCAGTTTAATCGTTTGGGTCACCTTCAAATAACCTCATAGTTACTAATAGCCTATTCGATTTAAAATCCGAATATCGAAATACGAAACAGATCCAAAATTTGAATATCGAAATTCGAAACTTCTTTCGTTTGGCTCATTCGAATTTTGGACATTCGTGCTTGTTTCGAATTTCGTACTTCGAATTTAGAAATTTTTTCAGTCGATCGCCCCAAATTTGCACGCCTGGATACAGGAACGGCACCGGATGCACTTCTCGGGATCGATCAGAGCCGGTGTCTTCTTCTCCCATGTGATCGCCTCGACCGGACAGGCCTTCTTGCAGAGGCCACACATCTTACAGCGATCTGGATCGACCCGAAACCGAATGAGGTCTACACAGACCCGGGCAGGGCATCTCTTCTCCTGGATATGGGCCTCGTACTCCTGCCGAAAATAACGGATCGTGGATAGGACAGGATTGGGAGCTGTTTTGCCCAGGCCGCAGTGGGAGGACTCCTTGATGTGGTGGCCAAGTTCCTCCAGCAGGGTGATATCTTCCATCGTCCCTCGACCCGTGGCGATCCGGCTCAGGATATTGAGCATCACCTTCATACCGACCCGGCACGGGATGCATTTGCCGCAGGATTCGTCCACAGAGAAATCGGTGAAGAATCGGGCTGTATCGACCATGCAGGTCGAATCGTCCATCACCACCAAACCTCCGGAGCCCATCATTGCGCCTGCCTCATCGAGAGAATCGAAATCGACCTCCGTATCTAAAAGCGAGGCTGGGAGACAGGCGCCAGAGGGGCCACCGATCTGGATAGCCTTAAACTCTCCCTTTCTAGGTATCCCTCCTCCAATATCAAAGACGATCTTACGCAGCGTCGTCCCCATGGGGACCTCGATCAGGCCGACATTGTAGACTGTCCCTGTGAGTGCAAAGACCTTTGTGCCCTTCGATCCGCCAGTTCCCATGGAGGCGAACCATGCCCCTCCATTTCGGATGATCGAAGGGACATTGGCAAATGTCTCTACATTATTCAGGACTGTGGGCTGTCCCCAGAGTCCAGCCTCTGTGGAGCGAGGAGGCTTGATCCTGGGCATGCCTCGCCTTCCTTCGAGGGAGTACATCAATGCGGTCGATTCTCCACAGACAAAGGCCCCAGCACCTGGATAGATATCGATATCAAAATCGAAGCCCGAGCCCAGGATATTCCTTCCCAAAAGTCCGTAGCCTCTGGCCTGGTCAATCGCAATCCGAAGGCGATGGATCGCCAGGGGATACTCCGCCCTCACATAGATATAGCCCTGATGAGAGTCAATCGCATAGCCGCAGATGATCATCCCTTCTAAGACGGCGTGGGGATCTGCCTCGAGGATCGAACGATCCATGAAGGCCCCTGGGTCGCCCTCGTCTCCGTTGCAGATGACATACTTGGGGAAAGAGGAGTAGCGCCGACCCTCCTCCCACTTCAAGCCGGTTGGAAATCCCGCCCCTCCCCGGCCCCTCAGCCCGGAGAGCTTCACCTCCTGGATCACTTCCTCCGGGGTCATGGAGGAGAGGACCTTGGAGAGACCTGCGTACCCATCCCGGGCAATCGACTCATCGATATTTTCGGGATCGATCACCCCCCGATTCCTCAGGGCCCAGAGAACCTGATGCTGAAAGAAAGGGATCTCCTTCATCGCGGAGATCTTTTTCTTGGTCGTCGGTTCAGTATAGAGAAGTTTTTCAACGGGCCTGCCTTTCAGGAGATGTTCCTCGATCAGGAGGGGGATGTCTTCAGGAGTGAGTTTTCGGTAGAAGGTGCCATCGGGCTGGATGACCATGATCGGGCCCTCCGCACAGAACCCGTTACAACCGGTGATCACCACCTTCACCCTCTCGGAAAGACCGCGGGCCTTCAGTTCTTCTTCAAGCCGTTCCCTCACCTTCAGGGAGTTGCAGGAGACACAGCCTGTGCCGGCACAGACCATACACCGGAACTCGGCCTGGTTTATCGTCAATGGCGAGGAGATTTTCTCCTTAAATTCTTTTAAGTTTTCTATTGTCAGTTGAGGCATGATCCAGCGTTCCCTATGGGTAGGATCTCACGATCTCAATCGCCTTTCCCGGATCGAGCATCCCGTGGGTGTCATGTCCGATGACCATGACCGGTGCTAAACCGCAGGCCCCGAGGCATCGCACAGCCTCCAGAGAGAACTTTCGGTCCTTCGTAATCCCACCCACTTCCACATCGAGTTCCCTTTGGAGATTATCCAAGATCTGCTTGGACCCTCTTACGTAGCAGGCCGTACCCAGGCATACCCGTATGACATACTTCCCTCTCGGAACGAGCGTGAAGAAGGCGTAGAAAGAGACCACCCCGTAGACCTGTGAGGAGGAGAGGTTAAGGCCCTCTGCGATACGGTGCTGGACTTTTTGGGGAAGGTACCCACAGATGTCCTGAACCTCTTTTAAGACAGGGATGAGCACCCCATGCCTCCCCTTATACCTTGCGATCACCTGATCGATCTTTTCCCATTCCTCTTTGGTTATCGAATCAGCCCATCTCATTTTTTCTCTTTCCAAACTTACAGCCACCGATCACAAGCAGCGAAAATGGTTCTTGGGCTCAGGTGATCGATTTTTTATTCTATGGCCTCGACCAGTAACTCGGTCACGTCCATCACCCGAAGTCTATCCTCGTGGCCCGATGTCTTAACCGCGTCCTCAAGCGTCAGAATACAGAAGGGGCAAGCGGTTACCAGGATCTCCGCGTCCAACTCCACAGCGTCATTGACACGAATTTCGGCCAGTCGCTGGCCGGTGTCTGAAGAGGCCTCCACCCACATCCTTCCTCCTCCTCCTTCACAGCAGAGGCTTCTTTCACGGGAGCGGTCCATCTCTTTGAAGGTGAGCCCGGGGATGGCCTTCAGCAAGATTCGGGGCTCGTCGAAGACCGAGTTCTGTTTTCCGAGGAAACAGGGGTCGTGATAGGTGACGACCTTTTTGACCTCCTTTTTTAATGAGAGTTTTCCCTCCTCCAGACGTTTGGCCAGGAGCTGGGTGGTGTGGAGGACGTCGAACCTTCCCTGCGGATACTCATTCTTCAGCACATTGAACCCATGGGGACACATGGTGACGATCCGTTCGATCTGGTAGGATTCGAAACGGTTGACATTCCCTTCCACCAGTTCCTCAAAAAGACCGGCCTCCCCCATTCTCCGGATCTCATTGCCACAGCATTGTTCCTCATTTCCCAGGATTCCAAAATCGACCTCTCCCTGCTGGAAACTGAAGAGGAGGGCCTTTGCCACCTCCTGAATTCGTGGATCAGACGAGGCGGTGCAACCTGCGAAATAGAGAAACTCAGCTCGATCCCCTTCAGAGAAGTTTTTCACTTTCACGTCCTCGGGCAATGTCTTTGTCCATTCCGTCCGCTTGTTCTTCGGCTTTCCCCAGGGGTTTCTGTGTTTGTAGGTGTTCTCCATCGCCTCGATGATCGTCTTAGGAATGTGGCCCTCTTCGACCAGCATTCCCCTCATCCCGATGACCAAATCCATCGGTTTTAACCCTCGAGGACAACGGATCGTACAGGTTTTACACGTCGTGCAGTCCCAGAGTTCCTCCCTCTCACCGAGGCGATCGAGGTTCCTCCCCAGAATGGCCTCGATCATCAGCCTTCGAATGTTCAGCTTCGATTTGAGCGAAACCGGACACCCTCCGGTGCACTTACCGCATTGAAAACATCCGTAGAGGTCAAATTTTTGGGCAAAAGTCTGCTCTGACAACTCCATTCCTCAGACCCTCCTCATGTTAAAGCCCAAAGGAAATCTCTACAATGAAAGTGTCAAATGCCAAACCTTCTCACTCTGTGAATAATTTCATTTATCCTGCAAAAAAAATATTAGCGATTCAATATCTCTCTGGAAATCACGATCCGTTGAACCTCTGAAGTTCCTTCGTAGAGGGTTGTTCCGATAATATCTCTGAGGTAGCGTTCCACCGGATAGCCTTTCGTATAGCCATAACCGCCCAGCATCTGAACGGCACGAATGGCCACATTCCTTGCTGCCTCCGTTGCGAAAAGTTTTGCCATCGAGGCTTCTTTGGTAAAGGCTTGACGGGTCTCTTTGAGGAAGGCAGCACGCAAGACAAGAAGCTGAGCAGCCTCCAGTTCTGTATAGGAATCAGCGATCATCCATTGAATGGCCTCAAAGCTGGAAATAGGTTTGCCGAACGCCTCCCTTTTTTTAACATATTCCGTTGCAAAGTCAATGGCAGCAAATCCCACGCCCACGGCCAAGGAGCCGATCCCGATCCTTCCGCCGTCCAGTTCCATCATCGCAATTTTGAACCCTTCTCCCTCCTTCCCCAAGAGGCAGTTGGCCGGAACAACGCAGTTATCAAAGACCAGTTCATTGACTGGTGAAGCCCGATGGCCCATCTTATCCTCAGGGCTTTCCACAATGAACCCGGGCGTCTCTTTCTCAATGACGAAGGCACTGATTCCCTTTCCCTTCTTAGCATTCGGGTTGGTCACGGCCCATGCGACGATAACCCCGGAGGCCTCTCCACTGGTGATCAGGCTCTTCGTTCCATTAATCACATAAGTGTCTTTCTCGCGAACGGCCGTGGTTCTGATATTGGCTGCATCCGATCCTGCGTGAGGCTCGGTAATGGCAAAGGACCCTGCCGCGTACTCCCCGTTGCAAAGTTTGGGGATGTGCTTCCTCTTGATCTCTTCTTGACCAAATTCATAGATCACCTCGGCCACCATGTTGGTCACAGAGGTGGTGACCGCATGGGATGCGCATCCCTTTGCTATCTCGGTAATGGCGAGGCTATAGGCGACCACGCCTACGTCAGATCCTCCGTATTCCACAGGGATATTCATTCCCATCATCCCGAGCTCAGCCATTTTTTTAATATTTTGATAAGGGAATCGCCTTTCCTCGTCATACTGGCCAGCCACGGGCTTAATCTCCTTCTCGGTGAAGTCCCTCACCGCATTCCTGATCATCTCTTGCTGGATCGTCAGTTTGAAATCCATCTCTAAACCCTAAGATCCCAAATTCGACTATCGAAATTCGAAACAATTCCCAAATTCAAATCTCAAAATTCTAAGCTTTTGTTTGGAACATTTGAATTTATTTCGGATTGACCCTGCGGGATGCTTCGCCCGTGCTTCGGATTTAGGATTTCAATATTTATAGAATCCTCTGCCCGTCTTCTTGCCCAGGTAGCCTGCGTCCACATACTTCTTGAGCAGGGGGCAGGGCCGATATTTGGAATCTCCAAAGCCTTTGTGAAGAACCTCCATAATGGCCAGACAGGTGTCCAGACCGATCAGATCAGCCAGGGCTAAGGGTCCCATCGGATGATTCATCCCCAGCTTCATAACCGTGTCGATCGCCTCAGGGGTCCCCACCCCTTCATAGAGGGCATAAATCGCCTCGTTGATCATGGGCAAGAGGATTCGATTCGAAATGAAGCCGGGGGAGTCGTTTGCCTCAACAGGGGTCTTCCCCATCTTCTCCGCAAGAGACTTGACCACCTCGAAAGTCTCCTGAGAGGTCTGAAGACCACGGATGATCTCTACCAGCTGCATGACAGGAACAGGGTTCATGAAGTGCATCCCGATCACCTTTGAAGGTCTCTGGGTGGCCGAGGCGATTTTGGTGATGGAGATGGAAGAGGTATTGCTCGAAAGGATCACCTCCTTCCGACAGATCTGATCCAGCTCTTTGAAAATGCTCAGTTTAAGGGGTTCATTCTCGGTGGCTGCTTCGACGAGAAAATCAACCTTGGCCATCTCTTCAGTCCGAATCGTCCCGATCACCCTCCCCATGATTTCATCCTTCTTCGCTGACGAGATCTTCCCCTTTTCCATCATCCGGTCCAGATTTTTCGAAATGGTGGCAAGCCCTTTCTGAACCAAGGATTCTGCAATGTCACTCATTACCACCTGGAATCCGGCATGAGCTGCGACCTGGGCGATCCCGCTGCCCATCTGGCCTGCACCTACCACACCGATTGTCTTGATCTCCATAGAACCCTCTCCTTACAAAAAGATCATTACAAAATGATCGATTAACAATTGTCAATTAGCGATGAAGATGACCTTAATACGACGCTGATCTTGCAATTTTCATTGATCCGTCGAGTTTGCTTCAAGACCGGACCGATCGCTCCTGTTTTTCAGTCGTGCGTTCTCTTTTCTGGATCTTCCTCGTCCATGTTCAACTTTTGGCGGATCTTCTGCTGGTAGTTAAGGATTTCTTCCTTCAACTTATTCAGGTTATGGATCGATTCGTCGATCTTTCCTACGTGGCTGTCAAGCAATTCGAGAAGCCTGGGTAACACCTTTCTGTTGGTTCGGTGAATTTGGTAAATATCCTCCAGCTCATGCATCTCGGAAAGCGTGAGGCCGAGATACTTCAACCTCTTAATGAACTTCAGCCGCTGGATATCTTTCTCGGTATAAACCCTCTTGCCACCCTCAATCCGTTTCACCGAGTTGAGCAGGCCGATCTCTTCATAGTAGCGAATGGTTCGAGTGCTCATCCCGACCCGATTGGCCAGTTCGCCAATTTGGAAATAGGTCGATCCGTCGATCTTCATAAAGCCACTTAACGTAAACTGTTAGGATAAATGTAAAAAAAATTATGGATTCACTAAATCGATGGCCATTTGCCCACAGTGAGGACCGGATAGCCAGCCTTTTCTAAGTCGTTGATGATATCTTGGTAATCCTCCGTCTGAATCCGAATCGCAGCAATCCTTTTCCCTTCCACCATGAAAGAAGGCGTTACAATGCTGATGATGTTCACATTATGTTTTTTTATGATTTCGAGTATCCCAAGCATGCTGCCGGGTTTATCTTCAAGAGCAACCGTCAAACGGGTGCCCTTCACCTTGAGGCCGAATATATCCACGAAGTGGGCCAGGGCATCGGTCTCTGTAAATATGCCGTAGAGCTTCTCTCCCTCCATCACAGGCAGACATCCAATCTTGTGATCGTGCATCAACTGGACGGCCTCTTCGATAATGGTGTCCGGAGTGATCGTGATTAATTTTTCCTTTGGTGTCATAAAGCTTGAGACCTTCAGCTTTCCCAAAAGATAGTTGAGCTCCTGGACGCTGAGCAACGTGGCATCCGAAGGAGCCGCTTCCCGGATATCCCGGTCCGTTACAATCCCGACGAGACGATTGTTCTTGTCCACCACGGGCAGATGCCGGATCCCCTTTTCGTGAATCAGGGCCCTGGCCTCAAAGAAGGACGCCTCCGGGCTGATGGTCACCGGATTTCTCTGTATCTTCTCCCTCATAAAACCCTTGTAATCGATCTTCATAGATTCCCCTCCTCCCTTTCTCCAATTATTAGGCCCATCTTAGCATATTTACCAGAAGATCACCAAAATATATTTCGTGCGACAACGCCTCAAATAACCAATAATCAAGCCCTCATAATCAAATCATAAGCGGTCTTCGAGCCCTAATAACCAAAGTCTATTTGGTTATTGGGATTTATTTGGAGCTTGGGATTTGGTTATTTGAATTTTGGACCTATTCCCAGGTGCGCTGGTCTTCGATCTTCTTGGCTCCTTCTCGGATCGTTCCCTTCGGGACAAATCTGGCTTCGCCTCTGATTTTGGTCACATCGCGGATCGACTTTTCGATCTCCTCCTTCAATTTTTCAGGCTGCGGCGCTTCCTCTTTGAGTTCGATCCGGAAGGTCATCTCATCCTTCTCTGCCCTTCTTGTGACCACAACCTGGCACTTTTCAATCTGTGGGTGCTTCAGGACAACTTCGTCTACCTGGCCCGGATGGATGAAAAGGCCCTTGACCTTGGTCGCCTGATCTACCCTCCCCATGATCTTGATCAATCGAGGGGAGGTCCTGCCACAAGGGCAGGGCGTCTCGGTAAGGATGGAGAGGTCTCCTGTCCCGAAGCGGATCAGAGGGTAAACCTTATTAAAAGTGGTCGCGACGACCTCGCCCATCCTGCCCGGACCCAATGGTTTGCCGGTCTCCGGGTCCACGATCTCCACGATCTTGTCATCGGGTATATGCATTCCGTTCTTCCTGATACATTCATAACCCAGGCAGCGAACATCAGCGGTACCATACGACTGTCGGATGGTCATTCCAAATTTCTCCTCCAACTTAGATCGAAGAGATTCCGGAAGCATCTCCGCGGCAACAAAGCCGACCCGGAGACAAAGGTCTTTTCTCAAATCGAGCCCCATCTCCTCTGCCTTCTCAGCAATGCTGAGCAGAAAGCTGGGCGTTCCGCAGAAGGCATTGACTTTCAGATTTTTCAGTATGTTGACCTGCTGCTCGGTATTGCCCACGCCTGTGGGGATCGTGATACACCCGATCATGTGAAGGGAATTGTCCACCATTTGGAGGGCAAAAGGAACCATATGATAACTGAAGGTGTTGATCGCAATGTCTCCGGCGCGGAACCCCGCTGCATACATCCCCTGGGCCCATCCCAGGTCGTTGTAGTCGTTCTCCCCGGGTTCGTAGATCGGACCGGGAGAGATGAAGATCCTCCTGATCTCAGTGATCGGGACTCCTTCAAATCCACCGAAGGGAGGGTTCTTCTTCTGGAGCTCTATCAGATCGGCCTTCTTCGTGATAGGGATTTTCTCCAGATCTTGAACGGTTTGAATATCCTTTGGTTTCAAGCTGACCGAATCCAATTTATTCCTGAAGGCTACTGAATTTTTATACGCGTATTGTACGATCCCTCGGAGTTTTTGATTCAAGTATTCGACTCGTTTCTGATGGGGCATGGTTTCGAGGTTCTTCTTGAGATAGCCAGAGGTACGATCCGTGGGGTCCTGTTTGGGCATCTGACCACTCCTTGAATAATCCTCCTCCCATCCCCCTTTGGCAAAGGGAGATGGGAGGGATTTCAGTGAGGAGTTAATCCGGTTTCATCATTTCCTGGGAAATTTTCCTTCAAAGGGGACGATAATATCTCCCTTTTCGGTTGAGAAGGTTGCCTGGCCCTCTCCAACTTTAATTCCAAACTTAAAATCCCCGATCGTGGCATACCAGTTCTTAATCACATCGGCAGGTTTAAGATTCAAAGCCTGAATCTTCGGTGCCTGGGCAACTAAAAGGGTTAAGTTCATCGTCATTGAATCCAGGACACTGACGACCCTATACTGGTTTTTCGTTTTGGGTGGAAAGTAAAGTTGGTCATAATAGGTTGGGATGGCAATTTCAATGTCCTTGCCCGGTGCGGCCTCGAATGAGATAGCAAATTTGAAATTTTCTAATCTGATGTTATAGCCGCTCGGATTTTCAATGTTAAAAACAAAACCCAAAACCATTGGAGTACGAGCGGGTAAGTCCGCCCATGGGAAGTAACTCTGGACCTCAACGCGGTCCAATGTAACCTTTGGTTTTCCAGCCTCTTCAGTTGGGAGAAGGCCTGGCTTGCAGGACGTCATTCCCCAAACCGCGAATGAGATTATGATCAACATCAATAATAGTCTGCGCATGGTAAGCCTCCTTTGGTTAATGATCAATGCAAAGTGCAAAATGATCAGTGCAAAATTAACAATGCTAATTGGCCATGGTTAACTTTGCATTTTGCATCGTTTTTTTATGTAAGCCATCGCTTCCTTCTTTTATAATGCTTCACCTGTCTGAAACTTTTTCGTTCACCAATATCAGAAAGGCCCAGATAGAAGTCTCTGATATCGGGATTCTCCTTCAACTTTTCTGAGGTATCATGCATCACGAGCCTACCGTTCTCCAGGACATACGCATAAGGCGCCACGGTGAGGGCTAACTTCACATTTTGTTCGACCAGGAGAAGAGGGATTCTCTCTTGTTTATTCAGTTGGGTGATGATATCAAAAATCTCTTTGATCAGAAGAGGAGCGAGGCCCATAGAGGGCTCATCGAGAAGCATCAGTTTGGGTTGGGCCATGAGCGCCCTACCGATCACGGTCATCTGCTGTTCTCCACCGCTGACGAAGCCTGCGAGGACGTTTCGTCGTTCCACCAATCTCGGAAAGTAATGGTAGACCATCTCCAGCCTCTCTTTGATGGCTGACCCATTGCCTCCCAAGTGGGCTCCCACCCGGAGATTCTCCTCCACGGTAAGGTGCTCAAAGACCCTCCTCCCCTCAATGATCTGGAAGATCCCTCGTTTGGCGATCTCCTCAGCAGATAGGTGATGGATCCTCTCTCCCATGAACTCAATACTTCCATCCGTAACCTCACCGTCCTCATGCTTTAACAGGCCGGAGATGGCTTTGAGAGTTGTTGATTTTCCGGCTCCGTTGGCTCCGAGGAGGGCGACAATCCCCCCATGAGGGACATCGATGGAGACTCCCTTGAGTACCAGAATCACTTCGTGATACATGACCTCAATGTTGTTGAGCTTTAGGATGATCCCATGGGTATCTGGATTTTCAAGCGCCAATGTTTTCCTCCTTACCAACCAAGCCAGGAAGCCCATTTGTCAGGGAACTTGGCTCGCATATCAATATTTGCAACCGTTGTAGGTTTTCCTTTTATGATTCTCCCTACTTTTACGATCGAGCTGTAACGATGATCAGTAGGAGTAATGGTCACTAACTGTCCCCCAAATTCTTTGAGACCATCCCAGTTTCTCAGGGTTTCGTAGGTTTCCTTAATCCCAGGACCATTCAGCTTCCCCGCCTTATCCGCCATTTTCAAAACCTCGACGGCCATGGTGACCTTCACCCAGCCCTGAACCGTTCTAATTTGCCTTGCCTCCGGAGGAAAGCCGGGGTTCACTTTCTTGATGTAATCCAAAACCTTCTTCTTGGCAGGATAATCTTCTACGAAGAAGGAACACGCCGCAGCACCAATGGCACCTTCAACGGCCGCTCCCCCCAATTTCGCAAGGTCTTCATCAAACCCCCAGTTGTTGATGATATGGTCTGCACCCAATCCAAGAGCATAGGCATCCTTGATGGCAGTTGCAACAGACATGGTAGTGTTCCCATGCCAAACTAAATGGGGTTTGAATTCCTTTGCCTTTAAGACCTGGCTTTTTGTATCCAATGCGGTTAACGGCACATCTTGGTCAGGACCGATCTCGAAGCCTAAGAGAGTGGCCTGATCTTTAATGGCTTTAATAGGAGCGCTCGAGTATGGAGTGGGCCAGGAATAAAAGCATACGAACCGGGGCTTCACTCCTTTTTCTCGATCCGCCTTCCACTTCGGGTCTTTTTTCCAGACCTCTTCAAACCAATAGGTAATGCAGCCACGAGCATTGGTTGAATAATCCGTTCCGTAAACGAAGTTGTAAGGGGTCTTTTTAGGATCGCACAGATGGCCGGAAAAGGAACTGGAGAGATAAGGCATTTTGTCAGCATTCACAGTAGGAGAGAGAGCTTCGGTATCACCTGTTCCCCAACCCAATACCATCACAACTTTGTCGAAATCACGGAAACGCTTATAGGTAGTGATGGCCTCCGGAACCCGATACCCGTAATCATACTGGAAGTATCTGATCTTCTTACCGTTGATACCACCGGTATCATTATAATACTGGAATGCTTCACGGACACCTGCCGCCTCATTTTTCCCCACATCAGAGGTAGCGCCTGTGGTGTCCTGGAGAGCGCCAATCCTCACCTCCTGGGCCAAAACCCGTGAAGCAGTGATCCCGATGACGAGGAGTGCTAAGACAATTGCAAAGATTTTCTTGATTCTCATTTTTCACCTCCAAAGAATTTTATCATGTTTCGATTCGTATCCATTTAAACCGCAAACAACGTCCCCCTTCTTTCCTCCCACCATCCGATGACGTTGCATCACCTCCTTCTCTGTCGTGTTGCGTGATAGGTGATTCGTAAAAGATCTTTTGTCTATTACCTTTTTCTAACGTTTCGCGATTCACGAACCACGATTCACCTTAATACGAAAATGGCCACAGGTTAAAATAATTCTTTATCTGCCACCAGCGGTAAGAGAGGCCATTTGGTTCGAAAATCAGAAATAGAGCAATAGCCAGACCGAAGGCGGCCTCTTTTACATAAAGGAATTTTTCAAGTAGAAGGGGAAGAAAGGGCATTAGATTTAAGACGAATTCGCTGCCGGTCAGAAAAAGAATTAGAGCCTTTAGCGCTTCTGGAATGAGCGTCATAAATAAGGCCCCATAAATGGTACCATAAATGCTTCCCACACCTCCGATAAGGATAACCCCAACCAACCAGAGAGACCAGCTGAATTGGAAATGTTCAGGGCTGACAAAGAACAGGTTGGTGATCCAATAAGCTCCGGCTATACCCCCGAATGCACCTGCTACGAAGAAAGCAAGAAGTTTGTAGAGAACGATATTGACGCCAAGAGCCTCTGCAGCAATGTCGTTGTCTCGAATAGCAATCCATGCTCGCCCTATCTTGCAACGAAGGAGGTTAGCCATAACAAAAGTGCAAAGGATGACGAGAACGGATGCTAAATAATAATACTTCATATCATTATCAATCACCCAGGGACCGATCTTGATTGTTCCTGGGGGGATGGAAAAGTAAGACCCTCGCCCTCCCACCTGACTGACATATTGGGTAATGATAAAGTCAACGGTAATGAATTGAGCGGCCATCGTGGTCATAATCAGATAGAATCCCTTCACTTTTGCTGAAGGGAGGCCGAATAGGACGGACCACAATCCAGCCGCGACCGCAGCAGCCGCAACGCTGATGGGATATACTAATCCCGCCTGGACCAAGAATGCAGGCCATTTGACTTGGAGCATCAGGATGGAGCTCGTATACGCACCAACCGCAATAAAAGCCGCATGCCCCAGGGTGATCTGTCCACAGTAGCCTATAAGGAGTTGGACACCCATGGCAGCAAGAATCGTATACCCGACAATATTGAATACGGATACCATATAGAGTCCTGCAAATTTGGGGAAGAGGTAAAATACAACTAAGAATAAAAATATCATCTTTCCCCAGACAAATTTGGTCTGCCACCACGCATGGTCCTGTCCGTAGTATTGATGATAAACACCACACGGCCGATAACCCATCTTAAACCTCCAGTACAAAATAGAAAATTAACATTGCAAATTTAGCAATTCGTTTAACTGTTATTGTTAACTTTGCATTGCTAATTTATAATTTGCAATGATCTTTTAGACACGTTCGATTCTTATCCAGCCCCATAATCCGTAAGGTTTAAAAAGGAGCACAATCACCATCACGGCAAATGGGAAAACATCTTTGACGCCACCAGGGGTAAATGGACTAAGATATCCATCGGCTAAATTTTGGAGCACCCCGATCACCAGCCCCCCGACAATGGCTCCCGGAACCGAGTTCATGCCACCTAAGACGACAGCAGGTAACACTAACAACCCCAGATAACCCACAGAGATGTTTAACCCATTGATATTGCCGAGAAGCGTTCCACCCACCCCTGCAGCCATGAAAGCGATCGCCCAGGCGAGAGCGTAAACAACTTTTGCATTGACGCCGAGAGAGAGGGCAGCCATTTCATCGTCTGCGGTTGCCTGCATGGACAGTCCCCACTTGGTATATTTGAAAAAAGAGACAAAGGCGAGGAGAAGAATGATGGATGCAACAAAGGCCCAGAGGTAAACTTGGCCAACGACGACCTTTCCAATATAGACAGGTTCAATCGGAAATACCGTAGGAGTGAAAACCACCGTATCTGTGCCGAAGAATAACTCCACGATCCCTTTAAAAAAGAAGGAAAGTCCAACAGTTACCATAATCACGCTCAGCACCGGTTCTCCAACCATCGGTCTTAAAAAGAGGATCTCTGTCAGAATGCCTAAGGCAAATCCAACCACCAGTGTAAAGATCAATGCCAGAACGAAAGGGATCCCCCAGTGGTAGAACGTGATGCAGACATAGGCACCGATCAGGGTGAGTTCTCCCATGGCGAGGTTGAGGACTCCGGAACATTTGTAAATCAGGGTCCAACCCAATGCCACCAAAGCGTAAATGCTGCCGACCAAAATGCCTGTTATGAAGAGTTGTAAGAAAAGTTCCATAAAACCTCCCCTCCGAAACATCAATGCAAATTGCAAAATTAGCAATACAAAATTAGCAATACAAAATTATCAATTTGAACTTCTCCTTCGCTTTGCCGTAAGGATGCTTTTCGCAACAATAGCACATAGCTGTTGGCATTCATTGAGGACGGGTTCAGTGCGATCAGAGGTAAGCATTTTCGTTCTGGAAATTAATCTTAGCCAAAACCGTGATTCCTTCAGTTCTTTAAGCACAATGCTCATTTTGTGAGCAAAATCAGATCTGGATTCGGCACCGCAAGCTTCTTCATAATTTGAACCGCAGGATGTCCCCGCTCTTGCCAACTGCCCGCTGACATGTTTCCCCGCAACTGTATTTGGTAATGCATCTGTAATCTTGATTGCCTCTACTGCGAAATTAAGGAATCGGTCTGAAAGTTGATCAGTTTTGTCATTCATTGCTAATTTCTAAATTTATAATTTTCATTTTGTAACGGACCTCCGTTATTTGATTGCTAATTGCTCACTTTGCACTGTTAATTTTGCAATGATCTTTTACTGGGGTACTTCCATCACCTTAAGGTCTGTCTTAATATGAACCACCCGCCCGTCCTCATAGGTGATATTCGTATCCATGTGGACGTTCTCCGTATCGGAATACAGGCCGTTGACAATATCCTTATACCGTTCTTCAACAAAAGCCCGTCTCAGCTTGCGGGTTCGGGTCAGTTCGTCATCGTCCGCATCAAACTCTTTGTAGAGGTTGACAAATTTCTTGATCCTTGCCACTGAGGGGAGGTCTCTATTCATTTTTACAATTTCTTTCTTTACCAGCTCGTAAACATCGGGCATCTGGGAAAGCTCCGGGTAACTGGTATAGGCGATATTTCGGTCCTCTGCCCATTTACCCACCACGCCGTAATCGATACAGATGACAGCGGTGACATAGGGCCTATGGTCACCGATGGCCCACACGTCCTTAATGTAGGGGCTGAATTTGAGCCGAGTCTCTAAATATTGAGGAGCAAATTTTGTCCCGTCAGCCAGCGTCATCACGTCTTTTGTCCGATCGAACACGACCAGGTGACCATCGGTATCGATGAAACCCGTATCCCCCGAATAGAGCCATCCATCCCTGAGCGCCTTCGCCGTCTCCTCCGGCATCTTATAATAACCCTGAAAAACCGAAGGGCTTCTTGAAATGATCTCTCCTTCGGGAGTGATCTTCACTTCGGTCTCCGGGATGGGTTTGCCCACGGTATCAAATTTGATATCGTCATCCCGATGAAGCACCGAGATCCCAGCGATCTCAGTCTGGCCGTAGATCTGTTTCAGGTTTACGCCGATGGCATGGAAGAAGCGGAAATGATCAGGCCCCATGGCTGCCCCTCCTGTATAGGTATCCCTTATTCTCGAAAGGCCTAAATGATCTTTCAACTTCTTGTGAACACCCAGGTAGGCAAGCGCGTTGAGGGCCTTCCAATACCAGGGGATGGGCTTCTTCATAAACTTTAATTCGGCCACATGGTAGCCGATCTTCATGGCGAATTCATAAGCCTTCCTCTTCGACCACGAGGCATCGAGATATTTGACCTGAACGTTTCGCACCATCTGCTCATAAACACGTGGGGGAGCGAACATAACGTGGGGCCCGATTTCACGGATATTCTCCTGCGCGGTCTCGGGCTCTTCAGGAAAATTGAGGGTGAACCCAGCCTGGATGCCGCAGGAGATCGACATCATCTGTTCACCGATCCAGGCAAAGGGGAGGTAGGAGACAAAGTCGTCTGTTTCAAAATAGGGGTCCACACGCATCAGATTTCGCCCCATGGTCAGCATATTATAATGGGTGAGGAGGGCACCCTTCGGAAGGGCAGTGGTTCCGGAAGTATAAAAGAGCAAACAGATTTCATCTCCTTTCCCTTTGGCGATCATCTCTTCAAAAAGACCTGGTTCTTTCCTGTCGACTTCTTCTCCAATCTTCATCACCTCTTTGATGCTGATGAGGATGGGGTCGTCATAACCCCTCATCCCTTTTGGATCATCCCAGATCATCTTCTTCAATTTCGGGCATCTCTCCTTGATCATGAGACATTTGTCGACCTCCTCCTGACCTTCACCCACCATCAGTTTGGCATCGGAGTGGTCGATGATATACTGCACCTCATCGATCAATGAATCCTGAAAGAGCCATACGCCCACCGCTCCGACACACATGGCGGCCATCTCCGCCCAGAGGGCCTCAGGTCGGTTGTCACCGATCATGGCCACCTTGTCCCCTCTCTCCAAACCGAGAGAGACCATGCCTAACGCAATCCGCTTCACATTCTCGTAATAATCTTTCCAGGTGATGGGAATCCAGATCCCGAACTCCTTCTCACGCATGGCCACCTTCCTGTCCCAATATTTCTTGGCGGCCTGAAGAAAGAGTTTAGGAATGGTCAAATCTTTTGTGATCTCGATTTCTTTCCACTCAGCGGCGTGTGACATAGAGATCCTCCGCCTCACCCAAATAGGCCTTTATCACCTCTGGGTTGTTCTGAACCTCAGGAGGGGTTCCCTCTGCGATCTTCTCACCGAAGTTGAGGGCCATCACCCGATGGGAGATGTCCATCACAACCCCCATATCGTGTTCGACGAGAACACAGGTCGTCTGCCAGCGTTCCTCTTCGTTGATGTCCAGAATAAACCTTGCCATGTCCTCCACCTCCTCCAAGTTGAGGCCTGCCAGAGGCTCATCCAAAAGGATGATCTTGGGATTGAGGGCCAACGCCCTTGCCAATTCAACCCGTTTTTGAAGACCGTAGGGAAGCATTCCCACCACCTTATCCCGGATATGTTCGATCTCAAGTAGGTCGATGATCTCCCTTTCAATGAAATCCCTGTGCTCGATCTCCTCTCGGGCAGTCTTTCCAAAATAGATGGAACCGCTGAGCAGCCCTGTTTTGAGGTGGATGTGGCGGCCGAGCCGGATGTTATCAAGAACGGTGGTTCCCTTAAAGAGCTCGATCTTCTGAAAGGTTCGAGAGATTCCCATATTGGCCCTCTGATAAGGCTTCAGCCTGGTGATTTCTCTTCCTTCGAAATGGATTTTGCCCTTTTGGGGATGGTAGAGACCGTTGATGCAATTGAGGAGAACCGTCTTCCCTGCGCCGTTCGGGCCGATAATGGAGAAGATCTCCCCTTTTTTGACAGAAAAGCTGACCCCCATCAGGGCCTGGACTCCACCGAAAGCCATATAGAGATTGTCGACCTGAAGTTGGATTTCATTGGTGATGGCCATGGAGAACTCCTTTCTTCAATCTCTAACATATAAGTTCGGCAGAGGGAAAGGACCTGGGGATCGCTGAGTCGTGAGTAGCACGTCGCCCCTTCGTCTCCAGTCGAGTTGGGTTAGGTTACTGAAGACCTCCACTTTTGTCCCGGGCGTCTAAATTTTCAGTTTAAAATGGGGAATGGCTTGTCAGACGAGAAAACCCGCATCACGTGTTAAACCTGATTAGCAAAACTCAATTTTTTTGTCAAGAAAAAAATTCCCAGTTTACGTAAAATGGACAAAATTGATCTATCTTATCGAATTGCTCTTTGAGTTTAAGAGGTTGGTTAATTCACTTAGAATTAAGATTTTTCAAATCCTATCGCGATGCTCTTCGTTTTCCCCGTTTTGTCTTTCCCCTTCAGCCTATGGCGCTCTTTATATTTGATCCGGCCCTAATTATTTAGGTCCGGTCACCAGAATCAGGATGGTCCAGCCGAAGAGGACAACGAGGAAGATAATAAACTGTTTGACCAATTTAGGTTCCATACTCTCGATCTCCTTTCCCAAGGCCAGGATGAGATTGCGTTTTTGTTGAAAATGGTGTATGGAAAGTCTGAGCTCTTACAGATATAACGATTCCCAGGCAGATTTCAAGAAGATTGTATGAAGGAGAAGTGGGTCAGAAAAGTCCTCTTTTTCTTATCAATTCTCCTCATCCCATGCGAGATTGACGCGGGATCGATCCGGGAGGTCGCTCTGAATGTGGAGAGGGTCAGATCGATTGAGCCCCCGTTTCGGTTTGGAGTCATCGGTGACAGTCAGGGTGGCGAAAAGGTCTATGCTCAATTGATCCAAAGGATTCTTGGACGGAGCCCCCGGTTCCTCATCCATCTGGGCGACATGATTACCCGGCCCAGCGAGAAGGAGTGGAAGAGATTTTTTGAGATCTCGAGACCGGTCAATGTCCCCTTTTTCCCTGTGATCGGAAACCATGAGACCGGTAAGACCCATTTGGGTGAGGAGATGTATCGGAAGCAATTCAGCCTCCCGGAAGGGAAGACCTACTACACCTTTCGAGCAGGCGGTGGCCTCTTTGTGATCTTAGATTCGGAAGCAGGAAAGGGAAGGATCGTCGATGACCAGCGGTCATGGCTGGAGAAGATCCTATCCTCGTCCGAGGAGAGATTCAAATTCGTATTCCTCCATCGCCCTCTCTTTCTTCCGATCGATAGCTTGAAGAGAGGGAGGGCGATGGATCGGTATCCACTTGATCGGGATGAGCTGCATCGAATCTTTTTAAGGAACGGGGTGAAGGCGGTCTTCGCTGGAGATGACCATCGATACGATCGAATCGAAAAGGAGAAGATCCTGTATCTGATCTCAGGAGGAGGAGGTTCTCCGATCTATGCCTTCAAAGACCAGGGGGGTTTTTCCATTACGTTTGGGTCTCCGTAGAAAAAGAGAAGGTGGAGGCGGAAGTGGTTGATCTGGAGGGAGAGGTTCAAGACAGATTTGTGATCCAATAGATAGGGATGAACAATTGACAATGATCAACGAGCAGTGATCATTGATCCTCTCGGGAGGAGGTAGAAGATGGGGCTGGGGCTGGCTCTCATGGTGATGGGGGTACTGATTCTCTTAGATCGGATGGGTGCAGGATATGGGTTGCGGGAGGGGTGGCCATGGCTCATCATTGCCCTTGGCCTCGGCGGGATTTTTCGGAACAGAAAGAGTCCTGCAGCCTGGATCACAACGATCATCGGGATCTTCATCCTGGGGGCGCGATACTACTCCATCCACATTTCATTCCCCACAATCGTGAGGACCTATTTCTTGCCTGTCCTCCTGATCGTGATGGGACTCCTCTGGTTGTTCAGATATAAGAAAGACTGAGTGAACGATGAACAATGAACAATGAAATCTTTTACTTATGGGGCATCGTTTGACTAATTACCCTGAGCCAAGCCATTCAGCTTTTCAAGGATCGACCGGCTGCCCTGAACGATCTCTTCAATCACCTCTTTCACACTTTTTATCTCCTGGATCAATCCCACACATTGGCCGCAGGCGATGACGCCTCCTTCCAGGTCTCCCTCTAAAAGAGCCTTCTGGCCCATCAGGCCACTGATGACTGTGAGAAGCTCCTCTAAGGAGGCTCCTCTCTCTTCCATGGAGTACGCCTTTTCCGCTGCCCTGTTTCTCATCACCCTGGCCGCATTTCGAATGGAACGCTGAATGACCATGGTATCGGTCTCCCTTGCTCTGACGAACCATTCTTTGATCTTAGGGTGGGCAGGACATTCCTGGGTAGTGACAAATCGTGTTCCCATCACCACCCCATCCGCGCCGAGGGCAAGGCTGGCCAGGAAACCTCTCGCATCGGCGATGCCGCCGCCCGCAATGATTGGAATACGAACAGAGTCTGCCACGGTCGGGATGAGGACGAGGGACGTGACATCATCCATCCCGGGATGACCTCCGCACTCAAATCCAACGATCGTCACCGCATCCGCGCCGATCGATTCGGCCTTCCTTGCAAACCGCACAGATGGAACCTTGTGGATGAGCTTAATGCCTGCCTCTTTTAACTTCTGGATGAAGGGTTCCGGGCTCCTTCCCGAGGTCTCCACCACAGGGACCCTTTCCTCGAGGATGACCTGAAGGATCTCCTCTGTCCTATCTCCTTTCGTAAGTTCCGGAAGCATGGAGAGATTTACCCCAAATGGTTTTTGGGTCATCTCCCTGACCTTGCGGATCTCTCTTCTCAAACTGTTCTGATCCGGGAAGGAGAGAGCAGAGACGATTCCCAACCCTCCTGCCTCCGATACCGCAGAGGCGAGTTGAGCCGTCGCCAGCCACTGGAGTCCACCCTGAACAATCGGATATTTGATCCCGAGAAGCTTCGTCAGTCTCGTTTCGAACATAGGCCCTCCGCAGTGAGAGATTGAACCGAGATCGTCGATCATGAAGATTATATTTTTTAAGGGAATTAGTCAACCGTCATGGGGCCGTCTGTGGAACAAATACCTCTTGTAGTTTAAGACCGGATATGATAACTACAACGTCATCTGAGCGATTCAGCATCAGCGACGGAGAGCATCCCTGCTCTCCCTGAAAGTTTTGAGAATCGCTCCGTTCAGTACGGAGGAACCCTCGGCAATTCGATAAAAGGAGGCTGGGAGATGGAGCTTTACAGGGTGATCTTTTTGGGCCTGGCCGTGGCTGGTCCCGACGAGGAGGCGCGTTTGATCAAGGGTCTTCAGAAGAAGTTCGACCTCTCTCCAGAAAGGGCAGAGAGTTTAGTGCAGAGGGTTCCCATTGTTGTGAAGAAGGGTGTTTCAAAGGCGGAGATCGAGAGGTACGTCAGGGCCTTTCAGGAGATCGGAGGAAGGGTCAGGGTGGAGAGGGAGCCGGTCGCTGAAACCTTGGAAGCTCCGGCCGAGCCGACCCAAGGCCCGGAAGCGGGGAGAGGGGATGTGGCGTATCCGGAGGGGGGCCGTTCCCAAGGGGAGGAAGGGAAAGAGATCTCATCAGAAGGGGGTGCTGTCCCATGGGAGAGCGGCGAAGGGTTCATCCGTGCCTTTTTCAGAACCGCATGGGAAGCGCTCTTTTCTCCAATCCGGTTTTTTGAGAAGGTGGGAAAGGGCGAAGGATATTGGCCTCCGCTGATCTACGGGGCGATGATCGGGATCATCGGGAGATTTCTTGACCTTTTCTGGGCATGGTTGCTCATCATTCCCCTGGTCCCCCCGAATGTGAGGAATTTGATGGTGCTCCCTTATGCTCTCTTCATTATGGTGATTGTGTTTGCGATGCCTTTGATGGTGGCCATTTCTATACTGGTGTGGAGCTGTGTGATTCACCTTATTCTTATCATGATCGGTGGCAACCGAAGGGGTTTCGAGGTAACTTTTCGCGCCATCTCTTACGCTTACAGTGCCCGCTTCTTCCATATCGTTCCATTCATAGGCAGCACCGTAGGGAGTTTTTATCGGATTGTATTGTTCATCTTAGGCATAAGGGAGGGACATGGGATCGGTACAGGAAGAGCGGTCCTCAGCGTTCTTTTGCCCCTGATCCTCGCCATTGTCCTTTTCATAGCGGTCCTTTTACCCTTTTTCGTTAAATCGACTGGATTCTTTGGCGGATTGAGAATGTAGAGACGATGGTCAAGAAGAGAATAAAAAAGAGAGAGAAAGAAGATCAAAGGGAGAGAGACCTTTCCCCTTCTGCGGCTCAGGTCCTCCGCTTGATGGAGGAGGAAGACCGGCCCCTGCTCCTCAAAGAGATCCTTCGATCCCTGGGGCTCGAAAAAAATCTGAGGCAGAGGGTCAGGGCCCTGTTGAGGGATCTGGTGAAGGAGGGGAAGGTCGTCAGGATTCGGGGGAATCGTTACGGCCTCCCAGTGAAGATGAACCTTGTCGTGGGAAGGGTGAAGTGCCATCCGGATGGCTACGGGTTCGTCATTCCCGAGGCCGAGGGAGAGGAGGATATCTTCATCGGCCCCCGCAACCTGAGAGAGGCGATGCACGGTGACCGTGTCGTCGCCCGGGTGGAGTCGGTTCGGAGGAAGGGAAAAGAAGGAAGGGTGATCCGGATCATTGAGAGGGGATTGCACAAGGTCGTGGGTAAATTTATGAAGGCAAAGCACTACTCTTATGTCATCCCCGAGGACGAGAGGATTCTTCAGGAGGTTTACATCCCTGACGGCGAGACGAAGAGGGCCAGACCGAATCAGTTGGTCGTGGCCGAGATCTCCCGATATCCCACCGAAAGGGCGAGGCCTGAGGGACGGGTTACTCATATCTTAGGATATCCTGAGGACCCGGAGGTCATTCCGCTGATCATCATCCATAAATACGATCTTCCCCATCGGTTTTCTTCGGCTGCGTTAAGAGAGGCGAGAAGCCTTCCTCCCTCTCCATCGCCAAGTGAATATCGGGATCGAGTCGATCTGAGAGGGATCCCCACCTTCACGATCGACGGCGAGAATGCGAGGGATTTCGACGATGCGGTTTCCATAGAGAAAGAGATGGACGGAGGAACGAAGCTCTTTGTCTCGATCTCGGATGTGAGCCACTACATCAAAGAGGGAAGCGCTTTGGATGAAGAGGCCTTTCTCCGCGGGACGAGCGTCTATTTCCCGGATCGGGCCCTCCCGATGTTTCCTCCGGAGCTCTCCAATGAGATCTGCTGCCTTCACCCTAAGGTGGACCGACTGACGCTCACGGTTGAGCTGAGATACGATCCCGAAGGAGAAGAGAAAGGGGTTCGATTCTATCCGAGTGTGATCCGGAGTAATGAAAGACTGACCTACACCATCGTCAGAAAGATCTTAGTGGATGGGGACGCTGAGATGAGAAATAGATTCAGAGCGATCCTCCAGCCACTGGAGTGGATGGCTTCTCTCTCCCAGAAGCTGAGGGAGAAGAGGATGGCAAGGGGGGCCCTCGATTTTGATCTGCCCGAGCCCGAGGTCATCCTCAATCTTCAGGGAGAGGCGGAAGATATTGTCCGCGCAGAGAGGAATTTAGCTCATCAGATCATCGAGGAATTCATGATCGCGGCCAATGAGGCCGTTTCCCATTTCATTGAAGAGAGAGGCATCCCTTCTCTTTACCGGGTCCACGAGCCTCCGAGGCCGGAGGCCATCGAAGAGTTTCGGCGATTCATCTCCCATTTGGGCTATACGATGAGAGAGGAATCGGATCATTCTCCCAGGGATCTTCAGAGGGTTCTTCTGGAGGCGAAAGGAAAGCCTCAGGAAAGGGTGATCAACAATATCCTCCTTCGATCGATGAAATGGGCCAGATATTCGGCCAAAAACGTAGGCCATTTCGGGCTGGCCTCGGCCAGCTATACCCATTTCACCTCTCCGATCCGGAGGTACCCTGACCTGATCGTCCACCGGGTTCTGAAAGGGATCGTTTGGAAAAGGAACGGAAGGTTTTCGGAAGTCGCAGACTCGGTCGAGGCGACCGGGTCTCTACGAGAAGAGCTAGCCAGAAAGGCAGACCATCTTTCACAGAGGGAAAGGGTGGCAATGGAGGCCGAGAGAGAGATTCTCGACCGGTACCGGATACGTTTTATGAGGGATAAGGTGGGTGAGGTCTTTGATGGTGTGATCAGCGGCGTGACCGCTTTCGGCTTCTTCGTAGAGTTGAAGGACATCTTTGTGGAAGGCCTGGTCAGGGTGACGAGCCTTTATGACGACTATTACCATTATCATGAGAAGAGGTACTGCCTGGTGGGTGAGAGAACCCATAAGACCTTCAGGATCGGAGACGAAGTCAAAGTCAGGGTGGATCGGGTCGATGTGGAGCGAAGACAGATCGATTTTGGACTGATTCAAAGGACAACCCAAAAAGCGGACGATCGTTCAATTGACCCCGCCCCGCAGAAAGCCCCGTGATTGAACACGGACGGGGTTCGCCGAAAATGCGGCTCACAGTAAGCCGGAAAGAGAAAATGGGGTTAGTGATCGTGCTATCCCTTGTAGCACTTTCCGGAGTTACGCTGTTTTTCGCAGTGCATGGAATCGACCCGAATCGCATCTTCTTGCCCGATTCCGCAACCTACATCAATCCCGCCAAAGCCTTATTGCAGACTGGCAGACTTACTATTCATCCTGACAAGCCCGGTATTCCTGAAATGATGAGAACGCCTGGCTATCCCCTATTTTTGGCCGGTCTTTTTTGGATTTTCGGATATTCCTATGTGCCGGTGATCCTTATGCAGATTTTGCTCAGCTCAGCGACAATCGCCATCACCTATCGCATGGGCGTTACGTTGTGGGGAGGTCGCATTGCATTAATGGGTGCTGTCTTACTTGCCCTGGACACGTCCTCTTTATTGAGTGCGCAGGTAGTGCTTTCAGATACGTTGTTCACCTTTTTGTTATGTCTGGCGGTCAGCAAGGGCATGGATGTGTTCTACGAACGTAACCGGACGATGCTTCATCTGGTTGCATGCAGCCTTTTTCTGGCCCTGGCGACGCTGGTAAGGCCCATCACCTATTATTTAATCTTCGTATTAATGGTCTTACTGACCACGATCTGGAAGGTATACTGGCATCACGGGTGGAGAAAGATCTGCACGCTTTTAATGGTGGTTTTGATCCCTTGGGTCTTTTTGATAGGAGGCTGGCAACTCCGAAATTACCTCTGGACGGGTAGTCCAACCTTCAGTACGATCCATAGCAGAACCTTGCTCTTTTATCGTGCTGCTGACATCATTGCCCGAAGGGATCGGATACCGTTCGAAGAAGCACAACGTCGTTTGGGTTATCAGCACTATCAGACATTATATCCTGAGACCCGCACATGGACGGAGATACAACTGCACGAGCACTGGATCCGTGAAGGGATGAAGATTATTCGGGACCATCCGGCATGGTTACTGAAAAGCCAATTTTTTGGAATTGCGAGAATGTTGTTTACCCCGGGTGAAAGAGGACTATTGACATATATGGGGTTTGAGCTAAAAGAAGGAGCTCCAGGCATAAGTCTCTTGAGGATGTCAGCCCGGGAATATATAAGGACATGGGTATTGAAAAAGCCAGGCCAGTTCGGGTTATTTGCCTTTTCGGGTTTTCATCTCATCGTTGTCTACATCGGTCTCGGGATAGCTCTTTGGCGTTTGATAGCCATTAAGGAAGAGAGCAAAGCGGATTTCGTAGGAAGAAAGGCTTTCATAAGTTCAGGTGTCTTAATCTGGACGACCATGCTCTATCTGCTACTGATTTCTGGAGGGCCGGAGGCCTATTCGCGCTTCCGAGTGCCGGCGATGCCGTTCTTCTGCCTGTACGGAGGGTATGGATTGTATCGTTTTGTTTCACATCTGTTCTGTAAATTCTGGCGGAGAAGTAATCGCTTCAACGATACGGCGGTCTAATCGAGAGATGGGTGATGAGGAGATGAGGAGACTGAAAGAAAGGGATGGGATTAGTAAGCGATCTTTTCGGCAATCTTCCGATGGATTTTGGACATGGGAAGAAGGTGGAGTTTTTGAACCGGAATCCATTTTCCCCTTACACTCCTGTCGAGACTCTGGCAGTGAAAGACTTGAAGCGTGAGTTTGAAATGAGAATAGGCCTGGTTAAGGGTTCCGATAGATTTCCTGACTGCTATATTCATTCCCATCTCTCTTTTAACCCGATTTTTTAAGCTCAACCCCAGCCTCTTTTTTCCTTCAGTCTTCCAATTCGGAAATTCCCACAGACCTCCCAGAAACCCTTTTGGAGGTCTTCTGGTGAGGAGAACCCTTCCGTTTTTCTGGATCACTGCAGAGACGGCGTGGACATGTGGGATTTTTTTCTTAACTTCTTTGAACGGATATTTTTCAGGATCTCTCAAAGCCCTTGCTTCACAAAAACGGTTCAGGGGACAACGGGGGCATAGAGGGTCTTTAGGAGTGCAGATCATAGAGCCAAGGTCCATGAGGGCCTGATTGAAGGGATTGGAACGGCCTTTTGGGATCAACGATTCTGAGATTTTCCAGAGAGATTGTTTGGAGTTCGTAGAAATGGCAAAGACCCTGGATAGAACCCGTTTCACATTCCCATCCAGAACCGGCGCTTCCTTGTTGAAGGCGAATGAGAGGATCGCTCCGGCTGTGGATCGGCCGATCCCGGGAAGGGTGAGGAGGGACTCCAAGCTGTCAGGAAATTTTCCGGAGAGGTGATTGACGAACATCTTTGAGGCGCGATGGAGATTTCTCGCCCTGGAATAGTATCCCAGTCCTTCCCATGCCTTCAGAACTCGTGAGAGGTCTGCTCTGGCCAAATGGTAAACGGTCGGAAAAGATTTCAGAAATCTTTGATAATAAGGGATGACCGTTACCACCTGGGTCTGCTGAAGCATGATCTCTGAAACCCAGATGGGATAGGGGTCTCGCGTATTTCTCCAGGGGAGGTCCCTCCCGTTCTCTTCGAACCACCGAAGAAGTTTTGTCTGGATCTTGGCTCTGTGTGGAATGGGATCCATTGCATTTTCTCAATAACCCATTCCTTCTCTTCCTTCAATGAAGGGTATGGCTTTTTAAATTTGGAAATGGTAAATTTGGTTCACCCCGTCGTGCAGAAAGCCCTGCGTCTTAATGCGGAGACGGGGTTTACTTCACCTCTCGAAAAAAGGAGCGATCATGAAAAAGGGCGATCACACGGATCGGGTGGCTGAAAAGGCAAAGGGTTATTTTGATCAGGGGTTCAATTGAGCGGAGTCGATCTCCTTGAGTTTCAAGGAGTATCTTGGCTGCCAGGATTCCATTATCCCGAAATTGGCCAGCGGGTTTGGAGGAGGGGTGGGACGTAAAGGGTCTCTCTGCGGCGCCTTCACCGGATCGATCATGGCCATCGGAATGAGGATGGGGAGGACAGACCCCAAGGACCGAGCGACGGTTTTAAAGGTCTATGAGAAGTGTCAGCAGTTCTGGAAACAGTTCGAAGAGAGGTTTGGGAGTACCGGCTGTTACAATCTAATAGGGTATCGTTTGGATAATGAGGAAGAGCGCCAGAAATGGCTGGACGAGGGAGGCATGAAGAAGTGTGCGGCGATCGTCGAAGAGACCGCACGGATGCTCTGCGAATTTCTGGATCGAGCTTAAAGGGGTATTGATTTTTTGGAAGGTTTGGGATAGATTGATTGCGATTTGTGGCGTCCGGGAGGAAGCAGGAGATGGGGGTGACGGATCTGATCTGGATATGGCGGGAAGGGAGAGTTAAAAGGTGTTGCCCGGCACCTCCCGGGCCATGACATCGGTTCGGGGAAGGATAAGAGGCCATGGGCAATGTTAAGCCATGGCCTCTCTTTTTAAATGCTAAGCGCTTAGCGCCATGCGCAAAGCGGAGGAATGAATCGATGGATCGCATCTTCAGCGGGATTCAGCCCACAGGGGAAATCCACATCGGTAACTACGTCGGCGCTATCCGTCACTGGGTGGAGCTGGTCGATCGGTACGAGTGCATCTACTGCGTGGTCGATTATCACGCCATCACGATTGAACATGAAGCGGCTTCGATGCAGAAGAGGATCTTGGATACGGCAACGGTCCTCATGGCATGCGGGTTGACGCCGGATCGGTGTATCCTCTTTGTCCAGTCACACGTACCTGAGCATACAGAACTGGCCTGGATCTTTAACTGCATCACCCCATTGGGTGAGTTGGAGCGGATGACCCAGTTCAAGGAGAAGGGAAGACAGCATCGCCACAATATCAATGTGGGGCTTCTCGACTACCCTGTCCTTCAGGCAGCGGATATCCTGATCTACAAGGCAGGTTATGTTCCGGTCGGCGAGGATCAGATCCAGCACGTGGAGTTCTGTCGAGAGGTTGCCCGGAAATTCAATACCCGTTTCGGCCACACCTTTCCCGAACCTCAGGTTCTTCTTTCCAAAGCCCCCCGAATTCTTGGGACAGACGGAAAGAACAAGATGTCCAAATCGATGAATAATACGATCGGACTGCTCGAACCCGCTGAAGCGATCTGGGAGAAGTTGAAAACCGCAGCCACCTGTCCCCATCGGCAGCGCCGGAGCGATCCCGGCCACCCAGAACATTGCAATATCTTCACCATGCATCAGGCCTTCTCAAAACCGGATGAGATTCTTGATACCGAAAGGAATTGCCGGACAGCAGGGATCGGATGTATCGGGTGTAAAGAGATCCTTTTCAAGAATATGATAGAGGAGATCGGTCCGATTCAGACCCGCGTCAAAGAGATCAGTGGGAAACCCGAATTTGTCACGGAGGCACTGAGGTCCGGAGCGATGCGGTGCAGGTTGATCGTTGGGAAGGTGATGGATGAGGTGAGGTCAAAAATCGGTGTTAAATCCGAGTGGCTAGCTGGATAATTCGCCAGCCAAATGGGAAGTTGCTTCCCCAGGAGGACCAGGGGAAGGTTTTCGGGTCAAAGCCTCTGTTCGCAGACCTCTGATCCACGTTTCCCTGCAGGAGCGCGGTCTGGTGCCCCATATCCTCTCCCACCGGACCTCCTTAAGAGACTGATCTTCTGTCAGAAGTCCCTGGATCCATCGGAAATCTTTTATTTTCTGAACAATTGTGATATTTTTGAATTACGTCTTTGTAGGTCCGACCGGGTGGAGGGCAGGCACGGTCTAAGATTCAGAAGAGGAGTGGAGCTTTGAAGGATGGGGACGATGAAGGCCTTTGCCGCTTTTTCTATCATTCTCCTTCTTCTCACCGGCTGTGCGGTTGAGCGATCCCTGGAGCGTAGGGAAGAGGGTGTGACCCTGCAACCAGGGTCATTTGAAAGGGAGGATGGCTCGGCTGAGAAACTGAGGGCGCTGGAGCAATCTCTCTCGATCCTCCAGTCTGAGGTGGCTGCATTGGAGAGGCGGCTGAACAGCCTTCAGGTCCGGCCTCGCCTCAGCACGTATAAACTTCCTCAAAACATTGACCTCTGCGGAGAGAGGTTTCCGCTGGAAGATCGGAATGTTTGGGAGAGTTTGGATCGGGAGTTTCTGCTGGCACTGGACAATGAGGCACAGGTGCTTCTGTGGATGAAACGGGCGAAACGATACTTTCCCTTCATTGAGAAGAGGTTGACGGAGATGGGCCTTCCGGACGATTTGAAGTACCTCACCATCACTGAAAGCGGCCTCCGACCTCTGGCCGTCTCATCGAGCGGGGCTTCCGGCATCTGGCAGTTCATTCCCTCGACGGCCGAGAAATACGGGATGAAGAAGAACCGATCGGTCGATGAGCGTTTCGATTTCCTCAAGGCGACCGAAGGGGCCCTGGCCTATCTGAAATGCCTTTATGAGGAGTTTCAGAGCTGGACACTGGCGATGGCTGCTTACAACGCAGGAGAGAACAGGGTTCGAAAGGAGATCGAGCTTCAGGAGACGAGAAATTATTTTTACCTCGATCTTCCCACGGAGACAGAACGCTATGTCTACAAGATTGCCGTGGCCAAGATCATCCTCTCAGACCCCGAGCAGTTCGGATTTCGTCTGGAACCCAAAGAGTTCTACGATCCCTTTGTGACGGAGAGGGTGAAGATTGAACTGGTCCAGCCTCTTCCCATCATGGAGGTGGCCAGGGCCGTGGGCTCCTATTACAAAGAGATAAAGGAGATGAACCTCCATTTCACCGAGGAGACCATTCCACCGGGCGTCCATTTTCTCAATCTGCCTCCGGGATCCTCCGACCGGTTCTGGACCTTCTTCTCAATGTGGAAGAAGGAGTTGGAATCCAAGTGACTGTACGTCCTTTCAATTCTTCACAATTTTATTGAAATATTTAGATAAAAGGAATATCCTTTTCCCAGTCCCGGAGACGAAGGCAGGCTGGATAGCGGAAGGGGAAGAAAGTGCCGAAGGAGGGTTCGCAACTCAGGGGTCGTTTTTTTATAAAAGATTAAGTCCGTCAAGGGGGCCTCATGGCAGAGAAGGAGAAGGTTTTGGTGGTCGATCCTGAAGATTCTGCAAGGGAGATGGTCTCCAGCATTGTGAAAGAGATCGGATACGAAGCGGTCACGGCCAAAAACGGGAAAGAGGCTTTAGAGATATTGAGAAGCGCCCCTTCGGCGATGATGCTCGCTAACTTAAAAATCTCGGAGGCAGAAGGGCTGGAGTGGATCCGTTCGGCCTTGACTGAATTTCCTGACCTTCCGATCATCTGCATGGCCGACCAAGGAACCTCTGGGAGCTTGGCCGATCTGGTTGCCTCAGGGGCGGCGGATTACATCACGAAACCCTTCACCGCAGATGAGATGAGGGCGAGGCTGAACCGGGTGATCCAGGAGCGGAGTCGCATCGCCGATCTGATGAAGAGGGCTTTGGAGCTGGAGAGGACGAACGAAGAGCTGAAGCGGCTTGACACGCTCAAATCCACATTCATCTCGAGTATTTCTCATGAGCTCAGGACTCCCCTCACCGTCATCAGGGAGTTTATCTCCCTGATCATCGAGGGATATGGTGGCCCGGTGACAGAGGACCAGAAGGAATATCTGGGCATTGCGAACAAGAATATTATGCGGCTGACGAATCTGATCGAGACGCTTCTCGATTTTTCGAGGATCGAGTCCGGAAAGGGTTTGAAATTGAGGTTTGAACCAGTCCCGGTGACCGAGGTGGTCGAAGATGCCTCGATGACCCTATCGCAGGAGCTGGAGGAGAAGCGGGTCACCCTTGAAAACCAGATCGATCCGGATACACCGCTGGTTCTGATCGATCGCAATCGGATGGTGGAGGTTTTCATCAACCTCATCGCTAATGGGATAAAGTTCACTCCTCCGGGAGGAAAGATCGTCATCGGTTCAAAGGGGCTGACCGAGAAGCGGGATTACCTGAAGGTCGTGGTGAGTGACACCGGCGTCGGTATTTCACCTGAAGACCTCCCGAAGATCTTTGACCGTTTCTATCAGGGGCAGACCGGCCAGACAGGAGGGGTCACGGGGACCGGGCTGGGCCTTGCGATCACCAAGGAGATCATCGAAGGCCATCGCGGCGAGATCCATGCGGAGAGCAGGTTGGGAAGCGGTGCCTCTTTTATCTTCACCATTCCGGTATTGGGAGGAAACACGATCTACCGTCTTGTTCTTCTTCCAATGCTGGAGGAGGCACAGAGGGATAAGATCTCCTTCTCCATGATCCGGGTCGATTTCTTAGACCAACGTACCAAACGGGACATCGTATTAAACCATGAGGCATGGGAGGGCGTGAGGTATGCCCTTGTCAAGCTGGTCCGTTCCGTGGACGCAGTCGTCCCTTTTCAGAATAATACGGTCTATATCTTCTCGTTTAACGATGAGAAGATGGCCAAGGAGATTGGCGAGCGGGTTCAGGTCAAGTTGACCCAGGGTGGCTATCTTCCGAGAGGGACAGAGGTTCAATTCAGAATCTGCTCCTATCCGGCGGAGGCCGGGAGAGCAGAGGATTTTCTGAAAGGATGTCGGTCTCTTTTGAGGGAGGATTGATTTATTCGGTCGACGGAGGCGTGAGGGATTGAATCGAAAAGGAGCGGCATGCTTGATCCTGTTGGTCTTCTTCATCGCCTGTGAGGGAAGGCCGGTTTCAACAGAGGGAAAGCCAGAGGTCTCTCCGGTTCCAAAGGTGACCGTGGAGAGAGAGAAGCCGGAGAAGAGAGAGCCTCCTCCTCCGGAGGTGAAGATCAGGCTGAAGAGAGACGGCAAGGACAGTTATTCCTGGGAGCTCAGCGGTTCGGATGTAGACCAAATCCTGAAGGTCAATGAAAGGCTGAGGAAGCAGTTAGGGGAGAATCAACGCCGATAAGGAATTCGGAAATGGAGCGGTATATTGAGCAGATTTTTAAGGAACTCCCTTTTGGGATCGCCATCGCGATCGTGGCCTTCCTGGGCATCCTCCTGATTATTTGGCTTCTCCTACCCCTCTGGGTGCTGTTCATCCAGTGGAATACGAGCAAGATCAAGGACGAAATTCGGAACGTCGCCGATCTTCTTGAAAAGAGGCAACGGGACGAAGGTGGGGGACATGTCTCCGGGCCAGGGGATTAAGAGGATTCCTTTCATTCTATCCTTTCTTCTATTCGCCTCAGTGGTGCAGTCACAGACTCTCCTCAAGATGCCTCTCTACATCAAAGGGAAGGAGATCTGGGTGGAGGTGGCGAAGACGCCTGAGGAGCAGATCCGGGGATTGATGGGCAGGAGGCACCTGGATAAGGACGGAGGGATGCTCTTCGTCTTCGAGAAGGAGGACTATCATGCATTCTGGATGAAAGATACTCCGATCGGCCTGAGCATTGCCTTCGTCGACCGGGAGGGAAGGATCATCGGCATTAGGGACATGGAGCCTCTCACCCTGGAAACCCACGTCCCGCCTCAACCGATCCTCTATGCCTTAGAGATGAGGAAAGGCTGGTTCTCCGCCAACGGCATCAGGGTAGGAGATTTTATCCGATTTTCTAAGTAGTGCGGAAAGCCCGGTCTTAAGTTCCCAGCAAGAGAGCTCAGAAATAGATCTCCGAACTATTCAATCTGGTAGTCTCCGGTCCAGCAATAGAGGCAGAGTCTTTGACGAGGAAGGCCGATGGCATCGACCATATCCTCGATCTTTTGATACCTGAGCGTGGTCACTCCCAGCTCTTTTCGAATCCATTCCACCATCTGCTCATATTTCTTCGACCGGTGATCGATGTACTCCCTGACGTCTTCGATATCTTTTCCTTCAAGGGCCCGGATCGCCTTTCGAGCTGCCAGTTCTTCGATGGAACGGGTGGAGAGGGCAAATCGGCACGGGAACATCAAGGGCGGGCAGGCCGGCCGGACGTGGACCTCTTTTGCCCCACACTCCCAGAGTTTTTTGATGGTGTAGTTTTTTAACTGTGTCCCTCTGACGATCGAGTCTTCACAGAGGATGATTCGATTTCCGCAGATCACCTCTTTGATGGGGATGAGTTTCATCGTCGCCACAAGATCTCGAATCTCCTGGGAGGGGGGTGTGTAACTTCGACCATACCCGGGTGTATATTTGACCAGGGGCCTGCGGTAAGGCAGGCCCGAAGCGATGGCATATCCGATCGCATGTCCGACTCCGGAGTCGGGGACACCCGCCACCAGATCCGCCTCCACATTGTCATTCTTGGCCAGGGCTTTTCCGCACCGTTCCCTGACCAGTTCCACGCTGATGCCCTCATAGCTCGATGCGGGATATCCGGCATAGATCCAGAGGAAGGCGCAGATCTGGTTCGTTTTCTCACCGGGCGATTTCTCCTCCAACCCGGACCTTCCGATGAAGACGATCTCGCCAGGATCGAGGTATTTCTTTATCCGGAAGCCCAGATTTAGGAAGGAACAGGTTTCTGTGGCAATGGCATAATCTCCTTCTTTCTCTCCGATCACCAGAGGAGAGCGTCCGAGACGGTCTCGAGCCCCATAGATGCCGTCCTCGGTCAGGAGAAGGATTGAAGCAGATCCCTTGATCCGTTCATAGACCCCGTCGATCCCTTTGGGAAGCGTCGGCCCCCGGGTGATCAGTTTGGCAATCAGCTCGACCGAGTTAATTCCGCTGCTCGACATTTCACCGAAGGTCTCTCCGTCTCGGAGGAGCTGTGAGGTCAACTGTTCAACATTTTCGATCAGGCCTGCGGTGACGATCGCAAAGGTGCCGAACTTCGATCCGATGATCAGGGGTTGGGGGTCTCGGTCGCTGATCACCCCGATGCCCAGATTTCCTTTCATCTCTTTATAGTCATCGAAGAATTTCGATTTGAACTGGGACTTGCTGATGTCATGAATGGAGCGATGAAACTGCCTTCCGAAAACGGCCATCCCTCCGTACTGGGTTCCCATATGAGAGTGGTAGTCGGTTCCGTAGAGGAGGACGTCTGCACAATTCTTTTTCGATACGATCCCAAAAATTCCGCTCATCCGTCTTTCCTTCCGAAGGCCTTTGACCTATCCATAGCAGAGGGAATTCGTCTTGTCAACCCTTGGTGTTTCAAGGAGATCGAAGGGAGGGCGTCCACTGGACGATCAGGGCGTCTTCGTTCCCGTAATAGTTCGGGACCAGGCCGATGATCCGAAATCCCATACTGAAATAAAAGGCCTGAGCGACCTGATTGCTCCTCCTCACTTCCGCCCACAACCTCTTGATGGCAGGTTCTGCCATGGCCCTCTCGAGAAGTTTTTTCCCAACGCCTCTTCTTCGATGGCTCGGATCGACGGCGATGGAGATGATGTGTCCATCCTTTGAGAAGACGAGATAACCCAAAATCTGGTCCTTCTGAAAATCCTCTGCGGGGGCGAGGTAGACCAGGAAGGTCTCCCGGTAAAGATGGTGGAGGTTGACAAAGGTGGCCCAATCGTATGGGGACTTGGGAAAAGATTGAACCTCGATCTGGAGGATCCGATCCATATCCGAGAAGGTGAAAGGCCGAATCATGAGCCCTTTTTGGTCCCTGAGAGGAGGGAGGCGATGCCAGAGGTTAACGCACGGGATTTCACATCCTTCAGGCCCACTTTTCTCATCATCTGCTGATAGTGTTCGGCGTCCCGGAAACGGAGAACGGATTCGGGAAGGTAGGCATAGGCCTCCCTGTCGCCCGAGATGAGGCCTCCGATCAGAGGAAGGATTTTTTGAAAATAGAAGGGGTAAAGACTTCTCATCACTCCATTTTTTGGAAAGGTGAACTCCAGAACGATCACCTTTCCGCCCGGCTTGATCACGCGGACCATCTCCTTAAGGGCCTGCTCCTTCTGAACAATATTCCTCAGGCCGAAGGCCATGACTGAGGCAGAGAAGGTCTCTTCTCGAAAAGGCAGGCAGAGGGCATCCCCCAGGCTCAATGCAATCCTCTGTGCCAACCCCCTCTTTGAGACCTTCTGCTGGGCACCCCGGATCATGGGCTCAGAGAAGTCTAATCCAAGGACCTTCCGTCCGTGGCCATCCTGCTGAAGGATCGCAATCGCCACATCCCCTGTTCCTGTGGCGGTGTCCAGTATCCAACCGTCGAGACCTTCCATCTCCCGGACGGCCATCCTCCTCCAGTAGCAATCCCTTCTCAGGCTGAGGAGATGATTGAGAAGATCGTACGTGGGTGCGATGCGGTCGAAGAGCTGACGAATCGATTCAGGGTTGAGAAAGTAGGTTTTCATTTCTGACAAAGATCGATCCAATAAGAGGATAACCAGATAAGGAAATAGGGAGATAAGGAGGTGAGGTGAAAGTCATTCACCCCTTTATCTCCTCAACCCCTTATCATTTCAATGGAATTATGATCAGATAATTTTGATAAAACTTTTGCCCGGAGCGCCGCAGATCGGGCATTTCTCAGGCGGTCTCTTTTCCACCGTATTGCCGCATACAGGGCAGACGTAGTAATCCACCTCCTCACTCCTGCCCAGGTTTTCCAGTGCCTTTTGATAGAGAGAGGCGTGGATCTTTTCCACCTCATTGGCGAAGTGGAATGTCTGGTAGGCATCGTCCTCTTTTTCGGCCTTTGCCTTCCCCATCATCTCCGGGTACATCTTTTTGAATTCATGGGTTTCGCCGTTAATGGCCTCCTGGAGGTTCTCCTTTGTCGACCTGATCCCTTTCAGGACTCGAAGATGGTTATGGGCATGGACCGTCTCCGCCTCAGCAGCAGCCCTGAAGAGTTTGGCAACCTGTCGATGTCCTTCTTCTTCCGCCTTCTTGGCAAAGGCGAGGTATCTTCGATTGGCCTGAGATTCACCTGCAAATGCCTCCTTCAAATTCTCTATGGTCGTCCCCATAAAAAGCTCCTTTCTATTGTAAAATTTTAAAAATTATAACAGAAGAGATTGGCAGCGGCAATTGACAACTTCGGCGGTAGCGGGTAAAATTTTTTTGTGGGCTTCATCCGGAGCGAGAGAATGAAAGCGGCCAGCTTATTGATCCTGATCCTGATCGCCCTGCCATCCTCTGGCCTGGCAGATATGTATAGATGGGTGGATGAGAAGGGGACCCTCAATTTTGCTGACGATCTTTCCAACGTTCCGGAGAAGTATCGTCTGGATGCCGAGTTGCAAAAAACCTCTGAGGAGACCTCACCTCCCGCGGTCAAAGAAAAAGGCAAAGAGTCTCAGATCTCTGTTCCCGATCCAATGGCCTCTGAGCCGAAGGGGGTCATGGAGGTCGACCTCCTGAGGAGGCATGAGTTGTGGATGGCAGAGGTCATCCTGAATGAAAGGATAAGGAAGCGTCTGGTCGTGGACTCGGGCGCGAGTTTTGTCTTGATCAACCCGCAGACCGCAAGGGATCTGGGAATCGTGATCGATGAGAACACCCCCTTTATCGCTGGCGCCACGGTGAGCGGTGTTATTCTCACCCCTCTGGTGACGCTGAAATCCGTGAGGGTGGGCAACGCAACAGTTGAAGATGTGGAGGCGGTCGTCTACAACATGCCCTCCGGTCAGGATGGGCTTTTGGGAAACTCGTTCCTGAACAAGTTCAAGGTGGTTCTCGATGCCATGAACTCGAAGATGGTCCTCTACTCGATGAAGGGTGTTCCATCAGCCGATCGTCCGGGCGGTTATAGCAGGGATTACTGGGTCGGTCAATTCCGTTTCTACAACCGGAACCTGGCGGATTTGAGAAAGTTAAGGACAAGGTATGAGAGCCAGGGGGCACGCGTGGAACTCAATCGCATTACCAATGCGATCCGATATTTCGAAAATCAACTTAGCGAATTGGAACGGAAGGCATCCTTTGCAGGGGTCCCCCGAAACTGGAGAGAGTAATTTAATTGCAGATTGCAAATTGCACATCGCAAATTGAAAAAATCTGAAATCTGAAATTTGAAATCTGAAATGGGGTTATGGCGTATAGATGACGACGAGCAGTTTGGCCTCCTCATCGCTCAGATTACGAAGTTTGTGGGTGATGCCTGAATCGAAGTGGAGCGTTTCTCCTTTCTTAAGGACGTTCTGATTTTCTCCCACCCTCACTTCAACATGCCCTTTCAGGACATAAAGAAACTCCTCCCCTTCATGCCGGTACTCCACCATCCGGTGATCCTGTTTGGGATCGATGGTGACGAGGAAGGCCTTCATATGTCTCTGCTCGGCCTCCGGAGTGAGGGTTTTATAAGAGTAGGCCTGCGTCCTTTTGAAGAAACTTTCCCTCCGTCTTCTTTGTGAAGCCTCCTGCTCTTCGGCAGAGAGAAAGGAACCCGAATCAACAGAGAGGGCCTTGGCAATCTGGATGACCGCAGAGACAGGAGGGATGGCTCTTCCCTCTTCGACCTCCTTCAGGTACCGTTGCGAGAATCCGGTTTTGCTGGCGAGCTCCGCAAAGGAGATATTTCTCACCTGGCGGAGCTGTCTCAATTTTGTTCCAAAGGATTTTTCATCGAGCTTTTTCGTCGCCATATTTCCTCCCTGACTGGAATGTCAATGCCCTCCCAAGCCCTGTCCCATGGCCCGGAGCTTGGGACCGAATTGGTATTGACCCGTTTCATTATATTCTCAATTCAATATTTTTCAACCCTATTTTTTATAGCCAAATTTATTCTTTGGATTCTTCCTGTTTCAGTATATAATAATAAAACGATAAAACAAGGAGTGACGTATGACTCGATGGGTGAAGGCCGGGGTGGTCGAGAACCGATTTGAAGGAGACAGGGTGTCTCAAGCCCTGAATGAGGCAGGGATTCCGTTTCTGATCAAATCTTTTCTCGATACCGCATATAATGGACTCTACCTCCCTCAGAAGGGATGGGCGGCGGTCATGGTTCCAGAAAATTTTGAAGAGGAAGGGGCAAGGGTGATCTCTGAAGTGAGGAAGGGCTTCAGAAAGGAGGAGGGAGATGAGGCCGAAGAGCTTGGATGAGATTTTGAGATTTGCGATCAGGAAGGAGGCCGATTCAGCAGCTTTTTACCGAATGGCGGCCGATCGTTCGAATCCTGGGATCAGGAAGGCCTTTGAAGAACTGGCAAAGGAAGAGGAAGGCCATCAGGAGAGACTCGAGCAGTTCGATTTGAAAAAGGTTGACCAGATGGAATTGAAAGAGACAAGGGGGTTGGGCTTGAGTGAGATGATGGAGGATGTGCCTTACAGCTCCGATATGAGTTATGCAGATCTCCTGCGGATGGCCATCAAGAACGAAGAGAGGTCTCAACAACTCTATCAATCGACGGCAAAGCTGGTGACCGAGGCTGCGCTCGAAAAATTGCTCCTGATCCTTGCCCAGGAAGAATCGACCCATAAAGAGAGATTGGAGAAGATTTACGATAAAGAGATTCTGCAGGAGTTTTAAGATCATAGGTTCGAATAAGACGAAGGACAACGAAGCTGGTGAATAAATCCAATTTGTTGGTTCCTTTATCATTCGGGCAATTGATCTCAGGAGGCGAAATGGTTCCTGGCTTAACTGGAAAGTCTGAAAGGATCGTAAGGGAAGAAGATCTCGTCAGCCGGCTGGGAAGTGTCGACGCGGATGTGCTTTCCACCCCGAAACTCATAGAGCTCATAGAGGCTGCGGCGATCAATGCGCTCCAGGGGCTGATTCCATCCGATCAACTGAGTCTTGGAACCCGGGTCGAGATCAGGCACCTATCCGCGACACCTCTGGGGATGAAAGTGGTCGCCCACGCCCTTCTTAAACAGGTCGATCAAAATCGGCTTCTCTTCATAGTCGATGCCTATGCTATGATGAGAGGGAGAAGGTGGCCGAAGGGGAACACGAGCGTATCCTGGTGTCCAAAGAGCGGTTTCTTGAGAGGATGGAGAAGAAAGGGAGATGACGCCGTTCTTATTGTCCTGGGATACAGAGAAGAGGTCGATCTCGTTTAAATGGGATGGACTGTTCTCTTTGACCTGGGAGAAAGGGAGGATGTTGACGAAGATCCTTGGTCTTGCAATTCCCCTTCCCTCTCTTAGGGGGAAGAAAGGTCTCTCCTTTCGATGGGTTTATATCAAGGAGGTCCTGTCTTTTCTGAGGAAATGGAGGGTTAAAAAGGCAGAGGTGGCAGTCTCTTTCTCAGACCCCATGGCGAACGGACTGCTCTATGGCCTGATCAGCGCGCTTGAAGACGGGAAAAGAGATCGAAAGATCCAGATCGACATCAATTTTCTTGGAAAGAATCGATTTTCAGGCGAGGCCATCATCTCTCCAGGGGTGTTCTTCCAGCATTTAAAGAGGTGGATTCTTCTCCTTCTTCGGGAGAAGAAGGGAAGAGGACAAAAAGGAGGTGAATGATCATGGAGGCTACTGACTTAATCAAGGCTCTTTTGGAGGGCTTTAAGGAGGTTGCCAAGACGGAGACCATTATCGGAGAAGGGATCAAGGCAGGGGAGTTCACTGTTTTACCTGTCTCCAAAGTCTCCCTTGGCATTGGTGCAGGCGCTGGAACAGAGCACCTGAAAACGACCGGCGGAAGCGGGGGCGCAGGAGGCGGCGGGATCTGCGTCGAACCCATCGCCTTCCTGGTGATTAAGGATGGTGAAGTTTCCATTCTCAACCTCAGAAGAATGCCTGCGATGGTGGAGGCGTTCTTCGGAAGGATCCCTGACTTGATGGAGAAGGCGGTCAATATCGTAAGAGGAAAGAGGAGAGGGGAGGGAGCTGAGGCCCGATAGATGAGGCGTTTCGAGTTTCTGGATCATACCGCAGATATCGGCATTATCGTCCACGGGGAGAGCCTTGAGGCCCTCTTCGAAAACGCAGGCGAGGCCTTCTTCCATCTGATCACCGATCTGAGGAAGGTGAGGCAACGTATTGAAAGAAGGGTTGAGATCGGGAAAGAGGACCTGGAACGGCTGATGGTCGACTGGTTAGGCGAGCTTCTTTACCTTCACGACGTGGAACATCTCCTCTTCAAGAGGTTCAGGGTGGAATCGGTCGGGGAGGATGGGTTGAAAGCCGTGGTGAAAGGAGAGCCCTTCCAGGAAGGGGTTCATGTGATCAAAACAGGGGTCAAGGCCGTCACCTATCACGGGATAGAGGTCCGGAAGGAGGACGGCGGCTGGAGGGCCCGGATCATTTTTGATCTCTGATTGCTCAGAAAATAGCGTGTTTCGGCTAAGCTGAGGGTAAAGAGGCTGGTCTTGTGAACAGGTTAGGTCATTGGACTTGTAGGGAACGCATGGATGCGTTCTCTACCTTAGGGCAAACGGGTTTCCTGACCATAGCCTTAACCTAAAAAGAGTTTCATGGTTCGAGGGTACACTGGGGGGCACGGACTATTTTATGAATCAGGGGTGACCGACAATGGCAGACGAAAAGATTAAGATTCAAAAGGTGGATGATTACCGATGGAGAATTCCCCGAGAGGGAAAGATGAGGACCGATGGGATCATCTACGCGGATGAGCGGATGCTGGACGATATCCGGAAGGACCAGAGCCTTGCGCAGGTTGCCAATGTGGCCTGGCTACCGGGCATTGTTGGCTATTCCCTGGCCATGCCCGATATCCATTGGGGTTATGGTTTCCCGATCGGGGGGGTTGCTGCGTTTGACCTGAACGAGGGAATTGTTTCACCCGGCGGGGTGGGATACGACATCAACTGAGGCGTCCGTTTGATGCGCTCAGGTCTGAGCCGCATGGAGATTCAGGGAAGGATGAAGGAGCTGGTTGATCTTCTCTTTTCCAATATCCCTTCGGGGGTTGGGTCGCATCGAAAAGACCTGAAGTTGAATCGGGAAGAGGAACGAGCGGTTCTCAAAAAAGGAGCGAGATGGGCAGTGGAAAGGGGGTTCGGGACAGAAGAAGACCTTGAGCATATTGAGGAAAAGGGCTGTATCCCGGGAGGCGACCCAGATTCCATCTCTGACAGGGCCATGGAGAGGGGAAGGGCCCAGTTGGGAACTCTCGGCTCTGGAAATCACTTTGTTGAGGTCGGATATGTGGCCGAGGTATTCGATGAGGGCATTGCCCGGTCGCTGGGCTTGTGGAAAGATCAGGTCACCATCATTGTGCACACAGGTTCGAGGGGGTTGGGCCATCAGGTGTGCGATGATTACATCCGGGTGATGATGGATGCGGCCAGGAAATATCAGATCGACCTTCCAGACCCCCAGCTCTGCTGTGCCCCTGTGCTTTCGGCAGAAGGCCAGCGGTATCTGGAAGCGATGGCCTGTGCTGCCAACTTTGCCTTCGCCAATCGGCAGATGATCTCGCATTGGGTAAGGGAGACCTTTGAAAAGGCTTTTCATAAAAGTCCGAGGGACTTAAAACTGGATCTGATTTACGATGTCTGCCACAATATCGCAAAGATTGAGAGCCATGCGGTAGAAGGAGAGAAGAGGAGACTCTGCGTCCACAGAAAGGGGGCGACCAGGGCATTTCCTTCGGGCCACCCCGATGTTCCGGAAGAGTATCGATCTATCGGCCAACCTGTTCTCATCCCCGGTGATATGGGCCGGTGTTCTTATGTGCTGGTGGGAACGGAGAGGGCGATGAAGGAGACTTTTGGATCGACCTGCCATGGCGCAGGCCGGGTGATGAGTCGGCATCAGGCCATTAAAGCAGCAAAGGGGAGGGCGGTGGCGAGGGAACTCGAAGATAGAGGGATCATCGTAAGGGGAGCGAGCCGGGGAACGATTGTCGAGGAGATTCCGGACGCCTATAAAGATGTGACGGACGTGGTTAATGTGGTTCATCATGCCGGCATCAGCCTCAAGGTCGCAAAGCTCGTCCCCATGGGCGTGATTAAAGGATAGTCACCAGTGGGCATTAGGGGACTGCTTCCTCTGATACCGATTTGCTATGCCATTTCCAATTCAGGAGGATGCGATGGAGAAAATCTACTACGCCTCTTTTGCTTCACCATTCTTAAAGAAGGTTTTTGTAGCTTCGACGGATAAGGGGGTCTGCATGGTCGATTACCTCACCTCGGAAAAGGCCTTTTTGAAGAGGTTAAGGGAGCGATTTGTCGGAGACATTGTCCGGGATGAAGGTAGGAATAGGGCGGTCTTATCCCAGCTGAAAAGATACCTGGCCGGGAAACTCCGGCATTTTGACTGCGCCCTGGATTTCAGGGGTACTCCTTTTGAAAAAAGGGTTTGGCGAGCTTTGGCGAAGATTCCGTATGGTGAGACGCGATCGTATAAGCAGATCGCTCAGGTGATCGGCCATCCAAAAGCCTGCCGTGCGGTTGGAAATGCAAACGGTCATAATCCACTGCCGTTGATCATCCCCTGCCACAGGGTGATTGCAAGCAATGGCGGCCTGGGCGGTTTTGGCCATGGGCTTCAAGCAAAGAGGCAGTTGTTAAACTTCGAAAAGGCCCATGGGCTTTGAGAGATTTTTGAGAGAAATGGCTCCATCCCTTGGCCCTTGACTGACAGTCTCCGACTTACCCATCCTTTTTGTTCCAGTTTTTCCAGCCGAAAAAATATGTAAAAAATAAAGGGACATCAGTGCAGCCGTTAAATCTCCGCATCCGGCGGCACTTCCAGAGGATGTTGGATAGAGGATCGAGAGGGGATTTACGGCCATGAACAGAGCCAAGATAGAGATGCTCTCCGTTGCTCCGTAAATGAATGACCCCCTGGATAGATCGCTCATAGATTCGAGCCTTGCTCGATTTAAACTGAGCCTTGCTCGATTTAAACTGGACGTGCTCTTTTTTGCGGTGGGGGCTTGGTTATCTAAGAGATCTTGAGGATGGTATATCTTTTGACCCCGCCTGGGGTCTGAACCGTCACCTCGTCATCCACTTCCTTACCGATCAGAGCTTTGCCCAGGGGGGAGGCAATCGATATTCTTCCCGACCGGATATCTGATTCGTTCGGCCCCACAATCTGATAGGTGACCTCCCCACCATTGTCATGGTTTTCCAGGGTGACGGTCGAACCGAAGCCAACCCGATCGCTGGAGAGGTTGGTCGTATCCATGATTTCGGAATTGGCCAGCTTCTGTTCGATCTCGTGGATCTTCTTCTCGACAAAGGACTGCCGCTCCTTCGCGGCCACATATTCCGCATTCTCGCTGAGGTCTCCATGGCCGCGAGCATCCTCAATCGCTTTGATCACCTGCGGTCGGACGATCTTCTTCAGATTCTCCAACTCTTTATGAAGTTGATTATAACCATCACGAGTGATGGGGATGCGTGTCATCGAGGGTTCCTCTTATGGTACCGAAATATAACCGACCGCGATGGGCCTGTCAACTTGCGGGAAAGGGAGACCTAATAGTGCCGGTGATAGTAAAAGTCAAATCTCATCCAGGGATAACTCCACCAAAGTTCGTATGGGTAAGCAGCGGGCGGGTAGTAATATTCCTTCCAGAGGTAGATCTGTTTGCTCAAAACGAGGGGATAACGATAGTCCATTTCGCCCACGGGTTTTATCTTCTCTCCATGGATTTCACCGGCCACCGTAATCCTCCTTCCTTTGCAGAAGAGATAAGGATCTAAATATTTCTCGGCGATGACCAGGAATCTTCCTTCTGAGGCAAACGTTTCTCTGGGCTCGCCTCTCCATCCAAGGGGTTTTTGAAAGACCTCGATCAGGGTTGATCCATCCTTTTGGTTAAGGGTTTGGATGATCTCTCCACCCCATAGCACCGTTTTCCCTTGATAAGTATTTGGACTTTGAAGAATCTGTGTGAACGTGAGAGAGGGATCCATCTTCTGCCTGAGATCCTTGGAGATGACATGGGCGCACCCAGAGATCAGGACTGCAACGAAAAGGAGCAAAAAAGGTCGAGCTATCGTCCTCATATTCTTCTTCATATTCTTCTCGTATTAAATAAATCCTAAATTGTTTCCGTGACAAATGCAACAAGGAGAGATAAAAAGGCCCGCCTTCGAGCGGGCCTTCTCAGCATTCCTGTTTTCCTTAAAGGTTATGAGAGTGGCTCAATTCAAGTGTGAAGTACCTCTGGGGAGGTCATAGGTTGATGTTCGAGTACTTCTTCCAGGGCCTGGCCACCTGCTTGTTCTCCAGGATCTCAAGGGCAGTGCAGACATACTTCCTTGTGTCGTGGGGCATGATCACATCGTCCGTGTAACCCCGCTCTGCAGGCTGGTAGGCATGTTCGTACTTGGTCCGATACTCCTGAATCAGGGTCTTGGCGGTCTCCTTTGGGTTGGGAGAGGCTTTGATCTCCTTGGCAAAGATGACGCTCGCCGCTGTCTCTGCGCCCACGATGTTCACCTTGGCAGTCGGCCAGGAGAAGACGAGGTCTGCACCGATGCTCTTGTCGAGCATGGCATAGTGAGCCCCTGCGTAGGACTTCCCTATGATCACGGAGATCAAGGGCACGGTTGCCTCAGCCCAGGCAAAGAGGGTCTTCGCCCCATGGCGTAAAATTCCCTTCCACTCATGGGGAGAACCGATCCAGAAGGCGGGGCAGTCGACAAAGGTGACGAGAGGGATGTTGAAGAGATCGCAGAACCGGACGAACCTGGCCAGCTTGTCAGAGGCGTCGCAATCCAGACCTCCCATCAGGACCTTTGGCTGGTTTGCAACGATCCCTGCTACTCTTCCGCCAAACCGGGCAAACCCCACGATGAGATTGCGGGCAAAATATTTATGGATTTCAAAGAAGGTTCCCTTATCCACGACCATATCGATCAGCGGGTACATGTCATAGGGGACCCTTAACTCCGGGTCTGGAAGAAAGTCGTCAAGCTCGGGGATCACTCTATTTGGATCGTCGGTTGGCTGAACCTTCGGAGGTTTCTCTCTGTTATTCGAAGGGAGGTAGGAGAGGAGTCTTTTGCAAAGCTCGATCGACTCCTTGTCATCCTCGCCTACGATATGGGTTCCACCTGACTTCATGGCATGGGCCTCCCAGCCAGCTAATTTTTCGAGGGTGATATTCTCGCCGGTCTGGGTCTTGACAAAAGCGGGGCCAGCGATTCCCATAAATCCTGTAGTTTTGCTCTGGATGAGGAAGTCGTTCATAATGGGGTGGTAGGCCTGGCCACCAAGACATGGGCCGAGGAGCAGGGCGATCTGAGGGATAATGCCTGAGGCAAGGATCTGAGCCCGAAAAGTCCATCCATACGACTCCAAGGTATCCATGCCCTCCTGAAGGCGAGCTCCTCCTGAGTCGTTGATTCCGATGAAAGGCCATCCCTTCTCCTTGGCGAAATCGAGGGCCCAAACGAACTTCTTTCCATGATACTCACCAAAGGAACCTGCCATGGAAGTGAAGTCTTCAGAGGCAATGACCACCCACCTGCCATTCACCTTGCCATACCCTGTGACCACGCCCTCTGCGGGAATCAGTTTCCCAGCCAGACCGAACTCATGCTGCCTGTGGGTCACAAAGGTACCGACTTCAACAAAGGTTCCGGGATCGAGGAGCATATCGATCCTTTCTCTTGCGTTGGTCTGTCCCTTCTCCCTCCGCTTGGTCAACTCTTTCTCTCCGCCCATTTCGAGCACCGCTTTGCGTCGTTTCATATAATCATCGTATATGGCATCAAACTTTCCCATCAGAGGCCTCCTTTCTTAAATCTCTTTGCTCAAGAATTAGGGAATTTTTTCACAATATATCTACCAGAAAAGTTGGCTTATGGCAAGGAATTTTTTTCCTATTTACTTTTTCCTTTATTTCTGGTAAGTTAAACATCATGAGGATATCGATAAAAACCAGGTTGGCCCTTATTTTTCTAGCTATTGCATGTTTCATAGGCGTTGTGACAATCCTGATCGTTAATGCGCTCATCACGAGTCAGATTATTCATGAGGCGCAGGAAAGGGTTAAGGAAGATCTCAATGTGGCACGCTGGGTCTACACCTCCAAGATTCGGGATATTGACCGGGTCATCCGCTGGACTGCGATCAGACACGTGATGAAAAAGGGAATAAAGGAGAGGAACCTTCTGCCCATTCGAGATGAACTTTCAGGGATGATGGCTGAGGAAGGGCTTGATTTCTTGACACCGGTCGACCGGAAGGGCACGGTGCTGTTTAGGTTCCACAACCCCAGAGCATCGGGCGATAGTCTGATCGAAGATCCGTTTGTTAAGAACGCCCTTCAGAAGAAGGGGATCTCAGGAACTCAGATCCTTTCAGGAGAGGAGATGTTGAAGGAAGGGAAGACCTTAGCAGAGAAGGCTGCTTTGCGATTGATTCCTACCCCGAAAGCAAAACCTGTTGAGAAACTGGAGGAGAGATCTGGAATGGTTTTGAAATCCGGCCATCCGGTTGTTGATTCTAAGGGTGAGGTCTTGGGGGTGTTGATAGGAGGAGTGCTTCTCAACCGGAATTACGAGATCGTGGATCAGATCAAAAATACCGTCTTCAGCAAAGAAATAGGGACAGCGACCATTTTCTTAGGTGATGTGAGAATATCGACCAATGTCATAGATAAGGAAGGAAACAGGGCGATCGGGACTCGAGCGATGAAGGAGGTTCAAGAACAGGTCCTCGAGAAGGGCGTGCCCTGGATTCAGAGGGCATTTGTAGTCGACGACTGGTATATTACGGCCTATGAGCCTATTCGGGACATCGAGGATAAGATCGTTGGAATCCTCTATGTGGGGCTGTTAGAAAGCAAATACGCAGTGATGAAGGAGAAGCTGATCCTCTTCTTCTTTCTCTTCTCGATGTCAGGGATGTTGGTCGCCCTGACCGTTTCATTCCTTCTTTCGTGGAAGATTCTCAAAAAATAGAATTTCAAATTTCAAACCTCAAAATTCAAAATTCAAACCGATATCAAGTGTCCTATACCTCGGCATTTAAGCCTTTGACATTTGGGTTTGATTAATCTTCCCCGTTTTCAGAATCTTTATCCTGCTTTCTTTTCCGCAATCCCTTGACGAAGCCTGCGATCAGGAGCCATATCACAATCACGACGACTCCGATCGCCAAGAAATTGGGTGCTCCTATCTTTCTTAAGAAGTCTGAGAAGTATTCGACCGTCTCCATCATTCTGGTCTTTCGGCGACCGCGAGGAGGGAGGTGCCGAAGGGGAGCGGGAGAAGCCCTTCCATCTTGAAGAATGGGCCCAGGAGATTATATATTTTTAATTGAAAGGAGGGGAGCTTTTTTCTTCCGAGTATTCTACTGTTCAAGTACCATCCGAGGATTCCGATTCGGTTGAAATACTTCAAAAAAATCACCCTGAAGCCTGCATCTTCCAGTTTCTTTCTTAATTCCTCCCTGTCATATCGCCTGTGGTGGCCTAAGTGTCGATCCAGGCTTCCGTAAAGCCAGCGTTGGGAGGGGACGAAGAGAAGGAGACGTCCTCCAGGCTCCAGGATATCGAAGATGTTTTTCAGGGCCTTTTCATCCTCCGCAATATGTTCCAGGACATTGAAACAGATGACGGAGTCGATGTGATAGGATCGGTACGGTTCGAGTTCCGATCCCGAGATGTCAAGGTTCCCGATCAGAAATTTCTTATACTGCCCGAAGGTGTTTTTGAGAAAGGTGAGATACATTGGGTCGACGTCGGTGGCTATGACAAGGTCTCGATCGAGGAGAAATTTGGTGATGTTTCCAATCCCGGAACCGATCTCCAAAACCCGTCTGCCCAGGAACGGCTGAAACTCCGAAAAGATCCATCGGTTATAGCGATGGAGCTTCTTCATCCTCTGCAGGGTTTGATAGACAATGTCTTCGGTGACAGAATCAAAGAAATTATACCGGAGAATGGAAAAGACCGCTTTCAATCCGTCGATCCATCTGATCTTCTTGCCCTCCCAATAATCTCGACCGCTATAGGAGATGGGGACTTCATAAATCCGGTAGTTCATCTTGGCAATCTTAGCCGTTATTTCGGGTTCAAACCCGAAACGATTCGATTTCAGGTGAATGTGGTCCAACACCTCTTTCTTAAATACCTTATATCCGGTTTCCATATCGGTGAGGTTGAGATCGGTGCAGAGATTCGATAGAAAGGTGAGGAGCTTATTCCCCAATGTGTGTCTGAACATTAGGACGCGGCGGGGTGTTCCTAAGAATCGAGACCCGTAAACCACATCAGCCCTTCCATCGAGAATCGGTTCGATCAACCTGGGATATTCCTTGGGATCGTACTCCAAATCTGCGTCCTGGACGATGACGATCTCGCCTGTGGCCTCTTTGAACCCTGCGCGAAGAGCAGCGCCCTTACCCCTATTCTCTGGCTGTAGAAGGATCCGAATCTGATCCTTCGATCTCTTTGCCTCAGAGGCTTCCCATTGCTTCAGGAACTCCCTCGTTCCATCCGTAGAACAGTCGTCGACCACAATCACTTCTTTAGGAAGATCGACCTGGAGGACTTTAGAAAGGATTTCTCCGACGGTATGGATCTCGTTATAGACAGGGATGACGACAGAGAGCTTCATGAGAGATTTTTTTAATTATAGCAAAAAAAAGAGAGTAAAAAAAGTCTTTTTTGCTAAAGGAGTTGTAATAGGCCGCCATCGGTTCTGGAAAGCTATCCGATTTTTGCTATTTACAATCTGGAGATCACGTTTTAGTATTTAATGTATTCCATGAAACTTAAGGAGGAGGAACGACGATGAAGAAAGCAATCTTTTTTATCTGTCTTTTGTTTATACTTCCCACACCTCTCTTTGCCCAAAAGGGCACTCCGAGCCCATCCGTTGTCTCTTCTGTGGAAGAAAAAACATACCTGGAGTTTGAATTCGTGAAGTTTTTTGAAAGCGGCTTTACCGCCCCACCCGAAGCACAGCGTCAATACAAGACTGATTTCCCAAAGAGTACTACGCGTTATGTCTCTTTCACGGTAGGGGCGAGGAACCTTCTCTACAGGAATCGCCCTCAAAAACCGTTGGTCATCGGCCGGTATTACAATCCGGATGGCACTTTACGAGGTGAGGCAAAAGTTAATGTGGACATCCCATCAGACTGGAAAGAGGTAGACCTTTGGAGCGGTTGGGGAGCGGATCAGCCAGGTACCTGGCCTGTTGGGGCATACCGTGTGGAGATTTTGTTCGGCAATACAAAAGTGGGGGAAGGATCATTTACCATTTATGATGATAAGGCGACTCCGAGTCCATCCGTTGTCTCTTCTGTGGAAGAAAAAACATACCTCGAGTTTGAATTCGTGAAGTTTTTTGAAAGCGGCTTCACCGTTCCACCCGAACCGCAGCGCCAATATAAGACGGATTTTCCGATAAGTACCACACGGTATATCAACTTCTTAGTCGGAGCCAAGAATCTCCTTTACAGAAATCGTACTCACAAACCGTTGGTCATTGGCCGTTATTACTATCCGGACGGAACCTTCTTCGGTGAAGCGAAAGTGAATGTCGACATCCCATCAGACTGGCAGAATGCAGACCTCTGGACTGGATGGGGATGGGATCAACCGGGGAAGTGGTCTCTCGGGACTTACCGAGTGGAGATCTTTTTTGGAAATAAGAAGGTTGCGGAAGGGAAGTTTACGATCTACGACGATCGTAAGTAAAACCTGTCCTGCCTACCGGCAGTCAGGCGAAATTATTCTAAAACATAGCCCCGCCGCAGAGCAGCGGGGCTATGTTTCTAACTGGGTAAACCCTTCCCCAATTGTTGAAGATCCCTATTCGTTACGAGATCAGATTTCGATCCAGTGTCCGGTACTGGATGGCTTCGGAAAGGTGAGCAGGTTGAATATTCTCTTGGCCCTCGAGGTCGGCAATGGTTCGGGCAACCTTTAAGATGCGGGTGTAGGCCCTTGCGCTGAGCCCGAACTTATCGATGGCCATCTCCAGGAGCTTCTGACTGGCTTCAGCAATCTGGCAGAATTTCTTGATGTGTCGGTTGGTCATCTGCGCATTGCAGTAAATCCTCATCCCCTTGAATCGTTCGAGTTGAATCTTTCGCGCAGCGTCAATCCGTTTCTTAATCTCTCGAGATGACTCTCCCGACTCTCGACTTGCGAGGTCTCGATATTTCACTGCAGGGACTTCGATATGAATATCGATTCGGTCCATCAGGGGACCTGAGATCTTCGACCGGTATCTCTGGATCTGCGGGATGGTGCAGGTGCATTCATTATTTGGATCACCGTAATACCCGCAGGGACAGGGATTCATCGCCCCAACCAGCATGAAGCGTGCAGGATAGGTAAGGGAGGTGGCTGCCCGAGAGATTGTCACCTTCTCCTCCTCCAGGGGTTGCCGCATCACTTCCAGGACATTCTTTTTAAATTCCGGGAGCTCATCAAGGAACAGGACTCCATTATGGGAGAGACTGACCTCTCCGGGTTTTGGGATCTGTCCCCCTCCGATCAGGCCTGCATCAGAAATGGTGTGATGGGGGTTACGAAAAGGACGGGTGACGATCAGGGAGCTCTCTGCCGGGATCAATCCCATCACACTGTGGATCTTTGTCGTTTCCAAGCTCTCCTCAAAATTCATGTCCGGGAGGATGGTGGGAAGGCGTTTTGCAAGCATCGTCTTTCCAGAACCGGGTGGGCCGATCATGATGACGTTGTGCCCGCCGGCTGCAGCCACCTCCAGGCAGCGTTTCACATGCTCCTGTCCTTTCACATCATTGAAGTCGACCGGATAGTTCAACTCTCTTTTAAAGATCTCATCGAGATCGACCTCAACCGAATCGATGTGGAGATTTCCATTTAGGAATTCGACGCAGTCCGAGAGGGTATCCAGGGGAAGGATCTCAATCCCTTTCACCACGGCGGCTTCCTTCGAGTTTCCTCTTGGAAGCAGAAGTCCCCGAAGACCTGCATCTCTCGCAGCCACAGCGATTGGAAGGGTTCCTTTAATGGGTTTCACCTGTCCGTCGAGGGAGAGCTCACCCAGGATAAAATATTGGTCAAGCATTTTCTTCTGAACGACTTCGGTAGCTGCAAGAATGCCGATCGCCATCGGGAGGTCAAAGGCTGCTCCTTCCTTCTTGACATCGGCCGGAGCAAGATTGACAGTGATCCGTCGGGATGGAAAATCGTAGCCGCAATTCTTGACGGCTGCCTTGACCCTGTCTTTGGACTCCTTGACCGCACCTTCGGGAAGCCCGACGGTCGCAAAGGCAGGAAGACCGGAGGCGATGTCCACTTCCACCTCGACGACATAGGCATCGATCCCAAAAACCGCGCTGCTCAGGACCCTTGCTAACATGGTCGTATCCTTTATATCAAAATGAATTTAAAGAAACAACTGAAAATTCAGGGTCGGGGTAATTCCCCCACTGGCGTCTGGAGATATTCTGATTTGACGGGCTTGAAAAAGGACTTGCGTTTCGCTATTTCGTGTGTTAAAGACTCTGCGACATCCCGGCCAGAATTTTAGAAGTTCGAAACAACGAGCGAGGGATTATGACTCGCGAACTTTTTCTGTTAGCTAAAATTTAAAAGTGCACACTTTAAGTTTTAAAAGTGCACACCTTTGAGGTCGGTATTTTTAATGCGTTGCACATCGATCAGTTTTCCCTCGCACCAGAATCTGA
>JACAEX010000086.1 GCA_013388635.1 Syntrophaceae bacterium | reverse complement strand
TTGATCTCTTTAAAAGCTTGGTGTATCTTTGTAATCGTTGCCGGCAGCATGGGGTACCTCCTTTAGGTTGTTTGGTGGAAATAACTCAAAGGGTACCCCATTTCTTTTTGCTGAGACAGGTCTTGGGGGGATGAAAGGCAGAGACATTTCAGAGAATTTAGGACAAAGAGGCTTTAGCCATTTAAACCTGACCTCCCTATTGGCCCTACAATCCACTTTCTCCGCCCTGTCCACATCTGAGTATCCCCCCTGACACACAAATTGTACACTACCTATTCCCCTTATTCTGTTGACCTTAAAGTCATTTTTAAGATAGAATGGTTTTTGTCACGGTACAAGGCAATCGTTCGGTCGAGTTGAACGAGATAGGGTTCGCCGTTTCCCCCCCCGGGGGAATAGTCTTACCTGTGAATATGTTCATTTGGGTAAAGGTTGCCGTTGTCGTTTTCGCTCTCTCAGGGGTGATCCTGTCCATTTTGGGAATCCAACGCCTTTGGGGGCGTAGGGTATGGATGGGTGGTCTGGAGGGGCTTATAGGCCTCCTGCTTCTTGCCATCGCTGCTTTAATGGTGGCAATCTCGATTAATCTGTATACCTATGAACGTTTGGCACACGAGTCGACAGTAGCCGAAGTACGTTTTCAGGGAATCGGGCCGCAACACTTTTGGGCTTATTTGATGTTTAAAAATAGCGCCAAGATCTTGGATTTACGCGGCGATGAGTGGCAGGTCGACGCTCGTGTTCTCAAGTGGCACAGGGCGGCCGTACTCATCGGTCTGGACACACTCTACCGCCTCGATCGTTTGAGCGGTCGCTACCGTGACCTCTATCAAGAAAGAACAGCGCCGCGCACAGTCTACAACCTGAGCGAAGAACCAGGCCTGGATCTGTGGATGATTGTCCGGAGATATGCACGTTGGATCCCGTGGGTCGATGCTACCTATGGAAGTGCCACTTACATGCCGATGGTGGACGGTGGGAGCTACACGGTATCGATCAGCAGCACGGGTTTGCTCGCTCGGCCAAGCAACGATATTGCCCGCAACGCTGTAGGCAAGTGGCCTTAAACTGCTCCAAATGAGGAACCCATGTTCTTTCTTTTTCGTCTATTGATCCATATGGTGGCCATCCTGATCATAGCCTATCTCTTACCCAGCGTGATCAGGGTGGACGGCCTGCTGGCGGCTCTGGTGGCTGCCTTTCTCCTTGGGATTGTCAATGCGGTTGTCCGACCCATCCTCGTCATTCTCACCTTTCCTCTTACCCTGTTGACATTTGGACTCTTTTTGCTCGTCATCAATGGGTTGATGCTGTGGTTGGTCGCAGCTCTCGTAAGGGGGTTTCATGTCAATGGCTTCTGGGGAGCTCTCCTGGGCTCCATCCTAATCAGCATCGTGAGCTGGATGCTTTTTAGGTTTTTACCATCCTGAGTTAGGATGGGAGGAAGGCCATCTGGCATCGCCGGATCATCCCGAGACAGATTACCTCTCCCGGATTTGAGGTGGGCTCTAACAGTGATGCCAATGCTTCCTTTTGCGAGAAGACCGACTTTCAGTCGGATCGGGTCGATCATGAATTTCTGAGATCCAGGATGATCCGGGCGGCGATCGTAGCTGCCTTCCGACACACATTCGGGCATCCCTCCGGTTTGTGTCCACCGGCTGCCTCAAAGGCCTTCTGTTCTTCCGGGTCATAGAGCCGGAATGCCCTGCCGAAAATGATCTTCTGAATTTCAGCACAAAGGGTATGACCCACGTCTTCCCTGAACCTCAAATACATCTCCGTTGCAGGGGAGACCGATATCCGATACTGTTCAGTATCCTCGATCGACTTCCTCCCGACCATCTGGGAGATCGCCATGATGCCTCCGATCAGGGCTCCGCATGTCTCCCCTCTTCGGGCTATTCCACCTGAAAGAGCACTCGCCGCTTTGAAGGCACCCTTATCCTTTAGGCCCAGCTTTTCTTGCAGAGCTGCAAGAACGGCTTGGCTTCAACCGGAATAGTTGAGCTCGTAGTGTGAAGCCAGATCTCCGATCTCTTCAATGAGATCTTTCCTCTCTTTTTTCATGAGGTCTCCCCCTTCTGGTTTCTCCATTTGAGTTTCGTGGCTACATTAGAAATCCGGATTTAAGACAGACCTTCCCTTCTTAAACCTGACCAGGTTGACCAGTGTCTTCGCAGCCCTCTCCGGGGTAGGATAGTTTGGGATGCCCGATCCTTCAAGTCTTTTGATCTCCTCTTCCCAGATTCCCACAGGAGAGGAGATGCAGCCGATCACCGGCTTCTTCCTTCCTTTTCGGAGCAGCAGATCGGATAAACCCTCCACAGCGCCCCTGTTGGCCGAGGCAAACATGATGCATAAAATGATGGCATCGATATTTTCATCCTCCAGGACGGCTTGAACAATTCCTTTTATTGCGGCTGAATCGTACCAGGCAGGTCCCATATCCACAGGGTTCGTCCTGATCGCAAGGGGTGGAAGGAGGGCTTCGATCCTTTTTTGAGTGTCCGAAGAAAACGGAGGGAGGGATAATCCTTCGTTCTCACAGACATCGCACGCAGCCATTCCAGGTCCGGCCTGGCCTGAAAGAACAGCCACCCTGCTTCCCTCTGGAACGGGTGAGAGGGCCAGTGCCTTGGCCGTATCGAGAAGCTCTTCCGCACTCTCAACCGATAAAATCCCGGCCTGCCTGAACGCCCCTTGATAGACCGGATGCTTTCCTGCGAGCGAGCCGGTATGGAATTGAGAGGCCTTATCACTTGTGACGGATCGACCCACCTTGTAAGCAATGATCGGTTTGCTTCCTTTGACCCTCTCCGCTGCCTCGATCAACCTCCTGGGCTGATCGATCCCTTCCAGGTAGATGGCGATCACCTTGGTTTGAAGGTCTTGTGCGAGATACTCGACCATATCGGCAAAATCTACATTGCAACGGTTTCCCAATCCGATGATCTTGCTCATTCCCACCTGATGCCTCATCGCTAAGAAGGCCATCAGGTGAGACATCCCACCGCTCTGGCTGATCAGACTGACTCCTCCTTTCTCCACCCGGGAAAACTCAGGCGTAAAAGAGGCGTTGAGGGGGAGATGAAGGTTTACGAGTCCGAAGGTATTTGGACCTATGATCTGAATCCCGAATTGGCCTGCCACTTCTGCGATCTCCTGCTGCAGCGCCTCTCCTCTCCGGTCTTCAATCTCTTTGAATCCGGCTGTGATGAGGATGATCCCGGGAATCCCCTTTTCGCCACATTCTTTGATCGTTTTCGGCACCTGTTCGGCAGGGAGGACGATGATGGAGAGATCTACTGAATCGGGGATCAGAAGAAGGGAAGGGTAAGTTTTGATCCCAAGGATTTCAACCTTCCCAGGGTTGACCGGAAAGACCTTCCCCGGATATCGCCCCTCGGTCAGGCTTCTCATGACATGAGCCCCGAGTTTTCCTGGATTATCGGAAGCGCCAACCACCGCGATTGACCTGGGATTGAAGAAGACCTCCATTCCCACTGGTTTCCTTTCCATCTGGCCTCCTGTTAAACGCCCTCTGTTGTGATTGATTCAACCTCAGAACGATGGATCCACGGGTCCTTACTGCTCTAATAAGAGACGGTCAAGTTTCTCCGGGTCGATTCCAAGGCGTTCCCATGCCTCAAGATAGACCGGTTTTCCTTTCTCGTCAAAAGAATCGATCAGGATCTTTCTCAAGAAGAACGGAGAGTTTTTTGTATGACAGTCTTTACAACCCCTGGAACCGATCACATTCACGCCGGACATCACATTATGACTGAGGGAGAAGTCGAGGGGCCCTGCCTGATCATGTTTGATCTTTTCCACCTCACCTTTTTCATCCAGATGATAGAGGAACCCTCCCTTGACCAATGCCGGATGGCTGGCGATCGGGGTTCCAAATTTATCCTTGGCCTTGAGGGCATTTAAAAAGGCCTTGATCTCTTCGAGGGAATTGATCTCTGGGATCCCATCTCCGTCATCATCTGCAAGAGGAGGTCTGGTCAAATCCCTTATCTTCCAGAGGGGTATGGGCCTAAACACATTGGTTCTCTCATCCCAATCTCCCCAATAGATGACGATCAGGGGTTTGACAGGGACGATCTTCCCTTTGGATTCCCTGAGCGCAGGATACCACGCCACCGGGTTCCCACTGAGAGCCGATCGTTTAGGGTCCAAAGGGTCGTTTGAGAGAAACCTTGAGGTTTCGTAGACGATTGTCGACCCGGTTGAGGCATGGTCATAGACGAGATCTGCCGAGGCCATTTGAAAAGGGGTGTGACAGGTCTGACAGGCCAGCCTTCTCATGTGCCGGGGCGAGAAGGGGTGTTTATATCTCGGCGCCCTCTTGTCCTTGCCTTTATAATGGCAGGCCTCGCAGGAATGCATGGTGTGGTCAAGGTCGTCCCTCACAGACCCCTGAAGGGTATTCCCTTTGGCGAAGTTATGTTCCTTGTCGCTGGGATGACAGGAGAGACAGTCCATGCCTTTTGCCTTATGGATATCTGTTTCAGGGCTCCAGAGACGACCTCTCCGTTTTCCGTCGGCCATCGCATGGCAGAACCAGCAGTTCTCATCGGGGGTCCTCTTCACAATCTGGAGATGGAGACGATCGAAATCGGCAACCTCCTTTTTGCCATAATCGATCTTTACTTCATCCGACTTCAAATGGCCAGCCGCGGCCTCAGAGAGTTTCACTTCAGCCCAGCCTGCACCCGCTGCTGGTCCGTACCTGAAGAGCCTGGCCCTGAATGCAGCAGCCCGTTCTCTCCATTGATATCCCTTCAGGTGGCAGATCAGACAATCGGCTTCGCTCACCCCACTTCTGTCCCAGGGCGATCCGTAGTTGACATCTCCTGAACTGAGAGGGGTGTAATCACCGTCGAGCAGGGGATTATCCCGGGAAAGCTCGTAACCGAATTTTCTGCTCTCCTCGTCGTAGTAGAGGTTTCCTCTGCGATCGTACTCACTCCATCCGCCTCCGGGATGGCAGGTCCCGCAATGCTGAACGAAGTAGAAGGACGATTTGTCAATTTCAGAAGGATGTTGATTGACCTTCTTTGCCAACTGGCTCGAATCCATGGAGGCAGCGAAATGCCTTCCATACATCCCAGGAGAGAGGTTCCAAGGATGCTTTAAGTCGAAGCTATCGCTGATCATGATTTTGCCCGTCCCATCCGTCCGGCCCTGTTGGAAGTGATAACCAGAGGTGATGCGCTGATAATGGTGACAGGCACCACAGGTTCTCTTCGGGCTGTAAGGGATGCCGCTCTCAAGGGTCAGAGGGCTTCCATCGAATCCCCTGAGGAGAATTTTTTTGTGGACAGAGACCTGAGGGAAGAGAGAAAGAGGATTGAGTAGAGAGAGAAGGAGCAAGGATGAGAGTGCTGAGAGGAGAAGTGTTGCAAAATTTCTCAAAAAGGATCACCTCCTCGAGGATGAAGGTCATGGATGGACCTTGAGCTTCGTAAGATTATGTTTTTAAACGATCCTCTTGTCAAATCATTTCTGGTTCCGGGGGAAAATATTTTCCGTTTTTTTCTTGACAAAAGAATCTTTTTTAGTTATGTTTAATTAATTAAAATTTGGATCAAGCAAATTTCGTTTGTGTAAGCCTTTGATTTTCCAGTCTTTTTTATACCGGGGGGAGTCCTTAAATCAGGGAAAAGGATTTAGAGTCGGAGAGGTTCCCGAGCGGCCAAAGGGGACAGACTGTAAATCTGTTGGCGATGCCTTCGGAGGTTCGAATCCTCCCCTCTCCACCAGGCCCGCCAGCGGTCGAACGGCTGAACCACAGGGTGCTTATTCATCCCTTCATTCCGCTCTTAATTGACTCAGGCAAAGTGAGGGGCGTCACGGATTACCTGTTTCGGCATCAGTGGCTGATGAGCTGAAGGGGAATTTGAGTGATCGGATATCTTTTTTTGAGAAGAGGCGTCTTCTATCGAAAGGCGGGAGTAGCTCAGTTGGTAGAGCATCAGCCTTCCAAGCTGAGGGTCGCGGGTTCGATCCCCGTTTCCCGCTCCATTGTTTCGAGATCGATTTGGTAGTTGATCTTCAATAATATTCAGCCAGCCTGTCTTTTCACTTGGCAGGTTTTTCTTTACCCAGCGCCTTCCCCCCATACCTCGCGGCTCGACATTGGCCTGCTGCGGGGATGTCGGTGCCTTGGCTCTGGGAGAGGGGTTTTCAAAGATCTTTTTCTTGAAATTGAATAGCCCAGAGGCGATGGTACTATCTTTGGCCCACGTAGCTCAGTCGGTGGAGCACTTCCTTGGTAAGGAAGAGGTCATCGGTTCAAGTCCGATCGTGGGCTCCAGGAGAGGAGATCTTCGAAGGATAAGGAGAAGGAGGGTTTGAGCCATGTCGAAGCCGAAGTTTGAGAGGACGAAGCCGCATGTGAATGTGGGGACGATTGGGCATGTGGATCATGGGAAGACGACGTTGACGTCAGCGATTACGAAGG
>JACAEX010000058.1 GCA_013388635.1 Syntrophaceae bacterium | reverse complement strand
TTCTATTCCTGAACGATATGTTCAGTACTATTCACACTTACTTGCATATTCTTGAGGATTGAAACAATAGATTGCACCCAATTGATGACCAGTCCGCGGTTGGACAACCCTTTTAGGAGGGACCTATGGGAGAGAAAAAAGATCACCTTAAGAAACTTTCAGAGCTTTCAGAAAAGATTATGGCCCTCGCAAATTCAATCCGGCAGGCGGAAAAAGACATGGAATCGACCTTGAGGGATGAAATCGAGGCAAGAGATCTTCAGAACGTGAAAGAACGGATGAAGGCTGTAGAAGAAACCCTCTGTGTCCTTCAAGAAGAGGTCGGCCATGTAGAGGCAGAACACTACAAAAAAGCCAAAGAGACGCACTAAGAAGGATATGACAAAAAACCAAAATTTCTCGAGAAAGAACAACGATCCTTCAGCGATCGCCTTCTATTCAACTCTTCTGAATATTTTCGTAGCAGGGACAAAAGGCGTATTGGCATGGCTTTCGGGTAGCTCTGCCCTCCTCGCTGATACGATCCATGGTTTCTCAGATACCTTTGCCAGTTTACTGGTTCTTGTGGGGATCTGGCTATCTAAAGGAAAGTCCGCGGCATTTTCGTGGGGTCTCTACAAAGTTGAAAATTTTATCGCCCTGGTGAGCGCCGGTCTCATCTTTTTCGCGGGTTATGAAATCGTTCGCCATGTCTTTAAGGCAGAAAAGACCTTAATCCTTGGTCATTTCTACTCCGCTCTCTTCGGTCTTTCAGCTATCATACTGGCGAGTGCCATTTTCTCACGCTTTGAGGCGAAAAAGGCAAGGGCCTTCAACTCCCCCAGTCTTCTTGCTGACGCCTCCCATTGGTATTCGGATATCGCCTCGACTACTCTTCTCTTATTAGCCCTCCTTGGGTCAAGACTCGGATACCCCATCTTCGACCGCATAGCCGCCCTCATAATGGTTGGATTCATAGCGAAGGTCGGGTGGGATATCCTGAAAGATTCGATGAAGACTTTACTTGATGCATCGGTTGACCCTAACACCTTACATCGAATCCGCGATGTCATTGGGCGCTTTTCACAAGTCAAAGAAATCAAATCCATACAGGCCAGGAACTCAGGCAGGTTTGTTTTTGTCCGAACGGAGCTTGTCTTTGGCATTAGAAAATTTGCTCAGGCTCATCAGCTCAGCGAAGAAATTGAAAGGACACTCTTGCAGGAATTTCCTCAGGTCGATAAAGTAACTCTAGTATTGCACCTTTTGGGCGGTTATAGATTGGTCAAGCAGCCAATTTTAAAGTATCTACGAGGGCCTGAATTTTTTTAACTTTATACCCATCAGGAGTTAAAGTGGTAAAAATAGTTCGTTCAATACTCTTTGTCTTAATTTGACGGAGCATATCGGGTATAGAAATACTATCCTTTTGCCTATACCAGGGCCAGTAATCCCAAAGCTCCGGTTGAACAACGCTGGATTCTAAAAGACTCCAGAGGATCAAGAGGCTAAGGGCACAGGTATTCAAGGTGGCTGACCGGGTGACGGCCTTCTCTTTTCTACATTGCCAGTGGGTTAAGCCACCCTGTTCCTTGAGATATTGAAAGGTAACTTCTATCTTAAACCGAGCAGCGATTAGTTTCAGAATGTCCTCAGGGGTTTGATGAAGGTCGGTGCAGAGGAAAAGGGCTGGCTCCGTTCTATCCGGGTAGATGACTACCAGAACCTGAACCAATGCCCGAGCGGATTTAAAATAAGCCCTCATAGAATGATAACGAAGTTCTACGTCTTTATCATAGAGCCGCAGGGTGACCTTCTTGAAAGGAAGGCGGAGGAGATCCTTGATCCGATTGCCATACTTTCTGGGTCTGCCACGACCTTTCCTCCTTCTCTTAGGGGCGGGTTCATAGAGAACGGCATCCTTACGGATACGACCGATCAGAGTGACCTGGTTGGCAATGGCCCATTTGATCAAAAGAGCTTTGATATACATGGCATCCGTTACGACTGTCAGACTTAGATGTAAAGCACTTTTGAGGGTTTGAAGCATGTGAAGGGCTATTTCGATCTTGGTCTGAAAGGACCTCCCTTCAGGACATTTATCTTTGGTGATATAAAGAGAAGCCCAGAGAGGGAAACAGAGCCATTTGGAAAAGATCTTCGTATAATAAAGAAGTCCGATCACGACCCAGTTATGGCCGAAGAGGTACTTCGGGTCATTTTCCTTGGCAGAGTGATCAAAGTGGAGGCACCGGCCAAAGATCTTCTTCCCCCATTTGGCCACTAAGGTGTCATCGATGACCAGAATGAGTTGATCGATACCTAACTTCTGGATAATTAGGTTGGCCAAGGAAAGGGCCAGCAGTTTAGGTTCCCAACGATATTGACTTAAGAATCGATGGACGGAGGAAAAATGATTTTTCACCCCACCCAGTCTGATACAAGAGGTGATGGTCTTTCTCTGAGGAGAAAGAAGAACCCCTCTAATGATAATCAAAAAGTAGGGTTGGCTGTAACAACTGAATACCACAAAAAGCTCCTTTGCCAGGTTGACAAATGAATCGGGAAGTTGTAATGAATTCATATAAGCTCTTACCTCCTTTATTTAGGATTGAATCGATTGCCATCTTTTCATCCAAAATAATAGGGTAAGAGCTTTCTATTTTCAATTACAAAGGTGCAAAACTAGAGTAAAGTAACCATCCATTACGAACCGGTGAAAAAGGATTTTCTCATCTACGCCCTCCCTATGGAAGAAGATAAACAGAGGCTCTCCGATCACTTCGGTGATGCCCCCTATTTTTACTTTGTTCGGATAAGCACAGAGGATCACACCATCCATAAAGAAAAGATCCTCTGGAATCCTTATCGAAAGGAAGAAAAAGGGAAAGGAATTAAGGTGAGTGAATGGCTCCTTCGGAATGGAGTCGATACAGTTTATACAAGAAAGGCATTTGATGGAAAAGGACCGTCCTATGTTTTTTCTAATGCAGAAGCAGAGGTCATTGTTACCGATGCCAAGACCATCGAGGAGATTCGACAAAAACTTATAGAAACCAACACTTAGACGTATGGGGAAAACATGCCAACCACTCTGGATCAGATCTATGAGAATAGGAAAGGTAAGGTGATTGATATTGAAGGAGGTTCAGGAATAAGACACCGTCTTTCTCAAATGGGCATCCATCCAGGGGACATTGTGACAATATTGAGATTTGGAGCTCTCCGAGGGCCTATTTTGATTGAAGTCCATGGCAGCCAGGTTGCTCTCGGCAGAGGAATTGCTTCAAAGGTCATGGTAGAGGAAGCAGAATGAGGATCACTCTGGCAGGCCAACCCAATTGTGGTAAGAGCACACTATTTAATAGCATCGCAGGGTACAAGGCCATCACTTCAAACTTTCCGGGAACGACCGTTAAATACACAGAGACTCGCACCCATGTTTTCGGCTATACGTGCGACTGTATCGATCTCCCCGGAACTTATTCCCTGACTGCTGGAGATCCGGCAGAACTGGAGGCACGAAGGCGTCTCCTCTCGGGAGAAGTGGATGTCATAATCAATGTCGTCGATGCCTCTCTCCTTATCCGAAGTCTTGAACTCACTCTCCAGCTCCTGGAGCTTGAAATCCCCATGGTCCTCTGCCTGAATATGATGGATGAGGCCCAGCGAAAAGGGATTCAGATTGATGTCCAGAAACTCTCGAACCTCCTTGGTATCCCTGTCATTCCAACCATTGCCACCACAGGAAAAGGGCTTAAGGAATTATTCATTGAAGTGCTGAGGGTTTATGAAGAAAATGAAAAGGGAAAAACTCTCAAATTCAGCAAAGACATTGAAGCGATCGTAGATGACTTAGTCTCCACCGTCCAATTTGAATGGCCGGTAAATGAGAAGGTCCCATCTCGATTCCTTGCCATTAAACTGCTTGAAGGGGATGAGTTTTTCGTAAAGGAAATCAAACCCATTAATTTCTTGAATCAAATCAAATTCTTTCAAGAGAAATTGGAACAAATCCATGGTGTCCCATCAGATGAAGTCATCTCTTCTGAACGTCATGCCCTGGCCATGAATCTATTTGAGCGGGTTTCCACTGTCATCCATCCGCCAAAGAAGGACATTCGCATCGCCATTGATCATTGGGTAATGCATAAGTTCTTCGGATATTTGATCTTGGCCGCTATCTTCTATGGCTTCTTTAATTTCATCTTTGGAATCGGCGGATATATCGAAGAGCCCCTGATGGAGCTCTTTAACCAATGGATAGGAGGTCTTGAAGAAGTTTTTGGGAAAGGGAGTTTATCCCTATTCCTTTCCAAAGGAGTCCTACAGGGAATTGCAGGGGGAATTGCCATTGTCCTCCCTTATCTTATTCCCTTCCTCATCGGCCTTTCCATCCTTGAGGATATTGGGTATCTGCCGAGGGTGGCTTTCATTATGGATATTTTTATGCACCGAATTGGACTCCATGGCAAATCAATCATTCCTTTTATCCTTGGATATGGATGCAGTGTTCCGGCTGTGATGGCTACAAGAATTCTCGAATTCCCTCAACACAGGTTTATCGTTTCCATCCTGACGACCATGATTCCCTGTGCGGCTCGAATTACGATCATCTTTGGGCTGGTCGCTTTTTTCATCAGCCCTAATGCTGCGCTGATGATATTTGCTCTGAACATTCTGGTCGTGGCCGTTTCCGGAAAGATCCTCTCCACCCTCTATCCGGAAGCATCAGACCTTGGACTGATTCTGGAGATCCCTGCATACCAATTACCACCTATACGAAGTACATTGAAAAAATCCTGGTATCGTATAAGAGAATTTATCGTTATCGCCTGGCCACTTCTCATTGTCGGAAGTGCATTATTGGCATTGATGGAGTATTTCGGAGTTGAAAGGTATATCAACTGGTTTTTATCTCCTCTGACGCATCTTCTTAACCTGCCGGTTTCTGTTGGAACGACTCTCATTTTTGGGCTGCTGAGAAAAGAACTCTCTATGATCATGCTAACTCAGGCATTGGGAACTACTCAGGTTCTTACGGTAATGACCAAAACTCAAATCATGGTCTTTACTGTCTTTGTCACTTTCTATATTCCTTGTCTTGCTACGATTGCCGCCCTATGGAGAGAGATCGGCAAAAAGGGAGCTCTTCTGGCGGTCCTTTTTACGCTATCGGTAGCCAT
>JACAEX010000078.1 GCA_013388635.1 Syntrophaceae bacterium | reverse complement strand
GAATACCACCAAACCAGCGCCAGCAGCAGGACAGTGAGCAACCCGGCGGCCCATCCCCAGGTCATGAAATCCTTTCCCAAACCCGGAGATCCATCCGTCTCCGCACCGCCCTTCCCGGCTCTCCCCTGAAAGAGGATGATGAAACGGCTGACGATCGGTATCGGCGCGCTCGGGTTAGCGGCCGTTTTTTTTTATTCTACCCCTTGCATCCAGTCCTCCGAATCACGGCTGTGAAGACGGGCGAGCCCCTGTTCTGCACCAGGGTTGGGAAGGGCGAGGAATTCACCCTCTCCTTTACCCATTCTGTGAACAGACGGCCGGTCTACGATGTGATCCGGGTGGAGGGGGACCATCTCCTCATTCTGAGGTCCCGTTTCGACTCTCTGGGGGCAGGGATGCCGGATGGTTCCTCCAGCGGAATGAGATTGCAGTTCGGTTCGGACGGATGGCTCGAGGCGATTGTGAACCGTCCTGTCTCTGAAATCACGTTCTTTGTGGGATGGGTGGCCAATCACTCCCTCTCCTTAAGGGGCAGGGATATAGCCCTGGCCGATCTCGCGCAGCCAGGGACACTCCTGGCGCTCGGAATAAAGAGGGTCTCTCACTATGGACTCTGGAAAAGCAGATGTGTGCGTTGAGCCGAGAAGAAAAGCCGAAGAGCGATCTCGCCAGTGAGGTCACGCAGGAAGAGATTGCCAAAATCCTGAAGAAGGTCGACAGGGAGTCGGCCGCGCGCAAGCTCACCGGTGTGGACCACTGGATCGTCTATGTGATTGCCGTGGGTTTCTCATGCTTCCAGGTTTACACCGCCGCGTTCGGGCTGCTGCCGGCCCAGCTCCAGCGTTCCATTCACCTAAGCTTTGCCTTCGTGCTTGTCTACCTCCTCTTTCCATTCCGGAGGTCGAGGTACTCCGATCGGCTCAGCTGGCATCACTACCTGATCGCCGCATTTGCCGGTCTGGTGGGTCTCTATATCACGCTCAATTACACCCGGATCATGGAGGCCGGAGGCGATTATTCTACGATGGACTATATTTTCGCCGGCCTCGGGGTGCTTTTCACGCTCGAAGCGGCAAGGCGCATCGTGGGGCTGCCGATCGTCATCATTGCTGCCACCTTCCTCATCTATGCCTACCTCGGAGCCTATTTCCCGGGGTTTCTGGCTCATCGGGGCTATTCCCTAAGGAGAATTGCCTCCCATATGTACCTGACCACAGAAGGCATCCTCGGCATCCCCCTCTGGGTCTCCTCGACCTTCATCTACCTCTTCGTCCTCTTCGGGGCATTTCGCGAGAAGACGGGCCTCGGCCAGCTCTTCATCGATATCTCCAATGCTGTGGCCGGATGGGCCTCTGGAGGCCCGGCCAAGGTGGCTGTCGTTACCAGTGCGCTCGAGGGGATGATCTCGGGCAGTTCGGTGGCCAACACCGTAGAATCGGGCAGCTTCACCATCCCGATGATGAAACGGCTGGGGTACCGCCCCGAATTTGCAGCGGCCGTGGAGGCCTCAGCCTCTACGGGCGGGCAGATCATGCCACCGATTATGGGTGCGGCAGCCTTCATCATGGCCGAATTTCTCAACATGCCCTACATCGAGATCGCCAAGGCCGCAGCCATCCCTGCCTGCCTTTACTTCTTCGGGATCTTCATTGAAGTTCACTTTGAGGCCAAACGCTCCAAACTTCGGGGTATGAGCCGGGACGAGCTCCCTCGCTTCTCCACCGTGATGAAACAACGTGGCCACCTCTTTCTTCCTCTCATTGCCATTATCGTCTTCCTCGCAGGAGGCTTCACCCCGCTCTACGCCGCTCTGATGGGCCTGGTGGTTTGTGTTGTGGCAGCCCAGGTTCGGAAGTCAACAAGGATGGGGCTGCGCGATATCGCGAATGCCTTTGCAGCCGGCGCGAGAGGCGCTCTGGGCGTAGCGATTGCCTGTGCCACTGCCGGGATCATCATCGGTGTGGTGACGCTTACAGGCCTTGGACTCAAGATGGCCAACGGCCTCGTGGAGCTGGCCGGAGGGAATCTGCTCTTCACGCTCTTCTTCACCATGATCACCTCCCTCATCCTGGGAATGGGCGCACCCACGACCGCCAATTACATCATCACCTCCACGATTGCTGCACCTGCCCTTGTCTTGCTTCAGGTCGCCCCTCTTGCGGCACACATGTTCGTCTTCTACTTCGGAATCATCGCTGACCTTACGCCTCCGGTGGCCCTTGCCGCCTATGCGGGCGCAGGCATTGCTAAGGCCGATCCCATGAAAACAGGCTTTACTGCCACAAAACTGGCCATTGGCGCATTCATCGTCCCATACATCTTTGTCTATAACCCCGCTATGCTTCTCATAGGGACGACCTTATCCACGCTGGTCCAGAATCTCGTCACGGCGAGCTGCGGCATGTTCGGTATAGGGGTGGCGATGATCGGCTATTGCCTCGCGCCGATGAGATGGTGGGAGCGGGTCTGGCTCTTCATCGGCGGTTTGATGCTGATTGATCCTGCGACGCTCACGGACAGCATAGGGATCGGGATGCTCGCCTTAGGGCTCTTCGTGCAGTGGCGAAAAAGCAAGTCGCCCCACGGCTCCTCAATCTGAATCGGAGGCCTTCATCCATGAAATCCTTCTTTGACGTCTACCAAAGAAAAACGAGCGAATCCGAGAAGCTCTTTAAGAGGGCGCGTGACGTGATGCCAGGTGGGGTTTCCCATAATATCCACTATTTCCCTCCCTATCCTTTCTTCCTTAAAAAGGCAAAGGGCCCTAGGATCTGGGATGTGGATGGAAATGGGTATATCGATCTCTGGATGGGACACTACACCCATATCTTAGGCCACCATCCAGAGATCGTGGTCGAAGCGATCGAAAAACAACTGGAAGAGGGAATTCACTGGGGGATCCTGTTTGAGAAGCAGGTGGAGTGGGCAGAGCTCGTCCGGGAGCTAATCCCTTGTGCGGAGATGGTGCGATTCTGCTGCTCTGGGACAGAGGCCACGATGTATGCGGTTCGCCTTGCCCGCGCCTTCACGGGAAAAAAGATCATCTTAAAGATCGCCGGAGGCTGGCATGGAGCCAATTCCGATCTCTCTTTCGGCATCAAGATGCCCTATGAGAAGGAAGAGACACCTGGCCTTCCGCCTGAAGTTCACCGCTATACGAAGTTGATTCCCTTTAATGACCTCGGAGGGACCATGGAGGTCATCGATCAAAACAGAGATGACCTGGCTGGCATTATTCTCGAACCCGTCCCCGGAGAGGGTGGGTTCATCCCTGCCACAACCGAATATCTGGAGATGCTCCGCTCTGAGACCGAGCGGTTGGGCGCCCTTCTCATCTTTGATGAAGTGATCTCAGGGTTTCGTGTCGCCTTAGGTGGGGCGCAAGAACGATTTGGTATCACTCCGGATCTGACCACATTGGGAAAGATCATGGGCGGCGGGTTGCCTGTGGGCGCTCTGGTTGGAAGGAGAGAGATTCTCGAGAAGACCTCTCCGGAAAGGAAGGTTGACAAATGGGAAAGGATCCTGATCGGTGGTGGAACCTTCTCCTCCCACCCTTTCACCGTAGCAGCCGGACTGGCGGTGCTCCGATACTTGAAAGAAGAGGCGGAGCAGATCTACCCGATTTTGGAGGCCAGAGGGCAGAAGGTGAGAGAACGGGTTCAAGAATCCTTCCGCCGTGAAGGGATAGAAGCCCTTGTCACTGGGATCGGCTCTCTCTTCCAGACCCATTTCCCGTCACAAAAAGGAGTGATGCTCGATTCCCCTCATTCGATCCATCGCCTGACCGATGTCGAGAAAAGAGAGATTGAGTTTCGGATTCGAATGCTCACAAAGGGTGTCCATGTGATGCATGGCGGAGGGAGCTTATCGATGGCCCATTCCGATAAGGATATCGAAGAAATCGTCCAAGCGACAAGGGAGGTTGCTAAAGAGATGGCTGACCCGGTTGGGAGTTCGGAGGTATAAGTTCGGAATGGGGATTGCGGAATGCTTTGAACTTTGAGTTTTTGGAGGTGCGGCGATGGCAGCGAGGGAGGCAGAAACGATTGGCGTGATCGTCGTTGATGTTCAGGGAGACTTTACGAAATTTAAGAACGGTTCTTTAGCCGTGGAAGGCACGGATGAGGCCTATATCAAAGCGGTGGAAGAAAGCACGAAAAAACTCAAAGCTGCAGGCTTTCCGATCTTTGCCACACAGGATTGGCATCCCAAAAATCATGCTTCCTTCTTCACCAACCATCCGGGAAAGAAAGCCTTTGATGTGATCAAACTTCATGGAAAGGATCAGGTCCTCTGGCCACCCCATTGCGTCCAGAACAGTCCGGGAGCTGAGATCCTGCTCGACGAGAAGCTGTTTGACGCAATTGTGAAAAAGGGGATGGACCCCAGCTATGACAGTTACTCTGGCTTTCAGGACGATGGCGGCAAGAGGACCGAAATGGACAGCCTTCTCAAGAGATACGGGATCAAGAAGCTCGTGGTCTATGGGATCGCGACCGATTACTGTGTTCGGGCCACAGTTCTCGATGCCCTTGCGTCAGGATATCGAGTGGTTCTGATCAAGAATCTGTGCAGAGGGGTTGCCCCGGACACAACTCAAAAAGCGCTCGAGGAGATGAAATCCAAAGGGGTTCTAATAAAAGGGGACAGCGCCCTTTTTTAAGATGAATAACCATCTTTTAAACCTCATACCTCTCCTCTCTGGCCTTCAGCCTTTATGCCCCTTTTAGATATTCGACAGCCTTCTCAGCCACGATCTCAGCATCGTGAACAGCGTCACTAATGCCGATGCCCTTGTATGCACATCCAGTGATAAAAATGCCTGACTGAAGACCAACCCTTTCCTCAATACGGCCTACCTTCTCCAGATGGCCCACCAAATACTGGGGCATCGACTTCTCCCACCGATAGATTTTTACCAGAATGGGATCCCCCTCAATACCCATGATATCCTTAAGCTCTTCCCGAACTACTCTGAGCATTTCCTCATCGTCAAGACTAACGAGCCCCTCGTTGTTCGCACCCCCCACAAAGGCCCTGAGTAAGACGGCATCCCTCGGGGCTCGATGGTTGAACTTGATCGAAGTCCAGGTCGAGGCCATGATCCTTCTCTTTTCTGATCGGGGCACGATGAATCCAAACGCGTCCAGCGGGTGATCAATCTGGGAACGACGATAGGCCAAAGACACCGTGGCACTGGAAACATAAGGGATGGTCAGAAGGATTTTTGAGAGCTCAAGATCCATCTCTTCGATAATCCTTGCTGTCACAAAAGAAGGGGTCGCCAAAATGATCACATCCGCTTCTAAGGCGGTCCCATCGGACAATTGGACTTGATAAATACCCCTCTCGCCCCTTCTGACTTTCGTCACCCTTCTCTTGAGGCCGATCCTCTCTTCTCCGATCTTCTCTCTCAGACGGTCAATCCACTCACCCAATCCGCCTTTCAGGGTCAGAAACATTGTCCTTCTGGGGCCTGCTTGCTTCTCCCACTTCCGGACCATCTTTCTTCTCGCCAGCATGCCTCGGATGAGGCTTCCGTACTCCTCCTCTATCTGAAGAAACCTCGGGAAAGTGCTCTTCAAACCCATGGTCTCAGGCGTCCCCGCATGAATTCCCGCAACGAGAGGTTCCGCGATCTTCTCCAATGCCTCTTTTCCCAAACGACGTCTGACAAAATCGGCAAGGCTCTCCTCTTCATCCGATCTCTTCCTTGGAATAAAGAGATCCATCGCCATCCTGATCTTACCTGGCCAGGAGATCAGAGAGCTCCTGATGAAGGGCATGAAACTCGTCGGAACCATCAGCATGAACCCCTCCGGTAGTTCGTGGAGTTTCCCCTTCGACAGAATAAAGACCCGCCGATTTTCGTTCGTATTTAAAATCCTTTCTCCCAGCCCAAGTTTTTCGCAGAGGGCAAGAGCCCAGGGCTTCTCATAAAGAAAACAGTCAGGCCCTCCCTCAATGACAAAATCGTTCACCTTCTCTGTCAGAATACATCCGCCCAATCGGTCCTTTTCTTCGAGAAGCTGGAGGTGAACAGGTTCACCTAACGCTTTTGTCTTCTCAAGGGCAAAGTAGGCAGTTGCCAGCCCAGCAATGCCACCCCCCACAATCACCAATCGCTTCATCGTTTCTCCCGGAAAAGTTCGGAGTCATTGTTCGGTATTCGGACTATTATCCCGGCCCCGTATTGAATACGGGGAATGATCCCCGGACTTCCTGCTATCCCGTCATATGCTTCTCCACCGCATCGGCAAGGGCATCGATAAATCGTTCCGAAAGGTTAAGCGATGGCGTTCGTTTCAATACCATCCTCAACGATTCAGCCTTTTTCCGATAGACCACGTCGATGTCATAAAGGATCTCAATGTGGTCGGAGACGAATCCAATGGGAACGACCAGGACATTGCGGACTTTCTCTTGGGAAAGCCCATCCAGAAGAGATTCGACGTCAGGACCCGCCCATTCTTCTGGTCCGCCACCCTTGCTCTGAAAAGCAAGGTGCGATGTCAGTGGCCCAATCCCTTCGACAACCCCTCTGACACTCGTCTCAAAATCCTGGACATACGGATCCTTTTCAACGATCGATTTGGGAAGGCTATGGGCTGTGAAGATGAGGTGGACCTTTTCTCTCTCCGTGGGAGGAAATCCCATCAGCCCTTCTTGAATCCTCTCCCGAACCGCCTCAAGAAAGAGGGGATGGAGATGCCATCCCACCACAAAAGAAACAGCCATCTTCTCCGTCAATCCCTCCTTAGCCCGATTCACCTCTTCGATATAAGTTCCTGTGCTTGCACGGGACCGAAAAGGCGCCATGGGAACCGCGATCGCCTCTTCAATCTTGTCCCGCAGAATCTCCTTCACCGCCTCTTCGATCAATGGATGCCCATAACGCATCCCCACATAGGATTTGAACGAATGCCCTCTGGCATTGAGCCTCGTTTCTAAGGCCTGTGCCTGTCTCTTCGTGATTTCAGGCAGTGGAGAAGAGCCTCCGATGAGACGATAACGCTCTTTGACCCTCTCCAACTGTTCTGCAGAAGGTCTTCTCCCCCCAAAGAGACGGGTCAAAAAAGCCTCGACCTCCGTTAAGGAACGAGGTCCTCCAAAGGCTAAAAGAAGAAGGGCTTTCATCATATTCCAAAGAAATAAAGGTTAAGGTAAAAAGATGCCCGTTTCATTAAAGGGTTATGTGGTTGGTCTTTAAAAAATTTTAAACGTAACCCTTCGGCGATGTACCAAACTGGCTTCGTAACCCTTACCGAAAGACCGTTTCCATACTTTTAAGTTAACCATCTCGCCATATGAATCTACTTTGAACTATGCTGATGGACCATCTCTACCAGAGCAGTGACATGATCGACGGGTGTGTTTGGAAGAACGCCATGGCCGAGGTTGAAGATATGGCCTGGCCGACCACCAGCCTGACCAAGTATCCGCCTGACCTCTTTATCGATCAGATCGCGATGACCGAGAAGAACCACAGGGTCGAGGTTTCCCTGGATCGCTACATCATATCCGATACGGGCCCAAGCTTCGCCGAGATTGACTCGCCAATCCACCCCGATGACATCTCCTCCTGCCCGCTTCATATCCTCCAAGAGTGTTGCACAGGAGGTGGCGAAGTGGATGAGCGGAACGCTTCGGTCCACCCCCTCCATCACCCTCTTGGAGTACGGGTATACATACTTCTTGTAATCGGACGGGCTCAAACAGCCCACCCAGGAATCGAAAAGCTGGATCGCTTGAACACCGGAACGAATCTGTGCGTTGAGATACCGGATCAATACTTCTGAGAGCTTCTCCATCAACCGATCCCAGATCGAACGATCCTGGTACATCATGCTTTTTGTCAGGACGTAATTTTTTGAATGGCCACCTTCGATGATGTAACTGGCGAGGGTGAAAGGAGCACCCGAAAACCCGATCAATGGGATCTTACCCTCGAGTTCCTTTCTTGTAATCCGAATCGCCTCCATGACAAAAGAAAGATCCTCCTCCGGCTCAATGATTCGGAGGCGATCGACCCCCTTCATCGCCCGGATGGGGTGGCGAATCACAGGACCTTCTTCCCTTTTAAACTCCAGCTCCACTCCCATCGGCTCTAAGGGAAGCAATATATCGGAGAATAGAATAGCAGCGTCGACCTCAAATTTTTTAACGGGAAGGAGTGTCACCCTGGCAGCCAGCTCAGGGTTCTTACACATCTCCAAAAAGGAGAACCTCTTTCGGAGCGCCCGATACTCTTTCATATACCGGCCCGCCTGGCGCATGAGCCAGATCGGTGTATACGGTGTGGGCTTTCGGCGACAGGCCATAAGGAATGGGGACTGTTTTTCCGTCTCGTTCATCCCATGACTCTGAAACAACAAATTCGAAATTCGAATATCGAAACTCAAAACAAATCTTGAATCCGAATTACCAAATTTCTAAAACGGAATTCATTCTTTTGTTTTGAATTTTGAGCTTTTGATCATTCGAATCTGTTTCGAATTTCGGATTTCGTGCTTCGGATTTTAAGAATGCTGCCAGTCCCTAAGCATTTGGACCACCAACCTCACCCCAACCCCCGTGGCTCCTTTCGGAGTGTACGGCCTATCCTTTTCGATATAGGCTGGCCCAGCTATGTCCAGATGGATCCAAGGACGCTTATTTACAAATTTACTCAAAAAGATTCCTCCGATGATGGCCCCTGCTGATCGTGTTCCCACATTCCTAAAATCCGCCACATCGCTCTTTAAATATTCGAAATACTCATCCCAGAGCGGCAATCTCCAGACCTTCTCCCCGGTCTTCGCCGAGGCCTCTTCAACCCGTTTCAATAGCGATTCGTCATTGCCAAAAAGGCCAATCACATAATCTCCCAGGGCGATCACGCACGCTCCGGTCAGGGTAGCCAGATCGATGATCGCCTTCGGCTGATACCGCAGGCTATACGCGAGGGCATCCGAAAGGATCAGCCTTCCTTCTGCATCGGTGCTGATCACCTCAACGGTCTGCCCGGAAAGGGTCTTCAACACATCTCCGGGCTTATAGGCCTTGCCGCTTGGAAGGTTTTCTGTCGCAGGAATAATCCCAACCAGATGAAGAGGAATCTTGAGCCTTGAGGCAACCTGCATGATGGCCAGGACAGCAGCAGCGCCTGACATATCGTCCTTCATCCGCTCCATCTTCTCCGAGGGCTTGATGGAGAGCCCGCCGCTGTCGAAGGTGATCCCTTTCCCCACCAATGCGATCGTATCCATTCCCTTGCCTTTGTTATACTCAAGGATAATAAACCTCCCGGGCTCCTGACTTCCTTTGGCCACAGCCACGAAAGCTCCCATGCCCAGGGCCTCTGCCTGCGCCACGTCTAAGACCTGGATCTCCATGGCTTGATCCTTCGCAATCTCCCGGGCCTTCTCAGCCAGTGCGCTCGGGGTGATCTGGTTGCTCGGTCCGTTGACAAGATCCCTCGCCATGCAGACCGCTTTTGAAATGATTTCTCCCTTCCCTACCCCCTCAGCGAGTGCCTCTTTTTCTTTGGCGGTTTCTCCCAGAACGACCACCTTCTCGATCCTCTTGATCTTATCCCTATCCTGCGTTTTGAACTCGTTAAACTGATAGGTGCCCAGAAGGAGTCCGGTCACCAACGATTCAGCCAATTCTTCCTCTGACAGGCCATCAAACCCCTTGACCGGGATGGCAAGCTCTTTGATCCCTGAATCCCGGAGGAACTGTCCGGCTTTCGAAGAAGCTCCTCGCCACTTATCAAGATCAAACTCTCCCCTCTTACCCAGGCCGGTAAGCAAAACCCTTCGCGCGGGAAGAGCCCCATGGGTGTGGAAGAGCCGACATTCGAATAACTCTCCTTTAAAATCTCCTTGCTCCATCAGGCGGGTGATAAACCCTTTCCATTCCAGATCCACATCCCGAACGGGACCCTCCAGGGGTTCAGGGGTTTCAAAAGAAAAGAGAAGAAGAAGTTCGCAAGGATACTTCTCAGCCTTACCTTGCTCAACTCGAATGTCCATAAGATTTCCCTCCCAAACTTATGCTATTCAGTCTCGCAAAATTCGAAATCCGAATATCGAAACAAATCCTAAATCCAAATGACCAAATTTACGAAACCTTTTCTACGTTCTACTACTGATTTTTGTTTCGATTATTCGAATTTTGAAAATTAGTTTCTGTTTCGAATTTCGCCTGCCCGCCGAACAAGTTCTTTGGCAGGCGGGGATTTCGTGCTTCGAATCTGTTTCTTCAGTTATTCTCTTTCCTTCAGCTTGGATATCGTGATGGAACGGCTCTCCTCCAGAGTCGAAAATTCCTTCACCTTTTTTACCAATGAAGGAGGCCAGCCTCCGCGGCCGACCACCCTGGCCAGCATCCAGGGGTTTAAATCCGAGACCTCCATCCACTTCCCCGCATTCTTGACCAGCTCATCCAGGGCCCTTCGATTGGGATCCCCTTTCAAGGGATACTTCTCCTTCATCTCAATCTTAATCTTGGCCACATAATCGCTCCCAAAGATCGCTTCGATCTTCTCCTTCTCAGCATAAGCATAAAGCGCCTCTTCCACCTTGGCCAATTCAGCATCGATCTCCTCATTCAACACCCTCTTTTTTTCCTTCAGCTCCACATAACGGTTGACCAAGGCCACCCCTTCCTCATTGAGATACTCATTTGGCGGAAGGCTGCCTGCCGTGATCAGATGCCTTCGCCTCGGGCACAGCCCTTGATAGTCGCACCAATCGCAAAGAGGCCCCTCTTTTGGAACGAAGTACCTGTCCGTCTCAATCTTCTGAATAAGCTCCAGGGTCTCCTGGCGAAGCTTCTGGAGTTCCGCCTGCGTTCTTGAAGACTGGATCTCGGCATCAAAAGAGAGGTAGTGCCAGATCAATCGGATCTCTCCAATCCCTTTCCACCTCCCCTCCACTCCCATCTGGTAGAAAGCCAATTGCCTGTCGGTTTTGATCTCCTCCTCGGTGGGAAGTCTGCTGGAGGTCTTATAGTCGTGGATCTCCAGAACGGAGTCATCCACCAGGGTCAATCGGTCGATGAATCCTCGGATCCAGTATCCCTTCTCCTCTTCGAGAGGAAAGAATATATTCTCTTCGAGGCCCACCGTCTTTCCCTGATCGAACGGGTAGTAGCGTTTATAGTAATCCACGAGACACTTCTCTCCCAGCCGGCGGTAATCCTCTGCACCGTACTCCTTCCGTATGATCTGAATCCTTCCATTCCAATTCTTTTCCCAGTTCTGATGGTAGAAGTTGAGGATATCTTCCAGCGTATTCAGCTTGGTCACTTTCAGGTCGCGGTAGAGTTTTTCCAGGGCATCGTGAACCCTCGAACCCATAAAGGCCTCGACGCCTTCCGTTTCCACTTCGATCTTATCAATGTAAGCGAGTTTATATTGATGGGGACAGGTTTCATAGGTAGAAAGTTGGGAGTGGGAGTAGGTGGGCATCTTTCACCTCCTTTTTGCTTTAACCTTTTTTAACAAGAAAACCCGATTCTGTCAAAAAGTATCTCCCCGATTGAAAGAGGCGTCCAAAACAGATATCATTGAGACAATAGAATTCGGGGGGCACAAGTGAATCCAAAGGCTGAATTGGAGAAAATGCAGGAAATTGTTGTTCGGTGTCAGAAGTGCCCGAGGCTTCTCAATTACATTCGAGAGATCTCCGATCACAAGCCGAAAAGATACCAGGATTGGGACTATTGGTCAAAACCCCTGCCCAGCTTCGGAGATCCAGAGGCCCGGGTCTTGATCGTCGGGCTGGCTCCCGCAGCCCATGGCGGCAATCGCACAGGCCGGATGTTCACAGGAGATCGGAGCGGAGAATGGTTATTCAACGCCCTGTACCGGTTTGGCTTCGCCAATCGGCCAAATTCCGCCTTCAGGGATGACGGCTTCACTCTGATCGATTGTTATATTACCGCAACGATTCGCTGCGCCCCGCCAAAAAACAGGCCCCTGCCTGATGAGATGGAGAATTGTCGGCCCTATTTTTTGAAGGAACTCGATTTGTTAAGAAATGTGAAGGTCATCATTCCACTGGGTCAGATCGCCTTTACCCAGACATTGAAGTTTCTCAGGCTGAAAGGCTACGAAGTTCCTCCTTTAGCCTTCAGCCATGGCCAAACTTACGTTCTCCGAACTCCCCACCTGTCAAAGTACCTGTACGGCGGGCAGGCGGACTCCCCACCCCGAACTATGACGTTAGTCGTGACCTACCATCCGAGCCAGCAAAACACCCAGACCGGCAAACTGACGAGACCCATGTTTCACCAGGTCTTCAAGATGGCCAGAAAGAAATTAGAAGTTCTGAGTTAGGAGTTATGAGTTCAGAGTTTTTTTATCAGGAGTGTGAAGTTCGGTTTTTTTGACTCCGAACTCAAAACCCCGAACTGAGATTTATGATTGTGAAAATACCCATTGAAGATTGGATCGACCTCCACACCTTCTCTCCTAAGGAGATCCTTTCCCTTTTAGAAGAATATCTCCTTGAATGTCAGAGGAAAGGCTTCAGAGAGGTCCGGATCATCCACGGGAAAGGGAAGGGGGTTCAGATGAAGATCGTCCATTCCTTTCTCAAAAAGAACCCCCTGGTTGAGTCATTCAGATTAGCTCCGCCGGAGGCCGGCTCCTGGGGCGCCACGATCGTAAGCTTAAAAAAAGAAGATAGGACATCAAATCGCTCAGATTAGGTGATATTCACCTCACAGCCGTTCAATCTTGAAAAACACGGGCCGGGCGCCATCGCTGCAACAGGAGTAGATCAACCCATCCTTTTTGATCCAGGGATAATTTCCGCCAAACCTTAGCCCGGTCACTGCCGGGTAGATGTCATGCCACGCCCAGGTGCAAAAACCGGATGGCATGGCCCCTGACTCTTCTACAAAAAACTCCTGCCCTATTTCAAGACGATCGCAGTAAGGCGACATATCCTCGGCCACCTCTGGAAGGGGTTGACCATAAACCTCCTTAGAGCTCAACTTTTTTAACACCGTGATCCTAAGCGGGTACCGTCTCGCCATCTTCTTCTCCTTTCATCCGATTTTAAGCCCTCGCTGCAAAAATAGCCGAAACTGAGGGAAAAGTAAACCCCTTGGAAAGAATGGGCTTTACGGTGGACTTTTCTAATGGTTAAATATTTTTGGAAGAGGCTTGATAACAGGACCCTGAGAAATTATTATTGAACTTAGAAACCGGGATTGGAAAATTTGGAAAATGGGCATGAAGAGGAAGGAGGGGACAGGGATGAGCAAGACGCGTCTATGCCTTTTTGTAATCGTCATCTTCATTGCAGGATCTATTTCATACACCCTGGCGGCCACGGTCTCTCCATTAAAGGGTGATGTGCTTCCAAAGATCAACCTTTTGATTCCTAAGAACCCCGATGAAAAGAACTACCTGGGACTCTCGGGAACAGGTACTTTCAGAATACCTCAGATCAAGGCTAAGATTGTGATCGTTGAGGTTTTTAGCATGTACTGCCCTCACTGTCAGAAAGACGCTCCCAGGATAAACGAAATGTACCAGATGATAGAGGATAGTCCTGATCTTAAAAACAGGATCAAGATCATCGGGATCGGCGCAGGGAATTCCCCGTTTGAGGTCGAGGTATTCAAGAAAACCTACAGTGTTCCGTTTCCTCTTTTTGCGGACAAGGATTTCTCCATCCATAAGCTTCTGGGAGAGGTGAGAACCCCTTTCTTCGTTGTCATCAAAATCAATGAAGATGGGACTCATCACATTGTGCACTCCCAATTAGGTGATTTTCAGGGGGCCCACCCATTTCTTGAACTGGTCATGAAAGCATCTGGTCTAAAATAGGAGGAACCATGAAGAAGAAAAGACTCGTCGATCTCATTTTGATGGCTGCAGTCGTGTCAACCCTCTTCTTTACTTCGACGGCCCATGCCCTCTCAGAGGCATTCAAGGAAAACATTTACAGGGTCGGGGCTCTCAAACCTATTGACAGCGTACTTAAGGTAAAAGTTGGAGACCGGGCACCCGATTTCACCCTTCCTGCCATTTCGGGTGAAAAGGTTTCTCTGAGTCAGTACCGCGGGAAAAAGAACGTCGTGCTCTCCTTTGTGCCTGCCGCCTGGACACCGGTCTGTTCAGATCAGTGGCCCGGCTACAATATCATCAAGGATATCTTCGATCAGAACGAGGCGGTTCTCCTCGGGATCACGGTGGACAACATTCCAACCCTCTTTGCATGGACCAACCAGATGGGGAAGCTATGGTTTCCCGTCCTCTCCGACTTCTGGCCCCATGGTGCCGTAGCCAAAAAGTATGGGGTGCTCCGTTCCGATGGGGTCTCAGAGCGAGCCCTTTTTATCATAGATAAAAAAGGGATCATTCGATATATCGACGTCCACGATATTAACCAGAGGCCCGCTCTTGAGGATCTTGTAACTGCCCTGGAAAAGACAAATAAACGATGAACCATGGACTATGAACCATGAACAAAGAGCGATGAAACAAAAAAAGAGCGTTCGTCTTTGAATTCCATAGCCTGTTGTTTATCGTTCATCGTTAATTTTTTATGCAAAAAAGAACCCTTGGAAAAACGGGCTGGAAGATTTCCGTCATCGGTTTTGGGGCGATCAAATTGCCCCGGGTAAGCCAGAGGGACTGTGACGTTCTCCTCAATCGGGCCGTCGATCTTGGAATCAACTTTATAGACACAGCCGACTGCTACGGCGACAGCGAAGAGAAGATCGGAAGTGCGCTGAGCAAGAGACGTCGGGAATTTTACCTTTCAACGAAGATCGACGAACGAGACGGCCCTGGCGTCATGAAGAAATTGGAACGCTCTCTCCAAAGGCTGAAGACCGACTGGATCGACCTCGTCCTGTTTCACGATGTCCGTGGTTCGGAATATGAGAAGATATTCGAGAAAGGTGGTCTTGAAGCTCTGGAGAAGGCGAGGAGACAGGGGAAAATCTCTGAGATCGGGATCAGTATCCACCACTCTGTGTCGATGATGAAGAAGGCGATCGAGTCCGGGGTGTTCTCTGCTTTGATGGTGGCATACAGCCCGATCGACGAAGATCGTCTGACCCTGGACCTCATTCCATTAGCCCAGCAAAAGGGTGTAGGCGTGATCGCCATGAAACCTCTTGCCGGCGGAAAACTGGGCGAATCTCGGAGAGGATGGAATCGAAAATATTTTAAGGGTGAGTCTCCAGCCCAAGTCTCTCTTCGATACATCCTCACCAATCCTCACCTCACCTGTGCGATTCCCGGAATGACCAACCTAAACGAGCTGGAGGAAAACCTCAAGGTCGGAGAAGACTTCAGACATTTGAGCTCGGAAGAGATTGGCGTATTGATGGATTGGGTCGGTGAGGTAGGAAAGGGGTTCTGCCGAAACTGTGGCTACTGCCTTCCCTGTCCAGAAGGTATTTCCATCCCGGACATCTTCCGGTTCGAGAGTTATCATGAAAGCTACGGGATGAAGAGATGGGCCGCAGAACAGTATCGTCTCCTTCCGGTGAAGGCAGACGCTTGTTCTTCCTGCGGACAATGCCTGGAACGCTGCCCCTTCGGTGTCTCCATCCCTCAATGCCTCCAAGAAGCCCATCGGATCTTAGGACTTTCTTAGTGGCTTCCTAACAAACCAACCGATCTCATACCGGCAGGGCATGGGTGACACCTTTACATTACACCATTTCAAATCTTGATGATCTCGCCTTCGATCCTCTCTCCGATGTGCAGGATACCAAGGGTGGCGCCGTGCCAGAAGGAACGGGTGGGTGATCCGGGATTGAAGAAGAAGATTTGTTTGACCCGATGACTGGCTGGCGTGTGCGTATGGCCGTAGAGGATCGCATCGATTTCGTCAAACTCCTCTCTCACCCGCGACTCGATTCCGAACGGTGGGCCGCCGCCATGGATCAAACCGATCCGGAACCCTTCTGCTTCGATTATCCTCTTCCTTGGAAGCGCTTTTTGTATCTCCGGTGGGTCCATATTCCCAGAGACGGCGACCAATTCTTTCAGGCTTGAAAGATATTCTGCCACGCTCCAAGCCACAAAGTCCCCGGTGTGAACAATCTTGTCCACGTCTCTGAAATGGAATTCAATCAGCTTCTTGAATTCCGAATCAGGCTCCCTCAGGTGGGTGTCGGAAAGCACACCGATCCTCATATCTTGCCCGATCCAACTCAGGTCGGAGCTGTAAAGTTTGACGAGGTATCGTCTCAATTGATATTATTAGAAAATGGATCTTCTGTCAATTTCGGTCGAGCACCTCTCTCACCTTTCTCGCCAAATTCTCCACTGAAAATGGCTTCTGGATATAATTCATATCCTTCTCCAGAATGCCGTGATGAGCAATGGTGTTGTCCGTGTAGCCTGACATATAGAGCACCTTAATACCCGGTCGGATCTCTGCAATATGCTCTGCCAGATCGCGGCCGCTCATCTTCGGCATGACCACATCAGCCAGCAGGAGATGAATCGGTCCCTCATACTCATCGCAGATGACAAAGGCATCAAGCCCTTGGGCTGCCTCCAACACCTTGTAGCCCCGTTCCTTCAATATCCTGACCGTTAATCCGCGCACCTCTCCCTCATCTTCCACTACCAAAATCGTTTCATTTCCCCGAGGAGACTCCTCCTTAGCCTTCTCCTGCAATTCATTCAGTGGTCCCTCGGTCACGGGGAGATAAATCTTGAACGTTGTCCCCTTTCCCGGTTCGCTATAAACCCAGATGTGCCCCTCGCTCTGCTTTACAATTCCGTAGGCGGTCGACAGGCCCAGACCCGTGCCTTTGCCCTTCTCTTTAGTCGTAAAGAAGGGTTCAAAGACATGCTCTCTATCTTCCGGGGTCATCCCCACTCCTGTGTCCGTCACGGCAAGCATCACATACCTCCCGGGCTTTACCATCCCGTGGGTACGGGTATAGGTCTCTCCCAGCTCCACATTGGCTGTCTCAATCGTCAGCTTGCCTCCTTCCTTCATCGCATCCCTGGCATTCACCACGAGGTTCATGATCACCTGTTCCATCTGTCCGGGATCGGTCTTAACGCTCCAGAGATCTTTCGCTAAAAACATCGTCAGCTCAATATCCTCACCGATGATCCGTCGTAACATCTTCTCCAGATTCCACAATACAGCGTTCAAATCGATAACCCTCATCTCCATTATTTGACGACGGCTAAAAGCCAGAAGCTGTCCGGTGAGATCGCGCGCCTTGTCGGCGGCCTTTTGAATCTCTTCAATGTTTTCCCTCAAAGGGTCTCCTTCCTTCAGGCTGAGGAGGGAGAGTTGACTGTAGCCCTTGATGACGGTGAGGATATTATTGAAGTCGTGGGCGATGCCTCCTGCCAGGCGACCAACCGCCTCCATCTTCTGGGATTGACGAAGCTGTTCCTGAAGCTCGCTCATTTCCTTCTCCGCCTTCTTACGCTCAGTGATATCCTGAATCGTCGAGCGTATCCCTGTGATCCTCCCTTCTGAATCCCGGAGGACTCGATCCTGAATCAGAGCTGGAAACGTCGTCCCATCCTTTCGCCGGTACACTCGCTCGAATTGCTGGCCTGCCGGTAATTCCCCTTTCAGTTTGGCCAAGACCACCTGTTTGGCTTCTTCTTCTGCAATGAAGTCCCAGACCGGCTGGCCTATCATCTCCTCCAGCGCATAACCCCGCATCTCCAGCTCCGTGCGATTGACGCTTGTGATATAGCCTTTGGTATCGCACTCGTGGTAACCCATTGGTGCATTGTCATATAGTTCTTTTAGTTCTTTAAATCTCGCCTCATTCTTCTTGAGCGCTTCCTCAACACCCTTCCGCTCAGCAAAAAGCTGGCTGCTGGCGATCGCACCAGCGATCTGATTCCCCACCTTTTCGGCAAGCCTCAAATCCCTCTCCGTATAAGCATTTGGCTTCGTCGACCGGAGGTGGAGAGTCCCGACCACCCTATCCTTGGAGATCAAGGGAACAAATAGTCCAGATCGAAGTCCGGCTTGAAAAGTGGGCAAAAGTGCCGGAAAACGGCTCGCCAAGTCGTCTATCCTGTCTCCCCGCATGAGGAGGCTTGATCGTTTACGGATGACCTCTTCACTCGCGGTGCCAGTCAGCGGCATCGTATCGCCAGCCCGCCGACCTGGGACATCCACCCCTGCCAAGTAAGCGCTGGTCAAGGTGTTATTTTCGAGGTTGGCCAGATTGATCACGATCCTGTCGAAAGGGATGAGCTTACGAACCTCCTCAGCGAAGCGTTCATAAACCTCTTCGATGTTCACGGTTGAGCTGACGATCTTTCCAATCTCTGCCATGATCGCATTCTCTTGAGCTAACCACTTTGTCTCCTCTTCTGCCCGCCTTCGTTCAGCTCCCGAGGCTTCCAATTCAGCAATCTTTTGACGCAACTCCTCCAGCTCGCCGATGAGCTGTTTTTTCGTCTTCTCTTCATCCTTCATCTTCATCATTCCCTGTCAGGCTCCTGTGCAGCATCGCCCTTTAGAAATCGATACAACTCAGACTGGAGCACCCTCCAACCATTTCCCGCTTTTACGGCTTTTATCTTGCCCAGCCGGATATACTTGAGGTAGGTAGGTTTTGAGATTTTAAGGAACTTAATTGTCTCCTCAGTTGTCAGGACAACATCATTTATCTCGTTTGACATGACTTTTCCCAGGATTTCTCGATATTTTACGCATTTTTCAGCAAAATACATGCCAAGAATGAACCCATCGCTTTAATTAATGATAACTTGCTAATTCTTAAAGCTTAATTGAAACCCTGGAAGGCCAGACAGATCCGGGAATGGAGCTGGTTTGGTGCCCAATCTTGGAAGAATGTTGGACATTTCTGAAATATTCTCCAGAATGATGATCGAAGACGGTCTGGTTCAAGGCGCCGAACGTCCAGCTTTTCTACTGGGAATAATCGTATAATTTGGGTTATAATTTGCCTTGGGTGAGAAATATGCCCATCGGTCGAAGGAAGAAGGCCCTCATCCATATCGCAAAAGACGACCTCCGTCTTGACGAAGAATCCTATCGGCAGATCCTGAAAGGAGTGGCTGGGGTGGAGAGTTCAACCCGGTTGACCAGAGAGGGTTTTGAAAAGGTGATGAGACGTTTTCAAGAGATGGGCTTCAAGGGTCTCCTCCCGCATCCCTACCATCCTGTGCCGAAAGGTCGGCTCATCCCCCCTGACAGTCCTCAAGGTTTGGAATCGATCACCTCGAGCCAGAGGGATTTCATCTCCTACCTCTTAGAAAGATTGAACTGGGAGGAAGGACATTACCATGCCTTCTGTCAACGGATCATCAAAAGGCCTGAGCCCTGGACCAAACGGGAGGGACAGAAGATCATCATCGGCCTCATGGCCATACTGAGACAAAGAACCATGAAAAAGAGGAGAAGCTCATGAGAAGCTATTGGAAGATTGGCCTTGTGGTTGCCATGCTCATAACCCTGGTCCTGGTCGCCATCAGTAAAGAGACACCTCCCCCCTTCGTCGAAATGGAGGTCAAAGGGGTGAGGCTGGATGCCACGGGGCAGAATCCAGTCGTGGTCCTTGCTGATAGGGAAGGAAACAAGGCCCTCCCCATCTGGATCGGAATTCCCGAAGCAACTGCCATCGAAAGGGAATTGAAAAATATCGCCCCTGTAAGACCGATGACCCATGATCTCCTCTATTCCATCCTGGCTCAGGCCCAGATCAACGTGAAGGAAGTAAGGATTGTCGATTTAAAAGATCGTACCTATTATGCCAAGCTCTTTCTCACATTGAATAAGAAGTTGGTTGAAGTGGATGCCCGGCCCAGCGATGCCATTGTCATCGCATTGAAATCCAAAGCTCCGATCTTCGTCTCGGCCGCGATCCTCGATGAACAGGGCATTGCCCTTGCCAAAAAGAGTATGGCGGAACGATACGGGATTCGGGTTCAGGAACTCACCTCTTCCCTATCCTCCCATTTTGGCTTCGAGGGTGAGAAGGGGGTTCTGGTCTCAGAGGTCCTTCCGGGCAGTGCCTCAGAGGCATCTGGGATCAAGGCCGGGGATATCATTACCAGGGTCAATGCTAAGGAGGTGAGCAACGTTCAGGAGTTCGAAGAGGCCCTTGACGCGATCAAGGTCGGCCGTCCAGTTCGAGTGACGTTTTTTCGAGATGACAAACTTCAAGAAGTAACCTTTGTGGTAGCCCCCTGATCATCTTTATCCGTACCTCAGTTGAGCAACGGTTTGACGATCGGCAGTCTGACGAATGGGACCCCTTCTTCCTTCAGGAGAACCTCTTCACTTGGAGTGGCCGTTCCTTTGATATTTCTCTTCTCCGCTTCACCATAATGGATTTTGAGGGCCTCTTTAGCAAAATCACGGCCTACGTCTTCAAAATGTTTATCCAGATATTCCTGGATCACCTGAAGCGTCTCCTCAGACAGGGCAGCCTCCTTTCTCCTCTCTCCACTCTTTTTGATCGAAAAGGGTGAGAAGGCCTTCTCTATCTTGTTGTCATTACAGAAGGGACAACGGACCGTGCCCGAGGATCTCTCCTCCTCGAAAGAGGCGCTGTCTTTGAACCAGCACTCGAACTTATGACCGTTCGAACAGAAAAGATCAAAGGCGATCATTTTTTTTTGCTCCGATCATAATTTTACACTCCTTCAACAATCTTTGCAAGCGATTTTATCCAGTCGGCCGCCCTCACCTTACCTATTGACCAGGGCAACTCTTTCTGATATGCCTTATTCTAAGGTCCATACGCCATAGACAAAGGGGGAGATGAAAGATGAAGGTAACGGTTCATCAATCAACCTTAGAAATCGTTCAGGGCGATATCACCCAGCAGGAGATCGAGGCCATCGGCAATGCGGCCAATTCCGCGCTCGCGGGAGGCGGTGGGGTGGATGGCGCGATCCACAGGGCAGGTGGGCCTGGGATCATGGCTGAATTGAAAGCGAAATACAAAGGCTGTCCCACTGGGTCAGCCGTGATCACAGGTGGCGGGAACCTCAAGGCAAAATATGTGATCCACGCAGTGGGCCCAAGATATTCTGGGTCAGCCAAGGACGCTGAACTCCTTTCCAGCGCCTATCGAAAGAGCCTGGAACTATGCAGCCAGCACAAGATCTCCTCAATCGCCTTCCCTTCAATCAGCACAGGGATCTACAGTTATCCTCTAAAGGAAGCCTCGGGTATCGCTCTGAAGACGGTGATGGAGTATTTGAAGGATCACCCCGAAATCAAGCTCGTCCGATTCGTCCTTTTCGATTCAAATACGTACCGGGTTTATGAAGAAACCCTGAAGGAGATAACAAAAGCCCAGTAAGATAGGTTCCCATCAGCAAACTCCAACTTCCAAATAACTCCTGTTTTCATAATTTGGGTCATTGAGTTCTTAGTAACGATTTGGTTACGGGTGCTTGGGGTTGGTTATTTTCACGTCATCCCAGGATCCTCTTCAAGGTCTCCTCGGCCTTTCGCCCCCTCGGCCCTTCACCTGGAAGGTAGAGCATCACCCCCTTGCCGCTTCTCATCGGAATGATTTCGATCTTTCCCTCCGAGGCCATCTTATTTGCAAATTCGATCGGGTCCTTGTTGAAATGCCTTCGGAAGGCTTCATTAAACCCGCTGAAGACGCTGCTGATCCCTTTATAGGGATCCTTTCTCAACTTCTTTATCCCCTCGATGAAGAACTCCTCTTCAGAAAGATTTCGGGTCCCGGATTCCAATATCAACTGGATGACCTCTTCGGTGGAAGGTCTTTTTGGAGCTTCATTCGGGAGAAAGAGCATGGCCCCTCCCTTAAAGGGTCGGACCTCGATCTTTCCCTCAGCAGCCAGTCTGGATGTGGCCTCAACCGGATTGGTGCCAAAATACTTTCTGAACGCCTCGTTGAATCCGCTGTAAACGCTGTGGATTCCTCGAAACGGTTCTTTTCTCAGTTTTCTGATCGCCTGGACGACAAATTCCTCCTCGCTCAGCCTCCTCCCCTCTTCTGTCATAGGCCACCTCCTCCTCCCTTCCTCGTGCCTCGCTCGGCTTACAAACGATCTGGTCCGAGGAATCAGGCACGGTAAAAGATTAGAAAATTCTAATCCGGTTTTAATCCTCCTTTAATATGAATCAGGTATGATAAATTTAAATAACACGAAAAAATCTCTTTCCTCCTCTTTAACCCTTCAACCTTAAAAATCCACCGAGCTGAGCAAGCCCGGTGGATTTTTTTCTTCTTCACCCGAGCTTCTTAAAGTCGAAACGCTCTTCGAGAATCGACCCTTTCACGTCCTTCACGTTCGTCTTCTTTTCTATGGCGTTCAAAACCTCTGAAACACCTTCCGTTCTTCCAAGAAAAATGCAGCCCACGATTCGATCCTCCTGGAAGGTCACCTTGCAATACTCACACTTCTCCCGGTCGCTTCTCACCACGCATTCCAACTTTCCTTCTGGATCGATGTCGCCCGCGGAAGTGAGCGCAACCCCCACCACCTTCAGGGTGTTCGAGACGACCGTCCCCTCGTAGATCAACCCTCCTCCTGCCATGTTGACACCGGCAATCTCTCCCTGCCTCTGGGCCGCTGGCCAGATTCCGTAACACCGACCTCGATGTTCTGCGACATCTCCTGCCGCAAAGATCCCCTGGGTCTTCGTCTCCAATCGGTCATTGACCAGAATTCCTTTCTTCGTCTCCAGCCCCGCTGCCCTGGCCAGTTCGATGTTTGGCCTCACCCCTGCTGAGACGATCACCATCTGGCCCTCCACGATTCTCCCATCCTTCAGGCGCAACCCTTCCACACTTTCCTCTCCGAGAATCTCTTCCGATTCGCTATTGAGATAGAAAAAGAAACCCATCCCCTCCATCTTTTTCTGGAGCACCTGGGATCCTTCGGGATCCATCTGCCTCGGAAGGATCCTGGGATTGTGCTCAATCACCGCAACCTTTATCCCCCGTCTTAGCAGGGCGCCTCCTGTCTCCAGCCCTACGAGTCCGCCTCCGATAAGGATCGCCTGACGGACCCCTCCCGAAAATTCCTTCATCGTGATCGCATCCTGCATGGATCGGAGGGTGAAGACTCCTCTCTTCTCCACCCCTTTGATCGGTGGGACAAAAGCAAGGCCGCCGGTCGCCATGAGCAATGAATCATACCCATAGACCACGCCTTTCTTGCTGAGAACCTCACCCCTTTCAGGATGAACCTCTATAATCGGCTCCTCGAGATGGAGAGAAATCCCTCGGCTCTGGTACCACTCGCTGGTGTGGATGGTGATATCCTTTACACCCACCTCACCCGCAACCAGCTCTGGAAAGCGAACCCGGTAATAGAACGGATACGCCTCCTCTGTGAAGATCTGGATGTCACCCTTTGAATCTGTCTCCCTGATCCTGACCGCTGCCCTCGCACCGGCAACACCATCCCCGATGATGAGATATCGCTTCATCCGCATACTCCCCGAATCAAGAATAACGTGTCCGTGTCACGTGCCCGTATCGGTCTCTCTCGAAGGATTCGCGTTCACTATCGACGTCTGCTCAAGGTGATTTCATAGCGTCCCTGAGCTCCCGGGTGAGGAGATCGACTGTCCCTCTTGTCCCTCCTGCTAACTTCTGTCGCCACTCTCCATCGGTCTCGAACCTCCCGTCGCCGATTCGATCACCCCAGGGTTTGATCGCCTCGCGAATCCCGATATGGTCGAAGGGGTCGTTGCGAAGCTCCTTCGATCGGGCCATCACATCTGGGCTCACCCGGATGAAGGCCCTCAGCGCTGCTCCGGTCTTGATACTATACTTCCGGCCCGCCCAGGCCTTTGGAAAGATGGCTTGAATGGCCTTAAAGTAGTTGAGAAAATAACGCTTGGCATTCTGCTCGAATTCCTTGAATCGGCTGGACCCTCCGATCTTCTCAATGTTGCTGAAGAGATCCCTCATCTCATCAGCGAGCGAGGCCTGAGAAACATGGCCTTTTCCAACTCCCAAGACCTTGATCTCTCCGCGCAGGGGAGAATCCTCTTCCTCGTTGAGCCGACGAATGATGTCATGGGCCAAGGCCTGATAGGGATCCGTGTAGAGCCTTCGCCCGGCCAGGGAGATCAGGTGGGAGGGATTGAGCCTTGTATGTTTGGCGTTGATGGTCACAAAAAGCTCCACGATCTGACGGGCATCGAGCGTATCGAAAACCACGGCAGGGACATCGATCTCCACGCTCCTGCCCGTCTGAGCGCTGAGAGCTAACAGCCGGTGCTGGCCATCCAAACACCGCATGATACCCGGTTCTTCCGGGATCTCGAGCATTCCCAGGTTAGGGTTCTTCCCGAGGGGGGAGAAACTGAGCCGTTTCTCTGTGATCATGATCACGGCCCCTGGAATGGCGGGCAGGTTCTGGGCCTCCTGGCAGTCCAGATAATATTGGACCAGTTCCCGAATCTTCTTTCGGATCACCGGCCTCTGGAACGCCGCCTCGCTCCGTGCGATTCGTTTCTCCAACATCTCCCAATTGATGGCCGAGGCCCTGGCGGCCTTCCTTCTCTTTTCTCCCTCCTCCACGGATGGATAATTTAACACCTCAAATTTGACCAGCTTCTGAACATCACCTGAGGTGAAAGAGGTTTGATAAAATTCGACGCCAAACTGTCTGACCTTATGAGCTGGCACAGTAATCATCATCCACCACCTCCTTCTTGAGTCTGATATGGGCATGGCGCCTGGGCGCTCAGCGTTCTTATTGGCTACATAAAATACCAAAATTTCTCAACCCAAACAAGCAATTTTTGTCACCCTTCGCTTGATTCCAGTTGATCTGTCTGTTAATTTAAGGAGGAACAAAGCTCAAACTTCAAAGCGCTCATCCCCCTCATGAAAAAAAGACTCTTTCACATACATCAAAGGCAAGCCAAGAAGGCAGGGGATTATGAATCGATTGATAGGGTTCTCAAGGAATTAAGAAAGCCTGGTCAAAAGGGGAACGATTACAGGGAGCGCTCATTAAAGATACATGGCCTCATCTGTGCCAGATGTGGCAGGGAGTTCGACGAGAAAACGAGACACCTTCTTACAGTACACCATAAGGACGGAAATCACCTGAACAACCCGCCGGACGGCTCCAACTGGGAAAATCTCTGTGTCTACTGCCATGACGACGAGCATAGCAAAGAACTCCTGGCCGAATATCCAAGAGAGGAAAGATAAAGGCTTTCGGTTATTCTATCATCCATTAGGCAGAGGGAGGTATGCCGGAGGCTTTATAATTCGATGCGGTTCAAAAGGGTGATGCCGGTATAGTAGCAACAGCAGGCGCTGTCGAAATTGTTATCGAAGACCCTCTTCTTCCCGTCCTGGAAGAGGATCCGGACAAAACAGGATCCACCCGGAAGCTCAGAGGACCACGTCTCAAGCACAACCCCTCCTCCCCAGGATTTGTATTTCTTGTGAAGAACCTTATCCCCCACTCGAAGGAAGGTATGTCTCTCAACCTTCGGTCTCTTTCCGGAAGGCTTCTCTCCCCGCTTTTGGGGTAAATTATTCAACCGGCCCTCTCCTCTCCCATAAAGTATACCATTTTACAGGACTAATTTCTCCTCTCCTTTCTCTCCCATCTCCGATGCACCCAGAACCATTGGTCAGGATATTCACGGATCATCGCCTCAAGGGTATGATTGAAAAGCTGAGTATTGGTCTCCACATCATGCTTCACATTTCCTGTCCGAACCAATGAAAGGGGCTCCTTGACCAATAGGCGATGCTTTTGAAATCCGTTCCTTATCATGAAAACCGGAAAAACAGGGGCCCCGGTTTTTAGCGCCAATACAGCCAGACCAGGGGTTGTCGGTGCCTTCCGTCCAAAGAAGTCGGCCCACACCCCTTCGCTTCGCTTCGCCCTTTGGTCGATTAAGATTCCAACCAAGCGATTCTCAGAAAGGGCCCGGATGACCTTCCGGCTTGCCTTCTCAGGAGGGATGACCTCAAGCCCCGTCCCTTTCCTTATCTCATTGATGAATTGATCGACATATCTATTCTTTAAGGGTTTTGCAATCACCATAATAGGATTTCCTATGACCCTCGACATCAGACCCATCAATTCCCAATTCCCGAAATGGGAGACAAGGATGAGGGCTCCCCTCTTTTTCTTAAGGAGCTCCATGGCCTCATCGAGCCCCTCCATCACCACCTTCCTTTTAAAGATCTCTTCGTCCATCCTGGGAATGCGAAAGAATTCAACCATCATCATCCCGAGGTTTTGAAATGTCCTCTTGGCAATAGCGCGGCGTTCCTCTTCGGATTTCTCACGGCCAAAGGCAACCCGCAGATTCTGAAGGGCTACCTTTCGATGCTCCCTGTCCAGGTGATAAGCCAATGACCCGAACCGTCTCCCCATCCAGAGGCAGAGGCCTTCAGGAAGAAGATTGATGAAGAGGCTGAAAACCTTGAGGAGGAGATACTGGATGTAGCCGAACACTGGATTACCCCCGCTCAGATTACAAAATCCCTGTCTTTGCTCCACGAAGCGGCTCCCGGAAAGGCCACTCTCTTGGATTTGGTACCTTCCATTAGTCTTCTCCCTGGTAAGGGAGGGCCTCATCAATCAGCATCACGGGGATGTCGTCTCGAATCGGATAGAGGAGCCCACACGCCTTGCAGATCAAACCATCCCCAGCCCGGTTCAGGAAAATATCCCCTTTGCACTTGGGACACGCCAAAATCTCCAAAAGCTCTTTGCTAAGCGGCATACCCGTCCTCCTTTAAAACGCAAAGCCTTAGCTTTGACCTTTCACCTTTGGCCCTCTTCTTTAAGGATCCATTGAACGGCCTCATAGAGATCCTGAGCCACATGGTGAGGTTTCACCCTCCACTGTTCTCTAAAAAATTCCATCTCCCCTTTGCCGTATCCGGTGAGAACCAAAATTCCCCGGGCTCCGATCTGATGGGCAAATTCCATGTCGAGGCCTCGGTCACCGATTGCATAACTTCTTGAACAGTCAATATCCAGATCCCGCACCGCCTCTTCGACCAACCCCGTGGCAGGCTTCCGGCACCGGCACCTCTGTCGGTAGGGAGGGTTCCCCGCATCAGGATGATGTGGACAATAATAGATTCCGTCGAGATGGGCACCCTCCAGCCTCAAAAGATCCTGCATCTTTTGGTGAATCAGATGGACCAGAGATTCCGGGAAATAACCCCTGGCCACCCCGGATTGGTTCGTGATGACCACGGTTTTGAAACCGTATTCATTCAACAATCGAATGGCCTGGCCGACACGAGGGAGAAGGACAAAACGCTCAAGATGGTTGACATACCCCATCTCCTCATTGATGGTTCCGTCCCGATCGAGAAATACGGCCCTGTTCGGCATATCCAAACCACCTTATCACCCAACGCCTTATCTCCGATCCACAAATTGACTCAGTTCAAACCTCTCAGGCGGGGTGAAGCGTAAAAAGGACCGGTGAATCATCCAATCTCCAACATTGTAATAAAGACATCTCCTCCCATCAATCCATTCCTCGACTTCCTCGGGATAATGGGAGTGTCCGAGAATAACAATTTCAAAGCCCTTTAAGAACTTCTGGTGAGCAAAAGCCTTGAAGGCTGGAACGAGACCGGGTTGGATATGGTTATGATATTTTTGATAACTTCTTTCACTTAGCCTCTTGGCAATCCGGGAAGAAAGCCGGGGGCCTGCAAGATGGATGAGACAGTAGGTCAATCGGTTTTTAAGGACTCTTCGAAAGGTTCGATAGGTCCACTGCCTCGGATTTGACAAATCTCCGTGTGAAATGAAAGCCCTTTTCCCCCCTAACCTCTCCTCGCTCTCATCAGGATAGACATCCACTTCCATTCCGAGCTGGTCTGAAAAGAAGGACCGAAGAAAGAAATCATGATTCCCCTCAAAATATTTAATTCGGATTCCGTCCAGATAGAGACTTCGAAGCTTATTCAACACGGGCAGATAGTCGGTAAAGGCAAAGCTCTTTTTGGGCGAGAGAGAATTTCTAAAACCGAAAAAGAATTCGAAGAGGTCGCCGAGGATAACCAGATGACCCATCCGCTCCTTCTCCGAATCCAGGAACCTGAGAAACGCTTCCATCTCATCGGGGTTTTGTCCGGTGAAATGGGCATCGGAGACAAAGATCCAATCCTTTTCGGCAGCCATGGATCTCTTCCCTCACCTCCCAACCCCGGAGTAGATAAAACCCATCCGCCTCATCTGGTCCGGATCATAAACATTTCTCAGGTCGATGAAGATCGGACTCTTTAACAGATCCTTGACCCGCTGGAGATCTAACCGCCGGAATTGATTCCACTCGGTTGCCAGGACCAATGCATCGCTTCCCCTGGCCACATCGTAAGCATCCTTTCCGAACTCCAGTTCGGGAAGGATCGCCCTGGCCTCCTCCATGGCTGCCGGATCATAGGCCTTCACCTTCGCTCCCATCTTCAGAAGCCCCTGGATGATGGCAATGGATGAGGATTCCCGAACGTCGTTTGTATTCGGTTTGAACGAAAGTCCAAGAACCCCTATCGTCTTTCCTCTGAGGTCCCCCACTTTCTCCGTGATCTTCCTCACCATCCTCTGCTTCTGTTCCTCGTTGACCTCGATCACAGATTCCAAGAGTTTAAAGACGTATCCCCTGTCTCGAGCAATCCTTGAAAGCGCGCGGGTGTCTTTCGGAAAACAGGAACCCCCAAACCCAGGACCCGGGTGGAGAAATTTCTTCCCGATCCTTCCATCCAACCCCATGGCTCTGGCCACGTGATGGACATCTGCGCCCACCATTTCGCACAGGTTGGCAATCTCATTGATGAAGGTGATCTTGGTCGCCAGAAAGGTATTGGCCGCATATTTGATCATCTCTGCCGTTTCCAGCGAGGCGATGACGAAAGGGGTTTCAATCAGGTAGAGGGCGCTATAGATATCCTTCATGATGGCAATGGCTTGCTCACTTTCTGCACCGATGGTCACACGATCCGGCCGCATGAAATCCTCGATCGCAGACCCTTCCCTCTGAAACTCAGGATTGGAGACGATGTCGAAGGGAATCGGTTCCGACTGATGATCCCGAATCAACTGTTTCAACCTGCGGCAGGTCCCCACGGGAACGGTGGATTTGACCACGACCACTTTGTAGCCGTTCATATTTCGAGCGATCTCCTTGGCCACCTCCTCCACCGCGGTGAGATCGGCAGAACCATCTTCTTTGGAGGGCGTCCCCACGGCAATAAAAATGACCAAACTTGAGACCACCCCTTCCCGAATGCTCGTCGAAAAGGAGAGCCTTCCCTCCTTCATATTCTTCCGAACCAGGTCTTCGAGCCCGGGTTCATGGATGGATATCTGGCCCCGTTTCAGCTGATCGATCTTCTCCTGGTCGTTGTCCACACAGATCAGATTCAACCCGAACTCCGCCAGGCAGGCCCCTGTGACCAATCCGACATAACCTGTGCCGATGATGCAGATATTCATGGTCAACTCCCGCTCCTTAAGATAAGTCTTTACGAAATTTAAAACGGGCTGGTGAAAAATGCAACCCAAAAGTGGAGCTTGAGGTAATCCTCACTGAAGTGTGGAGAAAGGCTGCCATCGGGTGGGAACATCCCCGCCCGATTGTCGGAAGTTTCCACGGAGGAGTATTACAGCTTAAGCGAGGGGGCGAGGATCCGATTCGAGAAAATGCTTGAGGGCCTCGGACCAGGGCCTCAACACCATCCCGGTGACCTGTTTCAGTTTTTGGCAGTGGAGAACGGAGTAAGCGGGGCGGACCGCTGGTCGACCGAGCTCCCGGGAAGAGATGGGAATGACCTTTGCACCTTTGATCCGTGAAAGTTTCAATATGGCCTGACCAAACGTGTACCATGAACAGAGATCGCTGTTCGCCACGTGAAAGATCCCCTGGGCCTTCGAGTGAAGCAGAACAGAAATGGCTTCGGCGAGATCGATTGTGTAAGTGGGTGAACCGATCTGATCATTGACGATCGAAAGGACCTTTTTCTCCTTGGCCTGTCGGAGAACCGAGGCGACGAAATTCTTTCCGTGCTTTCCGAAGAGCCATTGCGTCCGAACGATCAGGCCGTCCTTGGCGATCTCCTGAACATACTGCTCTCCCTTTAATTTAGAACGGCCGTAAACATTGAGGGGATTGGGCGGGTCGTCCTCCAGATAGGGCTTCCCCTTTTTTCCGTCGAAGACGTAATCGGTGCTGAGATAGACCACCTTGGCACCGCAACGCAAAGCCCCCAGTGCCACATGCTTCATCCCTTCTGCATTGACCGCGAAGGCCTTCTCCTCATTCGACTCACAGCCGTCCACATCGGTGTAACCGGCCACATTGATCACGATCGCCGGCCGAAAGTTCTCAATCTTGGTCACGGTCTTCTTTTCCTCACAGATGTCGATCTCTTCCAGATCCCATTCCATGATCTCCCAGTCGGATTTCTTGCTTGCACAAAAAGTGGAAGAAAGGACCCTGACCAGGTCCCTTCCCAGCATCCCTTTTGCCCCGATCACCAGTATCCGTCTCATATCCGGAATGACCCCCAGCCTCTCTCTATGCTCTGGCGAACCATCAAAAATGTCTCCCTATTCAAACAATTCAGAATTTGGCTATTGGCGCTTATTGGCGATTTGGGATTTGGGATCTCTCTTTTACCGGTTCTCGTACATCCGTTTATAGTAATTTAAATATTCTCCTGTCCTGATCTTCTTCCACCACTCCTGATGGTTCAGGTACCATTCGACCGTTCGGCTGATCCCCTCTTCAAAGGAGACCGAAGGGGTCCATCCCAGTTCCCTTTCAATCTTTGAGAAGTCAATGGCATAACGCCGGTCATGTCCGGGCCGATCCGCGACAAACCGGATCATGGAATGGGGTTTTCCCAGTCGGTCCAAAATGGCCTTTGCAACAACGAGGTTTGGCCTCTCGCTCCGTCCTCCGATGTTGTAAACCTCTCCTGCCTTACCCCGCTGGAGGACCACGTCGATCGCTTGGCAATGATCTTCCACATAGATCCAGTCCCGCACATGCATCCCATCGCCATAAATCGGAAGCTCCTTACCTTCAATCGCATTGGAGATCATCAAGGGGATCAGCTTCTCAGGAAATTGGTACGGGCCGTAATTGTTAGAACATCTGGTGATGACCGCGGGAAGCCCGTAGGTATGGTAATAGGCCCGGACCAGCATATCGGCGGCCGATTTGCTCGCCGAGTAAGGGCTGTTGGGCGCAAGCGGGGTCTCCTCTGTAAATGCCCCTGTCTCACCCAGGGAGCCGTAGACTTCGTCCGTAGAAATCTGGACAAAACGGATCGACCGTTTCGGAAAGACCTTCCTCACCGCTTCTAAAAGCACAAAGGTCCCAAATACATTGGTCTTCATAAAGGCGCTCGGATCCTCGATCGATCGATCGACATGGGATTCGGCGGCAAAGTTGACAATGGCCTCCACATCCTTGCTGATCAATTCCTCCATCCTTGCGGCATCTGCAATATCCCCTCTGATGAAGTGATAGCGCGGGGAACCGGAGAGATCGGAAAGATTTTCCAAATTTCCGGCGTAGGTCAACTTATCTACATTGATCAGAGACCCGTCCGGATAGGTCTTCAAGAAGTAACGAACGAAGTTGCTCCCGATGAATCCACAACCACCCGTCACCAGTATCCTCATCTCGCACCCCTATAGGGAACCAAAAACCCGAAATTCAAATTTCGAGACTCGAAACAAACCCTAAGTTAAAATGACCAAACTTTAAGAACGTTATTCATTCCATAGTTTTAAATTCAGCCTTTCGGTCATCTGAATTTGTTTAGGATTTCGAATTTCGTGATTCGAATTTGCAACTCATCATCCATCCTTTCTCGACCAGTCATAAGGAATATCTTTTCCATGAGGGGGGAGCCGGTATTCATCTGGCGCACGATAGGCGTAGACCTCTGTCGGAATGTTAATGACAATCGCCTCCTCCTCGCTGATACATTTCCATCCGTGATAGATTCCATTGGGCACTTGAACGAGCAAAGGGTTGTGGATCCCGATGAAGAATTCGTTGATCTCTCCTTTCGTAGGTGAACCCTCCCTCGGATCGTAAAGGACCAGTTTGATCATCCCTCCAATGACGGCGATGTGATCGGTCTGAATTTTATGATAATGCCAGGCCTTTACCACCTGCGGGTAGGTGGTCGTGACGTAGACCTGTCCGAACTTCAGGAAGAGCTCGTCATCAGCCCTGAGGATCTCCATCACCCTCCCCCGTTCATCTGGAATGACCCGCAACACCTTGGTCTTAACTCCCTGGATCATCCTGCCTCCCTAAAAAAGCTAAGCGCTTGGCGCCATGCGCATAGCGTGATCAAAGTTTGTTGGCACCGGTCTGGGCAACCAGTTGGTTTGCACGAAGCAGCGATTCAAATGTCCCGGCATCCGTCCACCAACCCTCCAGAATATCCCACGTCATCTGTCCCCTTTCGATATAACGATTGTTCACATCGGAGATCTCCAGCTCTCCGCGGGCAGAGGGCTTCAGGGTTTTGACGATATCGAAAACCGTCGCATCGAAAAAATAGATCCCGATCACGGCATAATTGGACTTCGGCTTCTTCGGCTTCTCTTCGATGGAAACGATCCGATCCCCTTTCAGCTCTGGAACTCCAAATCGCTCCGGATCAGGAACCTCTTTGAGCAGAATCTTCGCCCCTTCCTTCTGCTCCTGAAAGGCCTGGGCAGCCCTTCGGATATTCTTCTCAATGATATTATCTCCCAATACCACACAGATCTTCTCACCACCGGCAAAGAACTCTGCCAAACCCAGGGCCTCTGCGATGCCCCCCTCTCCCTCCTGGTAAGTGTAGTTGATATGTTTCAACCCGAACTCCTTTCCATTTCCCAAGAGCTTTAAGAAGTCCCCGGCGCTGTTTCCCCCGGTCACGATCAGGATGTCATCGATGCCCGCATTGATCAGGGTCTGGATGGGATAGTAGATCATCGGCTTATCATAAATGGGCAGGAGGTGTTTGTTGGTCACCTTGGTCAATGGATAGAGCCGGGTTCCTAAACCTCCTGCTAAGATAACCCCTTTCATTCCTTTCCCCTCCTCTCTCAACTACTGCCCGAACATACCGGGCTTGACCCCTACGCCACCGATACCCAGCAGAGTGACTTGAAATTGAAATTTAAGCTCTTTCTTCTGGGTCCGATCAGGAGACCGGTTCTTGTCCTGGACGGTCAGATTCAAAGCCCAGCACTGAGCCTGATATTCGATACCGTAGACATTCTCCACCCTCATCTTCTCCAACACATTATAACGCATCGAACCAGAGATGTATAAGGGCTTGATCGTTCTCAAGCGGGTATAGAAATTGATCTCATTGGTGCTATCCCGGGTATACCGATATTGGACTTGAAAGGTATCATTTCTTCGATCCTGTACCGTGACGAGATAATTAAATATGTCGAATTCCCATCGATAGGCATTCAACTCCGCATCCCATTGCGCGGAAACATAGGGGCTGAAATTCCACCAAAGCTCTCCCTTGATATTGGAAAAGTCCTCTTCCCTCCCTTTTGAATCGATCTGAAAGGGATCTCCAAGGCTGTAGCTCTGAGAGACCTTAAACTTCCCATACTCATAAGGTCCGGAGTCGATTCCCTCCTTCTCGGGCTTTCCCACAAGGCGCTGGGTGATCCCGTAGGTGATCTGACTGGTGTAGGCAAGTCGGTCTGTCTCATCGAAAATGGGGAGATCACGCTGTTTCACCCGGGGGCTGTACCGGTAACCGATCGTGGGCTCAACCGTATGCATCCATCTGGTCACGCTGTAAAGCTTGGAAATCTTCGGAATCGAGCTCCCCTCATAGACCCTGTAAAATTCAGTGCCCAACTCCGTGCTTGCCTCAACAGTCTCCCTCGTCTTCCATTGATTCAGTTCTCGGGCTGGATCATGATACGAACGGTAAAAGGTCTCTCTCAGGCCCACATCCGATTCCAACTTCAACACATCGAGCAGCCTCACCGGATAAGAAATCCTCGGGAAGAGATCGCCCCGGTGTGTCACCAGGCCCTTCTCCCGCCAGAAATGGGTATAGGAAGAGGCCACATCATAGAAGAACGGCGTCCTGAAAAGCGGCTGGGGATGGGCGTAGAAGCTGACCTGGGGAAGCTTCTGCACCGTCTCGTCATTACTCTCCTTGGTCAGATCGTTAAAAACCGCACCCTCGGCCAAGAAAGTAAACCGATCCCAATTCTTTCCTCCAAAGAGATTTGACCTCAGCTGCCTTCCGCTTCTTGAATCAATCGATGAGGCATCCGGGATGTCCTGGTCAAAGTCCTGGGGGTAAAGATTGTCGCTGACATGGTTCACGTTCCCTTTGAGATAAAGACCATCGGCAAACCGCTGGTCATGCCTGAGAAAGAATGCATATCGATCTCTATTGGAGACCCGATCATCGATGAAGTAGAGGTTGGCTCGGCCGTTGAGATTCTTTGTGAGAGCGTACCGGTACTCCAAACCCTCTTTAAACCCTCGATCTCCCAACCAATCGAGATAGAGCGTGGAGTCCATATCCTTTGAGATCGCCCAGAAAAATGCGTTCTTCACCCCAAAACCGTACTTTGAGGAATGGAGCAGCGCTGGCATGAGAAGGCCGGTCTGTCTCTCCTTCTTCACAGGGAAGATGGCCAAAGGCAGATAGAGAAACGGAATCTCCTCGATATGGAAGACCGGGTGTTTTGCAATCCCATAGCCTTCTATGGTGACCTCCAGCTCCTTCACCGTAAATTTCCAGGGTGGACGTTTCGCATCGCAGGTGGTGAAAGAGCCGTCCCTTACCCGATAACGGGCCTCCCCCAGTTTTTCTATCTCCCGGCCGAGGATATGAAAATTCTGATCCTTCAGAAAGAGTCTGGCCTGATAGATCCTCCCCAATCGGCTGTCGAGGTTGATCTCAAGGCGCTCACACTCCACCACATCTTCTCCCTCTCTTAGCAAAACCTTTCCCCAGGCCACCAGGTCTTTGGTCGCCATATCGAGCTGGACGTGATCCGCCAGGAGAAGCATATCCCCCCGGTGGACCTCCACATTTCCCCGGCCGGTATAAAGATTCTGTTCCTTGTCATAGATCAGTTCATTGGCTTCGATATCGACCGGGCCTTCCTCCTTTGCCATCTTCACCTCGGGCATCTTCGCACGGAGGGCATCGGGGGAAAAGAAAGTGAAGAGAACAAGAACGAAGCTCATCACGAACGAGCAATACCTCATGATCCTCTCTGGGGATGGAAATAGGCCCTGGCCTCACCTACTGTATAGAGGGATCCCGTGATGCAGAAGAGGTCTTCCTGTCCGGTGATGGAGAGACCCCTTTGGATGGCCTCCTTGAGATCTTCGATGATCTCCGCCCGTCTTCCATTCCTTCCCAGTTCCTTTTTGAGTAAGGCAGGAGGAGCGGCCCGCTCGCTATTCGGTCTGGTGAGGATGATGCGATCTGCCAAGGGGGCCAGGAGACCGAGGATCGATCGGATGTCTTTGTCTTTCATCACGCCGATGAGGAGCGTGAGGTGGTCGTATTGAAATTCCTTCTCCAGAGACTCCTTCAGGACAAGGGCTCCCGCCGGATTATGAGCTCCGTCGAGGACCACCCTGGGTGAAGAGGCGGTGACCTCCAACCTCCCTGGCCATTCCACCTCTTTCAACCCTTCCACCATGGCATCGGTCGATACCGTATATCCCAGATCCTCTAAGACCTCTAACGCTCCGAGTGCCGTCGTCGCATTGATGACCTGATGAAATCCTCTGAGACTGAGGCGGAGTCCCCACAACTTTCGGTGCAGGCCCTCGTAATGAAAATCTCCGTTCTCCGAGCACGCGTATCGAAACTCCTTTCCGACCCGGAAGCAGGGAGATCCCTTCTCACGACAGACCTTTGAAAAAAGCCGGAGCACCTGGGCCTGTGTGGCAGCGGTGACCAGCGGCCGGCCTTTCTTGATAATGCCCGCCTTCTCTCCTGCGATCTTCAAGATGCTATTGCCCAGGTAAGCCTCGTGGTCTTTCGATATGTTGGTGATGACCGAGAGGAGCGGGTCGACCACATTGGTTGAATCGAGTCTCCCGCCCAGACCGACCTCCAACACAGCCAGGTCCACCATCTTCTGCCTGAAGTAATAAAGGGCCATGGCTGTGGTAAAATCGAAAAAGGTGAAAGGAGGGGTGATGTTAGCTTCTCCGACCCTCTCTCTCATCCATTCCGCCAGCCTGGCCACCTCTTGCTCCTCAATCTCCTCTCCATTGATCTTGATCCGCTCGGTGAATCGAATGAGATGAGGCGATGTATAAAGACCCACCCGGTAGCCTTCCTTCTGCAATACCGAGGCGATCATTGCCGCCGTCGACCCTTTTCCGTTCGTCCCTCCGATATGGATGACCTGAACGTCCTTATGGGGATCGCCGAGGGCCTTCAGGATTCTCTCCACCTGGGTCAGGCCGAAGATCATCCCAAACTTTTCAAGGCCGTAGAGAAAGTCCAACGACTCCTGATATGCCTTTTTCCCTGTGGATGGGTCAGTTCTTTCCATCATCCGTTCTGAGCATCTCCAAGAGCGAGGCCAGGGTATGCCGGAGATCCTTTCGCTCCACAATCAGATCGATCATCCCGTGTTGGAGAAGGTATTCCGCCCGCTGAAATCCTTCTGGCAGCTCCGCCCGGATCGTCTCCTTAATCACCCTTGGCCCTGCAAATCCGATCATTGCCCTCGGCTCCGCTATAATCACATCCCCCAACATGCCGATGCTGGCCGATACCCCACCGGTGGTAGGATCGGTCAGGACCGAGATGTAGGGAAGCCTTGCTTCGTGGAGTTTAGCAAGGGCGGCGCTCGTCTTGGCCATCTGCATCAAGGAGAGGATACCTTCCTGCATCCTTGCCCCTCCTGAGGCACAGAAGATGATCACCCCCATCCTCTTCTCAATGGCCCGTTCGATCAACCGGGTAATCTTCTCTCCGGCCACCGACCCGAGACTCCCTCCCATGAAGTTGAATTCAAAAATCCCGATCATGGCTGGCTGGCCTTCCACCTTCGCCTCCCCGCAGATGACCGCCTCCTTCTGGCCTGTAGCCTCCTGGGATTCCTTCACTCGATGGGGATACCGCTTCAGATCCTTAAACTCCAGGGGATCGACAGGCAGAAGATCTGCGTCATATTCAACGAAAGTCCCTGGATCGACCACATAGTCCATCCTCCTTCGAGCAGGGATCTGGAAATGGTAGTTGCATTTTGGGCAGACCTCGAAATTTCGCTCGATCACCTTTCGATAGATGATCTCGTTACAGGAGTTACATTTGATCCAGAGGTGGTCGGAAAGCTGCAGCTCTTCCCGCCTCTCTTTCTTCTCCTTCTCCTCCTCTCCTTTCTTAAACCAGCTCATCGCCTCGGGTCATCCCTCTCTTCAAACCGGTGAAATTTCGCCGTAACTGTCACGGCAAACCCTGCAGTTGTGAAAAGATGCCCTGCAAATTCGTCTGTTAAAGATATACCAATATATTTCGCTATTTCAACATCTATTTAAATTCAACAACAGGGTAAACCTAACAAAATCGGGCCGAGATGTCAATTCATTGCATGATTCTCAAGACAGTGCCCACCTCGGATCCGTTGAATCCTTTCAGACTTGATGCTACTTATAAGAACGATGGAAGAGGCCCAGCTCAAGATCGAGTCAATGGCTTTCCGGGGATACGGGGTTGCCCGGATCGATGGCCAGGTTCTTTTCGTGCCCCACTCGGTAGTAGGCGACCAGGGATGGGTCAAAGTCATCCAGAAGAAAAAAGGCTATGCCATCGGAAGATTGATCAAGCTGATTAAACCATCCCCTTTCAGGTCGGATCCCGTATGCCCTCTCTTCGGTCAATGTGGTGGCTGTCAATGGCAACACATTCACCATCCTGCCCAGATAGATTTGAAGAAGGAAATTTTAAGGGAGATTTTGATAAAATTGGCCGGGCTTAAAGAAGTTCCCTCGATCGAAGGGCAACCCTCGCCTCAATCTTATGGCTATCGGTCAAGAGTCCAGTTGAAGGTAGAGGGAAAGGCGATCGGTTATTATCGCGAACGATCCCATCACCTTGTCAATGTCGACCGTTGTCCGATCTCTCATCCCCTCATCAACCAAATCCTTTCCCTCCTCCAGAAAGAATCCACTAGCTTGTCTCAAGTGAAGGAGATCAGGATCAACGTCTCACCAGTGGAAGGGAAAGGGGTTCTCCTCCTCCACCCCACCTCATTCCATCAAAGGATGAAAGATCATCTGAACGATCTCCTCAAGGCCCATCCCGTCCTCAAGGGCATCGCCGTTGTGAGCAAAGGGGGATCGGTCTTCCTCGGCGATCCCCATCTCAATTTTACGATCTCTTTGACCCAGGGCCAAGAGAGACGAGAGTTTTGGCTCCGAGCCTCTGCGAAAAGTTTTTCGCAGGTCAATCTTGAAATGAACCAGATATTGATTGAGATGGTACTCCAGTTTTCGGGGGTGAGAAAGGATGAGAATGTCTTGGATCTCTATGCCGGGGTTGGAAACTTCACGCTACCACTGGCTCTTTTATCAAAAGAGAGCTGGGGAATTGAAGAAAATCCGTCGGCTGTGGAGGATGCCCGATTCAATAAAGAAAGAAATAGGGTTACGAATGGTAACCTCCTTCATGGGAGGGTTGAAGATATCCTGCCCCACTGGGCAGGCCCAAGACCTCAACTCGTGATCCTTGACCCTCCGAGAAGAGGTGGCAAGGCGATTTTGGATCAGGTGGTCAGATTGAAACCTGAAAGGGTCATCTACGTCTCTTGTGAACCGACCACCTTCTCACGCGATCTCCGTCTCTTTTCTGAGGCTGGATATCAACTCCAAAAGCTCGGCCTCATCGATATGTTCCCACAGACCTATCACATGGAAGTCATAGGACTGCTCACACCCTAAAAACAGCACCTCTTCCCTCAAACGAAGTGCTCCTCAAGCGAAGCGATCCTCCATCATCAAAACCTTATATGACCTTGTTGAGCGGATATTCAATGATCCCGACCGCCCCGCGTTTCTGTAACTGGGGGATTAGTTCCCGGACAGCCTTCTCCGAGATCATCACCTCGACGGCGAACCAGTCCGTCTGAAAGAGATTGGAGATCGTTGGGGCGGTGATGCTGGGCAGGATCTCGATCACACCCTTCAGGTCGTTTGCCGAAACGTTCATCTTGAGCCCCACCATCCCCTCAGCCCGGAGGGCCCCTCGGAGAAGGAGTGAGATCTGTTCGAGCTTCTCCCTCTTCCACGGATCCCGGTAGGCCTCCCGATTCGCAATCAGCTGGGTGTTGGTCACCAACAGTTCTTCCACAATTCGGAGGCCGTTGGCCCGAAGGGTGCTTCCGGTCTCGGTCACCTCGACAATCGCATCGGCCAATCCTTCGATCACCTTTCCCTCTGTCGCTCCCCAGGAGAACTCGACGTTTACATTGATCTTTCGCTCGGCGAAGTACCGTTTCGTAAAATTGACCAGCTCGGTAAAGATCTTCTTCCCCTCCAGGTCTTTCAGTTCGCGAATGGGCGAATCCTCTGTGACCACCAAAACCCATCTCGCAGGGGTTGCACCGGTTTTGGAATAGACCAGGTCCTGGACGACCAACACATCAGACCCGTTCTCCAGCACCCAGTCCTTTCCGGTCAAGCCCGCATCCAGTGTCCCCATCTCGACAAACCGAGACATCTCCTGGGCCCGAACTAAGGTGCAACGAAGCTCGTCATCGTCCACAACGGGAAAATAGCTCCGGGAGCTGACCGAGATCTTCCACCCTGATTTTTTAAAAAGTTCGATCGTCGCATTCTCCAGACTTCCTTTTGGAATCCCAAGCTTCAGTACCTTCACTTTTTATATACCTCCTCTGGATCAAAAACTCTCCTTCCGAAAGTCTTCCACCCGCCGTTCTCGTACCGGTGGTGGAAACAGCTTCGAAAACCTGTATGGCAGGCAGCCCCTCCCACCTGATCCACCTTTAACAGGAGGGCATCCCCGTCACAATCGAGAAAGATCTCCTTAACCTCCTGGAAATGGCCTGACGTCTCTCCTTTGACCCAAAGTCTCTTCCGGGACCTCGACCAGAACGCTGATCGTTTTGTGGCAAGCGTCCTCTCCCATGCCTCCCGGTTCATATAACCCAACATCAGCACCTCATTCGTGGATGCGTCCTGAACGATCACCGGTATCAGACCCTCACCTTTCTCAAAATCGATCTCAATCACGGTTTGCTCCTCCGTCGCAGTTCAGAGTGTTGAGTACTGTTGACTCACGGCTGCTGCTCCATGAGCAGCCGGGCCATCTGCGCTGCATTTTTTGCCGCGGAACCTGAATAACAATTGTTAAAAAAGATCAGAGTCTTTGCAGTCTTCCGGGAGATCGCTTGGATCTCAGGAACAAACTCCTTCAACTCCGCTTCGCTGTAGAGGTAATCATACCGAACCTTCATCGGAACATTGAACCAATTTGGATTTCTGCCGTGAAACCGGAAGTAGGCCATGTCAGAGGTGGTCCTCAGAACGAAGGGCATCAGCTTGGGTAGCTTGGGTTCGTCAACGATGCAGAATCCGATCCCATTCCTCTCTAAGAATTGAAAGGTCGGCTCTCCCACCCATGCCCGATTTCGAAACTCGAAGACCAGCGGCATATCTCCCATCCTCTCCTTGAACTCCCCAAGATACTCGAGGTTCTCCCGATTGGGAAAGAACCCGTACGGAAACTGGGCCAGGACGCACGCCAGCTTCCCTTCCTCGCTCAAAGGGAGGAGGCTGTACTTAAACCTCTCAAAGATCTCCTGATTATTCAACCTCGCACCGGTTTGAGCATCACGAATTTCATGGGTCATCCCCTTGAAACACTTCACAACAAATTCGAACTCCCTGGAGGTCTTCTTCGACATCGCCTCAAAACTCCTCTGGGAGGGAAGCGTATAGTAGGTGAAGTTCACCTCCAGGGCATTAAATCCCAGCTCTTTCTCATAAAAGGTTAACATATCCCCTTCTCGAATACCGATGGGATAAACCGTTCCCTTCCAATCCGGGAATGAAAAGCCGCTGGTTCCGATCCTGATCACTTCTTCTCCGATCGAGCCTATCAGACAGCCCCACGATCCTCTGCTTATGAAATAAAGAAATCGGGCCCGACGGCCCGATAGCTAAAGAATAGACGAACGGGAAGGGATTGTCAACCATGATGTTGCAGAACTCCTGAACGACAGGTTAAAAAGAAGAGGTGAACAGAACCCTTCGGATCGGGTTAACCCTTCTCTCTTTATTCCTTCTCCAGAATATCGACATCGGACAATGTCAGCAAACAAGAACAAAGGCTGAGATCGTCTCGGCCTTCACGGGGAGGTCCCCAAAAGAATGGGGAGTGAGGGTAACAGGCGTTAGAACCAGGCTGAAGACAGATCAGAAAGTGTTGGCATTAACCTTTGATGCCTGTGGGGGAATACGTGGCACTGGATACGATGCCAGGTTGATCGAGTACCTGAAAAATCAAAATCTCCCTGCCACCTTATTTATAAGCGGTCGTTGGATTCGTGCGAATGGTGCCATTTTTAACGAATTGGTAAGCCATCCGCTCTTTGAAATTGAAAATCATGGGTTAAACCATAAACCCTGCTCGGTCAACGGCCGATCCGCTCATGGGATAAAAGGGACGGGCAGCGTGGCTGAGCTCGTGGACGAGATAGAAGGGAATGCCATAAAAATTGAGGAGCTCACAGGTAGAAGACCGAGATATTACCGACCTGGAACGTCCTACTGTGATGAGATCGGCGTGGAGGTGGCCAGGGCCCTGGGTTATGAAGTCGTCAGTTTCAGTCTTCCCGGAGATGGAGGTGCAACCTACTCAAAAGATCAAGTAAAAAATGCCCTCCTCCGTGCTCCCGCTTCCTCCATCATTCTCATGCACATGAACCATCCTGAAGGTGAAACAGCGGAAGGGCTCATGGCAGCCATCCCGGAGCTAAGAAAGAGGGGATTTAGATTCGCGAGATTATTGGAGTACGATCTCAGATGAAAGAGAAAGAAGAAAATCAGACGGCCTCTTCTGCCTTTTCCCCCCTCTGGTAGTACTCCGATACCTTCGGGATCAAGCCTTTTATTCTTGAACTCATCTGGGCTTCTCCCTCTTTCTCCAGGTATCTGGAGACCGCCTCAAGGAAGACCTGAACCGTGGCTGGCGGACAGTGAAGCTTTGCAGGAGGGATCTCTCCCAGCTCGCCCTCGATCAGGCTGATCAGCTGCCTGATGATCCCCTCATCGGTTCCTGAAAGCAATTCAGAGATCCTCTGCCCTTTGATCTTCTCAGTAAAGACAGAGGCAGAGGCAATGGTTACCGCACATCCAAAAGAAAGGAATTTGGCATCCTCAATCACCCCTTCTCTGATCCGCAGATAAAGAACGGTCTTGTCTCCACAAACCGGATTAAGGATATCGCCCGTTCCCTCCGGGTTCTCAATCTCCCCCACATTCTTAGGGTTGCGAAAATGCTCAATGGTCTTCGGAGAAAGCTCCATCCCCTCACCCCCTTAGCTCTGAAGAGACCATTTGCTATACGCTTTTCTGATCAATTCCCAGTTGAAATCTACATCTTTTCCTCAACCTCTGTCAAATTTTCGAAACAGTGAAAAAGCCAGATTTGGAATGCGAGGAATCCCTGATCCCGTCAGCCGTTCCTGGAGTACGATCTTCTTCGTTCATCCCCAGTCCAGAATCCGAATTCAACATTTAGAGGAGCGAGGCCCAGGTCAATGTCCAGTCTCCGAAGCGTTCGTTGACTCGATCCATGGCCTTCAGCAACTTGTCCTTCTTATCCCTCTTCTCAAAGAGATCCAACTGGCACCAATCCTTTTTCAATAGGGACATCCCAACCCCTAAGAGCCGAATCGGTTTAGGATGGAGGATCGATTCGAAAATCTCGGTGGCATGATGAAATATCTCGTTCCCGCTATTGATCCACTGGGAAAGGGTCTTCTGTTTGGTGAAGGTGTAGAAATCGGAATAACGAATGGTCAAGGTCACCCTCCTTCCATAGAAAGAATCCCGGCGCATCCTCCTCGAAACCCTTTCCGAAAGCTGAAGGAGGACTTTTCTCAGGAGATTCGAATCAGAGGAATCCTCTTCGAGGGTGACACTGTGGCTGATCGACCTTGCTTCTTCCTCTTCATCAAAAGGCACGACCGGGCTATCATCCAATCCCAACCCCATCTCCTGAAGCCGTTTGCCGATCACTCCAAACCGCCTGTTCAGCAGGGAAACAGGGCACCTTCCTAATTGGCCACAGGTGAAGATCCCCATCGAATTCAACCCTTCCGTAAGTTTCGGACCGATGCCAAAGAGGTCTGAAACAGGGAGATCCTTTAATATCTCTTCAACCCTCTCTTTTTCGATCATCACAAGTCCATCCGGTTTTTTCAGACGGCTTCCAAGCTTGGCAAGAAGTTTATTAGGGCCAATTCCAATGGAACATGTCAGTTTCTCCTTTTCTCGAATTCGGTCTTTGATCGATCGGGCGATATGGAGAGGAGACTTGAAGAGGAGTTGGGATCGGGTGATGTCGAGATAGGCCTCGTCAATGGAGGCAATTTCAACAAGGGGTGTATAATCCTTTAGAATCGCAAAAATCCGGGAAGCTGCCTCCGTATATTTGGAATGGTCCCCCTCAACAAGGATCAATTGAGGGCATCTCCTCTTTGCCTCCTGAATCGGCATTCCAGCCCGTATCCCATAAGGCCTTGCCTCGTAGTTGGCAGAGGTGACCACACCCCGAGAAAGTGAGCCACAAACCGCTGCGGCCTTTCCACGTAAGCCTGGATCGTCCCTCTGCTCCACCGAGATGAAGAAGGCATCCATATCGATATGGAGAATAATGCGATCCATAAAAGCACAAGGGCTCAAGGATTCGGGGGGTCAAGGGGTCGAAGGTTTATGGAATAAAAAATCTAATAGGGTTCTTCAGAATTTCATTTAACCACTTGAACCCTTGTCCCCTGGAACCCTTTGGGTTAAAGTTTTCTAAAAATCCCGATGACTTTTCCGACGATGGTGACTTTCTTCTCTCCTTTCCTGACAACAATCGGCTCCATATTGGAATTGGCAGGTTCCAAACGGACCAAATCCCTCTTTTGGAAGATTCTTTTTATCGTCGCCTCATCCTCAATCAAGGCGACAACGATCTCTCCGTTCTCTGCACTGGACTGGGGCTTCACCAAGGCAAAATCCCCATCCTGAATATGGGCCTCGATCATGCTATCTCCCTGAATCCGAAGGAGGAAGACATCCTCTGAGGAGACAAAGGTTCGATCGATCTGGATATGCCCTTCGATATTTTCGATGGCGAGGATGGGTTCGCCTGCCTTCACCCTTCCCACAATCGGGACAGAAAAGACCCGGGTTCTCTGGATAGGAGGGGGGCTCAAAATCTCAATTGCCCTCGAACCTCCTGGGACTCTCCGGATGTATCCTTTCTTTTCCAAGATATGGAGCGTTTTTTGAGGTGCCCTGGGCCCCTTCAATCCAAAGTGAGAAGCAATCTCCCGAAGTGTTGGCGGAAACCCTTTATCCTTCAGGAAACGGTTCAAAAAATTTAAGACATTTTTTTGAGTTGACGTCAATTCTTCTTCCATTGCTCTTCCTCACGCTCTCCCATTTAGGTCAACATTTGTAGACCATTTATAGAACCATTTTTTAGAGATGTCAAGAGAAAAAAATGGAGATTCTGATGCGGAATTCTAAAAATAGAGGCGAGGTCTCAATTCCAACCGCAGTCCCTTCAGAATAATCTGATATCAATCTGCCACGCAGATTTTTGTCAAGTAAAAATGTCTCATTAGCAAGGCGTAAAGCGGCAGGGGAAAAAGGAGCGGCTGATTCTTTTCGTGCCTGAGCTTCTAACTCTCCAGGAGAATCAGGTCAGGGTCTTCGAGCCGGGCGATGACCGTGTTAAGAAATCTTGTGGCCTCCCCGCCATCGACCACCCGATGGTCGAAGGAGAGAGCCAGGGGAAGAATTTTTCGGATCTCAATCTTCCCTTCCCTCACCACCGGTGTGTCTTTGATCTTTCCCACGCCCAGAATGGCCACCTCGGGATAGTTGATGATCGGGGTGCCATAAATCCCGCCCAAGGCCCCGTAGTTGGTAATGGTAAAGGTCCCGCCCTTCAGATCGGCCAAATCGATCGTCCGGTTGCGCGCCTTTTCGGCGAGCTGGGTCAATTCCTCTGCAAGCTGGAGGATCGACTTATCCTTTGCATTCTTGATCACAGGGACCATCAGACCTTCGGGCGTATCGGTGGCAAAGCCGATGTTGTAATATTTTTTCAGAATGATCTCCTCATTCTCATCATCCAGCGATGCATTGAGATAAGGATGCTCGATCAGACCGGCGATCACGGCCTTCGCAATGAATGGAAGGATGGTCAACCGGATCCCTTTCTTCTCCGCCACCGTTTTTTCCTTCTCCCTGATCTTCCATAGCTCTGTGACATCCGCTTCATCCATTGCGGTCACATGGGGCGCGGTATATTTCGATTTGACCATCGCTTTGGCAATCGATCTCCGAACACCTCGGAGGGGGATATGTTCGATGTATCCGTACATGTCGTACTTCTTAACCTTCCTGGGAACCTTCACCTGCTCGACTGGCTTCTCCTTTCCTTCTACCACCAGGCGGACATCCTTCTCCAGCACACGACCTTCAGGCCCGCTGCCTTTCACTCTGTTTATATCCACGCCCAGCTCTTTTGCCAGGGCCCTCACCGCCGGCGTGGCCAATGCATGCTCGCTCACCAAGGCCAGCCTCACTGGCTCAGGCCTCGCTTTCAGAGCAGGAGCCTCCTCAGGGGCCTCTTCCAATTCGCCTACCACTCCGACCGATGGCCTTGGAGACGGCACCGCAAGAGATTCTCCCTTCTCTCCAAAGATGACGATCACCTGCCCGACCTTGACGATCTCCTTCTCCGGAGCCAGTATCTTCAGAATTACTCCGGTCCTTGGAGAAGGAATCTCTGCAAGGGCCTTGTCCGTTTCAACCTCGACCAGAGGCTGGCCTTCCTTGACCTCATCCCCCTCCTTCACCAGCCAGCGGACGATCTCGCCTTCGGTCAATCCCTCTCCAATATCAGGAAATTTGAATTCAAAAGCCATAAAGCCTCCAAACAAGTCTAATTGGAGTATTGGAATGATGTTTTTTTAAAACCCACTATTTCGCCATTCCATCATTCCTTTCAAAAGCTCATCACCTTCTTCACAGCTAAAGCAATCCTTTTGGGATTGGGAAGATAGTAATGTTCGGTCTTCGGAAGAGGTACGGGAATATCAAAGCCTGTCACCCTTTCAATCGGTGCTTGAAGAGAGAGAAGGGCCTTCTCATTGATCAGGGCGATGATCTCTGCTCCAAGGCCACAGGTCTTGGCTGCCTCGTGAACGATAACCCCCCTTCCGGTCTTCCGAATCGAGGCGGCAATGGTCTCTGAATCGATCGGTGAGATCGTCCTCAGATCGATCACCTCCACATCGATCTTATCCGCCTTCAACTGCTCAGCGGCATTCAGGGCTTCCCTCACCATCGCTCCCCAGGCGATCACGGTCACATCCTTGCCCTCTTGAACCAGCCTCGCCTTTCCGAGGGGGATGCTGTATTCGCCCTCAGGAACCTCCTCCCGGATGGCCCTGTAGATCCGCTTGGGTTCGAAGAAGATCACAGGATCTGGATCTCGGATCGAAGAGATCAGGAGGCCTTTGGCCTCATAGGGAGTAGAGGGAATGACGACCTTTATCCCTGGGATATGGGCCAGGATGGCCTCAGGACTGTCTGAATGGTGTTCGGGGGCGTGGATGCCGCCTCCATAAGGGGATCGGATCACCAGAGGGCAGGTAAATCTTCCCCTCGACCGGTTTCGAATTCGACCGATGTGATTGTTGATTTGATCGAGACAGGGAAAGATGAACCCCTCAAATTGGATCTCCGCAATCGGCCGGAGCCCATAGACGGCCATGCCGAAGGCCGTGCCCACAATTCCGGTCTCTGCCAGTGGTGTGTCGATCACCCGATCCTTCCCAAATTTTGCTTGAAGCCCATCGGTCACACGGAAGACACCACCCTCTTTTCCCACATCCTCACCCAGCACTACGATCCGATCATCCCTCTCCATCTCCTCTCGCAGAGCTAAATTGATCGCCTCCACCATATTCAATTTGGCCATCGCCAGAACCTCCTCTAACCCCAATCCCCTATCTGCCGGAAGACCCAAACAGGTTTCTCAAAGCTCGACATTCGAATATCGGGCGAAGTGTCCGTTAAGGACCAATCCGAAACAAATCCTAAATCCAAATGACCAAATTTCTTAAACTTACTTCATCATCCAATTTAGAATTTTGAATTTTGGTCATTTGAAATTGTTTCGAATTTCGGATTTCGTGCTTCGGATTTAACTTACAAAGTTGATTTTAGATACTCCAATTGCTCTTTTAACGGATGGGGCATCTCTGCGAAGACGTATTGAAAGATCTCTTCAACCTGCGGTGAGGGTACAGCCTCCGCATCTTTCACCGCCTGATCGATCTCCTTCTGGGCCTCCGCGGTTAGCCGATTCTCAATCTCCTCGTCCCACATCCCTTTCTCCCCGAGATAGAACCTCAACCGCACGAACGGATCCAAGGGCTTCCAAGGTTCGATCTCTGCCTCGGTCCTATATTTTGTGGGATCATCGGCTGTCGTGTGAGGCCCGAAACGATAGGTCACCCCTTCAATCAATGTAGGACCCCCTCCAGAACGGGCCTTCTCCACTGCCTCCTTGGTTGCCAGATAGACGGCGAAGAGATCATTTCCATCCACCTGAATGCCATCGCATCCATAAGCGATCGCCTTTTGGGCGATCGTCTTCGAAGCAGTTTGAAGAGACCTTGGAACGGAGATGGCAAATTGATTATTCTGACAGAAGAATACCGTTGGCGTCTTAAAGACGCCTGCAAAATTCATCGCCTCATGAAAATCGCCTTTGGAGGTCGCTCCGTCTCCGAAGAAGACTAAGGCGACGACCTTTTCTCCCCTCAGCTTGGCTGCCCATGCCACCCCAACTGCATGGAGCGTCTGGGTTCCGACGGGGACTGAAACAGGCATGACGTTCATTCCCTCTGGCGCGCGACTTCCCATCTCATTTCCCATCCAGTAGAGATAGAAACTCTTCAGGGAAATCCCCATCATCAAGGTTGCCCCAATCTCCCTGAAAGCAGGAACGACCCAATCCCCTTTTTGAAGCGCATAAGCGCTTCCAACCTGGCAGGCCTCCTGACCCCAGATTGGCGCATAGGTCCCGAACCGGCCTTGACGTTGAAGCATCAAGGCCCTCTGGTCAGCGAGGCGGATGAAGAGCATCTTCTTATAGAGGGCAAATATCTCCTGATCACTGATCGGCGGCTTCTGACCAGACACAAGGGTTCCATCGGCTTTGAGAATCTGAAACATCTTCCCTGTTAAGGGATGATACTCCTCAAAAAGACTCATGGGGTTCCTTTCTTCAAATTTTGAATTTTGAATTTCTTATTCGAGTGCCCACTTCCTCAATCGTTCATAGTCTGCCGAGCCGCAGATCCATTTACCCGTCTTTTTGTTGAAGAAGAACGGAACACCACCGCAATAACCCTTGTCGTACTCCCTCATCAATTTGGCATTGGCTTCGTTATGCCAGACTTCTAATCTGGCTACCCTGATGCCCTCTTCTTCTTCTAACCTCTCCACGAGAGGATCCATCTTGTGGCAGTGAGGTCACTCCGCACCCGTGAACTCCAAAAGATAAAACTCCTCTTTCGTCATGAAGCTTCCCTCCTTTCTAAAATAGCAACACCCTTTCTCCCCCCATCAGGTTCTTCTACCGGGAAGAAATCGCTTTCTTGATCAAAGCCGCAACCGGAAGATAAAGCACGATCAATACGATCAAAGGCAGAAGAGAGGCTGATAAGGCATCCTTCTTAAATCCCTCGAAGGAGTAGGCAACGATAAGCAGGATGGCTGTGAAGTTATGGGTACAGATCATTCCGAGATTGGCAGGCGCCATTTTAGCCGGTTCCTCATAATGCCTTCTTAGAATCGAAACCGTTCGGTAGGCAATAGGGAGGGTCAGCAGACCGAGCAGTCCAATAACAGGAACCCTTCCCAAAAGGATGCCGATCAGAATGGCCCCATAAGCAGAAATGAGGCTCAGGATAAAAAGTCTCATCCCAGCCTTCCTGCCGAAGCGGGCCACCAGGTTCAATTTTCCTGCCCGCCGGTCTTCAAGGTAATCGGGAATCTCGTTGATCGTAATCATCGAGAAGAGCATGATCCCGAAGGGAAGCGTTCCCCAGAAGGCCTCCCAGGAAAGCCTCTGCGCCTGCACATAATAAGCTCCCAGACCGATTCCCGGGCCGAAGCAGAGAAGCTGAGCGATCTCCCCGAGTCCCCTATAACCGAATCGAATGGGAGGGGCCGTATAAAAGTAGGCACAGAAAAAGCCAAAGATCAAAAGGAGAAGAACAAAAGTGCCTCTCAACACTCCTAAGAATATTCCGATCCCGATCGCAATGACATAAAAGCTGACAAAGACATCTCGCATCTGGCCAGGAGTGATCCAGCCCTTTGAAAGGACCCCGCTTCCGCCTGAATAAGGATTACCATGAGAATCGAAAAGATCGACCAAATGGTGGAAGTCGTAATAGTCATCGGTCATATTGAGGGCCAGATGATTGAGGAGAAGACCCAGCATCACCAGGAGGAAATACCCCGGATGAAATTGACCATCATAGGTCCAGGCGATCACCCCTCCTAATATCCCCGGCATAAAGCTGGCGGTGGTGTAATGAAACCGGAAGGCCTTCCACCAGATCCTCCAGCAGCCAGGCTTCATTTCCCCTTTCTTCCCCTCAAAAGGTAGTCTAAACTGAACCGCCCTCCTCCAAACGACAGAAGGAGAAGGCATCCTCCAAAGATGCTCACATTCTTCATGAACATGATCACTTGAATCTGATCAGAAAAATTGGTGTGAAAAATGAGGGTGGTGGGAATCAAGAAAACAAGGAGCAGGACAGCTCCAAGCCGGGTGGAAAATCCTAAGATGACGGCGAGGCAACCGATGAGTTCAACGAAGATGGCGCCGACGAGAAAGAAATTGGTAAAAGGCATGCCATAACTGGCCATATACTGTGCGGTCTTTTGGAAATTTTCGATCTTCCCTATGCCGGACTGAAGAAAGATCAAAACCAGAAGAATTCGTCCGACCAAAACACCCAGGCTTTTTAACCATTCCATAGACGCATCCTCCCTTCTGATAATAGAGTTAGGTTAAGTCAGTTTCAAACCCATCTATTTCGTCACATGGCCGCCTGTTCTATTTTTATTTTATACCACAAATCCCGCTCCTCTTCACCAGGATTTTCAAAAGATTTATTGGAGGTTTCTCATCTCGATTCTATTCAAAATGGGCTGAAGAGCCCATGGGGTATGTCGTATATTTTATAGGGAAAAATAGGGTATTTCCGAATTGCTCCAGTCGGTGGGGTCAAAACTTATGGCTACCTTCTAAAAATGTCATTCCTGCGAAACCAGGAATCCAGAGGGTCTTGAAATAACTGGACTCCCGCCGGAGTTTACCCCGTACTTAATACGGGGCGGGAGTAACGGATCGGGAATTATTAGAGGTTCCCTTATGGGGTGAAACCCAGATACTGCTTTTCCTTCAAGAAAATACAGGATTCGCCCTATTTACTTTTCTCACCATTTCAGTAATGTTGAGGTTTATGCAAAAGTTTAATCCATCAAGTCAGCCCGGCCGTTTTGGCCCGTGCTGATCAATCAATCCCTTTAGAAAAAAAGGAGGAACGACTCGTGGAATGGGGAATCACTTTTTTGGGCGAACTCCAGAAGATGAAAGAGAAGATGGACCGCGCCTGGGACGAGCTCTTTCAAGAGGTTCCAGGGAATGGAGACAAGATCAGGCAGGGGTTTGAGGAGCCTTCAGAATTCGATCCCTGTAAAAAAAGCAGTTCGAGGTCACATAAAGAGGCCCATCGCCCGAATAAGTAAGGACGATGGGCCTGAAGGTCATTAGAACTTGAGACCGAAAAATCGATTGAGGAGAAAGACCCCGAAGAAGAACCCGAAGAAGATCAGGTTCAGGACAAGGATGACCTCTCTCCACACCGCCGGTCGAAACTCCTTGGGAAGGAACTTCCGATTCAGACGGATTGTGAGGATCGCAGAGAGGGCCATGGTAAGGTTGGCAATGTTGGCGCTGATGGCAAAGATGATCAGAGGAAGGGTGATATTCACAAAGGATAAACCCCAGATGATAAACACGATCAGCAAGAGATAATAGATCCTCCGAATGTCCTCCTTTGAAAATCTTCTGACACCCGGCGATGCAAACCAGAGCATATCCGTAGCCTGTCGGACGACCAGGTCCACGTTACTAACAGCTGTAGAATACATAATCCAGAACCCAAAGAAGAGGGCGAGGAACCACCCAAAATTGCCAAGCTTTAATATGAGACCGCTGGCCGTTGAGGCAGCGATCCCCCAGCTTGGAAGGGCCTCACCCCTGGGAAGCACTCCACAGTAAAGGATCCCAGGAAGGAACATCCCGAGCATGGCCCCGAAATAGAAGACCACCCATTGGTCGATGCTGAGAATCTTCCACCAGCCCTTCCAGCTTGAAACGTTCTTCTCCGTCGGCATGGCAACCTTCCCAACGGGCGAGACGTGTATCATCTTTCCACCAATGGCAGCCGGGATATATCCAACCTTACCACCCATCCCGTATCCTTTGTCCCGGTACCAGTTGGTGATGGCGTTGTTACCGAACCCTCCGTACGCAGAGTAACCCACAAGGGCACCCAAGAGGAGCAGATCAACGCCCTTTGGGATGGATCCAAAACTGACAAATCCCACAAGGCCTTCCAGCCAGACCGATCCTGGAACGATAAAGATATCGAGTATTAAAAGCCCTGCGAGAACGACGAACATCATGATCCAGTTCGCCCACTCGAGGGTCCGTTCAATTCTTCGACCCAATGAGACCAGGATCACACACGAAGCAAAGATGACATAACCCCAGACAATGACCGTCCCCTTATCCGGAGCCCCGGGAATTTTACCCAGTTGAAAGGCAGCTAAGGCGGTTGCTGCACCGAGGGCCCATCCCGGAAGCCCTCTTTCTAAGAATCCCACAACGGTGAAGAGCCATCCCCAGAATGCCTTTCCGGGTGCGAGTCTCATAAAACCAACGGTCACCGGTTCTCCTGTATAAAGGGTATAGCGAGCCATTTCGAGGTTGAGGAAGGTCTGAAGCAAGGACGAAATCGTGGTGATCCACAGAAGAGTTAGGCCCCATTTAACAAAGAGGGAGGGGCCGACAAGCCATTCTCCTCCACCGATCGTACCACCAAGGGCAATGACAGCCGGACCCAGAATGGCAAAGAGTTTTCTGGGAGTCAAATCCCGCGGCGGCTCTGGAAAATCCGCCACTTCAAAGTCAGGTCCGCAGCCTCCAGAGACCATTTTTCCCTTTTTTTCCTCGTTCATAATCGACCTCCTTTTGAAACATCAACCAGAAGTGAAAAAATATTTGAGCACTGAGTAATAAGTCCCATCACCTCCTTTCATGGGAATCCGTATTCCCACCCCTCTCTTCTCCTGCCCCACCCATTCAGTTGAAAGGCTTTCCTTGGAGACGCCAACTCTAAAAAAGTTTATTAAAAACTACGGATAGAAGTCAATAAGAATTTTCATCCATGGGAATGCCTTATACCGTACAGGAAATGTTTGACCCCTTGCGTCTTATGATGGGCGTTGAACGATGTGGGCCAATCCTCTATAAAAACCTCTCCACATTGAAGCCCAGTTTTTCCCCCAGGGTGATCAGATTGGGAGGGAATGGTTTCTCCGTACCACCTTCCCACCAGCTCCTTTCACGGGCCGAAACATACTCTTCCAATAATTCATTCATCAATGCCTGAGCCTCCTCTTTCTGAAGCCTAAAACCCCATTTTTCGATCACCGCCAAGAACCTGATCACCTCCTCCACCCTCTCCTTCTCTTCCTCAACGGAACCGACCCGTGAGCCGATCATCATCCTGTGAAGGACCCTCATCATCTCCTCCAACCGTGAGCTCAATATCAGAGTCACCTCTTCGGTCTTCAGCTCAAAACCTTGATCCTTTGCTTCACGGACGATCTCATCGATCTCTCCCTTTTTCACCGTCCCTTCAAAATCGCTCTTCAGCGCTTCAATCTCACGCAATAATCGTTCGCTGAGCATCGCTTCTCCGGCTGAACGAACCCAATCAGCAGCCTCTGATCCCTTCTGGGTTGTCCCTTTTCCCGTCTTTTCCAATCCCCCAAAAAGTTCGGCATAGAGCTTGGAAGGCTCCCCCATCCCATGTGCGACCATCTTCCGAAAGAGATTCTCCTTCTCTTCTTTAAAAATATCTCGAATCGTTAGGACCCGGCCTCCGAGAATAGAAGCAAGCACCTTAGCCATCTCCTCCCTACCCTTTTCAATGCTCTCAAGGCCTCTTTCCCGTAGCAGCTCAAAACTGGACATTCCACTCAATTCCGACACCCAGGTTCGAACGCCATCATCCTTGGTGAAGATCAAACCAAAGAGAAAGTCCTTGCACTCTGGGATGATCTCCGAAATCACCCTCACCTGGCCCAGGGCCAATCTGCTCTCTTCCTTCTCCACCCTCTCCTCATTCACTCTCTCGACCCGGTAGGAAAAGATCTTCTTCTCCCTTTCTTCATTATCAAAGAAAGAGAAGATCGCATAATGGTTCACCACCCTATCTAGGGTTACGGATCTCGGCTTGACCAGTCTCTGATAGACCTGCTCCCCATTTCCCATAGCGGGAACATTGCTCCTCGCCCGGGATAGATTCTGAATGAATTTCTTTTCAATTTCCTGACCGGTTAACTCCTCAGCCAGTTGAATGGCCCTGGCTGCATAGAGAAGGATCTGAACCGTCTCCAGGCCTGCCAGATCCGCAAAGAACCAACCACAACTGGTGTACATCAGTAAGGCATGCCTCTCCATCTCCAGGAGTTTCAGACCCCGGATTCTTGCCTCCTCGTCAAGGCCCTTGACTCCGTACCGATCGAAGAATCGGCTGACACCTGACCGCGAACGGTCCAGAATCACATCGATATAGCCATTCCTTGCCTCCCACACATCCCTGAAGATCCTTCCCCCCTCTCTTTCAAAGATCCCGCTCAGATCATCCCTTAGAAGGTCAATCGCCTCCCTCAGCGGCCTTCGCCATTTTTGATTCCATCCAGGCTTCCCGCCTGTGCTGCAACCACAATCCTCTTTCCAACGAGCGATCCCATGGGCACAGCTCCAGGAGGTCCCTTCTCCTTTCGGGCCCTCATCGATCTCCACCTCATAAATCGGAGGGAACCGTTTGAGGAAGGTGGCATAGTTGACCATCTCCAATCCGCGTCCAGGGAACCCCTCCCTCAATGCATAGGCCAGGGCCATCTCACCGAATTTTTTGTGATGGCCGTAGGTCTCCCCATCGGTAGCAATATGGATCAGCTGGGGCCTTCTCTTCGAAGCCTGGTAGGCTCGAGCGAATCTCTCGACCAGGGCATTCCCGTCTTTCAAGAGATCCCCAAACGTAACCTCATTTGAGATTGCCGCATCGTAGAAAAAGATATCGATGAACCGATCTGAATGCCTCTTGCCTGACTCATCCTTGATGAAATATCGGTACGGTTGGGTCGGGTCGATTCTGCCCCTGGAGACGTCGCTCCACTTCCTAACCCCGATGGGACGCACCCTCAGGGCCTGAAAAGGGCTCAGGATGAGGTATTCCATTCCGTGTGTGGCCAGAAGTCGAAGCGTGGAGGAGTTGACCGCAGTCTCAGGAAGCCACATGGCCTCTGGCCTCCGAGAAAATCGCTTCTCGAAGTCGGCTATCCCCCAGAGGATTTCCGTCTCCTGATCCCTTTCGCTGGCCAGCGGCATGATGATATGGTTATAGGCCTGCGCCATGGCGTTCCCATGGCCAAATCTTCTGATCGCTTCCCGGTCTGCCTCGATCACCTTCTGATAAACCGTGGGGGCTTTCTCCTCCAACCAGAAAAGAAGGGTCGGACCGAAATTGAAACTGAGGAAGGAATAGTTATTCACGAGATGGAGGATCTTCCCCTCTCCATCGACGATCCGTGCATACGCATTCGGACGGTAACATTCGGACGTGATCCGCTCATTCCAGTCGTGAAAGGGAGAGGCGCTCTCCTCCCTTTCAACGGTCTCCAACCAGGGATTCTCTCGCGGGGGCTGATAAAAATGGCCGTGGATGGCTATATAGGCGTCTTTCATCTTGGAGGACTGGGCACCATTTTAATCTCTCTGTGTCAATTATCTTATAAAAGCTATTTCAAAATAATTTTTAAGAGGAAGTCTTCCGCCGGAGAAGGATAAACAGGACCGACCCTCCTGCGACCATGAAGACGGTGAGAAGCTGTCCCATTGTAAAAGGGCCTACGATAAACCCCAGGTGCGCATCCGGTTCTCTAAAAAATTCGACGAAGAAACGGAATATGCCGTAGAACAGGAGGAAGAGGGCTAAGCGGCCACCCGCCGGAAGCTTTCTATCTTTGAAAAACCAAAGGATTAAGAAGAGGAGCCCTCCCTCCAATGCACTCTCATAGAGTTGAGAGGGATGGCGAGGCAGCGGCCCACCCCTTGGGAAGATCATCCCCCAGGGGACCTGCGTCACCCGACCATAGAGCTCTCCATTGATGAAATTTCCGATCCTTCCCAGACCCAATCCAATAGGGACCGTGACAATGATCAGGTCGGCAATCCTCCAGAAGGATTTATGATTTTTTCGGCAGAAAAGGATCCCGACGATGAGAACACCGATCAGGCCTCCGTGAAAGGACATGCCTCCGTGCCAGATGGCAAAGATCTCGAGCGGGTTGGCGAGGTACCCCCTGAGATCGTAAAAGAGGACATACCCCAAACGAGCGCCCACCATCAACCCGATGATCAGATAAAAAAAGAGGTTCTCCACCTCCTGTTTGGAAATACCGAAATCCTTTCGTTTCATCTGGTACCGGACGAGGAGGTAGGAGATGAGGAACCCAAACACATACATCAGCCCGTACCAACTCAATCGAATCGGACCAAGTTCCAGCAGGATCGGATTGATATCGATTTTCATGAAGTTTCCCTGAGCTCTTTCCCCTGCCCCGTGAAAAGCCCCATGATTTATCATGGGGATGAATGCTGTTCCATCCGAGAGACTCCGATGCCTCCGCATGTCATGCGGGCTCGGGGATTAATAATCCTCTTTATCCTCGTCGTATTCCTCCTCCTCCTCCTCTTCCTCCTCAAACTCCTCTTCCTCCTCAAGTTCTTCCTCTTCTTCTCTCTTCTTTCGCTTCACTTTCAAATTGATCTTCTCCAGGCTTTCATCTCCGAGGTCGTCAATCACCTCATTAAAAAATAGGGCCAGAGAGATCAGATACTCCTCCGGTATTTCCCGGAACCATTCCAAAATCTTCTCAGCCATCTCCAGCTTCTCACTGCCCGAGGCACTCTCCAAAAGATCGATGGCCTTCCGATAGTGTTTGTTGAATGCCCGAATCATGAATCGTTTCACCTCCTGTTGAACGGGATAAATTTCTCAATTCGCACACAGAGCGGCTGGGCCTGATGGATAAGCTCATGGCCCCCTGCAAAAACAAGTAAGGAACATTATACTTTCATTTCGTTTGATAGACAAGTCTGATAGAGAACACGGGATCTCACCGGTGTTCTTCATCTCATCTGGATATCTCTTCTTTTCGTCCTTTAAAAATCTCTTGTTGGCAGAGATTACAGAAATGGGTCGACTTCTGGTCAATCTCTTCCACATAGGTGGAGGAGTTCATCACGCACCTCAGGGTAAAACAGTGAATGAGGCCAAAGGCATGTCCCAATTCGTGAATCGACTCTTTGAGGAGGCGTTCTCTTAACAGCTCTTCATTTTCGGGAATCCCATAGAATTGATTGTGAAGTCGGTGGGTGGAGACCAAGGCGCCCAACCCATTTAGCTGAGCCTCGCCAAAGAGAAAGGTAAAGATAGGTATGAACAGGTCTAATTCCGTAACCCCTAAGATCTTCAGGGTCCCAGGTGGAACGTCATTGATCAATTGGAGAAGCAACCCGCTCGAGTGATACTGATTTCGCATAGAATCATAGACAGAGGCAAGGTCAAAAGAACGATGGCGGATCCGGGTCTGTATTCTGAAAGTTTGAGAGAGGTTCTGTCTGAGGAATAAAAGGAGTCCTTCCTCTATCTCACCGATCGGTACGATGTCAATACAAGACATGAAGGCTATCTCTGTAAGCCATATTTTTTGATCTTATTGTAGAGAGTAACACGGTCAATTTTCAGCCTCTCGGCAGAGCGAGAGATGTTCCAGTCGGTTTGCTCCAATATTCGCTGGATGTGAGCCTTTTCGACCTCCTCCAGGGCGTCTCTCTCCGGAGTACCTGCCTTAGAAAGGAAGAGGGGGCTTAAATCATCCGGCTCAATTCTATTCTTCTTCCCCACGACGACCAACGCCCTCTCGATCGTATTTCTCAACTCCCTGATATTGCCTGGCCAATCGTACTGGGTCAATATCTTTATCGCTTCGGGTGAAATATCGGTCACGTTCTTGTTCATCGATCGGGCATACTTCTTGAGAAAATAGTGGGCGAGCAACGGGATATCGGCGATCCTTTCCCGAAGGGGCGGAATTTCAATGGAAAAGACATTGAGCCGATAGTAGAAGTCCTCCCGGAAGGTTTTTTCCGCGACCGCCTTCTCCAAATCGGTATTGGTCGCAGCGATCACTCGAAAATCTACATTGATCACCTTATTGCTCCCCAGCGGCGTGAACTGCTTGGTTTCGATCACCCTGAGCAGATCCATCTGCATCTTCAGAGAGATGTTCCCGATTTCATCAAAGAAGATGGTTCCCCCGTTGGCCATCTCCAACTTTCCTTTTCTTTTATACTGGGCTCCCGTAAAAGCACCCTTTTCATGGCCGAAAAGTTCGCTTTCCAGAAGGCCTTCAGAAAGCCCTCCGCAATTGATGGATATGATAGGGAAATATCTACGGTTGCTTTTGCTGTGGATGGCCTGGGCGATCAGTTCCTTGCCCGTTCCGCTTTCTCCGCGGATCAATACCGTGGCGTCGGTCTGGGCCACCACCTCTACGGTCTCCATGATTTTTTTCATCTGGGGGCTCTCCCCGATAATCTCGTCCTGCAGAGAAAGCTCCTCCACCTTTTGCCTGAGCTGAAGATTCTCAACCACCAGCCTCCTCTGATTGACTGCATTGCGCACTAAAATGGAGAGCTTATCGGGATCGATGGGTTTGGAAAGATAATCGAAGGCCCCTTCTTTCATCGCTTCGACGGCGGTGTCCACTGTGGCATAGGCCGTAATGATGATCACAATGGGTGAATTGTCGATTTTCTTGATATGTCTCTGTAGCTCCATGCCGTCCATCCCCGGCATCTTAATATCCACCAGAACGATGTCCCACGAACTTTCCTGAAGCTTTTTCAGGGCCTCCATGCCATTTTGGGCTGTATCGACCCGATATCCTTCGCTTCTGAACCAATTGTATAAGGAATCCCTAACCGAAAACTCATCATCCACGATCAAAATGCCAATGTCTTGGTTATCCATTCTCTTTCCCCCTCACCATTCATCCATAGGTCAGGACTTGACGGCATCGGCTCCCAACTCCTCTTTAATCCGAAGGGGCCTTCTGGGCAGGTTGATAATAAACCTCGTTCCTTCATTGGGCTTGGATTCCACCTCTATCTTTCCTTCATGCTGCTCCACAATCCTGTATACGACCGCTAAGCCCAATCCGCTCGATTCTTTAGTAGAAAAGAAGGGCTCAAAGATATGGGGAAGGATTTCCTCCGAAATCCCGGAGCCGGTATCAGAAACGACGATCTGCACTTCATTCCCATGATTGACGAGGCTGGTCTTGACCTTCAATCTTCCTCCTTTGGACATGGCCTCAATGGCATTGATGAACAAAGCCATAAATACATGTTGAATGCCACTCGCATCACAAAAGATCACATCATCCCCCTCGGTAAATTCCTCAATCAGTTCCAGCTCTTTTATTTCGATATTATGTTTGACCAGTTGGATGCTGTTACGAATAATTTTATGAAGACTTTCCTCAGTCCATTTCCCGAAGTCCCTTTTGGCAAAAACCAGCAAGTTTTTGACAATCTCGCCACAGCGTCTGGTCTCATCTTTGATCACGGTTAGATATTTAATCAGGGATTTGCTCTCTTCGGGTGACAGAGGAGCATGATTCTGCGCCATCTTCAGGCAGAGACTGGCATAGGTGAGGATCCCCGATAAGGGGTTGTTGATCTCATGGGCCACCACAGCAGAAAGTTTCCCCAGGGAGGCAATCTTCTCCACTAAGATCATATGGGCTTGAGCCTTCTTCAGTTCCTCACTCTTTTCTTTGACCTTCTTCTCCAGAGTGGCGGACCACTCTTGATTCGCCTCGTTGGCCGCCTTCAATTGTTTGGTCATCCGGTTAAAAGATTGAGCCAGTTCTCCCATTTCGTCTTTGGAATTAAAATCGATGGTATAGTCCAGATTCAAATTGGCAACCTCCCTGGTCCCTCTGGCAAGCTTCCGCATGGGCATATGGATGAGACGGATGATGAACCCGGCAAAGAGCAGGGCAGTAATAAAGATCATCACCGATGAGAAGAGAATCATATTTTTCCGGGTCTTATAATTCTCTTCATCTACGGATTTCAAAGACATCTTCACATCCAAAAGCCCGAGAAGTTTGTCTTTGGAAGAGTGGGCATGACAGGCGGCGTTATAGCAATCGGGTTCATTCTCAATCGGATTGATCAGACCCAGGATCCGATAACCCTGGGGAGAGGTTAAAATCCTAATCCTGTTCTTAGGGGCGAGAACAATGGGAGCAGGTTCTTTCCCGTGGCACACATAGCATTGTTCTGCTTTCTTATCCACTGCGGTGCCGATCTCCGATAGGTTGTCTGAAAAGGCAATCCCCCCGGGTTTATTATAAATCCGGATCCCTTCGACTCCATTCTCCTTGGCAATGGTCATGATGATCTGGGAGAGGTTCTCTCGATCGTTCTTTAACATCGAGTACCGGGTGGAGCGTTTGATCAGGTCGCTGGCTTGAATGGCGCTATTAATCACGCTCTCGTTGAGATGCCGGGTGTAGGAGGTGATATTAAAGTACATGATCCCGGTGAAGGAGATGACCAACAGGATGACCAGAAGAAGGTATAACTTGAAGCTCAAGCTCCTCGTTGAGAACAACAGCTTCTTGATGGGCATTCTTTGCTCCTAAAGGTGTTTATCTATGTCTACCATATTTTTGAGTCACCATCAACGGGAAAGGGGACAAAAAAGAGTCAGGATGGATATGAGAGGAAGTGTAAGAGAGTTTCGATCCAATCTTGAATTTGAAGTCACCTCCGCTTTTTATATTTGCATTGAAGATAATCCTCCTCTCCTTTCCGCAGAAAGGTGCTGATCAGCTGAACATATCGTTCCGGGCCAATTGATTTTTTTATATCCCTGAGGTTTATCTCTCCGTCCTGCATCGTCACCCCTGGCTTTCTCCACAGCTCTGAGATAACAGAGGCCTTGAGCATTTTCGCTCGGATCGGAGCGTTTCGATAGGGCTCCGGTCCATAATGGACTTCTGAAATCAGTGCCATCTTAAAGCGTTCCCATTCCTTCCGGTACCAGGAAAGGGCCTCGTCGCCGGAGAGGAAATATCTCTGGTCTCGTCGTAGACTCCTGGGTTTCATGGTCAGTAAAAACCCCTCTCCAAAGGGGTCTTGGGTGATCAGCTGGGGTTGGTCTTTCAACTTATGATTGACCGAGAGGACCCACCCACTGACCGGGAAGACCACATGGAGAATACCTTCCTCTTGGATGATCGGGCAGAGATTTTCTCCCCGGTGACCGAGGCTTCCAGGAAGAGGAAGGATGATCGCCTTGACCTTGCCTACGATTCTTCCTAAGAAATCATCCAAACCGATACGAACCTCGTCAGTCTTCTCCACCTTAACCCACGTGTGTCCGGGATGGTAAAATAGCGACCTCTTGATATTTGAAGGGGGAAGCTCCTCCTTGGAAAACTTCTCTCCTCCTGACTCACCCCTCTCCCGAGGAGCAGCAGGGCCTGTTTCTGCGGGGGTCATACGTCCCACCCCCTGGGGAACGGTCCAATCCAGGGGAGGAACAGGGAAGACATTTCTGAGTTCCCAATCCAGGGGACATCTCTCACACTGGAGGTCATACTTACAGAGTTTGTAGGAGATGAGCCCTGCGGTCATCCAGACGCATTTGAGGTCTTTCTTCGAAGCAATCGGGCGATCCGTCTCCTTCTGCGGGAAATCTATTTTTTCATCCATCCCCTTATCCCCATGAATCCGTTCTATTTTCTATCACCCTCGAAGGGGTCTATGATGAAGATCTCTTCGTTTCTTACCCTTCAGAAACCAGGAAATAATCTTTTACAATCTCATCCCATCTCTCTCGATCCAGATGTTTGGCCATGCCGTCAACCAGCAAACCACCATCCTGATAGACCAGACCGAGATTGTAATTCATCCTTGAAAGCAAATTTTCCCTGACCTCTTCCATCCATCTTCTTGCCATGGCTCCTTGAAGGAGGTGTCTCTTATTGACTGAAAATTTTGGAGTCTCCACCTTCATCAGCCAATGGCTGTAAGGGTCCTGATTAATAGTCTCAGGAGAATGAAGAATCTCTTCGTTGACGGCGATCACCTTCCCATCGACTGGAGAGAGCATGTCAATCACTTTTGAATCGACCTTCAAACTCCATCCCTTCTCTCCCTGATGGATCGTTGATCCAGGGTGTGGGACATGAATCCCATCGACCTTGCCAACCAATTTTTGGGCAAAATCGTCCATGCCCACCTTCACCACATCCTTACCTTCTGGAACCGCCCAGCTGTGACCCAAGTGGTAATATACCCCCTCCGGAAGGCGAAACCATTCGTTTATGGCAGGGATCAGCCGCTCCGATTCCCTGAGGACCAATCTCGCAGGTCTGTTCAGAAACTTCCAGAAAAGGGTGAAGAATAGCAGAAAACCGATGACCAGCAGATATTCAATATGTTTGGTGGCAAAGATGTCTACATAGCTGAAACCTTCCATCGAGGGACCTCCTTTCTCATCGTCATACTCTCCCTTACGGTCTTTTCTTCCGTTGCCCATTCCGGGGATTCTCGTAACACAGGCATCCGATTGACGACCCATCTGAAGACCCACACCTCTGCGAAGATGATCGAAAGGGTAATCACAATCTCCATCCACGAGGGGAAATATCTCTGGCTCAATGGCACATACCATTTATAGGCGATGACAGAGTAATTGAGCCGGTTGATGATAATGCCAAGCATCGAAAGGATGGCCGCCATCCGGATGACCGTTAAGTTTTGATACCGCACGCCGTGCAGGAACAGGACGCAAGGAAGGAGAACCAGACCGATCAGTTCAACCAGATACCAGGTGCCCATGGGGGTACCTAAAAGAGACCACTGTTTCCCATGGATAAGGATAAGAATCTTCATGAAGAAATAGACGAACAACGCCCCTGCGCATCCCTTTCCCAAACCGATCAGAATATGATCAAAAGATTCGTGATGCTCGGGGTCGATCTGACGGGCGAAGACCTTGTGGCTGATGGTCCCTTCAAAAATCACCATGGAAAGCCCGGCAAAGATGCTGGATACAAAGAAGAGAACCGGGATGAATTCGGTATACCACAGGGGATGGATCTTATCCTTGGCCATCAGGAACAGGGCACCCAGACCCGATTGATGGAGGGTGGAAAGGGCAATGCCGAAGATGACTGCCCCTACGGTAAGTGAAGCGAGGATCTTCCTGACCCTTCTCAATCCAAGCCATTCCGCCACAGCAGGAGAGAACTCAAGAAACAGAGAGATCATGTAGAGGAGAAAATGCCAGGAGACAAGGAAAAGCACTGAGTTGACACCGAATTTGTTCCCGATGATGGGATTGATGATATTCCACCACCGACCCAGATCAAGGAAAATGGCCCCCGCATAAAAGACATAGGCGAGGAACCCGTTGAGCACGGTTGCCCTGACGATAGGATGATATTTTTCAGAACGGAGGATGTAGACCACAAAGGTAAGGATGTAAGCGCCTCCTGCAAAGGCGACCCCTACCATCACATCAAATCCGATCCATATGCCCCAGGGAAATTCCTGCGAGAGGTTGGTAACCGAACCCAGTCCCTTCGCCAGACGGATGACCACAAGAACAGCACCGAGAAGGATGATCGGGAAGGAGATGACATTAAAGGTCGTAAGGATCTTCCCCTTCGGTTTCAGCTCATTGCGAATAAAGACCCAAAAATCCTTTAAGCTTTTGATTTCTCCTGTTTCGCCCAATTCCTTCATCTTCATCTCCCTCCTCTTCTTTCATCTTCCCGCTTTGTTAGGGCGTTTACCCCGATCAGAAATGCAGGCCAGAGCAGAAGGACCAGTGGAACCGAATAGAGAAAGCCCTTGGTATATTCTGGATAAGGGGTCGTCCCGAGATCGGTTCTGAAACCGATCTGTTCGAAGGGAACCTTGGATAGATAAAGGTATCCTGTCCCTCCGACCTCATGCTCTCCATAAATCTGGGTGACGTATCTCCCGGGGTTTTTATAGATTCTGCTGTTCGCCTCTTCGATCAATTTTCTTCTCGGGCCGAAAAGAAGCGCCTCTTCGGGGCAGTTCTCCACGCAGGCCGGTTTCTCCCCCTTTTGAAGTCTCTCCCAGCACAAACTGCACTTCTGAATTCTCGGAGCGGCACTATGATATTCAAACTTTGGGATTTCAAAGGGACAGGAGGGCATGCAGTATCGACACCCCATGCAATTGGTATCCCAGGTGACAGGCCCTTCCTTTCTCTTCTCCATAGCCTTCACCAAACAGGCTGCTACGCAGCCAGGTTGATTACAATGCATGCACTGTCTCTTGACAAATACTTCTCCCTTCTCTGTCTCATAACGATTTACAACTGTCCATTGGCTCACCGTCGTTTTCCGCTCTTTTTCAAATACGGACGTGTCGCTTATATCTGGAACGGGCAGATGGTTTGCCTCTGCACAGGCAGCTTCACAGGAACGGCACCCTACACAACGGGTGGTGTCGACCAGGACCCCGACAAACTCCGTAGGGTGAGATGTTACGCTTGCCCTGAGTCTCCCTGGGGTCAAAAGATTTCCCAGGGCTGCCCCTGCTACTCCTCCACCTAAAACTTTAAGAAAGCCTCTTCTGTCAATCCCCATGGGCTCCTCCTTATTCTTCTTTCTTCAGCAAGATGGATCCGTCTGATTCTTTGAGCCAGTGACCTTATCCCGATACAGGTAATCACGGTCAATATTGCAAGGATCGGTACCATCAGAATCATCCTCCTTTCTAAATTTTTAATACTCAATCTGGAGAAGAATGGAACAACTGGGTGACCAATACCCTCCACCATCTTTCGTCCAATTTTTCAGCAGCTCCTCGGATCACCTCTTCTCCATCACCATAGATCCTTCCCAGCCCCTCATTATTGAAGAAGGATCTCAGTTCTGCCTTAGTTTGGTCGAAGTGTTTTCTAAATTGAAAAGAGTCCATCAACTCTGGCATCTCTTTGGTGAGGGCTTTGGGGTGAATCTTCAGAATCCATCCTTCTTCATAAGGGGAACGATTGGCGAGGGAAGGATCCCGACTCAGTCTTTGATTTACTTCCACCACCGTCCCACCCAGGGGAGCCAATTGGCTCAACTTTCGTCCACCATGACGAAGTCTCCAGGCCACCTCTCCTCGGTTCAATCGGCTGCCTACCGGAGGAATTTCGATCTCATCGATATCTCCCATCACCTGTTGAGTAAAATCATCAAGACCGATCCTGGCCTTATTGCCTTCATCAAGTCTCACCCATGCATGTCCATCATCATAATAGATGCCAATGGGAAACTGAGGTATCCCTCCAGAACCAGAACTCGCCAAGGCCGGGGAGAGAGCCACTCCCTCTCTCTCTAACTTAGGCATGATCACAGCTCTTTTACGAGCCTGATGATTCAACAAAGCCCTTATCAAAATTGCAGCGAGGAATGTCAAGGCAACTAAGAGAATTACCATTTTCTTTCGACCTCCTTTGTTGGTTTTAAGTTCCGATCATCTTCAGTTTTCACTTTTGACTATTCTCAAAAACCGGGCCAAGTTGAAAATATCGGGATAAAAAAATCGAATGTGGATAAAATTCAATTTAATTACAATAGGTTAGAAGTTAGGCGGCGAGAGTTAGAAAAAAAATTTCTCTCTGAGGTAGGAACCCTGGTAGTGTTGAATATTTCTGCAATACTTCTTGTTGCGTTTTTAACCGTTTAAAATTTCTACAATTTCCATTGTTGAAAATGTAAACGTATTACTGTTAATTTTTTCAACAATTATGGCTGCTTACTTGTACGACCTTTATTCTTATCATCCTTAGAAGCCCTTAATGCCTCCAGGTAAACCCGGATATTCGCCTTTAGTGCCTCAATGATCACCTCATTGCCGCTTTCGAGGATTTCAACGACATTACTCAGAATCTTTCGCGTGGAGATCGGTGAGGCCTGGTATTCGGCTGCGGGTTCGCGAAGCATCCACTTCCTGGCTTTTTCATCCATCTCACCCGTGAGGATCCAGTTGATAGAGACACCCTCCCTTCTGGAAACCTCAGCTAAAAAGTCTACGCTTGGCTCCAATTTGCCACGCTCGTATTTACTCAGAGTGCCCTGAGGGATGCCATATTTGGAGGCGAACTCTTTTTGTGTCCTATTCTTTCTCAATAATTTCAAACGGATGCCTAATTCGTGCCGTTTCATATATTCTCTATGGAATTTTTATCTTGACAAAATATTATTTTTGGAATATAAACCCCTATCTTCAAAAGGTGCCAAACCAGACTCAACACATTTAGCACGAAGCACCTTGAAAAGCAAGGATGCACGGGGGAGCTGACCAATGGAAGAGATAGAAAAGATACTGAAATCAATTCTGAGGACAGCAGAGATCATCCATGAGCACTTGGAGTCGCGAGCTTATCGAAACCATATCATGAGACTTGGAATCGACGGGATCATAGCTATGGCTAAGGAAGGGATTGAAATAGTCGAACAAACAAAAAAGACTGACTGAGAAACCGTCTTTCTCCATCGCTGTTTCCTATGTGAGGCTGCCTATCCGAAGAAGTCAAAAAAACTAACCCTATCAAGTAATCTTGTCAAAACTTAGCAGATGAAAACTGGTGCCGGAGGTCGGAGTCGAACCGACACGGGGTTTGGGCTCCGCGGGATTTTGAGTCCAAAAACTAATTTTCGTTGTTCCTCAATCGCATAAACGACACGGTATTGACCTACACGAACGCAGTAGAGCCGCCTGTGTCCCTGCACTTTCTGAACGCCCACCGGATAAGGATTGTCCCTATCCCTTAAGATCATCCCGTTATTGTGGGCAGCTGATTCCTCTGGATTAATCCTTAAGGCTTCATATACTCTTTCATTGCTTCATCGATTAGCCCTTTGGAAAAGAGGGCATTTCCAAGTTCTAAGTGGACTTCTGCTTCTTTAAGATCCGCCTTCAACTCCTCTTTATACCCTTTCCCATCACCTGAGAAGTTTCCCATCTGTTCACTTTCCCATAAATTTCAATTGAAATCACCGTATCTTATTGACATTTTCCATGAATTCCACCAAGGAATTTAAGGTTTTCATATCAAGATTTAATATAAAATGATTGTCCGACAGGATTCACTCATTGCAAAAGGTAGGCCGAAATATTTCGCAGAGGAGAAGAAATTGATTAAATTACGCCAAAGTATCACATCTAATCTACCAGAGCATCCCGTTCTTCAAATACCAGGTGGCGGGTGTGGTATTAGGCGAATTGGCGAATCTCTTTCTCTTTCAGGACTCGGAAGGGTTTGCCGGGGAAACAAAATTCTGTGACACCAAGTTTTGTCTCACCCTTTTCTCTTTCAGCTCCCACCATTCTTCTAATACTTCGTTGGTTGTGCTATTCCGTTTTGTCTTTTCTTAGAGGAAGCAAACGAACCCTTGATTTCTCTTCATCCACCGAAATCAAAGCCCCTTGAAGAAGATTCTCGGCGAACTTATTGAGGATGTTGAGGAGCAAATTCTTTGCGTGCTCAGGAGAGATGTCTTGTGCCCTAATTTGGATGACGCTTGGTCCTTCGGCCTCAGTGGCAGCAAGGATTGCTCCGAAGTCGAGGTCATGGGTGAACAGCAAATATCCATTCGCTTTAGCCCATAACAAAACCTCGCTATCAGAAGCCTTCAAGGAGCCAATGGTCGACCAGTGGCAGACTGTATGCCCTGCTTCTTCCAATACTGACACCCATGCAGGGGAAAGATTCATATCGATCAAAATCTTCATGCGGTAATGACCGGGACGTCTATCTCCTCAACTCGCCAGGCAGCGTAGGCGAGGGCTTGGTCAACGTCTTTCGGCTCCAGATATGGATATAACTTCAGTATCTCATCCTTGGTCCGCCCGGCTGCGATGAGACCAACGATTGTCCCCACTGTGACACGGAGACCGCGAATGCATGGCTTGCCACCCATGACTTCTGGATTAAAAGTGATTCGGTCGAGAGTCTTCATGGTCACCTCCCCATCTAAAAATAGGATAGCACAAAATGACACTTAACTCCATATCCTTCATATCTTCCTTCCAATCTACCCCGTGCTTTGAAGCCCATGTGGCGGGTGTGGTATCAGCCGGAATGTTTCTGCTCTTTTTCTTTCAGGACGCTGAATGTTTCACCGGGGGAAGTCTGATCCATGCGTATCTTTCGGATCAAGAATGCACCGAAGTCCATCACGAGTGGAAGCCAAAATACTTATTTATTTAAGCCTGACCCCATGCCTCTTGAACAAGTTCGAGGGGCCTCGGATCCCGTACCCTGCCTTTATCGCCAGTCGCCGATCAGGATGAATGAAGCCCAGAAGAAGGGATGGCGGGTCTCCGGCCTGGTCGCCAGCGCCCTCTGGGCCTGTTGCAGCGCTCTGGCCTTGTCAAGGACTTTCTGCTCCAGCATGGTCTTGTGGAACGTCACCATCAGGTCGCGCGTCGATATATCATCCACCGACCATAGGCTCGCCACGATCGAAGGCGATCTGGCCTGGCTGAAGAAATGGGCCAATCCCATGAGCTCATTCCCGGGGCTGTCTGATTCCACCGCTGTCTGACATGCGCTTAAGGTGACCAGGCTGACGTTGCTGAGATCGAAGTTTGGAACCTCCTGGGCCGTCAGCTTGTTTGTCCCATCCAGGGCAAGCCATGAATCGGCCGGTGACTGAGGATCAAGGATTGCATGGGTGGCTAACAGGATAAACTCGAACCCTACCCTCCCAGCCGGGGGCCGAAGAATATCGAGAAGGGCTTGCCGAGTCGCCTTCTGACCGACCAGGGTGAAGGCCTTCTCGCCGAATACCCTTTTTACCGCATTCACTTCTTCTTCTGCGTTCTTGAGGGGATCAAGCAGGGGTTCCGTGTGTTCAAAAGGCGGGTTGCCCAGAGCAAAGAGTGATTTCCCTTCCAGCAGGGTCGTCCGCTCCGTAACAATGCTCAAGAGCTCGCTATTCGTGAGATAGACCACCGGTTTCTGGTCGATGAGGTATTGGATCTCTCCCTCTTCATCCGCCTTTCCCAGTGCATGGATGGGAAGATAATAGAGAATCCCTGCTGGAACAAAGATCACACGCTCGGCCTTTGAGATACGATCAGAGATTGGTTCGATCAGGGCCAGATAGAGCCGAACCGTCGCTTCACGGAGTTCCTTCCATGTTGGATCACTCCAAGAATCGATGCGCCACGAGGAGCGAACCCCTCTCACATTCTCCACCAAAGCCCGATACTGCTGGATCGCCCCGTTGAGATCTGCTTCCTTCACCTCATCGTTTCGGCGCCATTCGAGGTCATTGTCTCTGGAGACGAGAAAGAAAATCAAGAAGTCAGGGGTGGGAAGAAACTCGACCAGCAGCGTTCCAGGCGGAAGCAGGTCTTTCAGCCGTGCAAAGGTTGAAGTGGGGATGCCCACATAGGAAGCGTACCTGTTTCCGTACCGTTTCTTCAGGTCTGCCACGACCCCGGGGAAATTCCTCTTTACTTCCTTGAGCTGGGACTCCACTTTCTCGATCACTTCCCCCGGTGCTCCTGCCGCGCGCTCACGCAGAAGCCGTTGCCGGAGTGCCTCTTCTCTGTCAAGCATCCCCCTGGCCTCTTCGATCCTCTTCTGGGCATCGAGGTCCTGCAACCTTGGGTGCACTCTCCTCAGGGAGTCCTGTAAGACTTTCAGTTTACTCTCTTCCAAATAGGCGAAGGCCTCCTCGAACTTTTCCTGCGCGATCAGGGATTCGACGAGGCTCCGATAGATCCGTTGCGTCGTTGTCCTGAATTCCTTTTCCGTCTCGCCTGTCAGGCGCTCTCGAGTCGATCTGACGATATCAATGGCCGACTTATAATCTTTGATGGCCTCGTCCAGACGTCCCAGCCTTCGGTGCAGGTCGCCACGGTAACTGAGAAGCTGGCGCTGCAAAGCTTCCAATCCAATCTCCTGAGATAACCTTTCCGTTTTCTGGAACTCTTCAAATGCCTCGGCCGTCCGGCCAAGTCCTGAAAGAGCCCGGCCCCGGTTGAGGTGAATTACAGGCTTGATCAGGGGAGACGGCGCTTTTTCCTCAAGGGCTAATGCCTCGTTCAGCTTGGCCAGAGCGGGTTCGTACCGACCGGCCTCCAGCAGGACATAGGCCCATGAGTCCAGAACATTTGCCTCCAATGGTTTCGACATCCGGGGAAGACCCCTGGCGAGCCGCCGCGCCTCACCTAACATCTGAATCGCCTCTTCAACCTTCCCCCTAACTGCCGTCAGCCTTGCGAGATTATTAAGACACTCTGCTCGAAGCTGATCATCCTTCGAACCCTCAGCCGCCAGCGCTGCAAATGCAAAATCCTTCTGGGCCTGTTCGAGGCGGCCTATTTCCTGGTAGATGAGCCCCCTGTTGTTGAGCACTCGGATCTGGATGATTGGATCGGTTGTGACCTCCTGTATCTCGGTAAGGAGTGTGAGTGCTTTTTGATATGCCCCATAGTAATAGCAGGCAATGGCCAGGTTTCCCTTGGCGTTAAGAAGATCGGCCGCCCCATCCCCCTTTTCCTCAAGAAGCTCAACAGCCTTGCTGTGGCTATCTATGGCGTCGGTGAGCCGGCCCTGCATCCGCTCAATCAACCCCCGGAAATCATAAGCCACGGCGGAACGGACTGTATCCTTCTGATCACGCGCCTTGTGGATCGCTTCCTGGATCTCCCTTCGCGCTTCATCAAAATTGGCAGTCCGGTAAAGCTCTACTGCCCGATTAGCGTGAATTGCCACAAAATCAGCCGGAGCCGGGCCCCTCAGATCAAGTCCTCTCCACACCCCCTGGTACTCCTCTGCCGACCTCAAGGGCAGAAAATCCTGTAATCCTTGCTGCGGGTCCGAGACCGGTGGCTGAGGACGGAAAAAATCTGAAGGAGCGACATCCATCATCATTGGAAAATCGGAAGGGGCTACAGACATGTCCGTAAAATCCGAGGGAGCAACAGACTTACGCATGAAATCTGAAGGAGCTACGGACTGAGGAACAGAACGGCCCTGACCACTCGCTAACGTCGTAATTGTCATGCTTACTAAAAAGAGGAGCCCGGACAGCCATATGGTCCAGGGCCTTTCCGCTGCATATGCCCCTGATCCTCTTCCAATCGGTTGCATATCTTGCTCCTTTAGGGTCTCTGCCCGCTTATGCCTCTTATCAAATCATTTGACCCGCAATGAGCATTTCTGCCAGCGTCTCTGTCAACGGCAGTCTTGTAAGATCCTCAATCCATCCAAACTGGCCACTCGGGTTGTTTTCGAGGAAGACATATCTGCCGTCTGGTGTAAGAATCATATCCACAGCTCCAAAGGCCAGACCGAAGCGATCTATGAATTTCAGACATTTTGCCTCAATGTCGTGAGGTAATGCATGGGGACAATGGCGAACGTTCTCCACATCGGCTGCCCGCCAATCGTCCTTGGTCTCAGGATGATCCTGCGAATGGATCTCAGCAGCAAACACCCTCCGGCCGATGATGGTCACTCTAAGTTCGATTCTTTTAGGGACGTATTCTTGAAAGATGCCGGGCGCATTTCTGATAAGATGCAACTTCTTGAGATGGTCCCGGGAAATTGGCGTGGTCAAACACCCTTTTCCTGAAGGGAAAAAGCCGGAGTTCAAGGCTTTATAAATCATCTGCCCCCTGCATTCATCGAAAAAGGGCTTTACTTTCTCAGGCTCATTGGTGATGAGAGTCCTCGGGATGGGCAGTCCAACCTCCCTGGCAACCTTGAGCTGTAGTATTTTGGAAGCACCCACCCGTATTCTGTCCGGGTGGTTCACCCAAAACCAGTCGGTGATCTGCATAAAACCGGAAAACGATGATTTTACTTCCCGCTCTGCAAATGACTTCTCGTCAGCGGATAGCGCAGAGGGTAACTGAAATGGTTCGGGCCGCCGGTACCATACGCTCCGAATCTCCCGGATATCGATCTCTCTTCCGTTGATTCGAAGTAATGCCTCGACACGCTCATCATTGACACGAAGTGTCAGGCAGGATTCCAAGGGGAAAGATGCCGTATGCCACCGGAGGCAGCTAACCCCCCTCCGGCGAAGCTCAACAACCATGAGGTCTGCATGGGGATCAACCTCCTGGGTGATAATCAGGATCTTATCGTCAGACCCGCCGGGCATCGTTTCACCTTCTTCATGCATAGCTCATGCACGCAGACAGAGCAGGCATCCCCTTCTCCGCCTGCGTCTTATGCCGGCAAACAGCAGAACCGCTTACCCCTGTTTTTGAAAGAGTGTCCTGGGTTGGTCAGAAATACGAAACGCTTTCCCGTCAATCGTCAGGAATATTATCCGATCTTTCGTCTGTGATAATTGGGCAACAAAAGGTCGTCTTCAAGGAAGTATATGTCGATCGGGTCGACTTTCCCCTCACTTTAATCATCTCTTCTTGCTGTTTCTTGAACTCCTTCAGTGAGATGAAGCCATCCCCCTCCAACAACTCAGAAAGTTCCTTTTCCGAAAGACGCCTTCCTTCCGTTTCTGCCTGCGCAACAAAGACGGGTTTTTTTGTCTCTGAGTCAATAAAGAGCTGGGATTCAGAGTCGTAGTATCCTGCAGGAATCTGAACCGTGGGCGTATCCTTCAAGAAAAGACCGGCAAACACTCCTGCCTCTGCATTCCCAGTCGCCCTTCTGATGAAGGGCCAACTTGCGAATCCCAAAAACGTCATGCCGATGTACTTTAAAACTCCTCTCCGATCCTTGTCATTGCCCTTCGTTGCCATCGTTAACCTCCTTCCTTTCGTTCTTCGTTAGAAGAGACTGTCCCCCCTCCATTTTGTGAAAACTATATTAACCAAAAATCAATCAAAAGGTCAATTTTTTGCATTTTATAAGAGATATTGGTGCCAGGCAATCGTAATTCGATGTTGAACATGGTATCGCCGCCTTCTTCGGGCCACCCCCATTTAATTCCTGGTGAACTTGCTCAATTTTTCCATCGAGCCGGTCTACCTTCTCTTCAACTCTACCGACCCTTCCATCCAAGGTGACAACAATAAGGGCTGGGTGTCAGGCCTTGAAATGTGAAGTGGTATTCTAATCGCTCTCCCCTTTCAATTGTCCCTCTTCCTGAAGTCATAATTTACAGACATTTTCCCTTCCAATACGGCGCTATCTACTCAAGATCACGCATAGCACGAAGAAAACGTTGATACTGAAACAACTTAAATCCGGCCGGCGGTGTTGAATTCTTGCCGTTATTTTTCGCTTCGGAAACGTCACCCGCACTCGCCTTTCACTTTTCTGGTGTGTTTTCTTTAGGCCGAATCTTGCAAATATCCGTCAACATGATCCTGCCCCATCGTAAGCAGACTTCTTTGTCACTTCCTGTCAGGGGGTGGAGTAAGATCAGGTTTTCATCAGGAGAGGGGAGGATGACCCATTCACGGTTACGACAACGAACAATGGAACCGACGGATAAGCTGTTCATCTGAGAACCTTTTCCCGGGAGACCTTCTGACCCTATCCCTCTCTCCTGCCCTCGCGGAATCGCCTTCCCGCAGGCAGGCACATCGGGGATCGCTTGGAGATTTTGATTATCCTTTTCTCTGGGAGGCCTCTAATATCGTCAGGCCTACAACCTGGTCTCCTCGATATCGAATCAGGATGCCGCTCTTTAACATCTCTGAATCTGTTGCTTTCTGCGGTCTTTTGAAATTTATGTAGAGGACATCGGCTTCCTTATCATAGTCGATCCACATTCTCTCCTTCGGAAACCTCAAAAGATGAGGCGTTGCCTTAAATACTTCTTTAATGATCTCTTCCCTCACGATTTCTTTTGCCATAAAATCACCTCTTTTTATAGTCTCATCTAACTTAAAGACTCATCTGGCCAAAGGGTCTGGTTTTTTAAGAGGGATTCATCGATGAATGCTCTTATTCGTTCATCCGCGATAGAGAGAAAACTCTGGACATACTTGCTGTATTTATCGATCACGGATTGGCGAAGGTCGAAGATACTCATCTGGGTTTTCCTCACACCCCCTCTCCAAGTTGACCTATTTATAGCAAGAATTTAATTTTATAGCAATTCACAAAATCTTTTGGGGGATCTTTACTCTCTGAAAATTATTAACTTTTTGTCGCATTGGGTAGGGATCTTCTCACTTCAGATGTAGATCTGAATGTCCGCCCCCCTCTGCCATTAATTGCTCTTTTTTCTTTTTAAGGAGATGCCCTTTTACTTCCTCCTCACCCATATCCTCGACGACCTCCATTACAAACTCCAAAGCCTTTCTTACCTTCTTGTATTCTCCTCGAAGAGTCGAGTCTACGACTTCTAACGCCTCCGCCTTTTCCGTGAGCTGCCGGTTTTCTTTCTGAAGCTTGGTCACCTGATCAGTGTCTCCCTTTTCTGCAATTTTGTCAAAAATTATTCCTTTACGTTCGATGTACCGGCCTGTCATGAAGACCAGGGAAACGCTGACTAAGGTGAATTGTTCAGGATTTATTTGAAGCCTAGAGAAGAAACTGTTGGAGTATAAAGGAAACTTTGGGAATTGGTGCCGGAGGTCGGAGTCGAACCGACACGGGGTTTGGGCCCCGCGGGATTTTGAGTCCCGTGCGTCTACCAGTTTCACCACTCCGGCACAAAATTCAATATAAGAAAATCTGCTCTCCGTGTCAATAAAAATTCGATTTGACAATATATTTTGCGCTGTGTTAGTTTGAATTTTTGTGGGGCTGTAGCTCAGCTGGGAGAGCGGTCGGATCGACAGGTCGTGGGTTGGGATCCGCCCAAAGATTTTATTGAGCGTCCATGAGCCCTTCAGGCTCGTTAAGGTAGTTAAGATTTTCATCCATATATTTTTAAGAACAGCTTCGAAAACCGAGTGGGGCTGTAGCTCAGCTGGGAGAGCGCATGAATGGCATTCATGAGGTCGTGGGTTCGATCCCCATCAGCTCCACCAATCAATCCTTCTGACCGTCATGCCTTATTTTGTATATCTCCTCAAGAGTGAGCTTACTGGTTCTTCTTACGTAGGTCATACTTCAAACCTTGAGAAAAGAATTACCGAACACAATTTGGGGAAGAGTTTATCAACAAGGAAGAAAAGACCTTGGAGGCTTGTTTATCAAGAAGAATATGTCACACGCTCTGAGGCGGCCCAGAGAGAAAGATATTTTAAATCCATAAAAGGAAGATTAGAGTTGAGAGCGAAGGGAATTCTTTAGCACTTTCACATTTTGGGAGAGCGGTCGGATCGACAGGTCGTGGGTCGGAATCGACTCGCACCGGGTTCGATCCCCATCAGCTCCACCAAGTAAATTCCTTTTCTTCTTGAAAAGAGGGCTTCCATTTGTTCTCGGGCCGTCTTCCTCTTTAACCTTTTGTCTTCACCCTCTCTCTTAGCAGTTTTTGCAATTTGTCAAAGTTACGCTTGTCTATCGATTTAAACCGTAACCCATATCGGCGTTCACCCCACCTCTTCCGGGCGGGCAAATCATACCAAACCACTCTTGCAATGGCTCTGATCGAATCCAGCGCTGCCCCCTTTTCGTAAAAGATTTCTATCTTCAAAACAGTCCCCATTTCCACCTTTTCCGGTAAGTAGACCAGTATCCCCACCTCACTGGCATTGGCCACGATTCCTCCATAGTTCTCGTTCGAGTTAACTCGAACATAATCCATGGGAAGCTCAAGATTCAGTCTTGGATGTTGCCTCCTCTCAATGGCCACAATACCTTTCTTAAATGGCAACTTGCTCTCTTTTTCTTCCTTCCTCTCAGATCGCTTTGTCCGATTCATCGAGACCTCCTCCTGACACAGGGCATCTGCTTAAAAGGGCCTGAAAGGCCCTGGATTTGAGCAAAGTCTATTAAAGCTGTAGAAAATATTCAATAGAAAATTAGCCGGGCTGGCTCCATGCAAAGATCGTTGAATTTTCCATCAATTCATGGTAAGGGAAACCACATAGAAAAAGTGGAAAGGAGCTACTCAGAGGGTGGGGGAAGAGGCCGCTCTTCCAAAAAGAGCACTGGGAAAGACTGGAGCGGAGATCTCAATCCTCGGACTTGGAGGGGAAGGCATCTTGAAGTCTTTCGGCCGGGAAGAAGAGGCAACCTCCCTCATCCGCCGGGCCATCGACCTGGGAATTACCTACTTTGAATCGGCCCGAGCCTATGCCGGGAGCGAATCCTATTATGGAAGGGCCCTGGGCGAGAGAAGGAGCGAGATATTCCTCGCCAGCAAGTCACACGAACGAACAGCAGCCGGTACCTTAAAGCATCTGGAGACCACTCTCAAAACCATGAAGACCCATCATCTCGACCTATGGATCGTCCATGACGTGAGGACCGTTCAAGACCTCGATCAACTCTTTAGGCCCAAAGGGGCGGTTGAGGCCTTTGAGGTGGCCCGACGAAATAGATTGGTTAAATGGATCGGTATCTCCGGCCACCGAAACGCTGCTGTCCTCTCGAGGGCGCTCGATCTCTTCCCTTTTGATGCGGTGCTCCTTCCTGTCAATCCGGCCGAACACCACTATCGGCCTTTCCTCGCCGAGATCCTGCCCAAGGCCCAGGCCAGGGGAATGGGGATACTCGGAATGAAGACCCTCTGTGGAGGGATCTCTGTCAAAATCTTTGGGATCGATTCTTTAGAAAAGTTCCTTCGGTTCGCCTTGACCCAACCGATTTCATCAGCTGTGATTGGCTGTGAGACGATTGAGCAGCTCGAAATGAATGCCCGGATTGCACGATCCTTTCAACCCATGACAAAAATGGAAGAGGAAAACCTCATCAACAAGGTGAAGTACTATTCCCGCGAGTTGATATATTATAAGCTTTAGCCCATCTCCTCTTCTTCCCCTCTCCGTGGCCCTCAGTCTTCTGCACAGGTGCATAAAAAGCCATGGTTTGCAATCTCCTGAGCCCATGTGTTATTTTTTATAAAAAAGCAGGAGAAAATGATGAAGCCCATCACGTTAGAAATTGTTACCGGACTTCTTACCACATTTCATCTTTGCCGCCAGTGCACCGTCTTCTTTGACCAGGCGGGCCTGAACCAGAGCCTCCACCAGAATGAGATGGACCAGTATCCTTTGGACCTAAAAGAAGAGGAGCTCAAACTATCTGACTGGATCCGAGAATTGAGACGTCTTTACAAGCATCGTCTGCTGATCAAACTGATCGATATCTGTTCTCCCGCAGGAATATATAAATCCATTCGTCACCGGATCCGAACCTATCCTGCCTTCATCATCGAGGGGAAAGAGACCTATGCTGGCTGGGATAGGAGCCGTCTCGAGGCCCTCCTCGATCGGTATATCCAGGCTTCAGCCAGACCTCTCCAAAAGGGAAGGGCTTAACCGCCGTTCTTCACCATGCATTCCAAGGCGGTGATATATTCCTCGGTCATGCAGGTAGGGATCTTATGCTTTTTCAGACACTCGAAACATTTGCTGGGTTCGTAAAGTGGGGTGCTCACATATTTCTCCCCGCCGTCAGGGAAGAGGGTGACGATCACCCCCTGATCCAATTCCCCTGCCTTTTTTAGCGTCCCCCACATCGCTGCCCCGGAACTGATGCCACAGAAGATCCCTTCTCGGATGGTGAGAACCCTCGCCATCTCAAAAGCATCCTCATCCGTGACATTGATCTTCTCATCCAACCGGCTCGGATCGTAGATCTCCGGCACGTACTGATAGGAGAGGTTCTTCAAACCCTGGATCATGGAATTGGGGTATGGCTCCACACCCACAATTCTGATCTCTGGATTATGCTCCTTCAGCCTTTTCGATACACCCATCAGAGTTCCGGTTGTCCCCAAGCCTCCGACAAACATCCTCACCTTGCCTCTGGTGGCCTTCCATATCTCCTCGCCCGTTGTCTCATAGTGGGCCAGGACATTGTACTTATTCTTGAACTGATAGGGCATGTAATACTTCGGATCCTGGGCCATCTCCATCGCCAGATCGATGGCCCCATCCATTCCCTTCGACCCCTCGCTCAAAACGATCTTGGCTCCGTAGGCGGTGAGGATCTTTCTTCTCTCGATGCTCATCGTCTCCGGCATCACCAGTTCCAACCGGTAACCCTTTACCGCGCAGACCATGGCCAGAGCGATTCCGGTATTGCCGCTCGTGGGTTCGATGACGATCTTATCTTTGGTCAGGAGGCCCTCTCTCTCTCCGTATTCGATCATATATTTGGCAATCCGATCCTTGACCGAACCCGCCGGGTTGTACCGTTCCAATTTTGCGTAGACCTTCACCTTCTTGTTGGGAACGATGTGGTTGATCCTTACCAGAGGCGTATACCCGACCAAATCGATCATATCTTTAGCCACTCGATACATACTTGGTTGCCAACCTCCTCCCTATCGTGAATCGTGAATTGTGAGTCGGGAATCAACTCACACGTACACTGTCATTCTCATGTCTAAAGCTTGCTCAGGATTTCAGCCCCGTCCCCGGTGATCACAATCGTATGCTCAAAATGGGCCGAGCGTTTTCCGTCGGCCGTCACCACGGTCCAGCCATCCGGAAGGATCTTGACCTCGTAGGTCCCTTCATTCACCATGGGCTCTAAGGCGAAGACCATCCCCTTCTCCAATCTCGGCCCCTGATGGGGGGAGCCGAAGTTCGGGATCTGGGGCTCCTCGTGGAGGTCCATACCAATGCCGTGGCCCACAAAATCCCTGACCACGGAGAACCCATGCGACTCCACCCACCTCTGGATGGCATGAGAGATATCGAAGAGACGATTCCCGACCCTTGCCTTCTCAATCCCAATATAAAGGGCCTTCTCCGTCACCTCAAGGAGCCTCTTGGCCTCCCCATCCACCTCCCCCACAGGAAGGGTGATCGCCCCGTCTCCGAAATAACCATTCAGCTTTGCCCCCACGTCCAGACTCACAATGTCTCCTTCCCTCAACTGCCGCTGGCTGGGGATGCCATGGACCACCTCTTCATTGATCGATATGCAGAGGGTTGCGGGAAATCCTCGATAACCCTTAAACGCCGGAAGGGCTCCCCGTGAGAGGATGATCTCCTCGGCAATCCGATCCAGCTCCAGAGTGCTCACCCCTGGGACAACCTTCTTTCTCAGCTCCTGAAAGACCTCTGCCACGATGGCATTCGATCGCTTCAGCTGCTCTATCTCTCGGGCTGATTTGATTATGATCACAGGACTTAGTATGCATTTCAACCCATGGATTGTCAACCCAAGCAGCCCGTTTCTTATTGACTTTTCGACTGCATCCAGTAAAATGACAGTAAGGAGCTGATCGATGATCCCAAGATATACTCGACCGGAGATGGGAAGAATTTGGACGGACCAGAGAAAGTATGAGACCTGGCTGGAGATCGAGCTTCTGGTCTGCGAGGCCCTGTCAGAACTGGGTGAAATTCCGGCAGAGGCGGCGAGAGAGATAAGGAAGAAAGCCTCCTTCGATGCCCGCCGGGTCGAAGAGATTGAGAAGGTGACCAAACACGACGTGCTTGCCTTCCTGACCAATGTGGGTGAATCGATCGGTCCCCTCTCGAGATACCTCCATTATGGCCTCACCTCTTCAGATATCCTCGATACCTCCCTGGCCCTGCTTCTGAAAGAGGCCTCTGACCTCATCCTTCAGGATTCTCTTCGAGTTTTAAAGATACTGAAAGAGAAGGCCTTCGAGCATAAAGAGACGGTGATGATCGGAAGGTCCCACGGCGTCCATGCCGAACCCATCACCTTCGGTCTCAAAATGGCCCTCTGGTACGATGAGATGAAACGAAACCTCTTACGCATGGAGAGGGCAAAGGAGGCGATCAGCGTTGGCAAGATCTCCGGTGCGGTGGGGACATTTGCCCATATCCATCCATTCGTGGAGGAGTTCGTCTGCAAACGATTGGGTCTCAAACCAGCCACGATCTCAACTCAGATTGTTCAAAGGGACCACCATGCCGAGTTCTTTACGACGCTGGCCCTCATCGCCACCTCGATCGAAAAATTCTCTGTAGAACTGAGGCACCTGCAGCGAACCGAGGTTCTGGAGGCTGAGGAGTTCTTCTCCAAAGGCCAGAAAGGATCGTCTGCCATGCCCCACAAGAGGAACCCGATCTCCTCGGAGAACCTCTCGGGCCTGGCCCGTCTGGTGCGGTCTTACAGCATCACCGCACTGGAGAACGTGGCCCTCTGGCACGAACGGGACATCAGCCACTCCTCTGTGGAGCGGGTGATCGCTCCCGATGCCACCATCCTGATCGACTATATGCTCAACCGATTCTCCTCCATCATGGAGGGCCTGATCGTCTATCCGGAGAATATGAAGGCCAACCTTGAAAAGACGGGAGGTCTCATCTTTTCGGAGTCGGTCCTTCTCCTTCTCACGCGTAAAGGTCTGTCGAGAGAGGAAGCTTATGGAGTGGTTCAGAGAAATGCGATGAGGGTCTGGGAGAGGGGGGAGGATTTCAAGACCCTTCTTTCTCAGGACGAAGCTATCCGACGCCTGGTCAGGCCGGAGGAGTTGGATGCTTCGTTTGATGTCCGAAGCCATCTCAAACATGTCGATCACATCTTCCAGAGGGTATTTGGAGACCAATAGATGAAGAAAGATCAAAAACCGCCTCCCAATTTGAGAGATCTCCTGCGGATCAAGGAGCCTCCGACCAGAGGTGGAAAGAAACCGGTCCTGAGAAAGACCCATTTCACGATCTGGTACTTCGTCATCGCCTTTCTCATCATCCTGTTCATTCAGAATTACATCGTCAGCCGAAGGGCCGAGGACGTGATCCCCTACAGCGAGTTCAAGGAGTCGCTCCGGGCTGGAAAGATTAAAGAACTCACCATCACCCAGGAATCGATCGCTGGAGACAGAGAGACGGAGAAGGGCGTCCGCAAGTTTCAGACCGTCCGGGTGGAGGATCCGGATCTGGTGAAGGAGCTGGAGGCCCATCGTGTGAAGTATACTGGAAAGGTGGAGAGCAAATGGCTGATGAATCTCCTCTCCTGGATCGTGCCTCTCGTCTTCTTCTTCGTCGTCTGGAGGCTCCTCTTCTCCCGCATCGGACCGGAGACGAGCGTGATGTCCTTCGGAAAGAGCCGGGCCAAGATCTATGCGGAGAAGGAGAAGAAGGTGAGCTTCGCCGATGTGGCTGGGATCGATGAGGCCAAAGAAGAGTTAAAGGAGGTGGTCGAATTTCTCAAAAATCCAGGGAAGTTCCAGCGCCTCGGTGGAAAGATCCCGAAGGGGGTTCTCCTGGTCGGGATGCCTGGGACAGGAAAAACCCTTCTGGCCAGGGCTGTGGCGGGCGAGGCGAATGTCCCTTTCTTCTCGATCAGCGGCTCTGACTTTGTGGAGATGTTCGTTGGCGTGGGAGCCGCAAGGGTAAGGGATCTCTTCGCACAGGCCCAAACCCACGCACCCTGCATCATCTTCATCGATGAACTCGATGCCCTGGGAAAGGCCAGAGGGGTCAATCCCCTGGGCAGACATGACGAACAGGAACAGACCCTCAACCAGCTCCTGGCCGAAATGGATGGCTTCGACCCGAATACGGGCGTGATCATCATGGCGGCCACCAACCGCCCTGAAATTCTGGACCCTGCGCTTCTCAGACCGGGCAGATTCGACCGCCACGTCGTTGTCGACCGACCCGATCTCGTGGGCAGGGAGGAGATCCTGAGGATCCACACCCGGAATGTCAAGTTATCTCCGGATGTAGACCTGAAGGTGATCGCTTCAAGGACCCCTGGATTTGTGGGCGCAGACCTTGCCAATATTGTCAACGAAGCCGCCCTGCTCGCAGCCCGGAAGAATAAGGAGTCGGTGGAGATGGCCGACATCGAAGAGGCGATCGACCGCGTCGTGGCCGGGCTGGAGAAGAAGCGAAGGTTGATGTCAAAGAAGGAGAAGGAGATCGTGGCCTTCCACGAATCCGGCCACGCCATCATGGCCTCTCTCCTGCCCAGTGCCGATCCCGTGCGCAGAATCTCCATTATCCCGAGGGGGATCTCTGCCCTGGGCTATACGCTTCAGCTTCCAACAGAGGATCGCTACCTGATGACCAAGACAGAGCTTCTGGACCGTTTGGCCGTCCTTCTGGGAGGAAGGGTCGCTGAGGAAATTACCTTTGGAGAGATCTCCACCGGTGCTCATAATGATCTCCTACGGGCAACGGATATCGCGACCAGTATGGTGAAAGAATACGGGATGAGTGAAAAACTGGGTTATGTCACCTACGAGAAGGAAAAGAAACCCCTCTTTCTTCCCTCCTCTCTCTCTTCGAAGGAGTATAGTGAAGAAACCGCAAAACAGATCGACGCAGAGGTGAAAAAGATCATCGACGAGACCTACACCAGGGTGAAAGAGACCCTGACGGGAAAAAGGGATAAGCTCGAAGAGCTGGCTCGACTCCTCCTGGAGAAGGAGGTGGTTGAAGAGGCAGACCTGAAGAAGATCATTCAGCTGCCCGCGGAAAGGGCATGATGAAGAAAATCCTGAGACATCTTCGGACAAAGATCTTTGCAGGGGTCCTGGCCGCCCTCCCCCTCGGCATCACCTTCCTCGTCTTGAAGTTTGTCTTTAACACCGTGGATAATATCCTCGGCCCACTGATGCCCCATGTCAACGTCTTTCTCTTTCAACGGACTTTCTCCGTGCCTGGGCTGGGGATCATCGGCTTCTTTCTACTCCTCTACCTGATCGGCCTGATCGCCACCAATGTCCTCGGCCGCCAACTGGTCGGCCTGGGGGACCGTCTCTTCACTGTCATCCCGGTGGTGAAGAACATCTACACCGCCTCCAAACAACTGACCGATGCCTTTTCTGCAACTCGGAGGGGCACCTTTCGCCAGGCAGTCTTTGTAGAATTTCCTCAAGAAGGAAATCACATGCTCGGTTTTGTCACGAACGAGATCACCGATCTCAATGATCAGACCAGGGTGACGGTCTTCGTTCCTACGGCCTTCATCCCGCCCCAGGGCTTTCTTCTCTTCCTCCCTAAAGAAAAGGTCCTTCCCTCTCAGCTGACGATTGAAGAGGCGATCAAAGCGATCATGTCCGTCGGGATCGTCACCCCCCGCAATCTTTCCGTCCCGCTGTCGAAAAGGAGATCGGAAAAGGAAGCGATTGAAAATATAAAAGGGATAAATTATCTTAATTCAAAAATCGAAGGAGGTCCCTGATCATGGAAGCCATCACGCTTCTTATCGCAGTGGTCGCGCTCATCGTCGCCATTCTCGCATACCAGCGGACAGGAGGAACCGCGGAACTGAAACGCCAACTGGAAGCCAAGACCTCTTCGGTTGACCTGAAGAAGCAGATCGACGATTTGATAACCATGACCGATTCCTTAAGAAACAGGACCGCTGATGCCCTGGATCGCCTGGAAAAGGCCATCCGGAAAACGGAAAAAGGGGAATAGGCCGATCTGAATTGGATTCCGAATTTTGTATTGGCTTGCGAAGGTCTGCATGCATCAAATACTCAAAGCGGTTGCCAGCTGGCTGACCACGTCAGGGATCAGGATCCTCGGAATCCTGATCGGCCTGATCATCCTCACCCAGATGTCCAAATGGATCATAGGCTGGATGGAGAGGTTCGTTCGAGAGAAGGACCCCCTCCAGGCCGCCGAGGCGAGAAAGAGGGCCCATACCTTAGGCGATATCCTCCGACACGCCTTTCTCATCTTCCTCTCGGTCATCGCCATCCTCATGATCTTAGGAGAGCTTGGAATCCAGCTGGCGCCTCTCCTGGCGACTGCTGGCATCGGGGCCCTGGCCATCGGCTTTGGGGCCCAGAATCTGGTCAAGGATGTGATCAGCGGCTTCTTCATTATCCTCGAAAACCAGTACCGGATCGGGGATGTGATTGAAGTCGCCGGGGTATCCGGGCTGGTCGAATCGTTAAGTCTGAGGAGGACCGTGCTGAGGGATCTGGAAGGAAAGGTCCACACCATCCCGAACGGCGAGATCAAGGTGGTGAGCAACCTCTCCAAAGAATGGTCTCGGTCCGTTCTCGACGTGGGCATCTCCTACCGGGAGGATATTGATCAGGTGATCGAACTGCTGGGCCAGATCGGAAAGGAACTCCAGGCCGAGGAACCGTACAAGAGCGCCATCCTCGAACCCCTTCAAATACTGGGAGTGGAGAAGTTCGGGGAATCCGAGGTGGTCATCCGGATGATGGTGAAGACCGCACCTCTGAAACAGTGGGAGGTGGGAAGGGAGCTTCGGAGGAGGATTAAGAATCGATTCGACGAGAAGGGAATTGAGATCCCGTTTCCTCACCGGACTCTCTTCTGGGGAGAGACCAGAAGAAGCAAAATATCTGATGATGAAAAATACCCAAATTCCAAAAACCAATAATCAAATAATGACCAAGTCTTCAATGACCAAAATCCTGCTGATGAACAACCCTTTTGGTTATTTGAATATTTGGTAATTGAAATTTATTTGGAGTTTGGGGTTTGGTTATTGAGATTTAATCGATGATGGCGTAACTACTTTCCATTCAAATTTTCTCATTGTGCAATCGGGTTAAACATGAACAGACCCTTGCGCGTCCTCTTTGTGACTCCTGAGGCTGTCCCTTTTGCCAAGACAGGCGGTTTGGCCGATGTGGCAGGGGCCCTCCCCAAATTTCTCCAGCCCCTGGGATGTGAGTTGAAGATGGTGATGCCCTACTACCGGATGGTCAAAGAGTCTGGCCTTCCTCTCCGATATCTGGCCATGGAGATGGACGTCCCCATCGGCGATGAGATGCTCAGGGCAGAAATCTATCAGGCCGAATTGAAGGAGGGCATCCCCGTCTATTTCATCGGCCGTCCTGAGTTCTACGATCGGGAATACCTCTACAGCACACCCAAAGGGGACTATTTCGACAATGCAGAACGTTTCATCTTCTTCTCCAGAGCGGCCATCATCCTCTGTCAGCGCATCGGGTTCTCTCCTGAAGTCATCCACCACCATGAATGGCAAACCGGTTTGGTCCCGGCCTATCTGCGATCGATCTACCGCGAGGATCCCCTTTTCTCTCGCACAGCCATCGTCTTCACCATCCATAACATCGCCTATCAGGGAATATTTAAGAAAGAGAAGTTCAGCCTCACCGGTCTCCCCGGAGAGATGTATAACCCAGAGGGGATCGAATTTTGGGAAAGGATCAACCTCATGAAGGCAGGGATCGTCTACGCCGATGCGATCACCACGGTCAGTCAAAAATATAGCGAAGAGATCCAAACCCCTGAATATGGTTACGGGCTGGAAGGCATTTTGAGAAAGCGAAGGGAAGACCTTTATGGAATCCTCAATGGCGTGGACTATCAGGAATGGGACCCCTCTCACGACCCTCACCTGATCGCTCGTTACAGCCCGGAGGACCTCTCGGGAAAGAGAGCATGCAAAAAGGATCTGATCAAGGAATTCAACCTCTCGCCCTCCCTTGAGCACTCTCCCCTCTTAGGGATGATCTCCCGGCTGGCAGATCAAAAAGGGTTCGACCTGCTGGCAGAGATACTCGACGAGCTCTTCACCCTCGATGTGGGCTTCGTGCTTCTTGGAACAGGAGAGGAGAAATACCAGATTCTCTTCACTGAGGTGGCTCGCAAATATCCCAAAAAGGCGGGGGTCCGAATCGCTTACGATAACCGATTGGCTCATAAGATCGAAGCCGGAGCAGATCTCTTCCTGATGCCGTCGAAGTATGAACCCTGCGGTCTGAATCAAATCTACAGTCTGAAATACGGGACGATCCCGGTTGTGCGGGCTACTGGCGGACTGGACGATACCATCGTGAACTATGACCCTGCCACGAAAAGAGGGAATGGATTTAAATTCTCCCGTTACGATCCCAAGGAGTTTCTCGATCAAATTAAGGCGGCCATCGGTTTTTACTACCGTCCCGAGCACTGGGGACAACTCCAGAGGAATGCCATGGAGGCGGATTTCTCTTGGGAGAGATCGGCTGGGGCCTACCTTCAACTCTATCGGAGGGTGATGGAGAAGAAGGGCCTCTCGAGTTGAAATCGTCAATTTTTCCTGTCAGAGGAGGTCATATGAAAAGAAGGAAGTCCATTCTTTTGAAATTAAGCGGGTTGGTCCTCTTCCTCCCGGCTCTCATTTTTTCATCCCCTCTTGATGCCAAGACCCCTCCTTTTAAGAACTTCGACCATCCGAGGCTGGTCGAAACCGCGGAGTTGAGGGATGTGTTGAACCATCCCTCGATCCGTATTGTTGACATGCGAACCTCTTTTCTCGACTACCTCAAGGGGCACATTCCCAATGCGGTTTACCTCCACTTTGAGAACCTTCGTGTCCCTCAAAATGGCATACCCGCTCAGATGCCGGATCGGATCTGCCTGGAAAGGTTGCTGGGCGACAGCCTGAGCCTTTCCAATGCCATGTGGGTGGTGATCTATTCAGAAGGTTCCAATCCCAATGCGACCTTTCTAACATGGTCCTTGGATTTCTTAGGCCACAAGAGAGTGGGGGTTCTGAACGGAGGCTGGGAGAAATGGGTCTCGGAGAAACTTCCCATCACTCAGCACTATCCGCAACTTACCCCTAAGCATTTTTCCGGGAAAGTGATCCAGGGGAGGCTGGCGGAAAAGAAGTGGGTTCGGGATCGGCTTTCGGCAAAGAATGTGGTGATCATCGACGCAAGGCCACCCAAACAATATAGTGGTGAAGAGGGTGAAGAAATACGAAAGGGTCACATCCCTGGAGCCAGGAATATATTCTGGGAGACGACTCTGGAGGGGAATGAGATCAAGGTCTGGAAGAAGAAGGAGGATCTCCAGAGGATCTTCTCGGAAGCCGGTATTGAAAGAGATAAAGGGATCATCGTCCACTGCCGCACAGGAAGGGAGGCGAGTCACGTTTACTTCACGTTGAAATATGTTCTGGGTTACCCGGATGTTCGTCTCTATAGAGGATCCTGGGTGGAGTGGTCGGCCGACCCCGATCTCCCGATCAAAGTGGGAATGGATCCTTGAGAATCATCGTTCTGGATGGAGGTGGATCGAGGGTCTCTCCTCTACTTTGGCATAATACTTGCTATAAAGTTTCTAACAAATTTTTCACCAACCTGGCCCTCGATCTTCGACTGATCAGTCGCTTGAATACAGGGAGGAACGAACCCATTGAAAAAACAACTGGGGACAGGGGGGGAATACAACTTTGAACATCTCCTTACAAAATTGTTGACCGATGAGGACGATCTCAAAATCGTAAAATTTAACTTGACAAAATTTACCTATCTATGCCATTTTTTTGCAAACGCCACGGCCTTATCATCTCTTCGCAAAATTCTTTGTGCTCTCAGGAGGGACCTTCTATGGTGCACAAGATCTTGTCGGTAGGGATGATCCTGCTTCTCTCTTCAGCCTGTTTACCCCAGGTTGGCCTTCTTCCCGAAAAAAACCATACCGATCTCTCTTCCATGACCGGGACAGCACCTTCCCTCTTCACCGAATCAGAGTTGGAAGAGCTTTTTCCCAGTGAAGCCAGCTCCTTTCAAACGGGGATCTCCACCTCCCCGGTGTACGGTTACAGCCTCTCTGCGGCTGGGTTGGAACTTCCGATCAGTGATGAATCGAACGACGAGTTCAGCATCGAGATACTTCCAAAAAATCATTTAAAAAAGGAACCTGACTTCGATATCCCGATCGTCATCAATGCCAAGGTGGAACATTTCATCCAGTACTTTCAAACCACAGCCAAGAAGATCTTTTCCAATTGGCTGGCCAGGTCTGAGAAATACATTCCGTTCATGAAAAATCTGCTAAAGGAAAAGGGCCTTCCGGAAGATCTGGTCTATATGGCCCTGATTGAAAGCGGGTTCAGCCCCTATGCCTACTCGAGAAGAAAGGCGTCGGGCCCGTGGCAGTTCATCTATCTCACGGGGAAACGCTACGGCCTGAACGTGAATTGGTGGGTCGATGAGAGACGGGATCCCGAGAAGTCGACCATCGCCGCAGCGAAATATCTCAAGGACCTCTACGATATGTTTGAATGCTGGTATCTCGCTGCAGCCGGTTACAATGCCGGGGAGAGAAAAATCGTCAATGCGATGAAGCGGTACCGGACAGAGGACTTCTGGGAACTTTCCAAGTACAAGTATTTAAAGCGAGAGACAAGGGACTATGTCCCCCAGATGATCGCCGCTGCCCTCATCGCAAAAGATCCTGAAAAATATGGGTTCATCGGCATCGAATACGAAGAACCCCTCCGATATGAAAAGGTGAAAGTCCCCGCGGTGACAGACCTCCAGGTGATCGCCAAGGCCTGCGAGATTTCACTGGAAGAATTGAGAGACCTGAACCCCGAACTATTGAGATGGTGCACCCCCCCGGAGCCTCCGGAGTACGAGATCAAAATCCCGTTCGGGAAGAAGGAACACTTTGTTAAGGCTTTTGAAGCCCTTCAATCTGAACAGAGATTCAAGTTCAAGACGCACGTCGTCAAGAAAGGGGATACGCTCTCCGGCATTGCCAGATTATACCGGGTCAATATCGAACCGATGCTCGAGATCAATCGGATAAAAAGGACTACCCGACTGAGCCTCGGGACAAACCTTCTCATCCCTATTCCGATGGTCCAGGACCGAAAGCCTATCACCACTGCCAAGGAGGCGGACAGCCTGAAAGACCTCTCTTCCGGATATGAAGAGATCACCTATACCATCAAGAAGGGCGACAGTCTGTGGAGCATCGCTAACCAGATGGGAGTCAACATCGGCGCCCTCAGCCGCTGGAACAATCTCCATCCCGAAAAGAAACTCATCCCTGGAGATAAGCTGAAGATCAGGGTAAATCGTGGCCAATCCTCCTCAAAGCCACCGCCCGGGCCGACAAAGGAGAAGGAGATCATCTACGTTGTGAAAGAGGGGGATACGCTCTGGGGAATTGCCCAAAAGTATCATGTCACGATTGCGGAGATCAGAACCTGGAATCGTCTCCAGGGAACAGATCGAATCTACCCGGCAGACAAGCTGCGGCTGAAGGTGGGAGGAATCAGATCTTCAACTCTAAATTGATCATATCCCCTGCGTGGATCCGATTGTAAAAAGGGGTTGAAACAAATCCCGATCATCGATTCTGACCAACCTCTCAATCCCTCTCATTACTGAAAGTCTTCAGTGGCTGATCCGTACGGCAGAGGCGAACCCCTCCCTTTAAAATTTCACTTGACAGGAGGAGAGGGATTTTTGTATACAATGTACATTTCGCATCTTCTTCTTAAATTCCGGCTGGTGAGCCGGGCGGAATCTTCACGGAACGACCCTGCGTTTTATCAGAGGAGGGAAAGGGCAGGCCTTGTAAAGCGGGGGCCTGTTTTCCATAGAAGCTGCGAGAACCGCTCAATTCACGTCTTAGAAACAAAATGATTTGAGTTTATCCTTTTTTCGATCAACGGAGACTCCAAGGCGTCTTGGGAAGGAGGTAGGCCGAGATGGCTAAGTTGCTATTCGATTGGGATTATTCATCATACCCAGGAGCAAAGAAGTACCCTCATCTCTTCAAACCGATTCAGATCGGTAATCTGATCATTCCGAACCGGATCAAGTATGCCGCCACTGAGGACAACTTAAATACCCGCGAGGGCTTTATCACCGATGCGGATGTGGCCTATATCCGTCAAAGAGCCAAAGGTGTGGTGGGTGGCATCTGCACCATGCAGGGGGTCTACATGGACAGAAACCGGCAGGGCCAGGGATATGTGGGTCAGGCTGCTGCCTGGGACGATAAGTTTATTCCTGGTCTCAGACGGCTGGCAGAGGCCATCCATGCCGAGAGGGCTGTGGCTGGCTACCAGCTGATGCATTGCGGCCGGGTCGGAGCCGTCGAGGTTCAATACTGTCAGGGGCCTTCTGCTGTTCCCCAGCGCCTCAGGATCTTTCGGCCTGTCCAGGAGATGACGAAACAGGATATCAAGCAGTGTGTAAAGGAACACGTGGAGGCAGCGAGAAGGGGGCTGGAGGCGGGTTTCGACATCATGGAGATCTCCGGGATCGTGGGTTACCTCATATCCAATTTCATATCCTCTTATACAAATAGACGAACGGATGAATACGGAGGAGACATTCGAGGAAGGATGCGATTCGTGGTTGAGATCATTCAGGAGGTGAAGAAACTCTGCGGAAAGGATGTCCCCTTAGGGATCCGGCTCTGTGCAGAAGAACTCCTCGATGACGTCCGCGGGAACAGTCCTGAGGAATCGATGGAGACTTACAAGATCGCTGAAGAGGCAGGCGTGGATTACATCAGTGTGACGGCTGGATGGCAGGAGTCGATCGTACCCGTGATCAGCCGAGACGTTCCCATGGGCTCATGGATCCATTTAGCAAAACGGGCCAAGGAGCATGTGAAGGTCCCGATCCAGATGGCCTACCGGCTCTTCAAGCCCGATCTGCCCAACCAGGCGATCGGGGATGGCCACTTAGACATGTGGGAGATGTGTCGACCGATGATCGCCGACCCTCTCATGCCGAAGAAGGTGCTGGAAGGCAGGGAAGAGGATATACGTCATTGTGTGGCATGCAATCTCTGCCTTGCCCGCCTCTTCCGTGATGCGCCCATGACATGCTATATCAACCCTGTCTGTGCCCATGAATCAGACCCCAAGTACGCCGATCCTGAACCCGCAGAGGAGAAAAAGAAGATCATGATCGTGGGAGGAGGTCCGGCAGGCCTGGAGTGCGCCTATGTAGCTGCTCGAAGAGGACATGAGGTCCACCTCTATGAAAAGAGGAATGAGCTGGGAGGCACTCTGATCGAGGCTTCAAAGGCTCCCTATGGCGACGACGAGCTTTTCAACTGCATCCGTTACCAAAAGACCCAGTGCGAGAAGGCAGGGGTCACCTTCCACCTGGGAACAGAGGTGACAGAGGAGGTGATTAAGGAGGAACTGCCGGATTCCGTCGTCCTGGCTACGGGCCCCATCTACTCAAAGCCAAAGGGGATCGGTTTGGACAGAGCAAACGTGGTGAATGTGTTGGATGTATTAAGCGGGAAGGCCAAAGTGGGCGATAAAGTGGTCGTATGGGGAAATAGAAAGCCAGGCATCGGAGTGGCCCTCTACCTGGCCAAGCAAGGCAAAAAAGTCACCATCGTTGGAAAGGATAAGAGTGCCGGGTTTGATGTCAATCCCTCTTTCAAATGGCGGTATATGATCTACCTTAGACAAAACGGGGTGACGGCCTATAACGACTGTGACATCGAAGAGATCAAAGAAGGCGAGGTCATGGTGAAGACCTACGACGGCTACCGGATTCCGGTGAAATGCGATTCAGTCGTCATGACGGAGAGGGAGGCCAACCCTGGTTTAAAAGAGGTCGTGCAAAGAGAAGGCATCGAACTTTTTGTCATCGGAGATGCCCTGGTGCCCCGCAACCTTTCAAGCGCGGTCCATGACGGTTACCGAATCGGCATTCGGATTTGAAGAGAGATTTCTGAGAAGTTCTGGAATCTCTGATCCCAGTGGTCATACTTTTTCGGAGCCCTCTGAGAGGAGGTTAAAAATGGCATTCGATGCAGAGAGAGAGATAAGTCGATTGTGGGGAAACCTTCACAGCGCCCAGGATGAAATTGGTCGGACCTACTACCGCTGGCGGCAGGCAGCCCTGAAGGTGGCTGGTCCTGGTTTCAAGCCTCTGGATGTCAGCTTAAAAGCGGCTGAGGTGATCGGGACGGAGATCGGAAAGAGCTTTCTTCCCCGGCTCAACTGGCTGAAGGGCGAAGAGGTCTGGCTGATGAGTCTGGCAAACAGCTATGCCGGGCAATGGATCAATCATGGGGCCGTAGTCAAGGTGGAGAAGGGAAGTCAGCCCTTTGAGGCCTTCATCAGATGGGAGAGGTGCCCCTGGCCGACCTCTGCCAAGGAGTACGGGGTTCCCATGGAAGAAGATGTCCTATGTTGCGATAAGATTCTGCAGACGATCCTTCTGGACGTGAACGTCTTCTTCAACGTCAACTACAAGATCGAAACGCTCAAGGCGATCCCGAGGGGACAGGGGGTCTGCCTGAGAAGATTGTACAAAGCTTGAAGAGGAGAGTGGAGAAAATGGCTGCTCAAGTGGACTTAAACAAATGTACCATGTGCGGAGGAATTGTCCAACCCCTCTGTGTTGAGATCTGTCCGGATTCAGCCATTCGGGTCCAGGACAACAGGGTGGTCGTCACGGAGTTTTTATGTGAAGACTGCAATGAATGCGGCTGTATCTGTCCGGATAAGGCGATCTCGGTCTCTGTTGGAAAGATCACATTCTAAGCTGAGAGCGTTCGTCCGGGTGAGGAGATCAAATGAAGGTAAACAAGGTCGATCACATCTGTATTGCCGTCAAGAACCTCGACGAGGCGAGAAAGATCTGGGAACCCGTGCTGGGAAAATCAGGGCCTGATGACGCCTATATCGACGAGCTTGAGAAGATCCGGGTGGCGAGATATTGGTTGGGTGAAGTGGGATTTGAGCTGATGGAATCGACCGCTCCGGATGGTGAGGTCGCCAAGTTTGTTGAGAAAAGGGGCGAGGGTGTGATGATCATCAGTTTCAATGTGGACGACACCCGGCAAGCCATCGATGAGTTAAAGGCGAAAGGGTATCCTTTCATAGGAGGGGCGAGGCCTTTCCGGAACTGCGAATTTGCCTTCATCCATCCTAAGAAGATGAACGGCGTCTTGCTCGAGCTGATCGACTATAAATGGGAAGAGTTCAAGAATAGAAAAAAATAGACGCCACGGTCGTGATCAGGGCCTGAGGGTGAGGGAATTCAAAGACTTTGAAGTTTATCTCGTCCATGTCGACGAAGAAAAATGTGTGGGCTGCGGGGAATGTGTGAGGATTTGCCAGGGGGATGTGTTTGAGATATCAGAAAAAGCCCTTCCCGCAAGGCCTGAGAATTGCCTGGGGTGTCAGGCCTGTTTGGCTGTGTGTGAAACGAAGGCGATCATTTTAACAGAGATATGATCCCTCCTGAAAAACGCCTCTTCCGTTGGAATCGCTTCAAACGGGTTCAGTCCAAAATGAGGGACGTTCTCCCCTCCTCCAGACCATTAAGAAATAGATCGGGTTAAGTATTAGATACGGGATGAGCCATGACCGAATCCATATTGATCATCGGCGGAGGAATCGCCGGAATTAACTGCGCCCTGAATGCCTCCAAGTACGGGATCCAGGTCTATCTCGTAGATGACACGCCCAGCATAGGCGGGATGATGGCAAGGCTGGACAAGACCTTCCCCACCAATGACTGCTCCATCTGCATCGAGGCTCCGCTCATGTACGAGGTGAACCATCAACCCAATGTGGAGATCCTGACCAACACAGAGGTCAGAAGGGTTAAGAAAGGGAACGGACTCTTTAAGGTGAGGCTGGTGAAAAGGGCCAGATTTGTCGATGAGGAGAAATGCACGGGGTGTCGCGCCTGCGTGGATGCCTGCCCGGTCAGCCTTCCTGATCAGATGGACGGGAAGATCGGCGGGATGCGTAAGCTCATCTCCATCGCCTTCCCTCAGGCCGTCCCCAATGCGGTCTATATCAATCCGGACTGTCGTTTTGGCAAGCTCCGTCAAAAAGGGGCCTGCGTGGGAGGATGCGTGGTCGATTGTAGCCAATGTCGCGAATGCCCCATCGCCCTGTGCGTCGCCGCCTGTAAGAAGGAAGGAAAAGATGCGGTGCGTCTCTGGCAGTCGAATAAGAATATCGATATCGAGGTAAAGAGTATCGTTGTCGCAACGGGCATCCAGGATGCTCCTGTTCCTTCAGCTCTGTACGGTTACGGTCTCTACGACAACGTGATTACGAACACCCAATTTGAGAGATTGATGAACGCAGGAGGGCCAACCGCAGGACAGATCATCAGACCCTCCGATCAGAAACATGCTCATAGGATCGCCTGGGTTCAATGTGCCGGAAGAGGATTGGCCAACGGCCTGCCCTACTGTTCGAAGGTTTGCTGTATGATCGCAACCAAACAGACGATCATCACCAAAGAACATGATGCCTCCGTAGAGACGACGATCTTCTACAATGACCTCAAGGCGTACGGAAAGGGGTTCTGGGGATTCTACCAGAAGGCGATCGAGAAGGGTGTGAGATATGTCAAGGCCAGACCTTACGATGTCTTTGAGGATCCGATCACTAAGGATTTAACGATCCGCTATGAGGACCTGATGACAGGGGAGCTGAAGAAGGAAGAGGTGGAGCTGCTCGTCCTTTCCACAGGCCTGATCCCGAGCGATCGGAACCAGAGCCTTGCAAAGGTGTTAAACCTCGAACTGGATCACCTCGGGTTCTTCAAAGAGAAGGACCCTCTCTTTGCGCCCCTGGAAACCAACGTTGAAGGGATCTATCTCTGCGGCGGCGCAACAGGTCCGATCGATATCTCTGAATCGGTCGTCCAGGCCTCTGCAGCAAGCATGAAAGCGGTCCTAACAAAAGAGGTGAGCTGACGTGATGGATGAGTCGGTCAGGGTAGGCGTATTCATCTGTGACTGCGGGTCAAACATCGCAGGTTTTCTCAACGTCCCAGAGGTGGTGGAGTACGCCAGGGGCCTCAAAGGCGTGGCCTTTGCAGATGAGGGCAAGTGGTCGTGTTCCGTCGATTACCTGGCCCGGCTTAAGGAAGCCATCAAACAGCACCAGCTGAACCGGGTGGTGATCGCCTCCTGTACGCCGAGGACCCACGAACCCCTCTTCAAACAATCGGTCAAAGAGGCGGGGCTAAACCCTTATCTCCTCGAATTCGTCAGCATCAGGGAACAGGTCTCCTGGGTCCATATGGGTCAGCCGGAGATCGCCACGCAAAAGGCAAAGGACCTCGTTAAAATGGGTGTGGCCAAAGCCATCCTCCTCGAAGAAGGTGAAGAGGTCAGGCTTCCCGTTAAAACGGACTGTATGATCATCGGAGGCGGAATAGCAGGCATGACGGCTGCCCTTCACATTGCGGATCAAGGTTTCCGTGCCGTCCTGGTAGAAAAGGACGTCCAACTGGGCGGACTATTGAACAGGATTTGCCGTGTGGCTCATCACCATCAGACGATCCCAGCCTCTGAAATCGCAAGGACGAAAGCAGCCCTTGTGACATCCCACCCAAATATCAAGGTCTACACCAATACAGAGATTGAAACCGTTCAAGGGTACATCGGCAACTATAAGGTGACGATCAGGTCAAAAGAGGACAACAGAAGGGAGACTCTTGATATCTCCACCATTGTGGTGGCGACCGGGATGAGGGAGATCGAACCAGTAGGACAATACGGATATGGAGAGGATCCGCGCGTCATCACCCAGCTCCAGCTTGAGGAAATATTGATCGGAATGTCCAAAAACCCCGAACCCCGAGCCCCTTGCCTGTCCGGCAGGCAGGCGCGCTCTGAACTCAAGATCAAGGATGTGGTCATGATCAACTGCGTCAATTCGAAGAACCAGTCCCGGGGGTGCTGTAACCTCGGATGCCCAATCTCGGTCAAGAATGCCCTTGCCCTTAAAGAAATTAACAGGGAGATTCGGATCCATATCCTTTACAGAGACCTCAGCATGGTAAAGGAGGAACATTTCGACTTGGATCAGGCCAAATCAGAAGGGATTAAATTCGTCAGATTTCCAGACGATCGATATCCCGTGGTGACCCGTGCCAACGGGAATCTCTCGGTCCATGTCCACGATATTCTTCTCGGAAGGGAACTAGAGATCAAATCTGACCTCCTGGTCCTCACCACTGCCTTTCAGGGAGACGACACGGTGGAAAAGATCAAGGGGCTCCTCAAGGTCTCAGCCAATTCGGATGGCTTCTTCCAGGAAGCCCACGTTAAACTCGGTCCGGTCGATTTCCCCTCAGCGGGCATTGCGCTCTGTGGATGCGCAAAGTCTCCAAAAAATTTGAAGGAGAGTTCTGAGGAGGGAACTGCAGCGGCGATGAGGGTCTCCATCCCTATGAAAAGAGGATACGTGGAGGCAGAAGGCATCGTTGCAGACATCGATCCAACCGAGTGCACGAGATGCGGCCTCTGTTACAAGAACTGCCCATTCAGCGCCATCCAATTGGGCGATGATCAACAGCCTTCGGTGATCAAGGCTCTGTGCAAAGGATGTGGCCTCTGCGCCGCCGACTGCCCAAAGGAGTGTATCACCATCGTCCATTACTCGGATGATCAGCTTCTTGCCCAGGTGGAAGCAGCCCTTGAGGAGAAGCCGGGAGAAAAGATCCTCGGTTTTGTCTGCCACTGGTGCGCCCTGGGCGGCGTCGATATGGCTGGCGTGAGCAGACTCCAGTACCCTCCCAATGGCAGGCTGATCAGGGTGATGTGTTCAGCCAGAGTGCCCGTCAAATTGATCGAACGTGCCTTCGAACTGGGCGCGGCCGGTGTCCTGGTCGTGGGATGTGAGTTTCCAACCTGCCACTACATCACGGGCAACTATGCCTGCGAAAACAGGATGGAGCGGGCCAAAAAGAAGTTGACAAAGAGAGGATTTGATCCGACCAGGCTCTGGGTTGCCTGGTGCTCTGCGGCAGATGGGCCTAAGTTCGCTGCTCTGATGAGAGAGATGGTGAAACAACTCGGACTTTCGTGAGGACGGATGCCCCATGGACAGGAGTGCGCTCTTCAGGGAAAGGCTAAACGATGTGAAGAGGTTCAGAACCTGTGAGCAATGCGGGACCTGTAGCTCAGCGTGTCCCATGACCGGTGTGAAGGATTTCAACATTCGACGGATTCTCAGACATGTGGAGCTCGACCTCATCGATCAGATCTCAGATTCTCCTCTTCCATGGTTTTGTACCACCTGCGCCAGATGCGAGACCGTCTGCCCCAATGGCATTGCAATCCTCGATATCATCAGGCCGATTCGCTCCATCTCGGCCGAGCAGTACGTTCCCGAAGGTCCGCCAGCCTGCACAAAAGCATGTCCTGCCGGGATCGATGTTCCCGGGTACCTGAGACTGATCGCTCAGGGGAATCCTGAACAGGCCTACAAGGTCATTCTCGAAAAGGTCCCCTTCCCTGGAATCCTGGGTCGCGTCTGCACCCATCCATGCGAGCGTGACTGCCGGAGGGGAGAGGTGAATCAACCGATCTCCATCTGTGCGTTGAAAAGATATGCCGCTGACAAAGCCGGTGCTAAACTTGAAGTCGGCTTGAAAGTGGCAGGGGATACCGGTCATCGGGCAGCTGTGGTCGGCGCAGGTCCTGCCGGTCTGACAGCGGCCTTCTACCTCAGAAAGAAAGGCCATCAGGTTACCGTTTTCGAAGGGAGATCGAAGCCTGGAGGAATGATGAGGTATGGAATCCCGCGTTACCGGCTGCCGGACGAGGTTCTCGACTCGGAGATCGATCGGATTTTAAGCCTGGGAGTCGAACTCAAGACAGACACAAAATTGGGAAGAGATTTCGATTTCGGCCAACTGAAAAGAGAGGGTTTTGAGGCGATCTTTGTCGCCACAGGTCTACAATCCAGCAGGAGAATCGATCTGGAGGGTACCTCCCCAGATGGCCTATTCTGGGGAATCGAATTCCTCGAAAGGGTGAATGGGGGAGAAAGGATTCTCCTCCGGGGAAAGGTGGTCGTCATAGGTGGAGGGAATAGTGCTATCGATGCTGCTCGTGTTGCGAAACGTCTTGGCGCTGAAAAAGTTATCGTTCTCTACCGCCGCACCCGCTCGGAAATGCCGGCGATGAGGGCAGAGGTGGATGAAGCCGAGCAGGAAGGTGTGACCTTCCATTTTTTAACAGCGCCGGTCAAGATTCTGAGCAAGAATGGCCGACTTACGGGGATTGAGTGCATCCGAATGGAATTAGGGGACCCTGACCAAAGTGGCCGCCGGTCTCCAATACCGGTGAGGGGTTCAAATTTCGAAATAGATGCGGACAATCTCATCATCGCTATCGGTCAGCAACTGGACAGAGAAGGGACCTTCGAAGAACTCAGATGCTCCGATGCGGGAACGCTTTCTGCCGATCCAACTACATTAAAGACAAACATTGAGGGTGTCTTTGCCGGTGGTGATGCAGTCAAGGGCCCAAGCAGTGTCATCGAAGCCATTGAGTCTGGAAGGAGGGCCGCAAGCTCGATCGACAGGTTTCTGGGCGGTAACGGCTCGATCGATGAAACCCTTGCAGAGCGAGATGGCAACCTTTCGTATACAGGGAAAAGAGAGAAGGGATTTGCCGATCTCAAAAGGTCCGATCCACCTAAATCACCTCTTTCAGAAAGGTGTCATACATTTTCCGAGGTCGTCCGTTCCTTCAATGACGAAGAGGCCGTAAAGGAGGCCAGACGGTGTCTCCAATGTGACTTAGAACTGAGGTTGGCGAGGGAGCCACTGTTTCAGAAAAACCTTACCTGACCGCTCCGTCACCCTCAAACCATGAAAACGGACCTTGTCATCAGGGTTGGGGTTAAGCTTAGGAAGCCAGTTTGGGCAAAGGCAAGGCGTAAGCTGAAATCTTTAAGACCAATGACCTAACCCATCAACTAAACTGGCATCTTTACCCTGACCATTACCTGAGACTTACATTTCCTGAGCAACTGATGGATCGCTGGGCCTTGTTCTCCGTTAATGATTAACTGAATCTCTCATCCCCCCTACTTTTCAAATTCCTTCAAAGATAGGACGTAACAAACAAATATCTCTTGACAATACGGTCAATTATTGATATTGGGAAATTCAAGTTTGGGGGGGACCGTACTCTTCTACTCAATCACTTAGAAAAGGAGACGAGGGTGAATTGTCTTCAAACTTAAGAAAATTTTTTAAAACAGAAGGAGGAGCCTATGAAGGAGTTCAAGGTTTTTCTCAGAGAGGATGAGATTCCAAAGCAATGGTATAATATCCAGGCAGATCTTCCAACCCCCCTTCAGCCACCCATCCATCCTGGAACCGGAAAGCCGATCGGTCCTCAGGATCTTGCTCCTGTCTTCCCGATGAACCTGATCGAACAGGAGGTCAGCCAGCAACGCTGGATCGATATCCCTGATGGGGTGATGGAGAAGCTCCTTCTCTGGAGACCGACCCCGCTTCATCGAGCCTATGCCCTTGAGAGGGCTTTGGAAACGCCTGCAAGAATCTACTATAAGAACGAGGGCGTCAGCCCTCCGGGAAGCCATAAGCCCAACACGGCCGTTGCCCAGGCCTACTATAACAAGATCTTCGGGATCAAACGGATGACCACAGAGACCGGCGCCGGGCAGTGGGGAAGCGCCCTCAGTTTTGCCTGTTGCCTTTACGGATTGGAGTGTAAGGTCTACATGGTGAGGATCAGCTATGATCAAAAACCCTATCGACGCCTGATGATGAACACCTGGGGAGCGAATTGTGTTCCCAGCCCGAGCAAAGATACGAATGCAGGGAGAAAGATCTTAGAAGAAAACCCGGACTCTCCGGGAAGCCTTGGAATTGCCATCAGCGAGGCGATTGAGGATGCGGTCACCTCCAAGGATACGCGGTACTCATTGGGAAGCGTCTTGAACCATGTCCTCATGCACCAGACGATCATCGGCCTCGAGGCAAAAAAACAGTTAGAGAAGTTTGGAGAGAAGAAGGTCGATGTGGTCACAGGTTGCGCAGGCGGTGGAAGTAACTTTGCCGGTCTCTCCTTCCCCTTCGTTCTGGATAAGATCAACGGTGCCAAGATCACCATCATCCCTGCAGAACCAGCCTCCTGCCCTACGATGACCCGGGCTCCCTTCATTTACGACTTCGGTGATACCGCTGCCACGACCCCCCTTCTTCCCATGCATAGCCTCGGACATGCCTTCATCCCACCGCCGATCCATGCCGGAGGGTTACGATACCATGGTATCGCCCCTCTTCTCAGCCAATTGATCATCGAGGGACTGATCGAGCCAAGGGCTTACAACCAATTAGAGGCCTATGCCGCCGCTGTCCAGTGGGCGAGAACCGAGGGGGCGATCCCAGCTCCTGAGACCAGCCATGCGATCTGCACAGTGATTGAAGAGGCGAAGAGGGCCAAAGAGGAGGGAAAAGAGAAGGTCATCCTGCTCAACTGGAGTGGCCATGGCCTGATGGACCTGGGCGGCTATGACTCCTATTTCAGTGGAAAGCTGGTCGATTACCCACTGCCGGAAGAGGAGATGAGGAAATCTCTTAAAGGAGTGGAAGGCCTGCCCAAGCCAAAGATGATGAGAAAGGGAAAACCTGTTTAATCCAAGCGTCCTGCGGGCTCGGCCCGCAGGATTTTTTGGGTGAGATGGTGCTGAGATACTTATGAAATGATCGAGGAACACGATGCCCTTACCATTCGATGCCCGCAATTGGGCGGAGAAGTCCCCTTCCGATACTGCCGCACAGTGAATGAAGGCCTTCCTTGCAGACAAGTCATCATCTGCTGGGAGTTCAGATTCGCAATACGAGCATTCCTGAACGAACACTACTCAGTTGATCAGATCGAGCGCGCCCTTGCCTCTCCTGCCAAGACGAGGATCCAGACGATTGTGGAACTGGTCGAAAAGGCCAGGAAGAGCAAAAACGAAGAAAAGCGATGAGTTGAGATTCTCGATCGCATGGTTTAAAATTTCTTCACGCCCTCCTTCCCCTTCTCCTCAGTTCTCGGTGGCGGGGCGACTGGCTACGAGAGGCCTTGAGCAGGCAGAAAGGTGATCATGTCGGAGAAAGAAAAACGGGTCCTTCTTGGAAACGAAGCGATTGCAAGAGGTCTTGTAGAAGCCGGATGCCAATTCTTCGCCGCCTATCCCGGAACCCCGAGTTCAGAGATCCTGCCGGCTGTGGTTCGATTTAAGGAGGAGAACGATCTCGACATCTACGTGGAGTGGTCGACCAATGAAAAGGTGGCCTTCGAGAATGCGCTCGCTGTCTCATACACCGGTAAACGGGCTGCTGTGGCTATGAAACAGGTGGGGCTCAATGTGGCCGCCGATCCCCTCATGAGTTCCGCCTACATTGGAACGATCGGCGGATTTGTGATCGTCGTCTGTGATGACCCAGGGCCCTACTCCTCCCAGACGGAGCAGGACACCCGGTTTATGGCCATGTTTGCAAAGGTTCCGGTCTTCGATCCTGCCAATCCGAGAGAGGCCCAGGAGATGTTGCCCACTGCCTTCGAAATTTCTGAGAAATACCAGATCCCGGTCATTCTCCGTCCGGTGCTGAGGGTTTCTCATGCCCAGCAGACCGTCTCCTTTCATCCCGTTCGTAAAATGGAAAGGAGAGCAGCCTTTCAGCACAATCCCGAGCGATGGAGCGCAACACCGAGATTTCGTTTCACCCTCCATAAGCAGCTCAATGCAAAGCTTAAGCATATCGCCGAAGAGTTCAACTCCATGACCTCTCTCAACTTCATCGAGAATGATCGGGACAGAGCCGTCTTAGGGATCATCGCCGGTGGGATTGGGTATGCCATCGCAAGGGACATTCTCCTTGAGAAGGGCCTTCAGAAAGAGATCCCCATCCTCAAGATAGGGACTCCATTTCCCTTCCCCAATGCTATCGTGGAGGCCTTCCTCCAGAAATGCGATCACCTCCTGATCCTTGAGGAGACCGAACCGGTCATCGAACTTCAGATCCGTGACAAGTCAAAAGTGATCGGCCGATTGGATGGAACCATTCCAAACGAAGGAGAAATGCTTCCTGAAACCATTGCTCAGGTGATAGGGGATCTCTGCCGCAGATTCTCCATTCCCATAGAGGAGAGCACATCCACTCTATCTCTCGAAAAAATGGTAGCTGGCCTTGGCCTGCCCGTTCGCCGACCCACCCTCTGCTCCGGCTGTCCTCACCGGGCCTCCTTTTTTGCCATTAAGAAGGCCTTTCCCAACGGTATCTTCCCCAGCGACATCGGATGCTACACCCTGGGGATGAATATGGAAGCGGTCGATACCTGTCACGACATGGGGGCTGCCATCACCATTGCAAGCGGCCTGTATCAAGCCTATCATCAAGATGGTAAAGAGATGCCCATCATCGCCACCATTGGAGACTCAACCTTCTACCATTCCGGGACACAGGGCCTTCTGAATGCGGTCTACAATGGGGCTCGCTTCGTTCTTGTCATCCTCGACAATTCGACTACAGCGATGACAGGGATGCAACCCACTCCGGAAACCGGGATCACAGCTGATGGCCATCCTGGAAGATCTCTCTCGATCGAAGAACTGGTCAAGGGCTGTGGGGTCAGATATATTCGTGTGGTCAATCCCTATGATATCAAGGGGATGATCAGCGAAACCGAGAAGGCTTACCGATATACTCAGCAGCGAGACGGTGGCATGGCGGTTCTCATCGCCCGCTATCCCTGTGTCATCCATCAGAAGGACCAGCTCAAGATCAAACCGATCAAGGTGGAGATCCGTCATATTCCTCCACCAGAGAAAGGTCTTCCACCGGTGAAAAGCGGAGCGATGGATCGGTCCCTTCTGCCTGTGTATCAGGAGGAGGCCTGTGCTCAATGCGATACCTGTATGATCCAGTGTCCTGAACAGGCGATCTCCAGAACCGAGAGTGGGTATGTCATCGATTACGATAGATGTACCGGTTGCCGCGTCTGCGTCGTGGAGTGTCCGACCTCTGCGATCGAGATGCCTTCTGTGGGTGCATGCATCGGCTGTGGTTTCTGCTTGAAACGATTCGAATGCCCTTCTCTGGTCAGGAGAGAGGACGGACGCGTGGAGATCAATCGACTGACCTGCGTGGACTGCGGTCTCTGCATGGAGGTTTGCGCTCAGGAAGCCATCTACCAAGTCAGTTGAGCCACTCCATTCCCCTCTCCCCTGGTGGGAGAGGGATAGCCTGCCTGCCGGTAGGCAGGGGTGAAGGGAAGCTGCACATCATGAACGTCCAGATTATTATATCCGGCGTAGGGGGGCAAGGGGTTCTCCTGCTCACACGGATCTTCTCCGAGATGGCGCTTCGAGAAGGATACCCGCTGATCGGTTCAGAAGATCATGGGATGAGTCAGCGGGGAGGGTCTGTGATCACCTATTTGAAGATCGGAGAATTCAACAGCCCCCTCGTCAAAAGAGGAGGTGCGGACATTCTCCTCTCTCTTGAAAAGAACGAGGCCTACAGGACCCTTCCCTTTCTCAAACCCTCTACAAATGGCCAGAACGGCGGCCTCTGTTTTATCAATGCTCCGGATCCGGATTATATGGAGAGGCAGATCAGAGCTTACCTCAAAGAGAAGGGGATCGAGGTTTATATATTCGGAGCGGATCAACTGGCCGGGGAACTTGGGTCAGCCCAATCAGCCAATATCGCCCTGATCAGTTTTGCCTCTGCCCATCCCAGATTTCCTTTTTCTCATGAGAGGCTGAAGGAGGCCATCGAAACAGTGACCCATCCGAGATTTCGAGAAATCAATTTAAAAATATCTGAAAAGGCCTTCTCAGAAGGCCGAAGAGCGATAAAACCTTAAGAACCTGCCAACCTTTTCAGAAGAGAGACTACTGGATAAGAGGGTTCAGGTCTACACTATTCACCCAGCCTGCTCTTGAGACGCTGGACTGCTTTCTGTAGGGGGTCCTTTTCGATCCGGAAGATCTTTTTGCGTTCATCGCCTCGGGAGGTGATGTGATAGAATGCCCCGTCCATCTCCGTCCCTCTTGATCTGAGAACCAACATTGAGGCTTATTGGGGACCTCGTGCGGGACAATTGCTGGGCCTCTCGCTGAACTTTGGAATCTGGATAAGGGATGCTGGGTGGTCCCACTTTGGCGGGACATGCCGGATCATGATAACGCTTAGATTCAGAGTTCGTCATTGGCGGGAGATTCGTCGAGGCAAACGTAAATCCACCATGGGATTCGAAGGGAGGAATGTTTTCACAGTCAAACCAACTTTCTAAGTTATCGTTATTATAAAAGATAAAATCCTTTCGTTTTCCCTCTTGACAGGAGCAATATAGGATGTCCCGTCCTTTCTATCGCGCCCCTCGAGGGGAATAAAATCTGTTTCAGATAGAATGATGCGGTAGGTGGTTACTGAAATGAACCGATTTATATCAAAGGGTTTCGTTAGCGCTACATATATCGAAGGCTGACATTTACG
>JACAEX010000070.1 GCA_013388635.1 Syntrophaceae bacterium | reverse complement strand
GAAATGAACCGATTTATATCAAAGGGTTTCGTTAGCGCTACATATATCGAAGGCTGACATTTACGATCTCAGATCTTTAAATCAGGCCTTTGAGCAACAGCCCGTGTAGACCTGACACCCTAACCAGTTGCCTCTCCCGAATATGGCGATTTCATGCAGTGTTTAAGCTACTCTTATGCAGCTATCATCGTTTTTTAAAGTAAACAGCCGCACGCACTCCGATAATCACTAAACAAGATGCAACAAAGACCATGAGGAGATAAGTTGCCGAGAAATCAAAAAAAACAATAAACATGGGTAAAATGCAGAGAAGCCCAATCAAATATTCTTTATTTTTGGCGGCAAGAGCTGCGACCACCCCTGCGATAAAAGCTGTCAATGGTAAAACAATCAAAGAATAAAGAAACAATATCCTTTGAGCGGCTAAGAAAAACTGCCCATCATTTACTTTACCCGTTGCAAAGTCACTGAAAGGCTTTATATCCAGAGTCAGTACTAAAAAAGCAATCACTGCCACCATTAAGAAGGAAGTAATAGATCCGATTACTGCTGCTATCAAATTTCTCATGTCGTACTCCTTTATTCCTATGGTTCTCCAACTGAAGGGGACGGCGGAGTTATAGGAGGAATAGTTGAGCTTGGGGGTGATGGGATTCCTTTAGGAGCAAGCGCACACTTTCCACAGTATTTGAGTTGTTTTTGACATGCTGGAATGCCCTTATAGCATTCATTAAACACCTCGGAGCTTGTAACATCTTCATTCTCTTTACATTTGTTTTCTTTACAGTTAAGGCCCTCCTTAGCACATCGCGCCATGTAGTAAAAACACCTGACGCAATCTATCGGCCAGAATAATCCTTCAGGGTCAGTATAGTTCACCGGGTTCCCTCCCACGTAGCTGAACAGATTAATCCCACCCTCCAACCCTATTGGATTGGGGGTGATGTATCTGCCGGTTTGGGGATTGCAGTAGCGGAAGTAATTGTAATGCAGCCCTGTTTCAGCGTCGTAGTATTGGCCCGGGAAGCGGAAGGGATTTTCTACATTTTCAATCGAAGCTACTGCTTCACCAAAAGGAGTATAGGCTGCCTTCCATGCAATGGCTTGGGCGTCGTCGGTTAGAACCTGAGGTGTTCCGAGATGATCATTGTGGAAATAGTAGACTGATTCTCCAGGTTTAATCATTGCTAAGAGCTGATCCCCAAGATAAACATACTCTGCAATCGTCTGGCCATATTGGTCCGTCTCTCCAATCAGATGACCCAAAAGATCATAATGGAAGATTTTGGTCTCTGTCTGGGTCAGCTTCTTTATCCTCTGACCCGCGCCATTATAAGTATATTCTGCCACCTGGTTGCTGTTTTGTAAAACTCTGACCAATTGGTTTGAAAGATCACGGGCGCCTCGAGTCTTGTCTGTCTTGGCATGTTGGCACATTACATCCTTTTACCGCGTCTATTAATAAGTTGTTTCAGAACCAGCGTTATATATATCTGAAGAGGAAGGGTAGACTCCCAATGGTAATAAAATCCCATGGTGTCGCCCATGGTGTCAGGCCTTGAAATGTGAATCAAGTTCATCAACCAGTTTTGATAATCTCTGGTCTCGGATCATCTCCCCTCTCAATCTCCCAGACGCCTTAGTCACCGCACTGTAATGAATCCCCCCAAATAACTCCCCGATCGACTTATTATTCATACCCATATACCGCTGGAGACTCGACCCAATCGCATTGAGGCTGCCACGTTGGGTCGCAAACATCGCGAAGACGCTCATCCAAATCGCTGAGGCCGGGATCCTCGGCCGCTGCCTCCCGTCCCGAAGCCTCCTGACCCTATCCCCGAAATCGAAGACCCTCTCTACATAACGGCAAAACCGTGACATCATCGGTGGCTCCTCCTTTCCGAAGCCTCTGCCTTCCTCTGTCGATTGAGTTTTTGCTTTCCCTCGCGAAACCGTTCAAAACAGGCCTGGGAGATCTCCTCCATCATCCGCCATGCCTCCTCATAGGTCGCTACCCATCGACGAGCCGTTGTTTCCAGCTCCTGGGGAACATAGATCATCTTACGCTTCTCTCCCACTCGCAAAGCGATACAAAACCCCGGATGAAGTTCGCCTCGGCTACATTTACATCCTTCCTTGCCACAGACCCGGTTGAGTGAGACCAAGCTTCCGCAAAGGAAGGGCCGCTCGTGAAAGGTCTGGTTCTAACCGCTTGAAATGACGATCGCAGGATTCAATATCTTTGAAGTTCTGAAAGCCTGTGCATCTAAGAAGGAAACCGCCTACACTCTCGCAGTGGCCCATTTTTGTACTGGTGGAATTAAAGGAAGTGCTCTGAGTCCTATGAATCTTAATGCTCAAACGCATTTGACAATTCAAAGGCAAAAGGATAAATTTTTAATAACAGATTCCTTCCTCAAGGAGTGAACAATGAGCAAAAAAATGGTGAAACGAATCGCATTAGGGCTCTCTTTCCTTGCACTCCTATTTGGCCTTGTCTTCTGCATGGATAGCGACCGGGCTAACTCATTGCCCAAAAGTGACAAACTGACCACTGCGAAGTCCCTTGGCCAGGCATTTGTTGAAGTTGCTAAGAAGGTCCAGCCCGCTGTCGTCAATGTCACGACCGAAAAGACGATCACGATGAGACCATGGGAACGGTTTGGGGATGATTTCTTCAAAGGCAGCCCATTCGAGGAGTTCTTCAAAGGATTTGGATTCCCCCGGGAAAGAGGGCGGGAATTCCGGCAGAAACAGAGAAGCGGCGGATCAGGCGTCATCGTCGATAGAGAGGGTTATATCCTCACCAACAACCATGTTGTGGAAGGGGCGGATAAGGTTAAGGTAAGGCTGAACGATGGAAGGGAGTTTACTGCGACAGTGAAAGGTCAGGATCCGAGAACAGACCTTGCCGTGCTTCATATCAAAGCAAAAGACCTTCCTGTCGCTGTCCTGGGAGACTCAGATAAGTTAGAGGTCGGAGAGTGGGCGATTGCGATCGGCAGCCCCTTCGGCCTGGAGCACACTGTAACGGTGGGGGTGATCAGCGCCAAAGGCCGTTCCGGCCTGGGGACGGGAACCTATGAAGACTTTATCCAGACCGATGCCTCCATCAACCCGGGCAATAGCGGAGGTCCTTTGATCAATATCGACGGAGAGGTGATCGGCATCAATGCCATGATCATCCAGCCGGGCACGGGAATCGGGTTTGCGATTCCCATCAACATGGCCAAACAGATCCTGAATGACCTCATTAAGCAAGGCAAGGTCGTCCGGCCGTGGCTGGGAATCAGTGTTCAGGATCTCACCCCAGAGATGGTGGAACACTTTAAGGTGAAGGAGAAGGAGGGGGTGCTCGTCGGCCAGGTCTACTCGGGCACCGGGGCTGAAAAAGCAGGACTGGCTTCAGGAGACATTATCCGATCGGTGGACGATAAACCTGTTAAAAATGTTGCCGAGCTGATTAAAGAGATCCAGAAGAAAAAGGTTGGACAGAAAGTTAAGCTTGACATCCTCAGGGACGGAAAAGCGATGACCATCGAGGTGACCACTACCTCCATGCCGGATAAACCTGAGCTGGCGAAAGAGAAAGAGGTAGAGGAAAAATTGGGAGCAACGGTTCAGGAGCTGACCCCCCAGCTTGCCCTTCGTTACAGAATCTCAGGAGTCAAACGAGGCGTTGTCGTCATAGGTGTTGAGGAGGGAAGCCTGGCGGACGAAATCGGTCTTCAGGAAGGGGATGTCATTTTGGAGATCAACCGGAAAAAGATTGAGACGATCAAGGATTTTGAAAAAGCGATGAAGGGAGTCGATCTGGAAAAGGGAGTCCTCTTCCACCTCCATCGAAAAGGCAGCAGTTTTTTCCTAACCTACAAAAAATAACAAGACATAGAAGGATGGAATGTTGGGATACTGGAATATTGGGTTTAAATGCAAATAGAAATTTTCGCCCATCATTCCATGATTCCAGTGTTCCATTATTCCATGATTTACGTTTAGCCTGTGGCCTTTACATATCTCAACCTCAAATCGTAGAGGATATTTTCTAAGGCCTTCTCTTCGTCGGATGTTAGGTTTCCTTTCGTCTTCTCTTTCAATATTCCAAGAAGGTCTATGGTCTGCTTTGCCAAGGGAAGATTCTTGTTCATCTGTTGAGTGAGAGGGTCTCGAATCTCTCCCAATTGAATGAGGGCAGAGGTACTTAAGGAAAAGATGAGGCTGGTAAAGGTTATCTCGGGAAGAGGGGTTTCTGCCTGCGAAGCCTCACCTCCGGCTGGCTTCTCACCTTTCTTCTCTTCTTTACCTCGTGAATCGCCCTCGGTCTCCTTGGCGGCGCTAAACCTCCTGTCCCTTACGACAAAACCCTTTCCTTCCCCTTCGTCTTTCTTCTCGTCTGCCATATCCTCCTCCAATAAATCCAGACCACGGTTCTTTTGATGTCCCTCGTATAGCAGAATTATACAATAAAATCAATGGGATATAAAAAATTACTTGACAATTAAAGGATGTGTATTTATTATTAGTTAGCACTCTTTTTGAATGAGTGCTAATCCTTTTCTGGAGTCTATCATGTCAAATCTACCGGTAGTCAAAGGTTCCCTGGAATCCTACCTTGTCCAGATTAACCAATTTCCCCTCCTGACCCAGGAAGAAGAGTTCGAACTTGCCGTAAGATACCGTAAGTATAACGATATAGAGGCTGCACAAAAACTAATTACATCAAATTTAAGATTCGTTGTCAAGGTAGCCTTTGAGTATAAATCTTACGGTGTCAAGCTCCTCGATCTCATCCAAGAGGGAAATATCGGCCTGATGATGGCTCTTAAAAAGTTTGATCCCTACAAAGGGTATAGGTTCATCTCCTACGCCATCTGGTGGATCAGGGCATACATTCAAAACTTCATCATCAAGACCTGGAGTCTGGTGAAGATCGGCACAACACAGGCCCAGAAGAAACTCTTTTACAAAATCGGGAAGGTGAGGAAGGCCTTAGAATCGGAAGGGGAGGATGAAAAGAAATATGAACTCCTCGCCCATGACCTCGATGTCGCCAAAGGGGATATTATCGAGATGGAACAGAGGATGGCATCGAGAGACCTTTCTCTGGACTCTCCCTTCGACGAGGGTCAGGAACTGACGCACCTTGACCTCCTCCAGGAAGATGCTCCCAATCAAGAGGAGGCCCTTGCAGAGACCCAGGAGAAGGAGCTTCGGGAACGCCAGATTCTCAATGCGATGAAACGCCTCAATGAGAAAGAGGCTTACGTGATCAGAAACAGAATCATGGCCGACTCTCCGTTGACCTTGCAGGAGATCGGAAGCCATCTCAAACTCTCAAGGGAAAGGGTCAGGCAGATTGAGAGCGAGGCCTTGAAAAAACTGAAAAAGGAGATGAGCGCTCAGATCCAGGCGGAAGCCTGATCGATTTGTACGGGCTTACAGGTATAACCAGGTTCCAAGATTCAAACCGTCACCCATGCCCATAAAAGGAAAACTTGATTATTGGTAGTGGATGGGTGAAAATGTAGTAGATGTGGTAAGTGGGTCATTCTGGGTTTAAAAAAATATCATATCTCTTTCGGGAGGTTTAGGAGGATGCCGATCTACGAATATCAGTGTAACCGTTGCAATGAGGTTTTTGAGATATTTCACAAGATAGATGAGGATTGCAGCGTGTCCTGCCCGAAATGCCTGGGGCCTGCCAAAAAGCTGATCTCGGCAACCAACTTCATCCTCAAAGGGTCGGGCTTCTACGTCAACGATTATCCTTCCAAGGACCGGAAAGAAGGGCGGAAGGCGGAAAAAGAGGCCTCCGAAAAAGGATCGAGTTCGAAGAGCCAGGAAAAAAGGGCGGAGAAGAAAGCCGAGAAATAGGTAAATTTCCAATAACCAAATCCCAAAATCCAAATAACATCCAATGACCAAAGGATATTGAGTTCTCAGGAAGTTCGATTATCGATGTTGAGGTTCTGGTTATTTTTAACTTTTTTGTTTCAACAACCTAGCTACTTCATCTAAGATGATCTGAGAAACCTCTTCCTTTGACATTAAAGGAAGATCCTTCACCTCTCCGGACGGATACAAGATCTTGACCTGATTGGTATCCAGACCAAAACCTGCACCAGGCCTGGTCACGTCGTTGACCACGATCAAATCCAGATTCTTCTCCATCAATTTCTTACGTCCATTGGCCACCAGATCCTCTGTCTCCGCAGCAAATCCAACCACGATCCGATCCCCTTTCTTCCTCCCCACCTCTTCGAGGATATCCCCTGTCCTCTCCAATTCGAGGGAGTGGAAGGGTTCAGTCTTCTTCAACTTCTTCTCGCTGATCTCCTTAGGCCGGTAATCTGAAACAGCTGCAGCCTTGATCACGACAGAACATCCTTCCATATGGGCCAAAACAGCCTCCCTCATCTCTTCCGCGGTCCTAACAGAAAAGACCTTTATCCCTCTTCCCGGGGCCGGAAGAGAGGTGGGACCCGAGATCAAAATCACCTCAGCGCCCCTTCGCCTTGCCACCTTTGCCAGGGCATAGCCCATCTTGCCTGAAGAACGGTTCGTCAGGAATCGAACCGGATCGATCGGCTCCTGAGTTGGCCCTCCGGTGATCAGAAGCCTCTCTCCCCTTAAATCCTGGGGAGAAAGGATCTCCTCAATCTTCTCCTTCACCTCGCTCAGTTCAGCCAGCCTTCCCTTTCCATACCAGTGGCAAGCCAGCTCCCCTTCTCCAGGATCGACGAAGTGATACCCTCTTTCGACCAGGGTTTTGACATTCTCTTGAACAGCCTTATTCTCCCACATATTGACATTCATCGAGGGAACAATAAGCACTGGAGCCTTTGAGGCCATCACCATGGTGGAGAGAAAATCATCGGCAATTCCGTGGGCGATCTTCCCAATGATATTGGCCGTGGCAGGAAGGATGACAATCACTTCAGCCAGGTCAGCCAAAGCGATATGGCCAATCTTGCTGTCCTCGATCAATGTAAACGGATCGGTCACGACCGGATTGCCTGAAAGGGTTTGAAACGTAAGAGGGGTGACAAACTCCTGAGCGTTGCGGGTCATGACCACATGGACGCTGGCCTCCTCTTTGACCAAGAGCCTCACAAACTCCGCAGCCTTATACGCAGCGATGCCACCGGTCACGCCCAAAACGATCTCTCTTCCTTTCAGCATACACAGTTTTATACCACAAAAGAGGCCTACTCTCAATAGAGAATGAGAAGGCAAGGGTGGTCCTCGTTAGCTGCTCGGGCCTCGGACTGGAGCCAGCCGATCTCTTAGGAATGTCGTCTAAGGGTTGACATTCTCTTTGTCCACTGCTATTTTCCGTGTGGTAGAAGGAGACAAGAAGAGGACCGTGAGATGACGGAAAAGGATCCGATCAACCTGATCAGGGAACAGCTCAGTCAAGTGGACGGCATATCCGGACTTCACCCTGAGAGTGAAGCCTTTAAACATTGGCACACCGAAACGAAGACGATCCTGGAGAAGATCTTCAGCTCAAAATCGATCCATTACCAGAATTTTCTGGCCCTTCGATTCCAGGAGGTGGGGGTGAAGGCCTTCGCATCGCCTGAGATCGATAAGATCAATGCGGCGCGGTATAAGAAGGACCTGGAAAATGCCAAGAATGTCCTCCATTCCGCGATCAAAGAGTTGACGTTGGACCGGACTCTCTTCAAGAAGCTCCAGACCACGCCGAAGACCGTGGAGGTCGTCCTCAAGGGAGAATATTTCGTATCCTCTGGAATCGCTGAGCCGGAGATGGTTCAGGCCATCGAAAAGGCGCTCGAGGGGAGTGGATTGACTCCTATCTTCGGGGCCGAGGCGATTAAAAAAGGAGAGTCCCTACATCATCGCATCGATCAGATCCGCCGTGCCAGGTTCGGAATCTACGATCTGTCATCGGCTGAGAGGACGGATGCCCTGATCGAACTCGGGATCGCCCTCGGCATGGGAAGAGAAGTGACCGTCCTCTGTAAAAAGGGGACGCCTCTCCCAGAGACGATGAGGTCTCTCCTGCGGATCGATTATGAGAATCCCTCTGATCTGACCGAAAAACTGAGAAAAAGATTTGGATGAAGTCCCGATATCAGCGATTTGACTTGACAAGGCCAGGGCAGAGGGGTATAGTTTTTTGTATACAATATCCAAATTTCCTAAAGGGGAGACGTTATGCAAGAAGCTGACCTTTTTAAAAATATTACGGTATTAAGTCTTGAGCAGGCGACGGTCCTGCCCTATCTCACGCTCCGTCTTGCAGAAGATGGAGCCAACGTCATTCGACTGGAACACCCCATCTATGGTGACCCCAACCGGAGGATCGGAGAGGACGTGCTCAAAGAAGACCGAATGTTCTCTTACTACCTCTCCATCAATGCGGGGAAGAAGGCCCTGACGCTCGATCTGGCCACACCTGAAGGCCAAAAAATTCTGAAGGAACTGATCCTGAGGCTGAACGTCGATATCTTTGCTACCAACCAGCTGCCTCGAAACTATGCAAAACTCGGGATCGAATATGAAACGCTTAAAAAGATCAAAGAGGATATCATCTGGCTTGGGATGACCGGCTTTGGCCCACAGAGCAATGAGGCCGCCTACGATCCGGTCCTACAGGCCAGAGGTGGGTTGATGGAGCTGACCGGAGAAAAAGATGGGACTCCTCAGGTGATGGGCATTCCGCTTCCAGATATGGGCGCAAGCGAACATGGTTATGGCCTCCTGATGAAGGCCCTCTACAAAAGGGCTGTGACCGGTCAGGGAAGCCGGATCGACCTCTCGATGTTCGAGAGCACGGTCTCTTGGCTCACCCAGGCGATCACGCATACGGTCAGCTTTAGGAAAAAGGTCTCCCGAAGAGGAAATACCCACGAATTCTTCGCGCCGGTCTCGGTTTACCAGACGAAGAATGGCTACGTCTATATCGCCGTGGGGAACGATCGGCAGTGGGAGACCATGACGAAAATTTCGGGATTTGAATCCCTCTCAAAGAAAGAGTATGAACGAAATGCCGGTCGGATTGCAGATGTGGAGAATCTGAACCGGAGGATCAACGAGATCACGAGAAAGTTCACGACAGAAGAGCTGATCCAGATCTTCAACAAGGCTACCATCCCCATCTCCAAAGTGAACACCCTCGAGGAGGTGGTTGAGGATCCTCTGGTCAAACCGAACCTTCTTCGGGCAAGGGATCCTAAAACGGGTATGGAGATCACCATCGCCCCTCCCCCTTTCAGCACCCATTACCTGAGGTCGGTCAACCGGATGCTCACCTTCCCTCCGAGATTCGGGGAACATAACGAGGAGATCTACAGCGGCCTTCTGAGATATAGCGCTGCCGAGCTGAAGGAGTTCAAAGAGAAGAATATCATATAGTTAGGATTCAGAGTTCGGAGTTTATTAAAATGAAATTCTCCGAACTGCTACGACGAAAGGAGTAGCCAATGGCACTTGACTTCACGTTCAGCGAGGAACAGGAGTTCTTCAGACAAACCGTCAGGGATACCGTCAACCGCCTGATCATGCCGCGGGTGAAGGAACTGGATGAAAAGGAGGAATTCCCCTGGGATCTCTGGAAGGAATTTGCTGCTCTTGGATACCTGGGTCTGAGACATGAAGAAAAGTATGGCGGGATGGCTACGGATACGATCAGCCAGATGATCTTCTACGAGGAGCTGGCAAGGGGATCCTGTGGTTTTGCCATGTCGGTGATCATGCAGATTCTCATGGGAACTTACTTCATTGCCAGATTCGGGAATGAGGAGATCAAGCAGAGGATCCTCGTGCCTGCGATCAAAGGCGAGAAGATCGGCACCATCTGTTTCACCGAGGACCAATCGGGTTCTGACCTGGCCGGAACGAGAACCCTGGCGATCAAGGTGGACGGTGGATGGAGGATCAACGGAAGAAAGCAATGGATCACCAATGGCCCCATTGCGGACTTTTGTACGGTGATGGCAACGATCGATCCGAAGCTGGGTCTCAAGGGTCTCAACTTCTACCTGGTCGAAAGGAAGGCAGAGAATCGTGATGGCTTCGTCTCCGGCCAGAGGCTTCACAAACTGGGCTCTCGCTGTTCGGTGACGGGTGAGATCGTCCTCGATAATGTCTTCGTTCCCGATGAGAACTTTTTGGGAGAAGAGGTGGGCAAAGGCGTTCAATATGCAGGAGAGATATTGAACGAGGTTCGCGTGATGACAGCGATGAACGCCCTGGCGATTGCAAAAGAGGCGATGGAGGACGCCAAGCAGTATGCCAACAACCGAATCGCCTTTGGAAACCCGATCAGCAAGTATCAGTTGATCCGGGAGAAATTTGCCAGGTACTGGGCCTGGTATGAGGCCTCAAGAACCTATGCGTATAAGTGTGCCTGGATGATCCAGAACCGTATCCCCTGCATCAACGAATGCATGCTCGCCAAGTACCACGCTACAGAGATGTGTATGTATGCCGTGGAAGAGGCGATGAGGATTTATGGAGGGAATGCCTTCTGCACGGAGTATCCTCCCCAACGTTATTGGAGGGATGCCAAATTCTTGCTCTACGGTGGAGGCACCCACGAAGTCCTCTGCGACTATTTGGGAAGGGTATTCTGTAAAGATTGATGATGAAATTCCAAACACCAAGTTGAAGTTTTGATAGCACTTTAGCTCTTTGAAACAAAGCCTCTATGGGTTCACTTTTTCTGTCATTCCCGTGAAAACGGGAATCCAGAATCCGTCCCTGCGAAGGCAGGGAACCATTCGAAATCCTGGATTCCTGCTTCCGCCTGCCTACCGCAGGCAGGAATGACAAGCTATTCGGCCATCTTTTTTTAAGATTTTTCAAAGCGCTAAATTGATTCAAGTTTTGGTTATCGGAAATTGCAAACTATTTGGCTATCGGTGCCTGGAGTTTGGTTATTCACCAATTGGGGGTTGAGATGGAGATCTATGTCCTGGTGAAACAGGTTCCCGATCCAGAAGCGATCGTAAAACCCAAGTCCGATTCTGAGCTGGAGATCGAGAACAAGTACTTCACCAACTTCTTCGACGAGATCGCTGTTGAGGCCGGGCTGAGGTTGAGAGAGAAGTTCGGAGGAAAGGTAACCGTACTGACAGTTGACAACCGAAGGGTTGATGCCCTGCGGCGAGGAATCTCGATGGGAGCAGACGACGCTGTCCAGATCGCTGACCCGATTCTGGAAGGGGTGGGTCAGCTGGCTATCGCCAGGGCCCTGGCCAGTTTTCTGAAGGCTAAACCCTTTGATCTGATCTTGGCCGGAAGACAGGCCATGGATGACGATGCAGGGATTGTCGGACCTGCCGTTGCAGAAATATTGGGGATCCCCCATGTCCATGCGATCATCGGCCTTGAGGTCGAAGACCCGAAGAAGGAGGCAAAGGTCATCCGGGAAGTGGAGAACGGAAAAGAGATCCTCTCCTGTCCTCTCCCCGCACTTTTCACATGCCAGAAGGGCCTCAACACACCCCGGATCCCGCTGGTCATGAATGTGATGAAGGCGATGAAGGCCAAGATTCAGAAGCTGGACCTCGCTGCCTTGGGATTGAGTGCAGCGGATATCGATATCCCATCCACCAGGGTGAGGAGGTACTTCTCTCCGCCGAAGAGGCCACCGGTGAGGATGATTAAAGAGGATTTTCCAGAGAATGTGAAGACACTGGTCAAGCTCCTCAAAGAAGAGGCCAAAGTGATATAGATCTCAAATTTCCGAAACGTCGATCTTCAATTTGAGATTTGAAATCTTAAATTTGAAATTCAGGAGAAAATGATGCCTAATGAGATCTGGGTCCTTGCAGAGCATCAGGATGGGAGAGTCAGGAAAGTCACCTTCGAACTTCTAACCGCTGCTACTCAATTTTCAAAAAAGACAGGCCAGGAGGTTTCGGCCATTCTATTAGGAAACGACCTCCAGGATGCCGGAGATAGCCTGAAACCCTTTGCCGACAAGATCTATTGGGTTGAAGACCCAAGCCTGAGCCAGTATACATCCGACGCCTATCTGGAAAATATTGCTCAACTGGTCGCGGAACACCAGCCCTCCGTCTTCTTAGGAGGCGCGACCTCTACTGGCAAGGATCTCTTTCCAAGACTGGCCATGCACCTCGGGACCGGCTATGCCCCTGATTGCACGGGCCTCACCATGGAGGCGGACGGCCGTCTTTTAGCGACGCGACCTCTCTACGGTGGAAAGGTCTTTGCAGAGATGGCCTTTCCCGAAGCAAGGCCTCAATTGGCCACGGTGAGAAACAATACCTTCCTCCTCGAGGGGAATCCTGGCAAATCGGCTCGGGTGATCTCGGTCTCCGCTCAAACCGATCCTGCCCTGCTCAAGAAGAAATTTGTCGGATCGGAGAAGGCGGCTGGTGCCAAGGTGGATATTACAGAGGCGGACATTGTGGTGGCTGCCGGCCGGGGTATCAAGGGAGCTCAGAATTTCAGGATCATCGAGGCATTGGCTGATGTATTGAATGCCTCTGTGGGAACGACCCGGGCAGTGGTGGATGAAGGCTGGAGGGATCTAAAAGACCAGATCGGAAAGAGCGGAAAGAATATCTCTGCCAGGCTTTACATGGCCTTCGGCATTTCAGGTGCGATCCACCATGTCCTGGGGATTGGTACTTGTAAGACGATTGTCGCCGTGGATACGGATCCTAATGCCCTGATCTTCAACTATGCAGACTACGGGATTGTCGGAGACCTCTTCCAAATCGTCCCGGCCTTAACAGAAGAGCTGAAAAAAGTCCTGGCCGCAGACCGGTAGGTAAGATATTATTTCAGACTCTCCCCACTGCCACTGCGAATACCTTTATCATTTCGAATTCATCACATCCGACGCCTGAAAAACGAAGAGAAGAAATTTGATTATTGGAGATGTTTTTGATAGATTAGCTTATCTCCGCCGGACGACAATTCCCTTTCTCTTCCTTTAGAGAGGAGAAATGCAAGGGGATGATCAAGGCCCCCTGCTAACTTTTGCATGAGCCTAAGGCCTGTTCTCCAAATGAGGGGAGTTTTTGTTTTTTGCCCCCCAAACAGGATGCAAATATGAATCACAGCGAATCGGGCTTTGCCTTTTATAATACTTTTACAAATACACGCCACCGCGGCCCCTTGAGGAGATTGAGGAGGACATCCGAAAGGTCGAAACCGAGATCATAAAAATGCTCAAGGAGATCACTTCGTGAAGGATCAGAAAGAAAGACTGCGGTAGTTGAAAAGTCTTTGGTTCACAATAAAGACCTTATTGCCGAACTTCGGGAGATGATCTTGCAGGCACCGCGAGAGGTTGCCCGGCAGGTCAACTCTGCATTGGTTCTCCTCTATTGGAGAGTGGGAAAACGCATCCAACAGGATATCCTTAAAGAAAAAAGGGCAGGATATGGTGAGGAGATTTTATCGACACCGTCGAGAAAACTGGTTAGCGAATTTGGAAATGGTTTTTCCCAACCCAATTTATTTCGAATGGTAAGGTTTGCCGAAGTTTTTCCTGAGAAAAGATTCTATCGACACTGTCGACACAAAGGATATAAGTATTTTCTCCAAAGGCTGAGTTAAGATTATCTCATTGTTGATTTTTTACCCAAGTTTGATAAACTTAGTTAATTGCACTATTTAGACCTCTAAAATAAATTTGAGCGTGTCATCCTAAGGCTTCTTCTCTGTAACGAAAATGAAAAGATGAGGAGTTTATTATCAAGGAGCTTAAGGATTGGAAGCCCGAAAGGCCTTGTGTCAATGGTCAAAGCATTTTAACAACAGACTTTGAAGGCCATACGGTCGAGATTCATCATATTGAGCCTGATTTTAAGGATTGATGTTTTCTTGAGAGGGATTTCTTGATGATCACAAGAAAAAGATTCAGAGATGAAGTTCGAAACATTGTGGAGCAGCTGGTAAGGACGTATCATCCCGAGAAGATAATCCTTTTTGGTTCACTACTGGATAAGAACAAGACTCCGAGAGATATTGACCTTTTCATTATTAAAAAGAATCCTCCCCGCTTGGGCGTAGATCGGGTTCGCGAACTTGATAGAACAATAAAGTATAAGATAGCGACAGATTTCGTTGTGTACACTCCGGAGGAAGTGAAAAAAAGAGAGAAATTGGGAGATCCTTTTGTCAAAACCATTCTTGAAAAAGGGGATGTCCTTTATGCAAAAGAATAAGATTTTCAGGGAATGGTTAAAAAAGGCAGAAGAAGACTTTGGTTTCGCTCGCACAAGTTTAAAGCAAACGAGATATTATGCTCAAATCTGTTTCCATTTCCACCAGGCAGCAGAAAAATACCTTAAAGCGTTCATCATTGCAAACCGTCTTGAGTTTAGGCCTATTCATAACCTTATCAAATTACTAAATATCTGCAAAAATAAAAACCAAAGAACTGAAGAGTTAGAAGAAGCCTGCCAATACTTAAACCCCTTTTACATTGATACCCGCTATCCTGTCCACTGGCCCACACAGTATGATAGAAAAACTGCGCTCAATGCAATGAGATCTGCCAAAAAAGTTAGAGACTGGATAAAAATCGCTTTAAGATGAAAATCGAAAAATATATCGATTTGAATAAGTATATTCTCCCCTACGCAAGGAACTATCACGACCACTTGAGGAGATTGAGGCAGATATCCGAAAGGTCGAAACCGAGATCATAGAAATGCTCAAGAAGATCACTTCGTGAAAAACCATATAATGTTTCTAAGTTAGGATGTAAGTAGAAAAGATGACACCGCCGCCCGTAAATCCAAAAATCTACCACATCACCCATATTGAGAACCTTCGGAGTATTGCAATGAGTGGAGGCTTACACAGCGATGCCCGGATCGCCGAACAGGGAGCACCATCTTGCTCGATTGGCATGTCCGGAATCAAACGGCGTCGCATCGAGGAGCTGACAGTTACCTGCCATTCTGACACTAAGGTGGGAGAATATGTCCCTTTTTATTTCTGTCCAAGGTCTGTCATGCTCTTCGTTATCTATTGTGCAAACCATCCGGAATTGACCTATAAAGGCGGACAAGACGCGATCATTCATCTGGAAGCAGACCTTCTTGAGGTGGTTCAGTGGTGTGATACGAAAGGAGTTCGTTGGGCATTTTCTTTGTCTAATGCCGGTGCACGGTATACAGAGTTTCGATCGGATTTGAATGCATTGATCGAGCTCGATTGGGAGGCAATTATGGAAAGAGATTTTCGTGACCCGGACATCAAAGAGCGTAAGCAGGCCGAGTTTCTGGTGCATGACTTCTTTCCATTCGATCTCATTAAACGAATAGGGGTGCGAATCGAATCAACACGATTTCTCGCCAGGCAGGCACTGGCTGGTACGAAATACGCACCACCTGTCGAAATACGAACAGAGTGGTACTTTTAACAGGAGGCCTAACCATGATCGAATACAAGACGGGAAACATCCTCCAAGAGGACGTGGAGGCACTGGTCAACACGGTGAACTGCGTTGGCTTCATGGGCCGTGGAATCGCACTTCAATTCAAGAAGGCTTGGCCGGAGAACTTCAAAGCTTATGCGGCGGCATGCCGGAGGAACGAGGTTCAGCCGGGCAAGATGTTTGTTTTCGAGACGGGCCGCCTCACCAGCCCACGCTACATCATCAACTTTCCTACCAAACGGCACTGGCGCGGAAAGTCGCGTCTGGAAGATATTGAAGCCGGCCTGCGGGCACTCGTTGAAGAAATTCGCAAGCGTAACATCAGCTCAATAGCACTACCCCCACTTGGAAGCGGATTGGGAGGGCTGGCGTGGTCTGAAGTTCGTCAGCGCATTAAGCAGGCGCTCGAAACTTTGAACAACGTCCGAGTAATCGTCTTCGAACCATCAGAGACACCGATCCTTCCCGCAAGCATGCGACGCGGCAAGGTGCCGAAAATGACCCCTGGCCGCGCTGCCCTGGTGGGTCTTATGGAGCGATACCTCAGGGGCCTTCTCGATCCCTTCGTGTCACTGCTTGAACTCCACAAGTTGATGTATTTCATGCAGGAGGCTGGGGAGCCCCTTCGGCTCCGCTTTACCAAGGGTCCCTATGGACCTTATGCCGAGAACCTTCGGCATGTCTTGAACACGACTGAAGGCTACTTCACATCTGGTTATGGCACAGGCGGTGATCAGCCCGACAAGGTTATCGAACTGGTTCCCGGCGCACTTGAGGATGCCCGGCTCGTTTTGTCTAAGCGCTCGAAGACTCGTGAACGAGTTGAGAAGGTGACAAATTTGGTTGATGGTTTTGAGTCACCCCACGGCCTGGAACTGCTTGCCACTGTCCACTGGATCGCTACACGTGAGCATCCTGTCTCAGAGACCGATCTCGTAGAACGTTTCTATGCATGGGATGAGCGCAAGCGACGGTTTAGCCGCACCCAGATCTTACTTGCTGCCCGTGTCCTGAAGGAGAACGGATGGATCGAAGTACTACCAGCCAAATAACGCCCAATGCAGCCGACTTCACCAAGCAGGGCCTAAGCCGCTTCAAACCTTATCCTGAATACAGGACTCCGGCGTGGAGTGGTTGGGAAAGATTCCGGCGCATTGGGAGACTATAAGGTTGAAATTTATTGCAAAGCTCATAATGGGGCAGTCGCCACCATCTGAACTCAGCAATTATTTGTTTTGATTTTCAAAAATCATATTGGTCGTTGTGCTCCGAGGCCCGGAACACATCACCGAGAATCAAAAAAGGATTAAAAGAGAAGAGGTATCCTCTATCTTTCCGTTGAGTTTTTATCCCAATTTGATAAACTTGTTAGAAATCAAAACTTCAACTTCCCAGCATAAGGTTAAGGGGTAAGAACCCTTAATTAGGGACGGCTCCTATTTTGTTGTTTTAATAGCGGATAGAAAGACTTCATCATCAATTACGACATCAGGTACCGCATGGGGCTTGGGGCAAGGAGATCGAAGAGGAGGAGAATTAATTCGCGAGGTTGCGTCGTCAGAAGATTTTCTTGAACCTGAATGTATGATAAGATAAATTAATCAAAGGGGAAAATTTGAGCTTTAAACTTTCACGTCATGTAAAAGAGGAAATTGAAAGGCGAAATATCCCTTTGCAGTTGTTAGAGTCTGTTTCTTGAAAATCCTGGTCAGGTTGTCCCAGAAAGAGGTGGGAAAAAGGCTTATCAGTCACAAATTGATTTTGGGAAAGGCAAGGTTTTTCTGCTGAGGGCTATTGTAGATGATTCAATCGGTCCAGCAGTTTTTATTACAGCTTATCGGACAGGGAAAATCAGTAAATATTGGAGGAAAACATGAAAGTAACTTATGATCCCGAGGTGGATGTGCTTCGCATTGTTTTCAGTAGTGTGCCCGTAGAGGAAAGCGATGAAGAAAACCCCGGGGTGATTCTTGACTACGATAAGGATGGCAATATTGTGGGTCTGGAAATATTGGACACCTCCAAGCGAATGGAAAACCCTCGATCCGTCGAGTATGCAGTTGCGACTTAATTCGTGGCTAAAATCCATTCATTTCAGACCCTCGTTATCAAGTCACGCTCATTAAAACCGATCTCGGGCGGAAGATATTGTACCAGTGGAATAGAAGAAAATAGGCTTCAAAGATTATGAAACCAGAAAGCCAAACTGATTTTCCTCTGGAAACTTAGCTAAGGTAAACAACTTGGAAATTTTCCATCTCAAACAAAGTAGCACCGTTTACCCATCTTCCCTGCAAAACTATTTAAGCCGACTTGACCCCGCAGCCATAACGGGTCTGGGTAATCCCGATATTCTGGATAAGAAAAAATTTGCTTTTTTTGTTTCGGTTAGGCACCCGGGGCACCTCATTCTTAAAGCTCACGATCTTTCACATTCTTTGAAAGAGGCAGGAGTCACAGTGATCAGCGGTTTTCATTCTCCGGCAGACTTGTTTGAAAGTAAAAAATAAAGGATAATTCCATGGCGTCAGAATTCCATAAATTGTACGCACTGAGAGGCGGCGGGAGTTGAAAATGGATAAGGTTGACGTGATCATTGTGGGAGGTGGACTCGCAGGTCTCTCCTGTGCCTATGAACTGGCCGATTCCGGTATGACGGTCCTCGTCCTCGAACGGGGCAACTTCTCGGGAAGCAAGAATGTCACCGGAGGAAGGATCTACCTCGCTCCTATCCGAAAGTACCTTCCGGATATCTGGAAAGAAGCACCCCTCGAAAGGCACGTGACGAAAGAATTCATCACCCTGATGGGTGAGACCAACTCAACCACTTTTGAACTTTACAGCGACCGATTCAATCGACCCCCTTATCCCAGTTACACAATTCTCAGAGCGAAGTTCGATCGTTGGTTTGCTGACCTCGTCTCTGAAAAAGGGATCTTTATCATCCCCCAGAAGGCTGTGGACGATCTCATCAGAGAGGGAGAAAAGGTGATCGGTATCAAAGCCGGCGACGAGGAGATCGGTGCAGACTGTGTCGTGGCTGCAGATGGAATCCTCTCCTTCATGGCAGAGAAGGCAGGTCTCCGGCAACCCTTAAAGCCCCACTCTTTTGCCCTGGGGTTCAAGGAGGTGATCGAGTTCGATCCCAGGACGATTGAGGATCGCTTCAGGCTTGGAGAGGGCGAAGGGGCAGCCCAGCTCTTTGTCGGTTCGCTCACCAAAGGGATGATGGGAGGAGGTTTTCTGTATACGAATAAAGACAGCCTCTCCCTGGGATTAGTCATAGGCCTCCATTCCCTTAATATGAGAGAGCCTCGAGAGGAGGTCTACAAGCTTTTGGATCAATTTAAAGAGAGACCTGAGATTAAGAATCTGATCCGGGGAGGGAACACGGTCGAATACTCGGCCCATCTGATCAACGAAGGCGGAATCCAGATCAAGCCTCAACTCTATGGAGATGGAATCCTGTTGGTCGGCGATGCAGCCGGCCTCGGCCTCAACATGCTCGTCACAGTGAGGGGGATGGAATATGCGATGGTCTCAGGCGTCCTCGCAGGGAGGGCGATCAAAAAGGCGAAGGAAAAAAATGATTTTTCAGCCCTCTCCTTGGCAGAGTATGAGAAACTCTTAAACGAAAGTTTTATCCTGAAGGAGATGAACACATTTAAAAATACCCCTGCAATCCTAAGGAATGAAAGACTCTTTACGAAGTACCCTCAGGTGATTTCTGACATCTTCGAAAAAGTGATGCATGTGGATGAGAATCCTAAAGAGGGAATTTACAAAACAAAAATGGAAGAACTGAAGAAGCATTTTTTAAATTTTGAAACCCTGAAGGACTGGTGGCAATTCAGAAAAAGTTAAGAATCAAGGGGGAATGGGATGATGGAATAATGGTCTCGCAAAATAATATTCTGGCTTTCTTCACATTGACATTTATTCCATCATTCCAATATTCCGAATTTTATGAGGTTCTCATGAGGGTCACCGAAAAACTGGCTCTGGATGCTTTTAAAAACGACAAGGAAACCCATATCTCTCTCGACCAAAAGGTCTGTCAGGCCTGCAAGGAACGTTTCTGTATCTACGCCTGCCCCGCCAATCTCTACTCTCTGAATGAGAAAGGAGAGATGGTGGTCGAATTCGCCGGGTGCCTGGAGTGCGGTACGTGTCAGATCGCCTGCATCTATGGCTCAGTCAGATGGAGGTATCCCAGGAGCGGATTCGGTGTTCAATACCGATATGGGTAAGGAGATCTCAATCAACGCTTTTTTACAGGAGGAGAGATTATGGATTTTGATCTGACCGAGGAACAGAAAGATATTATCAAGGCCGCAAGGGAATTTGCCGAGAAGGAGTTCACGGATCTGGCCCAGGAATGCGATCGGAAGGAGGAGTTTCCAAAAAACCTCTGGAAGAAGGCCTGCGAGCTTGGTTTTGTGGGAGTCTTCATCCCCGAGGCTTATGGTGGTCCGGGATTGGGTTTCCTGGAACACTGCCTGATCAATGAGGAATTCTGGAGAGTGGATCCTGGGATTGGGTCCTCCATCCTCTCTGCCACCTTCGGCTCGGAGATGATCCTCCTCTTCGGTACAGAGGAGCAGAAAAGGAAATGGTTCCCTCCTCTGGTGAAGGCCGAGGCGATCACCGGAGCTGCGATCACCGAGCCCGATGCAGGAAGCGATGTCTCCTCGGTCAGCACCACAGCGGTCCTATCGGGCAACGACTACATCATCAACGGGAATAAGATGTTCATCACCAATGGCACCACGGCCAACTTCCTTCAGGTTCTCTGTGTGACCGAGCCGAATGCCAGGTCCCGACACGATCGGTTCAGCGTCATCACGGTCGAGACCGATCGCAAAGGCTATGAGGCCAGCAAGCTGAAAAACAAGCTTGGCATCCGGGCCTCTGACACGGCTGAGATCTCATTCAGCGACGTCAGGGTACCCAAGGAGAATCTGATCGGAACTCCTGGCCGGGGATTCCAGCAGTTTATGGTCTTCTTCGATCACACCCGCCTCCACATCTGCGCCCAGGCCGTGGGACTGGCCCAGGGAGCCATGGAGCAGGCGATCAAACATGTCCGTGAGCGGAAACAGTTCGGAAAACCCCTTGCCTCTTTCCAGGCCACCCAGTTCAAGATCGCCGAGATGGCGACACGGATTGAGGCAGGCCGCACGCTCTATCAGAAGGCCGCCTGGCTCGTCGACCACGGACGGGTCCAACCTCATCTGATCTCCATGGCGAAGTGGTTCACAGGAGAGACGGCCGTCAGGGTGACTGACGAGGCCCTTCAACTCCATGGGGGTTACGGGTTCATTGGCGATTACAATATCGAGCGGTTTTATCGGGATTCCAAGATCGTTGAAATTTACGAAGGGACCAAAGAGATTGAGAAGATGGTGATCGCCCGAGCACTCTTAGGGAAATACTGACGAATCGCAGATCTGCGATCTGCGTCAACCTGTTTTCTCAAATCTTTTCCGTTCTTCGGCTCTCAGTTCACGCCTCAGGAGTTTGCCGACCTTCGACTTGGGGAGCATATCTCGAAATTCGATATACTGGGGCACTTTGTAGGGAGCCAGCCTCTCCCGGCACCATTTGAGGAGATCGTAAGCGCTCACACCCTTCACGTCCTCCTTCAATACCGCAAACGCTTTGATCCTTTCCCCCACCTTCTCATCTGGTACTCCGATGACACAGGCAGAGATGACAGCGGGGTGCTCCTGCAGAACTGCCTCTATTTCTGAAACCGCTACACGGTAGCCCTTATGTTTAATCGTATCCACAGAACGATCTAAGTAGTAGAGCCATCCCTCTTTGTCTATACGGACAATATCACGGCTCCTATACCAGAGCCTCCCATCCATCTCAACAAAGCACTCGGCGGTCTCGGCAGGCTTGTTCCAGTAAAACCGAACCATATGGTCAGAGGAAACCAGAAGCTCTCCTGGCTCGCCCGGAGGAACAGGTTCAAGCGTATCGGGATCGACCAGCCTCACCTTCTGAAGAGGGGTTACCTTACCTGCGCTTCCTGCTGGCGCCTCTTCGCCCATCGGGGTGAGCGATACCCTGCCGCATGTCTCAGTCGCACCGTATCCCTGATAGATGGGCTTTCCAAACTTCTTGAGCCATCTCTCCGCCACCTCTGCGGGAAGGACATCGCCACCAGAAAAGCAATATTGAAGGGAACTCAGATCGTAGTAGTCCACCCGGTCATGTTCGAGGATCATCCGATACATAGCAGGCACGCCGAAGAAGGTCAACACCCGGTATCTCTGAATATGGTCAAACAATCCATCTAAGTTAACCCGCGGGAGCAATACCAGAGCATCCCCAGAAAGGAGTCCGCCCAATCCCACCTGCTGACCAAGAATATGAAAGAGTGGACCGCCCTGCACCACGATATCTTTCCCTTTGGGAATAAAGCGCTCACTCATCGATCTCTGTTCGGAAACGCCTTCAAGGAAAACCACATGGGTGAAAGGCACCCCCTTGGGAAGGCCTGTCGTACCGCCCGTGTAAAGCATCTCAAACATCTCTTCCTGCACAACCCTCAAGGGTGGCAATGAAGACAGGGAATCCTTTTTAAGGAACTGACCAAATCTGAAGATGTGTTTTCCGGCGCCAACTTTTCCGGAAGGAATTTTGTTAAAAGCCAACCCGACCAGCCTCTTCCACCAGGGTAGAAGCTCAGCCAAATTGGTGACGATCACCCTCTGGATTCCAGTCTCAGGGAGGATCTGCGTCACATATCCGAAATTCGTATCGAGGCAGAAGACGGTCTCGGCACCGCTGTCATTGGCCATATACTTGAGGTCTATAGGAGTATAGATGGGCGAAATGGGGACGGCGGTCGCACCGATGCGTATCAGGGCAAGCCAGGCCATCACCCACTGAGGGCAGTTCGAAAGATAAAGAACAGCTCTATCTCCCTCCTTCACGCCCAGACGATACAGATTGGCTGCGAGATTCTCCGTCGCCTCTCGCAACTGAGAAAACGGGTATGTCTTTCCCAGGTAAATCAGAGCGGTTTTTTTAGGAAAATCCCGGCAAACCTTTTCAAATTGTTCGTAGATGGAGCCAACTGGCAGTGTCATCAATCCTTTTCCTTGACGTCAGGTTCTGATGGGGAAATGGTCAGGGTTACAAATCCGAAATCGAAATATCGAAGTCCCAAACAATCTCGAATTTCAAATTTTCAAAACGTAAGAGGTTTGAGATCTCGTGCTTCGTATATATCTTTGAAAATTAAACTCCAAAGTAAGCAGCCTTCACCTCCGGATTTTCCATCAGTTCTTTTCCGGTTCCGAAGAGGACAAGGGTTCCGTTTTCGATCACGTAACCCCGGTCAATGATGGGGAGAAGGGGTCTGGCAAACTGTTCGGTGATCAAAATGGTCACGCCTTCCCTCCGGATCTGCTTGATCGCTCGAGTCAGATCCCTCTGAAGAAGAGGGGAGAGTCCAAGGAGGGGCTCGTCCATCAAGAGTAGCCTCGGTTTGGTCATCAAGGCCATGCCAATGGCAAGCATCTGTTGTTCCCCTCCGCTACAGAATCCCGCCTTTCTTTTCCTGATCTCGTTCAGATGAAAAAAGACCGTGTAGACAAATTCGAAACTTTTCTTCACATCCGCATCTCTTCTCAGGTAGGTTGCAATCCTCAGGTTTTCTTCCACTGTGCTCTCCGGGAAGATCGGATGCCTCTCACGGCTTAAGACGATCCCCTTTTTCACCCTCTCGTCAGGCTCGGTCTTTGTAATCTCTTCACCCTCAAACCTCAACTCCCCCAGAACCGTGATCCTCTCGCCACCTCTCCGGTCTTCTTTCTTCTTGATGTCGATGATCAGGCCCGAGATGGTATTCATTAAAGTGGTCTTGCCCGCACTATTTGAGCCCAGGACTCCAACGATCTCCCCTCTCTTCACTTCGAGGCTGAGATCATTGATGGCCAAAGCATTTTCGAAGAAGACCATCAGGTTCTTGACTTCAAGCATCTTCCTCCTCTTCGCTCCCGAGATATGCAGCCTTTACCGCATCGTTCTCCATCACGTCGCGCGGAGACCCATCCGCAATCTTGGCTCCAAAATTAAGAACCATCACTCGATTGGCAATCCTGAATAACTCCTTCAAACGATGCTCCACCATGATGATGCTCAGGCCTTCGCTATTCAGTCTCTCGATGATGGGAAGCGTGCTGGCGACCTCGGACATGGACATTCCAGAGAAGAGCTCATCGAGGATGAGGAGATCCGGCCGCAGGGCCAAGCATCGTGCCAATTCAAGACGCTTGAGATAACCATGAGGAAGGCTTGAGGCGATCTTGTAGGGGACAAAGGAATCCCGCTCAAAACCGACATCCTCAAGAAGGTCGATGGCGACGTCATCCCGGTCGCCGTACCCCCCTCCCCTCAGTTTCTTCACCCGGGGCGAGTACAGGGGAATGACCAGATTCTTGAAGGCCGGGAGCTGGTAAAAGGGTTTCACCATTTGAAATGTCCTGACAATGCCCAGCTCGGCTATTCTATAAGGCGCCTTTCCCGTGATTTCCGATCCCCTGTAAATCACCCTTCCGAGATCGGGCTTCACGAAACCAGTCAGCAGGTTGACCAGGGTCGTCTTCCCGGATCCATTAGGGCCGATGACTCCGAGAAGCTCTCCCTCTTTCAGCTCAAAGCTCACTTCGACGATGGCCGTTACACCGCCAAAATTCTTACATAGGTTCTCAGCAGCCAAAATGGTTTTATCCATGATTGCTTGGAAGATCAAGTCGTTCGGTTACGGTAAGGGCAACGATTTTCCTCCTCAGGACTTGCGAGGCTGGCCTCATAACGTTGCCACAAAACTGAAGATCGAGGTTATCCCACTTCTACCATTCGTTCGAATTGGTGATACTTCCTTCTTATGTAGTGAAAGACACCTTCTGGAAGCCCCACAACACAGATGATGAGAATGGCCGAATAGAAGACCACCCTTAATGTTCCAACGGCACGGAGCATTTCAGAAAGAGGGACCAGAATAAAAGCGCCGATCGTTGGCCCGGCAAAGCTCCCCACCCCGCCCAAAACCGCAGCGGTCAAGGGCAAGATGGAATAGTCCATTGCAAAGGCAGCCATTCCTACAACCTGGTTATAATGTGTCATAAAAGCCCCGGCAAAGGACCCTGCCAGACCGGCAAGGAATACCGCTTGGGCCTTGAACCAGTAGATATTGATCGCACCGCTCATGACCGCCCGGTCATTGTCCCGGATCCCCTGAAGAACCAGGCCATAGTCTTCATTGATCAATCTACGAAAACCGAAAAGACACAGGAGCAGTGCAAGAACAGGAACGTACATTTCAATCCATATATCAGGAAGAGGAGAAAGGCCGCTCATCCCCTCTGTTCCGCCAAGGATCTTGGTCGTTTCTATGAATCGAGCAAGAAGCAAGGGTAAGGTTAAGGTGACGATGGCAAAGTATACCCCTCTTAATCTCAGAACAGGTGAGAGGAGCAAGGTACAAAAGAGCGCTCCGGCCAGAGTGCCCAAGGGAATCGTTAAAATGGGTGGCAATTTAAAAGCATGGTTTAAAAAACCTGTGATATAAGCGCCTGCACCAAAGAAAAGAGCCTGACCCAATGAGATCAATCCAACAGAGGCCATCAAATCCCAGCTTAAGGCGAGCAAAGCGATGATACAGCTAATCATCAAGACCTTCTCCCAATATAATCCAACCACATCCTTCAGCAGGGGAAGAATGAGCAGAACCGCGACAGGAAGAACCCTTGGAAACGCCAGATATAATATCTCCCGGTAGGATGAGAGAGCAAAGATGTCCTCACATCTCGCCTTGATCCCCCGATCCAGTCTCTCTTTTCGATATTTCATAGATCCCCTGCTGGACGATAAACAGTTCGTTGCTCATCGTCCATCGTTCTTTCTCAGACCCTCTCCTCCAGCTCCTTAAATTTACCAAACAGGCCCGATGGCCTAATTCCGAGAACTAAGACGATGGCCGCCAGATAGACGACCATCATCCATTCAGGCTTAAAATATGTACCTGTGATCACCTGAGCATATCCGAGGATGAGGCTGGCCACGAGAATCCCCGGAACACTTTCCAGTCCTCCTACAATCCCTACAGCCACAGCGATTAGCAAAACCTCATATCCGGTGTTGATGGAAATGATCCCCAGAGGAAGGATCACGATAGCCGCAACCGCTGCCATGGCTGAGCCAAAGGCCAAACTGAGCGCTGCCGTTCGATCCGATTTGATACCGAGTGAGATGGCGGTGCGTTCGTTCTGTGCGATCCCTCTAAACGACAGACCAATCCTTGTGTAATGGGTGAAGAAGTAAAGAAACAGAACCAAACCCAATCCTATTCCGATGATGAAGAGACGCTGGTAATCCACAGGCACACCAGCGATCAAGATCATCCCCTTCTTTAAATACGGCAGGGTAAACTCATAGGTGACAAATCCCATCCAGCGGAAGAGCTCAAGGATCCCCACCCCTAAGGCAAAGGTGGCGATCACCTCGGACAGGGCGATGCCGCGTACTCTTAAGAGAATCACCCAATAGGTGACGAACCCGAGAAGTCCGGTAACCCCTATGGTCACCATGATCGCAAGGATAAGAGGAAACTTGAGATAATTGAGAAGCATCCAGACAAGGAACCCGCTGAAGAGATAAAACCCTCCATAAGCGAAATTGGCCACCCCGCTGATGCCAAAGGTGAGGCTGAAACCCATGGCGATGAGGGCTAAAATCACACTGTTGATCAGACCATAAATGATGATACTGGGTAACATGATCTTCCGACAATCCATGGGGTGATCTCAAATCGCAAGATCACCCCAAAAGGTCTGCTCAGAGTTCATTTCATATAAGGCGGAAGCTCAATCTTCCCTTCTGCCACAACCTCTGGGAACACCACCACTCTGGTCCCGGGCTTTTTCCATTGAAAGCAACATCCCAGCGCCGCCTCTTTGGGATCAACGCCATAAACAACCTGATGATCTTTGCCGAATCTTATCCTTCCAACCACTCCCTGCATATCCGTTTGTTCGAGGGCTTTGACCACTGCATCGGGTTCGACGGTCTTGGCACGCTCAATGGCATTGGCAAAGATGTAGATCGAGTCATAGCTTGGTCCCGGACCATGACCTGAGAGTTTCACCCTTGCCTCCTTGCCCCATCGCTTGCCGAAGTTCTCATTAAAGGCGACGGACTTTGGTACCGCTTTCACAGGAACAGGCCCGATCTCGAATTGCATGTTTACCATTCCCTCAACCTCTTTCTCAAACACATCCCAGGCATTCTCAGGAGCGACGGGACTGATGAAACCTGCAAGGAGAGCTGGAATCTTCATCGCACGGGCCTGCTTTAACAGAATACCGCTCTGAGGCATGTCGAAAAAGGTCACGATCCCCTGGGCCTTCTGGGCCCTGACCTTGATCAGGGACGGAGAAAAATCGCTGGAACCCAAAGCGTACGCATCGAAGCTGGCCACCTCCCAGCCGTTCTCCTTCAACCATTTATCCAACCCTTTTCCGGTCGCCTGGGCCCATAAGGTATCTTGCACAATAATGTAGGCCTTCTTGAAACCGAACTGTTTTCCTATAAACTTCATCACCTCCGTCATATACATGGCGAGGTAAGGAGAATTAAGGCAATTCCGGAAACAGTATTTATACTTATCATACTCATCGGCGATCTTCTTCTGGAACAGCGGGGTCATGGCAATAGAACAAATATAGGGCAGCTTATACTTGGACATGAGGTCCATCGACGCCAAAAGAACCTCAGAGCGGAAGTTGCCCAGGGCGATCGCATGAGGTTTCTTCTCCAATATGAGCTTCTCTGTCGCGGTCAAGGCATCCTGTACCGGAATTCCAGGCTCATGCTCTCTCGTATCGATCGAGTAGGCCCTGAGGAGGTGCTTGGTCGCGCCCACCTGAACTCCACCCTTTGCATTGATCTCCTCCACAGCCATCTGAATGGCCATCCACCCGTCCCTTCCCTCGATTGAACCCAAGGCCGTGGGAACCCCTATCACGATGGGGTCGCCGGGTTTGAGTTGTGCAACCGCGGCATAAGGGAAACCAATGATGACTGCTAATACCAAAAAGCCTAAAGCTAATAATCCTTTCTTTCCCATCATCCTCTCCTCCTTTCTCTCTCGATGCAAATCCTCATCGAGGCGGTTCCTCAGCTCGAGACCAGCTCAGACCTCATCTTTCAATCGTCTATCTCTTGAGCTTCTCGATGACCTGTCTCTTCAATTCCCGTTTCAGTATCTTACCGGTACTTCCCTTGGGCAATTCGTCCAGGACGATAAAGTCTTTGGGCACTTTGAATGGGGCAAGTTGAGACTTGAGAAAAGATTTAAGATCGACCGGATCTAACTGAAGATTCTTCCGCTTCAGGACGATGCAGGCGGTCACCCTTTCCCCGTATTCCTTATCCGGAAGACCGATCACTGAACACTCTCCGACCTCAGCTCTCTGATAAAGGATCTCCTCAATCTCCCTCGGATAGACATTCTCGCCACCTGTGATGATCATGTCTTTGATACGGTCAATAATGTAGAGGTAACCATCCTCATCAAAAACCCCGACATCGCCACTCCGTAACCAGTCACCCCAGAAAACCGCTCT
>JACAEX010000075.1 GCA_013388635.1 Syntrophaceae bacterium | reverse complement strand
TATTTATGAGGCCAGGGAAGCCCTCTCCGTTTTGTTTCATGTCAAAGATTCATCAAGAATCGTTTTTACACTGAATGCTACTGAATCGATCAACTTAGCTTTAAAAGGTTTATTAAAACCCGAAGACCATGTCATCACAAGCAGTATGGAGCACAATTCAGTGATGAGACCTCTCAGGGATCTGGAGAAAAAAGGAATCGAGTTGACGATTGTTCCTTGTTTCGGAGATGGGACTTTAGACCCGAATGAAGTCGAAAAGAAAATTCAATCCACAACACGAATGATTGTCCTCAATCACGCCTCCAATGTAATAGGAACGCTTCTCCCCGTCAGAGAAGTAGGGAAGATAGCGAGGAAATATAATCTCTTTTTTTTAGTGGATGCCGCCCAGACGGCCGGTGCCTATCCCATCGATGTTGAAAAGGATAGGATCGATCTATTAGCCTTCACCGGACACAAGAGCCTCTATGGACCCCAGGGAACAGGAGGGCTGGTGATTGGTGAGCGCATTAATGAAAGAGAAATGACCCCCCTGAAACAAGGCGGGACAGGAAGTCGTTCTGAATTTGAGCAGCAGCCGGACTTTTTGCCGGATCGCTTTGAGAGCGGAACACCTAATGGGGTTGGTATTGCCGGGCTTCTCGCGGGCATTCGGTTTGTCTTAGGAAAAGGAGTGGAGCGGATCCGTCAAGATGAGATGAACCTGACCCAAAAACTGATTGAGGGATTAAAAGAAATTCCTCACGTACAACTTTATGGTCCTGAAAACCTGGATGATCGGATTGCCACGCTCTCTTTTAATTTTTCCCGTCTTTCTCCCTCAGAAGGGGCTTTTCGTTTAGAAAAAGAATTTGGCATCCTCTGCCGACCAGGACTTCATTGTGCGCCTGCCGCTCATCGTACCCTTGGAACCTTTCCAGAGGGAACAATCCGATTTGGCCTGAGTGCTTTTAACACCGAAGAGGAGATTAAGTCCGCTATCCAAGCCGTCTCTCTGATTTCCAAATAATTTTTCATGAAGGTTACGTCATCAAGGAAATATGAAAAGACTCCGGGTGTTTAGGTTACGGTTAAGAAGCCCGTTTGGTTTAGGGTTAAAGGGTTACGTCAAGGTCTTAAGACCGACAACGTAACCGAATGATGAAACGGGCATCTTAACCGTCGCCGTTAGACGGGGCCCTCATTTTTTGAGCAATCTTTTGAGTTATGAAAGAGGACTGGAATATCTATGAAAAGACGAGGGAATATATGGTAAAATATTTATTGGTTCTTTATAACCCCCCTTCATCCCCCCTTAAAATAAGGGGGGACAGAGGGGGGTTAGGGGTGAGAGAAGCCGATTATCTGATCAGGCCATGAAGTGCGTCTTTCTTTTTGAGTCGATTCATCGAGTCATGAAAGCGGAAAAACTTCTTAAAGGGAGAGGGATCAAGATTGATCTTACCCCCGTACCGCGAGAGATCAGCTCGGATTGCGGGGTCGCCATTGAATTACCTGGAGATTCAGAAGCAGAGGCTCTGTTTATTCTCAGAGAGAATGGGATATCGGTTCTGGAGTGTTATACAAGGGATCCATCGGGAAAATGGGAACATCAAGATGGAAAAGGTTCGGCTGACGGAAAAGGTTAAGAAGGCGGGTTGAGCAGCTAAGGTGGGTCCAGAGGATCTGGATCAGATTCTGAAAGGGTTGCCGATTCCGAAAGATCCGAAGGTTCTGGTCGGATTGGATACCTCGGATGATGCAGGGGTCTATCAATTGAGTGATGAAGTGGCCCTTGTTCAGACCGTGGATTTCTTCACACCGATTGTGGACGATCCCTTTGCCTTTGGCCAAATAGCTGTGGCCAATGCTTTAAGCGATGTCTATGCTATGGGAGGGACGCCGCTGACAGGGATGAATTTAGTGGCCTTCCCGATCAAGACCCTCTCGCCATCCATTCTGAAGGAGATCCTTCTTGGAGGCCTTTCAAAAATGAAGGAAGCGGGCGTGGCCCTGGTGGGAGGACATTCCATTGAAGACCCGGAGATCAAATATGGTTTGGCTGTCACCGGTTTGATTCATCCTCAAAAGATTCTAACCAATGCCAAGGCAAAAGTGGGGGACAAATTGGTTTTAACGAAAGCTCTCGGCACAGGGATTATTGCTACAGCCCTCAAGGGCCAGATGGCCTCAGAAGAGGCTGTCCAGAAGATCGTGGAGAGCATGGTGACCCTTAATAAAACAGCTTCAGAACAGATGATAAAATTTGGAGCTCATGCCTGCACCGATATCACAGGATTCAGCTTCCTTGGCCATGCCTTAGAAATGGCAACTGCCAGTCAGGTGGGGCTGGTCATTCAATCCAAGTCGATTCCCATCTTCCCTGAGGCCATGGAATATGCAAAGATTGGATTGGTTCCAGGAGGAGCACACTCAAACCGTCAATTTTTTTCCTGTAAGGTAGAGGCTCAATCCAGTGTGTCTGAGCTTTTATTGGACATCCTTTACGATCCTCAAACCTCCGGCGGGCTCTTGATCTCCTTGCCTTCTGACCAGGCAGAAAATTTAGTAGATGCTCTAAAAAAGGAAGGGCATGTAGATACCTCTATGGTAGGTCAGGTGGTGGAAGCCCATCCCGGAAGGATTCGAATCCTCTGAACCTTTCATTGCGAGCACCTTCCCTCCCACAGGCCGAGCTTCAGATAGGGATTGACATCCGGTCGGGCAAAATCTTCTGGGGTTAAGCCGCCTTCAAGCGGAATTTCCTTGATCACCCGGATATAGCTCTTATACTCATCTTCATGCTCGATCATCCATTGGGTGAGCTTTAGGGTATCTGTCAGAGATGCCTTCCGACCTGTTGTGAAGCCAGCAGCGCTTCTCAGCCTGTCCCATAAAAAACCAAGAACGATCCCATTGCCCTTCTTTTCCTTCCTGTTATAGCGAAAATATATTCCCGCGGCATCCTTTGCCTCGGCAGAAAGACATGCCATGTCTGACTCGGAAAGGGGAATCACGGCCATTGATCGCTTTCCCACTGTGGCATTCAGGATCGCCTGGAGGGCGTCGTCTTTGCAATAGGGGGGACTTGCAATGATGTAATAGCTCTCCCCTTTCGAAACCGGGAATTCATTACAAAGATATTTGGCAATATAATAACCGCTGGTGACACCTGGACAGAAGTGATCATGAAAGAGAATGGCGTTTCGGAGTTCCATGGATATCCCCCTATCCCAGAGCCAGGTGATCATCAAAAGACGAAACTCATTCCCCCCGAAAACCTTATCCTTTACCTTCTGCTCAAAAACCTCCGGCTTTTGTGAAAGGGCAAGGAGCCCTTTCTCGAAGGCCTCCTTTGAAAAAGGAGTGCCCGGAAACCCCTGCGATTCGATATAGACCGCTTCGCCATGGGTGGCATCGTAGAAAAAGAAGAAGAGGGGCTTATCCGGGGCATCATGGAGAGACAAAAGATTTCCCTTTCCCTGAGTGGCACCGGTGGCCTTTACGAGGGCATCCAAGACCGGCGAACTGTCCATGCCTCCGATTCGGACATGGCCCGCATTGGTAATCAGAAGAATCCTCTCCCCGTATCCAGTCCCCAGCCGCTTTATCGCCTGATTCGCTGCTTTCGTACCAAGCACAAATACATCTTCATAGGAGGAACATTGAATCTTTGTTGGATAGGCAAGACCCGCAAAGGTTGCGATCAGGCATACGATCATCGCCGACGAAATATCTTTCCTCGCCATGATGCCTCCCTTTTGTTTGATTTATTAACCCTGATTCATTTGAGCTCTTTCCTGTTAGGAAGATTCTTTCCCCTCGCCTCCTGGACAGTTTCATTTTCTCTCATAGATCCTCAGCCGGCGGAGATCAGAATCGGTAGGTCACCTCACCCGTCACAAATAGACCTGGAGATCTATCGTCCGCGCTCTCCATATATTTCTTGTCAAACAGATTCTCAGCGGTCACTGAGAGGGTCAGGCCTTTCAGAACCTCTTTCCATATTTTGGCGTCAAAGGTCACATATCCGTCGACCCTATCAACGGTCTGGGTCATCTCATTGGTATAGACAAACTGGCTGCTTTTATACCGGCCCATGAAGTTCATATTGACGTAAGGGTTGAGCCATGTGATCCCCCCTTTGACCTGATGTTTCGGGGTGCGCGTCAGCGTTTGCCCCTCAATCGTTGGTTTTTGCTCAAACCGGTCGATTTCAGCCTTGCTGTGTGTATAATTCAGAAACGTGGTAATATCCCTGGTGAGGTAAAAACGTGCGTCAATTTCCATTCCATAAGAGATGACCCTGTCAATATTTTCTCTCTTGTAAAGAGGTCTTCCGCTGAGCGAATCTCCAGTGGGAACATAATAGAGGAAGTCTTTTCCAATGGAATAATAGACGGATGAACCGATCTTGACCCTTTTAAGGGGTGAATAATCGAGACCGACCTCGAATGAATCGATCTTCTCCGGGTCCAGCTCGGGGTTAGCCACCTTATATATCCCCCACATGATTCCTGATCTGCACAGGTCATCGAGAATGGAGGCACGGAATCCCCTGCCATAGGATGCATAGGTGCTCAATTCAGGTGTCCACTTGTATCGCGCCGACAGACGGGGAGAAATCGCGCTCCAACTGTTTTCATCCTGTCTCCCGTTGAGTCGATTGAATGGTGAAACGGTTGAAAAGAAACTCCCGTCAAAAAATTTCGCGTGGTCGAACCTCAGCCCCCCCACCATAAGCAGTCTCTCCTTAAAGAAAGACACCTCATCCTGAAGCCAAAGGCCGTAGATTCGAAGACTGCCTTCATTGTCGGCCCGATCCGGCGAGGTCCTGTAAATATCCGAGGCATCGACACTCCCCTCCCGGATATCTCCGCCGACCGTCAACAGGTGATTCGGAAAGATCTGCGTTGAAAAGCTGCCGTCAATACCCATGTCAGTTCGATCCGAATCGACATCAAATCTGGTATACGTCGTTCCCCTCAGACTTTCGCTCACCCGCTGGTAATTCTCGTTCTGCCAGAACGCCTTGGCCTGCCATTTGATATCTCCTGAGGCGCCCTGATAACGAAGAGAATAGGCCCAGGTATCAAAATCACGATGAATACCATCGTGGGCAAAATATTTCGTGCCCTCCCCGCGTTTATCATTATAATAATCCACTTTCAGTCCGATGGAGTTCAGACTGTCAAAATCGTACCCCAGGCTGAGGCTTCCGATCCCTTCCTCCACAAATCTTTTTACAGTATATCGGGTCCGATTTTCACGAGGCGTGGAGACATATCCATCGCTATTGAGGTAATGAGCAGATCCTTTTGCATAGAAACCCGAGTCTCCCTTTAAGGGACGACCCGATAATTCAATATCGCTTCCATAGGTATCATAGGTGCCATAAAAACTGCTGATGGCGCCCTTGAGAGGTTTATCCGGTTTGGCGGTAATGATATTGATGACCCCGCCCATCGCATTATTACCGTAGAGCGAGGAGGCAGGACCTTTAAAAATCTCAATCCGCTCGATATCCTTGATATTGATCCGGTTGAAATTGACCTCTCCGGTGTCGCTCTTATTGATGGGCACCCCGTCAATCAATACCAGGGTTCTGGCCCCTTCATTTGAAAGGCCCCGGAGCGTGGTACTCGCTCCAAGGCTGTAGATCCCGTTTCCTCTGACGACCGTCAGGCCAGAGATATACCGCAGTACGTCATCGACCTTGTTTGCGCTTCCGATGTACTGCGCAATCTGCTCTTTTGTGATCACATCAACCCTGCCTGGAACCTCCTCAAGGGCACGCTCCGTTCTGGTCGCAGTCACAACGATCTCCTCAAGCGTTATCTCTTTTTTTGCCTCCTCAGCCAACCCAGTAGCGATACAGAGAATCAAACTGAAAATGGTTAAAATCAAATGCCCTACCAATCTTTTCATAAAACACCTCCTCTTCGATCTTTTCTCACCCCCTTTCTTGTGCTAAGATGATTTTTAGGGGGCATTGCTTTGGCAGTGCTTTCCCGGGGATGGGGCGTGTTCCTCGTTTCAGGCCGATGGTCACGCCCTGTCCTGAATTTTTAGCCTTCGTTCCTTAGTGTTTTTCGTGCTCACCTCCTCTCTGTCACTATCCTTCTCTTTAACCGGGTCGTGCCAGAATCTAACCGTCCCGGACCATTTAGCTATGGTTTTTTTCCATAACCGCCTCCGCCAACCTCTCCTCAAAGAAAAAAACCACGGAGGTCCTGTTTCTACAGAACTTAAAACCTCCATGGTTTTGACTTCGATCAAAAATAAAAAGCCACGAAAGGAAGGCCTTCTGGCCCCGAACCTTCGTGGCTTTTAATCAGGGTCTTCTGTAATCGATTTCAAATCTTTTGTCAAGGAAAATTTATTCTTAGCATCCAATCCCTTTTGAGTCAGGAAGCAACGGAGAGGAAATTTGAAAGGCAAGGCTGAAATAGAATGCGGAAAAATGAATCATATTGAAACTATCCCAAAGGCTACTTAGAATGATGCATTTCAATCCGTAAGACAGGGGCATCGAATTCAAGTGCACCTCACCTTTCTCTCATCATTTCTGGGGGCGAGATTGGGATTGAGTCTATTTCTGTCTTAACTTCTGGGCGACCTGGAGAATGATTTCGATATAGGGCTCACTGCGGTTATAGCACCATAGGATCTGTTTCTTCTTTCTCGTCGGAAGCTCTCTTTTCCAGCCATGGGATCTTAGATAATTTCCGATACTGTAGATCGCCTCCTCCTTGTCGGAAAGCCAGCTTTTAAACCCGTTCTTGCTTACAGCATACGCGAGGTAGCTCGATGGAACGAATTGAGGCATCCCGAGGGCTCCGGCATAAGAGCCATAGACCTCCAGTGGATCAATCGTCTCATGCCGAATAATCCTCAAAAAGCATTTCAGCTCATGATAGGCCCATTGGGCCTTCCTCCTTGCCAAACTCTCGATCGATTCGAACGAGATTTCCTGATTCATCCCCCGAATGAGCAGGTAATTTTTCTGAAGGGCATCTTCAGAATCGAGGAGGGCGATGCTGGCCAGGGTTGGGATGACCCGAAATCTCCCAACATTCTCCCCGAATCTCGATTCCACCAGGAGAATGGCGACGATCACCTCCTTCTCCACATTGAAAAGATCCTCCGTTCGCCTCAGTATCTTTTGATTTTGATGGAGGAACCTCTTGGAAAGGAGGATCGATTCTCGACTTAAGAATTGGGCATAGAATTCGGGTGTCTCCTTCGACGTCAACGAGAGGGTGGTCAACTCCGGAAGTAGCCCTGCCCGGGAGTCAGCAAACAGTTTGGACAAAAATTCAGAATCAAATCCATCCTGAGAGAGCCGATGGATAAGGGCTTGATAAGAAGAAGGAATCTCATTGGCATCAGAGCCATGGGCTAAAGAAAACAGGAGTAACAGGAAGGCCCAGAGCGAGACAAAGAGCTTCATGATCCTCCTCACTTGAACCGGGGAAGAGCGCGAGTCTATGTCGCTCCCCTTCCCTGTTTTAGTCGCCTTTTTTCCATTAAACGTTTAAAATTTATCAGGTCTGTCTCTATTTTTCAATGCCATTTTTAGCAGACGGTGTATAATGAGATGTGAGCAAGAGGAATAAGAGGATCGCACCATGAAGAACTTATTGACTCTTTTGGCTTCCCTTTTGGTCTTTTTACAACTTCCCTTTGGACCCTCCCCCCCAGAGGAAACCGCGGACGAGAAGACACCGGTAAAAGGATGGAGGCTGGTATCCTACTTTGCCGTCCCGGCCACACAATATTCGAAGGCCGGAAAGGGGGTCATCAAGGCCGAGAGCTTGGGTGGCCGGGCTTCCCTTTTTAGAGAGGTGAAGGAGAAAGAGAAGAACCTTCCCATCCTCTCCTGGAGATGGAAGGTCTCGAACGTGGTCCGATCCGCCATCGAGACGAGAAGGGATCGGTTTGATGCGGCAGCCCGGGTGATGGTCGTCTTTGGGGAAGGGAAAGGTTTTGGGCTTGGAAGATGGGCAGAGCCTTCTGGCCTCAAAATCGAATACATCTGGGCGAGCCATCTTCCGAAAGGCCATGTCTTCGACCATCCGGGAGAGAGGTTTTGCAAGGTCTTTGTCTTGGAATCGGGAGAGGAAAAGGTGGGCAGGTGGGTGGCCGAGAGGAGAAATCTCCATCAGGATTTCAAGACCGCCTTCGGAAAAGAGCCCATCGGGCTGCTCGCCATTGGGATTCAGACCGACACCGACCACAGCAACGAGATGGTCACTGCCTACTACTCCGAACCCACCCTGAAGAAAAGGTAAGTGCCTCACTGAAGCGTGGAGAAAGGCTGCCATCGGGTGGGAACATCCCCGCCCGATCCTGGGAAGTTTTCACGGAGGAGTAAGGGATTGCAACCGGATCGATTTTCCTATTGACAAAGGGCGGAGGAGGGATTAAAGTTAATTATACCATAGGGGGGTATAGTATGAGCAGCGAAGGCCCGAAAAAGGATATCCTGTCGAGGTTAAGAAAGATCGAAGGTCAGATGCGTGGGCTTCAGAGGATGGTAGAACAGGGGACTCCCTGCCCTGATATTTTGACACAGGTGGCCGCGGTGACGGCCGCCATCAAAAAGGTCGGGGCCGTCATTGTCCAGACCTACATGGAAGAATGTCTGGAGAAGACTCAGAGGGACCCCGCTCTCAAACAGGGGGAAACTTTAAGGGATTTCCAGAAGGCGATCTCCCGATATATCGATTGGGCGTAGGACGAAGGGCAGAAAGCGCAGAGGGCATGCGCAGTGCATAGCGTCTTTTTATATGAATCGTAAATTTGATGGATTTTGCCCTTAGGAAGAAAAGATGCGTGAAGTTGTGAAGGAGATGAGTCGATGAAAGAGAAGAGTGAATTATCAAGAAGGTCCTTTTTGAAGAACGGAGCGATGGTGACCGCTTTGGGGGTGGCCGTTGCTTCGGGGATGGCAAAGGAGGCTTGGGCGAAATCTGGAACCTATGCCACACTCATCGACCTGACCCGGTGCGATGGATGCACGAGCGAGCCCATGCCCAAATGTGTGGAGGCTTGCCGCGCGGTGAACGAGAGAAGATTCCCGACCCCGAAAGAGCCGATCAAGGATCTCTGGCCCCAAAAGACGCATGACGACTGGTCGAAAAAGAGGGATGTCATCGACCAGCTCACCCCCTACAACTGGACGACCGTTCAGAGAGTAGAAGTCGAGGGAGAGAAGGTCTTTGTCCCCCGTCGCTGTATGCATTGCGACAATCCTCCCTGTGCCCATCTCTGTCCCTTTGGCGCCCTGAACAAGTACGCGGATGGTTCGGTCGTGATCAATCCCAATCTCTGTTTGGGAGGAGCCAAATGTAAGGCTGTCTGTCCCTGGCATATCCCGCAGAGGCAGAGCGGCGTGGGTATCTATCTTAAGCTCCAACCCATGCCCGCTGGCGGAGGGGTGATGTATAAATGCGACCTCTGCCACGATCGGATCAAAAATGGCCAACCGCCAGCCTGTGTTGAGGCGTGTGAAAGGAGACCGGGATCAAAAAAGCCTCTTTCCTTTGGAAGGAGAGAGGAGATCTTAAGGATGGCCCATGAGAGGGCCAGGGAGATCAACGGATTCATCTACGGAGAGAAGGAAAATGGCGGAACTGCCACGCTCTATGTGAGCAGAATCCCATTTGAAAAGATCGATTCTAAATTGAAAGAGGCCAAATCGAATCTGCTCATGGGAAAGGTTCTAAATCCGCTCCGTGAGGCCAATCGATGGGCAAAGGGTTTTCTGATCGGCCCGATCATCGGAGCTGTAGGTGCCCTTGGTCTTGCCCTCTTTCATCGAAGGCAGAGGGAGAAGGAGGAGAGGTCATGAACGAGAGAATCGTGAAAGGAGGAAGGGCTGTTCTTCGCCACACTTTCGTTGAGCTCGCAGAGCATTGGCTTCTCGCTCTCTCCGGTCTCATGCTGATCTTCTCCGGATTCGGTGAGCTTCCCATGTACAAAAGATTCATGGTGACCAAGATTCCCGGCCTGGGTTGGGCAGGAGACTTCTTCATCAACCTGAAGATTCATTATCTCTCAGGGATCGTTTTTGTTTCCGTGATGGTCTTTCACGCCCTCTATCATGGATGGCTTGGGCATCGGGGCCTTCTGCCGAGAAGGGGAGATCTGAAGGCCTCTTTCGTGACCATTCTGAGCATGTTCGGATTGGGGAACGAGCCCAAATCGGACAAATATCTTCCTGAGCAACGGCTTGCCTATGCCTATTTAGGCGGTGTCGGATCGGTCCTGGTTCTGACCGGATTGGTAAAGGTCATCAAGAATCTGCCAGGCGTCTATCTCCCTCCGCCTTTGGTTACTTCGATGACGCTGACGCATACCTTTGGGACGATCTTCTTTCTCATCGGAGTGTTGGCCCATCTGTCTGCATTGATCTTCAAGGTGAATCGGCCCCTGACGAAATCGATATTCACAGGAGAGGTGGATCTGGATTATGTGAAGGAGCGACATACCCTCTGGTACGAGGATCTAAAGAAGAGGGGATTGATTGAGAGAAAACAGGTTCACGCTGAGGCTGAAGTTGAGAATGAGGAAAATGGGAAGGTCATGACGGCTCCGGAGGTCAAGGAGACAAAACCAGAAGAGGAGGGAAATACCATGCCATCCATCATAAGAGTGAAGGGGATGAGCTGTCAGCACTGTGTGATGTCTGTTACAAGAGCATTGAGTCAACTGGAAGGGATTCAGAATGTCCAGGTAGATCTTCAAAGCGGAGAGGTCCGTTTTGAGAATACGAAGGCGATCCCATCCGATCGAATCGACAAGGCGATCGAAGAAGCAGGATATGAAGTAATTTCAAATCCCAAATCCTAAATCCCAAGAAAATTTCAGATGTCAATTCACAAATTACCCAAACGGGTTTGTTCAGGATTTCGGATTCCGGTCATTGGGATTTGTTTATGTTTGGTTCCTATCGTCTTCCGCTATGCTCTATGCTATTAAAAAGGAGGGATGTATGCCTATTTACGAATATCGATGCCGGAAATGCGGAGAGGTTTTTGAGAAGATTCAGAAGGTGAGCGAGGCAGGTGAGTCGCTGCGATGTCCCCACTGCGGAGAGGAGAAACCTGAAAGGATTCTCTCAGGGTTCTTTTCCAAGGGATCGGAATCGACTTCTACCTGCGGTCCATCGGGCGGTTCGTCCAGATTCAGCTGAGGATGATCAGGAGCCGGTGGTCCACCGGCTGTTAGAAGGTAGAAGGTGTCAGGTCTACACTACAAGCGGTTCGTCCAGATTCAGCTGAGGATAAATGCCAGGAGGCGTGGCATGGTTTTGATCGGGGCGATGGAGGAGACTCTGGCGGGTGGAGATTCAGGAGTACCTGATTGCTGCGATTCAGAATATAGAAGTCCTGCTCAGGTACGGAGAGCAGCCGAAGAAATGTCTATCGGGAGTGGTAAATCAGGTAAAAGGAACCATCCCGAGGGTAATAAGATCTGTTTCAGATAGAATGATGGGGTTGGTGGTTACTGAAATGAACCGATTTATATCAACGGGTTTCGTTAGCGCTATATATCGAAGGCTCACATTTACGATCCCGGATCTTTAAATCAGGACTTTGGGCAAGAGCCCGTGTAGCCCCGACACCCAAACATCCCGCTATGCCGCCTTTTTGAGAGTGATATGCATGCCGGCTCTCGTCGCAAGGGTGATAAGCATTTCGAGGCTAAATCTTTCCCATTTGCCTCTGATCAAGTCTGAAACCCTGGATTGACTAACACCGAGGACTTCCGCGGCCTTGGCCTGCGTGAGCTTCTTGGCCTTGATCCACTTCCGGAGATCGGCCATAAGATCCGCACGCATCTGAAGAATTGTGGCTTCATCCGGTGAACACCCGAGATCGATAAATACGTTCCCAGAAGAATTAACAATGGTCCCGCTCATAATTTGCCTCCAATCTGTTTGTACCGTTGTCGGACGGGCACGGACGGGACGTAGTTGAAAATTACTAATCAGTCCATAACCATATACACACTCGCCTTGCTTTGTCATTCCTGGCTTGACCAGGAATCCAGGGTTTCCTGTGAAAACAGGAACCCAGTTTTACACGTTCCTGGTTCCCTGCCTACACAGGGACGGAGCTTGGATTCCCGCCTTCGCGGGAATGACGTTATGTCTTGTCAATTATGGACTCCTTAGTAATTTCAGAATGAATTATTCATATGGGGTCGAGGCATATCCGCATGGTTCCTTTACGCTTCTAATATACACCTTTTTCAAAAATAATGAAATAGAAGATTTCAGGAAGAAGTTGATATCAAGTTGTACAGCATACGTCAGGTCAAGCTTTTGCTCTTACAACTCGTGAAGCAGAATCAGAAGGAGTCAGAAGTTACATCAAACCTGCGATTGACTTCTGTGCGAAGGAGAGGACGTTAGAAGGAAAGATCCCCATGTAGAGGGTTCCGATCACAGCCAGGACCAATGCGGCGACTGCGGCAGGCGAAAATTGAAGGCCGGTGATCTCTCGCTCGGGTTCTCGGAAATACATCAGCACCGTTACCCTGAGGTAATAATAAACCGATACGGCGCTATTCAGCACCCCGAGGATGGCCAGCCAGTAGAATTTCTCCTTCACCGCAGCACTGAAGACATAGAATTTGGCCATGAACCCGCCGAGCGGAGGAATGCCGGCCATGGAGAGAAGAAAGATCGTCATCGCGGCCGAAAGAAGGGGATACTTGAACCCAATCCCTGCATAATCGCGGATCAAGGTATTCTCCTCCCCCTTCTTTCCAAGGAGGATCACACAGGTAAAGGCTCCGATGTTCATAAAGGCATAGGCCATGAGGTAGAAGAGGATCCCTGAGACCCCCAGATCATTTCCCGCAACAAAGGCAACCAAAATGTACCCGGCATGGGCAATGCTCGAATAGGCAAGCATCCTCTTGATATTGCTCTGGGAGATCGCCACAATATTCCCCACGGTCATGGTCGCCACTGCAATCAGCCACATGATCGATGTCCAATCTGGCCTAAAGCCTGGCAGGGCGGAGAAGAAGACCCTGACCAGGGCTGAAAAACCCGCAGCCTTCACACCAGTGGCCATAAAGGCAGTGATCGAAGTCGGAGCACCTTCATAAACATCGGGCGTCCACATATGGAAAGGAACTGAGGCGATCTTAAAGCCAAAACCGATGGTCAGGAAGACAAGGCTCATGAGAAGCATAGGATTTCTCAAGAGATTCTTCGACGCAATATAGGAGGCCACGTCTTTGAGATAGAGGGAGCCTGTGGCACCGTAGATCAGGGCGATCCCGTAGAGGAGAAACCCTGTGGCAAAGGCGCCCAAGAGAAAATATTTGAGCGCCGCCTCCACTGATCTCTTATCCTCACGCATCATTCCTGCCAGGATGTAGATCGAGATCGACATGGTCTCAAGCCCCAGAAAGATGATGACGAGATGAGTCCCGGCAGCCATCAGCATCATCCCGAGGGTGGCAAAAAGGATCAGGGCATAATACTCGCCGAATGCAATCCCTTCTCTTTGCGTGTATCCCATGGAGATCAGGACGGTCAAAAAGGCAATGATCAGAAAGGTGATCCTGAAGAAGAGGGCATAACCATCCGATATGAACATCCCCTCAAAACCGGATTTCACAGACCCCGCCTGCGTCACCGCGAGAGCCCCTGCGAAGAAAATCCCGACCAGGCTGATCCACCCGAGGTAAGCCTTGTTCTCTCTCTTTGAGAAAAAGACATCGACCAAAAGGACAAAGAATCCGAAGGCAGCGACGATGATCTCCGGTGCGATGAGACACAGGTCAATCTCTGGCAGTTTCATTAAGAATCCTCCAAATTGCTTAGCGGCAAATCCTAAATTCAAATTTTCAAAATTCTAAACTTATATTAGGTTTAAAACATTTGAATTTGGAACATTCGTGGTTCGGATTTCGAATTTCTATTTTTTAATCTCTGCTATCATCTTCGGTGAGGGAAGGTCAGCCTTCATCTCAACCCTTCCCTTGAAATCCTTCAAAAAATTCTCCACCGTGGCATCCATCTTGCTGAAGAAGAGCTTGGGATAGATCCCCATGAGGAAGATCATGATCACCATAGGAATGAGGGTGACGATCTCCCGTGCGTTGAGGTCTTTGAGCTTCTCATTTTCGGGTTTCGTGATCTTCCCGAACATCACCCGCTGGAACATCCAGAGCATATAGGCTGCGCCGAGGATCACGCCTGTGGCAGCTAAAACTCCGTAGACGACGTTGGATTGAAAAGCACCCAAAAGGATCAGAAACTCTCCCACAAATCCATTCGTCCCCGGTAAGCCGATCGACGAGAGGGTCACGATCATAAAGAAGATGGCGTAGATCGGCATCACCTTCGACAGACCTCCGAAATCAGCGATCATCCGGGTATGTCGACGTTCATAGATCATTCCCACAATCAAAAAGAGAGACCCCGTGCTAATGCCATGGTTGAGCATCTGGTAGATCGAACCCTGGACTCCCTGCATATTGAAGGCAAACATCCCGAGCATCACATACCCCAGGTGGCTGACGCTTGAGAAGGCGACCAACCGTTTGAGATCGGGCTGCATCATGGAGACCAAAGCTCCGTAGATGATTCCGATGATCGCCAGCGCAGAGATCAAAGGCAGAAGATCGAAGGCGGCATTCGGAAACAGGGGGATGGCAAATCGGATAAATCCGTAGGTTCCCATCTTGAGCAAAACCCCTGCGAGGATCACGCTCCCCGCTGTGGGCGCCTCGGTATGAGCATCGGGCAACCAGGTATGGAAGGGGAACATGGGCACTTTGATCGCAAAGGCCAGGGCAAAGGCTCCGAAAAGCCAGTACTGAGTCTGTATCGGGATCCCCAGTTTGTAGAGTTCAAGGACATCGAACGTGGCCTTCCCCGTCGCCTTGAGATTGATGAAATAAAGGGCCAGGATCGCCACTAACATCAGAACGCTTCCAGCCATGGTAAAGAGGAAGAACTTGATCGCTGCATAGATTCGTCTCTTGGGATCACCCCAGACGCCAATCAGGAGGTACATGGGGATGAGCATCACTTCCCAGAAGACATAGAAGAGGATCAGATCGAGAGCGACCAGGGCACCGATCATCCCCGTCTCAAGGAAGAGGAACGAGATCATGTACTCTTTTACCCTGAAGGTGATCGCCCTCCAGGAACAGAGAATGCAGAGAACGGTCAAAAAGGTGGTCAATAGAACGAGGAGCAGGCTAATGCCGTCGATGCCGAGCTTATAACTGACTCCGTAGGATTGAATCCACCAGTAATCCTCGACGAACTGCATGGCCGCAGTCGTACTATCGAAAGCGAAAAAGAGTGGCAAAGAGATGATGAATTCGATGAGCGAGAAGATCAGGGTGACCACCCGAAGGGCAGCGACCTTCTCCTTATCGATGAAGAGGAGAACCACGGCGCCGAACAAAGGGAAGAAGATCAACCAGGATAGAATGGGAATGCCCAGAATAGTCATGAACTCGACCCCTTTTTGTTCAGGTTTGTCAAATTAAATCCGCAATACGAATATCGAAACCCAAAACAGATTCGTGCTTCGAATTTTCGCCTCTTTAATAGAAGATCCCCCGGATCAGATAGTATCCAGCAATGATCACCCCGCCGAGGATCATCGCAAACGCATAGTTCTGAACAAGCCCGGTCTGTACCCTTCTGATCGAGCCCGAGAGCCAGCCGATGAGATAGGCAATGCCATTGACCGTCCCATCGATCACAAAGTCATCAAACCCTCTCCAGAGCCCTGTGCCTAAACTTTTAAGAGAGTTGATGAAAAGGATCTCATAGAGCTCATCCACATAATATTTGTTGTAGACCAATCTGTAGAGTCCCCTCCACCTCTCGGCCAAAAGTTTGGGAAGGGCTGGATTCTTGATATAGAAGAGATAAGCGATCCCGATGCCGATCAGTGCGATGACCACCGAGATCACCATCATCAGGAGTTCCAGGGCAGCAGAATGACCACCCGCCTCTCCACTCGATGCCCAGGCCTGGGAGAGGAGTGAGATCCCTGCATGAGCCTTTCCTAACTCCGCTCCCCCTCCCACAACCGGCGCAAGAAACTCATGGACATGATTGGCCCCTCCTAAGACATGCGGCACGCCCACATAACCACCGACGATCGAAAGGAAGGCGAGGATCATCAATGGGACCGTCATGATCTTCGGCGACTCGTGGATATGATGGGCCACATGGGGATCGACCCTGGACTGACCAAAAAAGGTCATGAACAAAGCCCTAAACATATAGAAGGCGGTCATCCCGGCAGCCACGGCCGCCACCAGCCAGAGAAGGAAATGGCCATGAGAGCTGGAGAATGCCTGCCAGAGGATCTCATCCTTGCTGAAGAATCCAGAGAGGCCAGGGATGCCGGCAATCGCAAGGGTTGCGATGAAGAAGGTCCAGAAGGTGATCGGGATCTTCTTTCGCAGAGCCCCCATCTTTCTCATGTCCAGTTCGCCACTCAGGGCATGCATCACGCTTCCCGCGCCAAGGAAGAGGAGGCCTTTAAAGAAGGCATGGGTCATCAGATGGAAGATGCCTGCGCTGTAGGCTCCCACGCCCACGCCCAAAAACATGTAACCCAGTTGACTGATCGTCGAATAGGCAAGCACCTTTTTGATATCGGTCTGACAGAATCCGATGGAGGCCGTATAGATCGCGGTGGCCACACCCACGATCGCAACAATGGCCATGGAGACCGGGGCCATGCTGTAGAGGACATTGCACCGGGCGACCATGTAGACGCCCGCAGTCACCATCGTAGCCGCATGGATCAGGGAGCTGACCGGTGTCGGACCTTCCATGGCATCGGGAAGCCAGACATAAAGGGGGATCTGTGCAGACTTTCCACAGGCCCCGATGAAGAGCAGAATGGTGATCGTCGTCACCGTAGCGGGATCGAGTTTGTTCGCATTGGCAAAGACCTCGGTGAAATCCAACGTCCATATCCCATGCTTTCCAAGGCTGGTAAAGAGGAGAAACATCCCCAGAATGAAGCCAAAATCACCGACCCGGTTGACGACAAAGGCCTTCTTCCCCGCATTGGAGGCAGAATCCTTTTCAAACCAGAACCCGATCAGGAGATAGGAACAGAGGCCGACGCCTTCCCATCCGACAAACATCAATAGGAAGTTGTTGGCCAGGATCAGGTTGAGCATCATGAAGACGAAGAGGTTGAGGTAGGTGAAGTACCTGGGATACCCGGGATCATCATGCATGTATCCGACAGAGTAGATGTGGATGAAGAAACTGACCCCGGTGACCACCAGTGCCATCAGAATGGAAAGCGGATCGATCTGATAGCCGATCACCGTGCGGAAATTACCCGAGACCACCCAATCGAAGATCACCTTCTCAAAATGGCGTTCTGCAGGCGGTCTTCCGATCAGCTCAAAGAAGATGAAGATCGCGGTGAGAAAGGAGAGCCCGATGGCTGAGGGCCCCACCCAGCTCACAAAGCCTTTCCCTAAACGTCTGCCCAAGAAACCGTTAAGGACAAATCCGATTGCAGGGAACAGGGGGATCAACCAGACATACTCAAACATGAATAACTCCTTATATTCAGTTCCGAGTAATTAGTTCGGAGTTCGGAGAGTTGTTTTCACTCCGAACCCTGAACTCCCAACTCACCACTTCAGTAAATTAATTTCATCTACATTGATCGTCTCTCTGGAACGATAGAGCATCACAAAGATGGCCAACCCAACCGCTGCCTCCGCGGCTGCGACCGCAATCACAAAAAAGGCAAAGAGTACCCCATCCATAGACCGGAGGAATCGCGAAAAGGTGATGAAGCTGAGATTGACGGAATTGAGCATCAATTCGATGCACATGAAGACGACGATGGCATTTCGCCGGGTCAAAGCCCCGATCACCCCGATGGTGAAAAGGATTCCACTCAACACTAAAAATAAGGCAGGGGGAATGGCTGGAACAACCCACATGGCACGCTCCTTTTACGCCCTTTTCTTACTCAAGATGACTGCTCCCACCATGGCCACGACGAGAAGGATGGAAACAATCTCGAAGGGAAAAAGATATTGAGTGAAGAGCACCTCGCCGACGGCCTTCACATTGTTGGTTATATTCTCCGATGTATAAGAGGACCCGATCTTTCCCGTAGGAGATTTGGCCACGACCGCATAAAAGATTCCCAAAAAGAAGAACAGGGCCAAAAAGCCCCCGATCAACTTCGTATAGCTGAATTTCAACCCAGAACGGAGTTCCACCTCCAGATCCAGCAGCATGATGACAAAAACGATCAGCATCACAATCGCACCGGCATAGACGACCACCTGGATGATGGCGATGAACTGACTGTAGAGCAGGATGTAAAGCACGGCGACGCAGAGGAAGTTGAGCACCAGGAACAGGGCGCTGTGGATCGGGTTCTTTCGGGTGACGAGCAACAAAGAGGCGAGGATGGAGATAAAGGCCACCCCTAAGAAGATCAACCACTGAAATAACGTCCCGATGTTTTCAGCCATGGTCTGACTCCGGATGAATCTAGGTCTTTCCGCTTTGCGCTATGCCCTGTGCGCTATGCGTTTCTTATCTATGGGTTAAACTTCTTCTCCTCCAGGAGCTTCTCCGTCGTCATGAGAAACAATCTTCGGTCTCCCTCTACCCATTCATAGGTCTTCCCCATAAAGATCGCCTTCACCGGACAGGCCTCCTCACAAAAACCGCAGAAGATGCAGCGGGAGGCATCCAGCTCATAGGTGAGGGGGTAACGTTTTCCCTTCTCATCCTCGGCTGTCTCAATATAGATGCATTGAGAAGGGCAGACAGCCATACAGAGGCCGCAGGCCACACATCTGGTCTTTCCCTGCTCATCCTTGTCAAAATATTGGATCCCTCTCCATCGGGGAGCGGGCGGGACCTTCTGTTCCGGATATTGGATGGTGATCGGTCTGGAGAAGAACCGACCCAGAGTCAATTTCAATCCTTTCAGCAACGGAATGATCATCGCCTACCTCTTTCTCACCCCTTCAAAGAAATGACTAAGGCTGTGATCAACAGATTGACCAGTGTTAGGGGGAACAGAATCTTCCAGCCGAACTTCATGATCTGATCGTATCGGAGTCTCGGGAAGGTGCCCCGCTGCCAGATGAAGAAGAAGACGAAGATGAAAAGTTTGATACAGAACCAGACCACACCCGGGATAAAACTCAAGAAAGGAAGAGGGGGTTGCCATCCTCCCCAGAAGAGCGTCACCGCGACCGCGGCCATGGTGATCATGTGGGCATACTCCGCCATGAAGAAGAGGGCAAATTTCATGCTGCTGTATTCGATATTAAACCCGCAGGCCAATTCCGATTCGGCCTCCGGCATGTCGAATGGAGTCCGATTGATCTCCGCCAGACCGCAGATGATATAGAGGATGAAGGCCACCGGCTGATACCAGACGTTCCAGTTCCAGAAACCCCCTGCCTGAAGGTTCACGATCTCGGTCAGCCTCAGGCTCTGGGAGAGAATGATCACGCCGATGATCGAAAGACCGAGGGCTACCTCATAGCTGATCATCTGGGCCGCCGCCCTCAGAGACCCTGTCAGCCCATACTTATTTCCTGAGGACCAACCGCCCAAGACGATCCCGAACTCGCCGATGGAGGCCAGGCCGAAGATATAGAGAAGTCCGATGTCGATATCGGCCAGCCGGAGCTTGACCACCCAGTTCGTTCCGGGAATGGTAAACTGGTTTCCGAAAGGGATCACCGCAAAGATGCTGATGGCCGTGACAATAGCGATCATCGGAGCGAGTACAAAGACCACCTTATCCGCTCTTCCAGGAATCAGGTCTTCTTTAAAAAATGCCTTGATCCCGTCGGAGAAAGGCTGGAGCAATCCAAAAGGGCCGCAGCGATTGGGACCATAACGGATCTGAATATGGCCCAGGACCTTCCGCTCCAGCCAGGTCATATAGGCCACGCAGAGCATCAGGCAGCCGAAGACCACGACGCACTTAACGATGATTTCAATCAGATGGTACAAGAGCTGCATCCCTTTTCTCCTTTACCGAAGCAACCGATCCCCGCGCTCCCTCTACCGCCTCTCCACCCTTCCAATAAAGACCTTGTATTCCGGTTGCAAACCGGATCGATCCTGGCCTGAGGTTAGGAGATTGTTCACAAAGACCGGGAAGAAGGTGGTGGCAAAGTAGGCCACCCCTCTCGGAAGGTCCTCCGAAATCCGGCAGATCGTCTCCACCTCCCCTCTCGGAGAGATGACCTTGACCTTATCCCCTTCTCCAATCCCGGCCCTTTTTGCATCCTCTGGATGGACCTCGATACAGGAATCGGGAAAGACCTTGGCCAGGCCCTTTGCCCTCTTGGTCGTCGTCCCGATCCCATAGTGGTAATGAAAACCCCTCGGGATGATCCACAACGGATATCTTTCATCCGGCTGCTCCGCGGCCCCTCGATACTCGACCGCCAGGAATCGCTTCTTTCTCCCGTTCTCCAGAGGCCACTGAACGCCTCCCTTCTCAAGATTGGCGTAAGTCATCATGGCGTAGGAAGGTACCAAAGAGGCGATCTCCTCCATCACCTCGGCAGGAGTTTGATACTTCATGGGATAGCCCATCGCGGTCGAAAGATCGGAAATGATCTTCCAGTCGGGTCTGGCCTCACCAACCGGTGAGATCGCCTGCCTCACCCTTTGGACCCTTCTCTCCATGTTGGTAAAGGTCCCTTCCTTCTCAGCGAAACTCACCCCCGGGAGAATAACATCGGCATAACTTCCGATGTGGGTCATGAAGAGGTCCTGAACAACCAGAAACTCCAGGTGATGGAGCCCGTTCCTCAGACGCTCAAGATTGGGAAGGGTGAGGAAGGGGTCCTCGCCGAAGACATAGAGGGCCTTGATCTTTCCCTCGTGGATCTTTTCAAAGATCTCCGTATAGCTCAGGCCCGGTCTTTCTGGAATGCTCCCCTCCCAGATCTCTTCAAATCTCCTTCGAGCCTTCTCGTCATCCACCCGCTCGTAACCGGGGAGAAATTCGGGCAGGCCGCCCATATCGCAGGCGCCCTGAGCATTGTTCTGAGTGAGCATCGGGTAAAGCCCTCCCCCTTCTCTCTCAGTCTCGCCGGTCAGGAGCGCCAGATTGCACAGACCCTTCACCGTCTCCGCTCCGCTCAGATGTTGTGTGACACCTGAGCCAAAGACGATCGCCCTCTTCTTGGCTGCCATATAGAGGCCCGCCACCTTCTCCAAATCGTTGGAAGAGATCCCGCTCTCCTTCGTCACAAACTCCCTGGAGAATCTTTCCAAAGAGAGCCTCATGGCTTCAAAGCCTTCTGTCTTCGATCCGACAAACTCTTTACTGTAGCCTCCCTTCTCAATCAGAAGGCGGATGAGACCATTGATCCATACCAGATCGGTTCCGGGCAGGGGTCTGAGCCAGAGGTCGGCCCACCTCTCCCATTGTGTCTTCCGAGGATCGACCAGGATGATCTTGGCGTCATGACGGCCTATCGCCTGCCTCATCTTGTTGCTGAAGATGAGGTTATCCTCATAGGGATCTGCGCCCACAATGAGAATGAGATCGGCTTGAGCGACATCATCCATCGAGTGAGTCATCGCCGGCCATCCTGTCGATGCCAGCATGCTGTAGAGGGAGGAGCCATTGGCCAATCCGGCTCCGTTGTCAAGATGATTTGTCCCGATGCAGGCCCTCATCCATTTCTGGAAGAGGTAGTTCTCCTCGTTCGTAGCCCTGGAAGAAGAGATGCCACCGATGCCCTGGCCTCCATATTTCTCCTTCACCTCTCGAAGTCTTGTCGCCACCAGTGCGAGGGCCTCTTCCCATGAGGCCTCTACAAAAACTCCGGACCTCTTGACCAGAGGTCTCTGCAGCCTCTCCGGATGGTTGACAAAGTCGTAACCGAATCTCCCTTTGACGCAGAGGCTGCCCTGATTGACACCGGCCTCCCCTTTGGTGGTCACCTTGACCACTTTCCTATCGGCAAGGCTATTGAGTTCCAGCTGGCATCCGCACCCGCAGAAGGTACAGGTCGTCTGGACTCTGTCGAGCTGCCATCTCCTTCCTTTGATCGGGCTCAGGTTCTCGGTCAGGGCACCGACCGGGCAGATATGGAGGCATTCCCCGCAGGAGATGCAGTTCTCTTTCCTTACCGCTTCGATATGGGAGGAAAATCCATGGTCCACCACATCAAGGACATCAGCACCCGGAATATCGATGCACGCATGGACACAGCGGAGGCACATCACACAACGCTCGGTCCATTGCCGGATCAAAGGGGTGCCATACTCCCTCGATGGCCGATCAACCCTCTCAGGAGGAAATTGATTCTCCTTGATTCCGAATTCGAAAGTGCGGTTCTGAAGCTGACACTCTCCTCCGGCATCGCATACCGGACAGTCGAGCGGATGGTTGACCAGCAAGAGCTTCAAGGCCTCGAGCCTCATCCTCTCCACACGTTCGGTCCGGGTCTGGACCACCATGCCGTCCACCACAGGTGTGGCACAGGAGGCCATGGGCATATCACAGCCCTCCACATCGACCAGACAGAGACGGCACGATTTGATCAGGCTCAACCTTTCGTGATAACAGAGCGTCGGGATATAGATCCCATTCTCCCTGGCGACTTCCAGAATCGTCTGATCCGGCCTTGCGGTCAACTCTTTTCCATCAATCTTCAGTTTTATCATCTGATCAAACCTCGTGGATCGTGATTCGTGACTCGTGATTCGGAATACTCTTTTTACGATCCACCATTCACGATTCACCAGCCCGTTACATTGCAAATAACCCTACTCGTACGCATCGGAGACAGCGCTCTGCCTCTTTCCGGGCCGATGGAATAGAAAGTCCTTCCTCCACCTCGTCAAAGACCCACTTCCTCGAATCAGGAGGAAGCATCCTCAATACCTCCCGTTTCGTCCCGCCGGAGATGCCGACCTTCTCCTCCTTTCGATAGACCTTGATCTTCTCCATCAGCGCCTCGAGGCGCTCCTCTTCCGATTCCTTCACCTCCATCCCCCGGAGGAAGAGGTCGATCTTATCCGCAGCCCTCTTTCCATGGCCTGCGGCACGGACCAGGACATCCGGTCCGGTCACACAATCGCCGGCTGAGAAGATCCCCGGACGGCTTGTCATGAACGTCCCCTCCTGGATGGCAATGGTCGATCGTTTCGTCGTCTTCACCCCATCCTTCTCTTCAAGGAAAGAGAGGTCGATGGCCTGGCCGATGGCCGGGATCAGGATATCGGTCTCAATGAAGAATTCAGATCCCTTGATGGGCACGGGCCGTCGCCTTCCCGATTCATCCGGCTCCCCCAGCTCCATCCGGATGCATTCCACCCCAACCACCTTTCCCTCTTTCTCAACGATCCGGACCGGGTTGCAGAGGTAGTGGAACTTCACGCCCTCCTCCTCTGCATCGTGGATTTCCACACGATCGGCAGGCATCTCTTTCTTCGTCCTCCGATAAACCAAATTCACATCGGTTTTGCCAATGCGGAAGGAGGATCGGACGCAGTCGATGGCCACATTGCCACCGCCCACGACCACCACCTTCTTGCCTTCGGGATAGGGATCTCTTCCGAGATTGATTTCCAAGAGGTAATAAACACCAGGGATGAACCCTTTATACCCTTTCTCCTCTCCCTCCACACCCATGGGGGTATTGGTCTGGGCTCCCACGCCGATGAAGATGGCCTTATACCCCTGCTCGAACATTTGAGAGAGGGTGATGTCTTTTCCCACCTGGGTGTTGTAACGGATCTCCACACCCAGACGTTCCACGATCTCTGCTTCATACCTCAAGACATTCCTCGGAAGTCGATAGTCAGGAATTCCCATGGCTGCCATTCCGCCAGGTTCGCCATGCCTTTCGAATATCGTCACCGGATAGCCCTTCAGGGCCAAGTAGTAGGCACAAGAAAGGCCAGCCGGGCCTGCGCCGATCACAGCCACCTTCTCCGATCGAACCCCTTGCTTCTCTAAGAGGGGCTCTTTCCTCTTTTTCAGTTCGTAATCTGCGACGAATCGTTTCAGCCATTTAATGGAGAGACATTCATCGACATTTCCCCGGCGGCAATTGTCCTCGCAGGGCCGGACGCAGACCCTTCCCAAAACACCGGGCAGGCACGTCGCCTGCCGGATGGCCGCAAGGGAATCTTCGAACCTTCCCTCTTTGATCAGTTCGATATAACGGGTGATCGGCAGATGGGAGGGGCAGGCGCTTTCGCAGGGCGCGGTTACCTTGACCTTATATTCCTGGCGGGGAATCTTCTTCTGCAACTGGATGGCACCGGAGAATTGGTCTTCAAAATATTCAATCGCATCCAGTGCCGGCTTTGGACCGGTCTGTCCGAGATTGCATTTGGAACTCTTCTGGATTATCCTGCCCAGATATTTTAATTGATCCAGATCCTCAGGCTTACCCTGACCCTCCGCAATCCGATTCAGGATCGTGGCCATGATCCGGGTCCCCACCCGGCAAGGAGTGCATTTTCCACAGGATTCATTCTGGACCGCCTCGAGATAGGCGCGAGTGAGATCGACGATGTTCACCTCGGCGTCCCTGATCGCGATCCCATCCCATCCGAAGAAGGCCCTGATCCTTCTCTCCTTATCAAACTCAAGAGGCAGGTTAAGACCCGGGGGCGCCTGTCTCTCAGCTTCAGGCTTTCCACGGTTGTCGGTGATAACGCCGCCCCAGCTGCTAAAAAGGATATCTGTCATGATGACCCCTCTAAGTAAAAATCCGAAATCCGAATATCGAAATCCGAAACAAATCCGAAATCCTAATCCCTAAATTCCAAACTTTCTACCTTTTCAGAATTCATATTTTGAACATTCGTGCTTGTTTCGGATTGATCCCTCCGGGATGCTTAGCCCGTGCATCGAATTTCGAATTTACAAATTCACCGATCGATCTCTCCCAGGACGATATCGATGCTGCCGATCGCTGCAATGACATCCGCGATCAGACTTCCTTCGATCATCTTCGGCAATGCGCTCAGATTGAGAAAGGAGGGCGGTCGAATCCTGACACGGAAGGGATGATTCGATCCGTCGCTGACGATATAGAATCCCAGCTCTCCCTTGGCTGCCTCCACACTCGCATAGACCTCGCCTGGCGGAGGACTGAAGCCTTCCGAGACGATCTTGAACTGCCGGATCAATGCAGCGATGTCCTGTGTGACCGCATCCTTTGCCGGCAGCGTCACCCTGGGATCATCTGCGAGGATCGGACCTTTGGGCAGCCGTTCGAGGGCCTGCTCCACAATTGAGTTCGACCATTCCATCTCTCTCAGGCGAACGATGTACCGATCATAAACATCTCCGACGGAACCCAACGGGATTTCGAAATCGAACTCATCATAACCGGAGTAGGGAAAGGCCTTTCTCACATCGTATCTTACGCCCGAGCCCCTGAGCGTCGGTCCGGTCACGCCCCAATTGATCGCATCCTCTTTGGAGATGATCCCCACCCCCTTGGTCCGTTTTAGCCAGATCACATTCTGAGTGAGCAGGGTCTCATATTCCTTGACGTGATCCGGAAAGGCCCGGACGAATGTCTTGATCCTCTCTTCGATTCCGTCGGGAAGGTCTTTCGAGACCCCCCCGATCCTGAGGTAGGTCGGGGTGAGCCTTCCGCCTGCGACCGCCTCAAAGATTCCCAGGACCTCCTCCCTTTCTCGAAAATTGTAGAAGAGAAGGGTCATGGCACCGATGTCCAGGGCATGGGTGCCAAGCCAGATCAGATGAGCCGCGATCCTCTGAAGCTCAGCCATCATCACCCTTAAGTACTGAGCCCTCTTAGGAACCTCAATTCCCAGGAGCTTTTCGACTGCCAGCACATAGGCCAGGTTGTTGCCCATCGCATTCGTGTAATCTAAACGGTCGGTGAGCGGAATCACCTGATGATAGGTCCTGCTCTCAGCCAACTTCTCCACACCCCGGTGAAGATGTCCGATATGGGGGGTTGCCTTAACGATCACCTCCCCGTCCAACTCCAATACGAGCCTCAACACCCCGTGCGTGGCCGGGTGCTGGGGTCCCATATTGATGGTCATGAATCTTCTTTCTGCCATTTCAAACCTCTAAGACAAAGGGTTTGTCGAAATCCGGTCCCTCGACCGGGAAGTCCTTCCTCAGGGGATGACCCTCAAAACCATCCCAGAGCAGGATCCTTCTCAAATCAGAATGGTTTTCAAAAGGGATCCCGAAGAGATCGTAGACCTCCCGCTCCAACCAGTTGGCCGCCTTCCAGACCGATTCCACACTTGAGATCGATTCATTCTCACCGACTCTCGTTTTCAACCTCAGTCTTTGATACTCCTTCATGGAGCAAAGGAGATAGACCACTTCAAAACGGGGGCTTTGGGGAAAGAAGTCCAACCCGCAGAGGTCGACGAGAAAATGGTATTGAAGATCAGGATCAGAGTGGAGAAACTTACAGATCTCGAGGATGTCCCTCTTTAAAACGGTAACCGTGACCTCCCCTCGAAAGGTCTTCACCTCTAAGACAGAGGATGGAAATCTTTCATTCAGTTTCTTAACGGTCAGGTTGCTCTCGACCATCGCCTCTCCCTCTCATCTCTCCAATTCCAGGGTGCTCGGAACATCCTTTCGGTTTGCAAGGGATTCCTTTTCAATCTTCTTCTGGAGTTTCACAATCGCCGTGAGCAGCGACTCAGGCCTTGGCGGACACCCGGGCACATAGACATCGACCGGAAGTATCTGGTCAACGCCCTGGACCACATTGTAGGTCTTGAAGACCCCTCCTGAACAGGCACAGGCCCCGTAGGCGATCACCCATTTGGGCTCTGGCATCTGCTCATAGATCCGCTTGACCATCGGGGCCATCTTTTTGGTGAGGGTCCCGGCAACGATCATCAGATCTGCCTGTCTGGGAGAAGGCCTGAAGACCTCTGAACCAAAACGAGAAATATCCCACGTCGCCGAACTGGTGACGATCATCTCCAGGGCGCATCAGGCAAGGCCAAAGGTGACCGGCCAGATCGAATACTTTCGACCCCAGTTGACGACCTTATCCAGGACAGGCATAAAAGGGGTCTTTTCAAGGTAGGTTTCTATTCCCATTCCAACGCTCCTTTTTTCCAGATGTAGATATAAGCAATGAGTAAAATTCCGATGAAGACGGCCATGGAGATGAATGCGAAGCTCTTCATCTGTTTAAAGACAACGGCCCATGGATAGAGGAAGACGACTTCAATATCAAAGAGCAGAAAGAGCATGGCAATAATGTAGTACTTAATCGGAATCCTTCTGAAGGATGATCCAACCGTGGTCATGCCGCATTCATATGGAGCCTCTTTTAAGGCGGTGCGTTTTCTCTGGCCCAAAAGATGAGAAGCGACGACCGCAAACAGAGCAAAGCCAATGGCAATGGCAATATAAATTAGAATGGCAAGATATTCGATTAACATAGTGACTCCCTATATTTGTGAAAACTTTCTTCTTTCCGCAAAAAGCTACAAAATTGTCCCCCTTTTGTCAAGAAAAATTTTGTACACCTCGTTTGACATATAACGACTTATTTTCATTAATATTTTCTGACGTAAGACTCATATTCATCGACCAATTCGTGAAATTATTAACACATTATTTCGACCATTTCCATTTAAAACAGGGCATTGCCGTTTCCAGTTTGCTCGGGAGAGGAGTGGTGTTACCCAATCATTGGGTAGGACTTGAAATCGATTAACGGGCTGATCCAGTCTCCATCTTCTCGATCTTTACAGCGCAGACCTTGAATTCCGGGATCTTGGCAACAGGATCAAACATTGGGTTGGTCAGGATATTCGCCCTGCTTTCAAAGAAATGGAATGGCATGAACACCGTTCCCCTCTTCTCCGTCTCTGTCAACTTTACCCTCGTTGAGACAGAACCCCGCCTCGAGGAGACCAGGACGCGATCACCCTCGCCTATTCCAAGCTCCCGGGCATCCTCGGGATTGATCTCGAGAAGGCATTCGTTGACCTCCCGTTCCAACGAAGGAGAATTCCTCGTCATCGTGCCCGTATGGTAATGGACATGAATCCTTCCGGTTGTCAGCTGGAACGGATATGCCTCATCCGCCACTTCAGCAGGCGGTTTGTATTCGATCGCACTGAAGAGTCCTTTCCCCCTCGTAAACTTGCCCTGGTGTAAGAATTTGGTCCCCGGGTGATCTGTGCTGGGGCAGGGCCATTGTAAGCCATCGCCCTGGAGTCGATCATAACGGATGCCAGCGTAGGAGGGAGTGACCCTCGCTATCTCTTCCATGACAGCCCGAGGGGAGTCGTAATCCATTGAGTATCCAAGACGGTTCGAAAGCTCCTGGATGATTCTCCAGTCGACCCTGGCATCCCCTGGAGGTTCGATCGCCTTTCGAACCATCTGAACCCTTCTCTCCGTATTGGTGAAGGTCCCTTCCTTCTCTGCAAAGGACGCTCCGGCTAAAACCACGTGAGCAAGATCAGAGGTCGGCGTATTGAAGATGTCGATGACCAGGAGAAAATCGAGGGCCTCCAACGCCTTTTCCACATGATGGCTGTCAGCATCGCTCAGAACAGGATTCTCACCCAGGATGACCATGGCCTTGACCCTGCCCTCGAGGGCCGCCGGGAACATCTCCGTGGCTGTCAATCCGACCCTGGCCGAAAGCTCAGCCCTCCAGGCCTCTTCGAATTTCTGCCTGACGGCCTGATCGGTCACGGGCTGATAGCCGGAGTAGACATTTGGCAGCCCGCCCATATCGCAGGCGCCCTGGACGTTGTTCTGTCCCCGGAGGGGATTGACACCGGTCGACTCCCTGCCAATGTTCCCGGTGAGCATCGAGAGATTGGCAAGGGATTTCACATTATCCACACCTGTGGTATGCTGGGTGATGCCCATCGTGTACAGGATGCTTCCTCGCTCCGCCTTGGCATAATACTGAGCAGCCGTCTCCAGATCCTTCACCGGAACACCGGTGATCTCAGAAACGCGATCCGGGGAATACTTCTCCACGACCTTTCTGAACTCCTCAAGGTTCTCCGTCCGTTCACTGATAAATGCCTTTCTCTCCCATCCGTTTTTCAGAATGATATGCATCAGACCATTGATCAGAGCCACGTCCGTTCCAAGTCGATGCTGAAGATGGAGGTCGCTTTGAAGGACGATCGGGATCTTTCGCGGATCGGCCACGATGACCTTGGCGCCCCTTGCCTTCGCACGAAAGACGCGGGTGGCAATCAAGGGATGGGCGATCGAGGTGTTGGAGCCAAAAATCAGGATGCAATCGGCAGATTCAATCTCTTCTATGGAGTTGGTCATCGCCCCACTGCCAAATGAAGCGGCCAGCCCGGCCACCGTGGAGGAGTGTCAGAGACGGGCGCAGTGATCGATGTTGTTCGTCCCGATCGCTGCCCGGGTCAATTTCTGCAGAAGGTAGTTCTCCTCATTGGTGCACTTGGCAGAGGTCAGCACAGCAATGCTGTCAGGGCCATGCCTCTCTTTAATCTCTTTGAGTCGCCGGGCAGAAAGGTCCAGGGCCTCGTCCCATGACGACTCCACAAGCCTATCGGCCTTTCTCACCAAGGGTCGGATCAGACGGTTCGGGCTTGTGACAAATTCATGAACGCTCCAGCCCTTCACACACAACCTCCCTTGATTCACAGGGCTGGTTTTGGATGGAAGCGTCCCTATGAGCCTTCCGTCCAGGATTTCGAGCAGCAACCCACAGCCGCAGCCGCAATAAGGACAGGTGGTCAGAACGGTCTTGAACTCCATTGATCTATTTTACCTCGATTATATTAAAAGGGGACTTTTCATCAACGGTGTAACCGGTTTTGTAGCCGAACTCTTCTGACACGATCTCGGCAACCTTCTTATACAGCGTCCTCAAGGGAATATCGGCTGGACATGCCTCCTCGCACAGACCGCAGTCAATACAACGGCCCACCATATGGATGGCCCGGACCAGATGGAAGGTCGGATTGGCTGGAGGAATCTCGCCTGAATCAATCAGGTTCGCCTCCTCAAGCGTACACTCCTTGCAAAAACACATCGGGCAGATGTTGCGACAGCCCAGGCATTTGATACAACGGTCAAACTCGGCCTTCCAGAACCGAAGCCTGGCATCGATGTCCATGGCGTTGACCCGAGCCACCTTCTGACCCTCAACCTTCTCCCCCTTTGGGCCATCCAACAGATTATCCGGAAAAGGCTTTTCACACTCACAGGCCCTGGCCAGTTCTTCCGGACAACCCAATCCGATCGGGATGACCTTCTCCTCTCGCAACTGTTGCCATTTGAAAAGCTCCCTCAGCCCCCTCTCATCACATCCACGGACAAGAACGGCAAAGGTCTCTTCAGGATACGCCCTCATCAATTGGATGAGGATCTGATTGAGGGGGTAACGGGCATCCCCGGCCCTCCCGTGATCACCGAGAGAGAGGTGTTCAAGCTCCTGGGGATCACCAAAGAGATGGGGCATCACGTGGCCATCCCTTTCGATCAATCCGAGAAAGCCTCTGATCTTTCCCTCAACCAGAAGGGTCCTCACAGTCTCTTTAATCTTTTTGCTCATTCCGTACCGACCTCATCGCTCTCTTCACGCTCAAAGGATTAGGCCCCAATTTCTTGATATCCTCCACAAACCCCGAGACCTCCCGGACATATTCTGCGGCCTCGGCAGACGAGACCCATCGGACGCGAAGGCGATCCGCATGAAGACCCGAAAATTCCAGTAACTTCTGGAGGAGGGTCATCCTCTTATTGGCCATCACATTACCAGACTGGTAATGGCATTCCCCCATCCGTCAGCCAGCCACGAAGATGCCATCCGCTCCGGCCTGGAGTGCCTTCAGGATGTAATGGGGCGAGATCGTCCCTGCGCACATCACCCGGATCGTCCGGACCGAGGGCGAATACTGCATGCGACTGACCCCAGCCAGGTCAGCAGCGGCATAAGCTCACCAGGTACACAAAAATGCAATAATTTGGGGTCGAAACTCCTCCGTCATTAAGAAACTCCCTTCAAGAGTGTAGCAATAAAATCCGAAATCCGAATATCAAAATTCGAAACAAATCCAGAATTCAAATATCTAAATTCTAAACTTTTTATTCGGAACATTTATATTTTGAACCTTCGTGCTTGTTTCGGATTGATCCCTCCGGGATCCTTCGCCCGTGCATCGAATCTCCGATTTATGCGGCCAGTGCCTTCTCAATCTGGGCATAGATCTGCCTGCTGGTGAAACGTTTGAGCTGTGCGCTCGCAGAGGGACAGGTGGCTGCACAGGCGCCACAACCTTTGCATATCACTTCGTTGATCTCGCAGATTCTCTTATCCTCCAAATATTGAATGGCCTCATAGGGACAGACCTCGAGGCACCCTTGACAGCCCACACAGGTCTCCGGATTGATTTGGGCTGTGATCGCATTCCCGAACATCTCTTTTTGGGAGAGAAGGGTCACCGCACGGGCTGCAGCGCCCAGGCCATGGGCAACCGACTCATCGATCGGCTTCGGAGAATGGGCCAGACCGCAGACAAAGACCCCGTCGGTAGCAAAATCGATGGGCCTCAATTTCACATGAGCCTCCACAAAGAAACCATCCTGATTGACCGGGACCTTAAACAGCCTGGCCACCGGGTTCTCCTTTGGAGGCACGATGGCGGTTGCCAGGACCAGAAGGTCAGGCCGGATCTCGACCTGCCGGTTCAGGACATCCGAGTTGAAGAGCACCCGGAGATCACCCTGATCCTCGGTGACCACGACTTCCTTCTCGGCGTCATAACGGATGAAGACGATCCCCTTCGACCGCGCCTCACGATAGAGATCCTCACGGAGCGCGTAGGTCCGCATGTCCCGATAGACGACAAAGACATCGATCTCAGGGTTGACCTCCTTCAACTTGAGACCGTTTAAGATGGAATGGGTGCAACAGACCTTCGAGCAGTAAGGCCTCTCTTTGATCCGAGATCCCACACACTGGAGAAAGACGGCTGAACGCAACCTCTTCAGAGAAGCGTCTTGATCGATCAATCTCCTATCGAGCTCAAGGCCTGTAACGACTCTCGGATCTCGGCCATAAAGGTACTGGTCCGGCTTCAGCTCTGAAGCACCGGTCGCAATCACGGCAACGCCATGTTCCAGAACGATCTCTTTTCCACCGGTCTGGATGGTCGATCTAAAATTCCCGACAAATCCATCGACCTGTTTTAACTCACTGTTGAGGTAGACCTCGATCTTCTCATGCGACTCAATCTCTTCGATCAGACCGCGAAGGTTCTTCTGAACATCCTCCCCTCTCCAGGTCTGATAGAGATTCCTGGCCTGACCTCCCAAGGCATCCCCTTTCTCAATCAGATAGGTATGGTAACCCTGGGCTGCCAGGTTCTTGGCAGCGCTCATGCCGGAGAGGCCGCCGCCGATGACCAAGGCAGTTTGATTAATCTTGATCAGGGGGTCGGCCATAGGATCAAAGAGGGCCACTTTGGCCACAGCCATGCGGACCAGATCCTTGGCCTTCTCTGTCCCTGCCTCTTTATCGCCGCTGTGAACCCAGGAACACTGGTTCCGAATGTTCGCCATCTCAAAGAGGTACTTATTGATCCCTGCATTGGCCACGGTCTCCTGAAAGAGGGCCTCATGGGTGAGGGGGCTGCACGCGGCGACAACGATTCGGTTCAATCGCTGCTCTCTGATCACCTGCCTCATCTTTTCCTGGGTGTCCTGAGAGCAGCTGAAGAGATTTTCCTCCACATGGACCACACCTAAAAGTCGACGGGCATATTCCGCAATCGCTGGGACATCCAAGACCCCGGCAATATTGGTACCGCAGCGGCAGACAAAGACCCCGATCCTCGGAGGCTCACCGCGAACGTCAATCTCCTCAGGTCTTTCCTTGGTCTTCGTCTTCGACCAACGGGTCTCAGCCAAGAGGCTTGCTGCCACGGCAGCAGAGGCGCTCGATTCGATCACAGAGGAGGGAATATCCTTTGGCCCCTGGAAAGCACCGCAGACCAGGACCCCGGGCCTCGACGTCTGAACAGGCTCAAAACTACCCGTTGAGGCAAAACCGTATGGGTCGAGCTGAATATCCAATCGCCTGGCCAGATCCACGGCTCCCTCTGCCACCCCGAATCCTACGGATAGGACGACCAGATCGAAGCCCTCCTCCACCCTTCGGCCTGACTCATCCGTGTAGCGGATGGAGAGTTCTCCGGTCTCTCGAACCGGCAGGATATGGGTGATCCTCGACTTGATGAAACGGACCCCTGCCTCCTCCTTTGCGCGGTTGTAGTACCTCTCAAAATCCTTGCCGTAGGTGCGCATATCGATGAAGAAGATGGCCGTATCCAGGCCACCCTTCGCATGCTCTTTGGCGACGATGGCCTCTTTGATCGCATAGGTACAGCAAACCGCTGAACAGTAAGCCTTGGCTCCCTCATGCACATCTCTCGAACCCACGCACTGGATCCAGGCGATCTTTTTCGGCTCCCTCTTATCGGAGGGTCTGAGCAGATGTCCTCCAAAAGGGCCAGAGGCAGAGAGGATCCGCTCAAACTCGAGGCTGGTGACGATATCCGGCGACTTCTGATAACCATAGATATCGTAGACCTCGGGTCTGAACACCTCACATCCGGGAGCGAGGATGATCGCTCCTGCTTCGATGGTCAATTCCCTCTCCTGATCCTCGAAATTGATCGCCTTGGCAGGACAGAGCTTCTCGCAGACCCTGCATTTCCCTTTTGTGAGAAAGGTGCAGTGGACCGGATCGATGACATACTTCAGGGGAACGGCCTGGGCATACTTCACATGGATCGATTTCCGTTTGCCGAGGCCTGCATCATATTCATTGTCAACCTTTGTCGGGCATTTCTCAGCACAGAGACCACAGGCAATGCATTTCGAGGGGTCCACATAACGAGGCTGCTGGAGCAGTTTGATCTCAAAATGACCCACCTCTCCGGAGACGCTCTTCACCTCTGAGAGGGTCAACAGTTCAATGTTGAGATGCCGGCCGACCTCGACCAGTTTGGGCGAGAGGATTCACATGGAACAGTCGTTGGTGGGAAAGGTCTTATCCAGCTGGGACATCACCCCCCCAATGGAGGATGACCTTTCCACCAGGTGGACAAAGTAGCCGGAATTGGCCAGATCCAAGGCCGTCTGCATTCCGGCAATCCCACCACCGACTACCGCGACCGAACCGATCTTCTTATCTCCCATTTCTTCTCCTGCACCTTTGTAACGAGCGAAACGCTCGTGCCAAATTCGATCAAGTCCGACGACGAAACGATTATGCCAGCCGTTCCTCGATCCCCTTGAGAGAAATCTCATTCATCTCCAGTCCCAAGAGCCTGCGATCGATCCCCAGGCTCAGGCCGAGAAGCTGCGGATAGAGAATCGACGGAAGCGGATGGTTCAGGTCCCTTTGAGAGAGAATCATCTTTTGAACCTTGTCGAACTGGATGTGGCAGTAGGGGCACGCAGTACAGAGATAATCAGCGCCTGATCTCCTTCCGTCCGTCAATTTCTTCAGGGTCAGATCGATCGAAAGCCCATCGTTTACTCCCCAGAGTGGAGCACCACAGCAGTCGGCTTTCATCGACCAGTCCACGGCCTCGGCGCCCGTCGCTTCGATCAGTTGATCGAACAAGGAGGGAGCCACCGGATCGTCAAATTGGACGACCCGACTTGGCCTGAGGGCATGGCACCCATAGTGCGCTGCAATCCTGAGCCCCTTGAAAGGCTTTTCGATCCTCTCCTTAATCGCCTTGATCCCCACCTCCTGATGAAGAACCTGGAGGAGGTGCTTGACCTCAATCCCTCCTTCATACCTGAGGCCCTCCCTTTCAAGGCTCGCATTCACCTCGTTGCGTAAGGAAGCATCCTCCTTCAAAAGGTGGTCGGCTTTCTTCAGGCTGCCATAGCAACACTGGCAGAGGGCCATGATTGGGAGGCCTCTCCTCTCAGAGAGGGCCAGATTACGAGCAGATGACAGAAGGAAGACCTTGAAATCGATATTCCTCAAAGGGTATCCACAACAGTTAAACTCCCCGATCTCGACCGATTCCACGCCCAGCTCCTCCAGAACCGCCCTTGAGGCGGAGGCGTACTGGTTGAGCCGCGCTGGAATCGTGCAACCGAGAAATAATGAAAACTTCATCGCCACGTCTTCTCCTTGACCTCTCTCATCGCCAGGTTCTTGAGTTCGTAAAGCACGTCGGTGACATAAACCCCCTGGGGACACTGTTCCTGACACTGATAACAGGTCAAACAGTCCCAGAGCATATTTGAACCAAAGGCCAGGTCCCTTATCCCCAGCCCGCAGGCATGCATAATCTGATGGGGCAGAAGGCCCAGGGCGGTCTGGGGATCCTCATAGTTGGCCACCACCGGGCAGACCGTGGTGCAGGTCTTGCAGCCAAAGCAGACTGAGAAGGTCTTGGCCTGGGCAGAAAGACCGAGCTTATCCTGAAATCTTTTATCCTTTGGCGTCAGGGGCAGGGCCTTCTCCTTTGCACGGATCAGCTCCCATCCGGCAGCCATGGCCTCCCTCGCTCGGATCAAAGGCTCTTCATAATCCCTCTGGTCCATGTCTTCCTTCATCAACCCCCGATAAAATGAGAGGGGCGAGAGGAGGAGAAACTCTGGCGTTCCCCTCTGGAGGAGAATCTCCCTCACACGAAACCATAACTTCTGGAGGTCGATCCCCGCGGGACAGACCACTGTGCATCGGTAACAGTTCGTACACAGATAGGCACCTTCCTGAAGCTCCCTCAGATCTCGTTCAGTCAATCCATCTCCTGATGCCAGAGCTCGAATCGACGCGATCTTCTCTGAGGGAAGGATCTTGATGTTCGGGATCCCCTCAAAGGCCACGGCCACAGAGCACTGAGAACTACAGGTCCGGCAATGCATGCACGCGTCCAGCTCCATCAGCTGGACCATCGTCAACTGCTTCCCCATCCACGTCCGGGAGAACCGTTTCAAATGGATGATCTTTGATAAGGATCTGAGCCAGCCTGCGACCTTCATCTCTCCCTCGAGAACGCCTTCACCACGAAGACAAGAGGATCAATGAGGATGTGGAACATCTTGCTGAAGGGAAGGTAGGCGACCAGCACCCCGGTCAGAATCGCATGGGCATACCAGGCATACGGATAGAGCCCTTCCCAGCGAATGGGGAAGAGGTTGAGAAAGAGTGAGAGCGGGTACCCGAGAAAGGACGCCATCGCAACAAAGGCCGGGATCCCGGTCAGGAGGATCCTCATCCCCTCCACCAAAAACCCTGTGATCAAGATAGCTCCGATCAGACCGATGACGATATAATCCTGTCCTCCTGGTATGGCCTTCTGTGCTCGATTTTGAAAACGCCTCATCATCGCCGCGCCAGTTCCAATGATAATACATAGACCTAAGAGATCGTAGGCGAAGGCCATGGGAGGATAGTTCTTGTCGAGGAGAACGGCGGTCTTAGGACTCATCGGAAAGGCCTTGGAAAGGAAGAGGAGAACCAAGCCGATGAAGAAGCGGAGGAATAGGGGAAGGTAGATCAGGCTGTGGATCGTCCATCGACTCAAACTCTCCTTCAGGATTCTTCTCAAAAGGAGGACATCCACCACGAGGACCCTGAGGAGAGTGAGAATCCTCCTCGAGAAGATGACCTGCCAGATCTTCTCAGCGATATAGGAGATCTTTTCATGGGTGGAGAAGGATGGGTCACCCACGGTCCCCTGAAACCAGAAGGAGATCGTCAGAACGATGCCCACCCCGAATAACAGGAGGGCAAGGATGGAGATCGGATCTCCGGCGCCGATCGTAGCGCTATGGCATCCGATGCAGATCACGCTCTTGGCGGGAAGGACGCGGACCGGCGCCCCCAGCTGATTCTTCTCAAAATGACATTTTTCGCATGCCCTCTTATCCCTGAAATCGGTCAGCCGATGCGACGTCATCTGGATCGGAACTCCGTCTTTCACCATTCTCAGGACGATGCTTCCGGTCTTCGGATCTCTCATCACTTCTTTTGACTCGTGATGGCAAGCCTCACAGTTGACACGGCGATGAGGATCATGAGCGGTCGCCTCGCCATGGAATCCGTGACAGGAGGCACACGCCATCGATGTCGTCCGGTGAGGGGAGGTGGCAATCCCGACGTGACATTGGATGCAGGCGATCCTTCGATGGATTGTCTTCCCGTACTCCTTTTCATCGATAAAGAGAGAGACCAGTTTCCCATCCACCTTCTTTTCCACATCCTTCTTCCGATGACAGTTCATGCAAAGAAGGATGGAGGTCATCACGCCTTCTGTGCTGTTCAAGTTCGGCTGACGATGACATTTCCAGCAGAACTTCTTCTCTGCCTCCATGATCTCTTCCTCTGTCACTCCCTGGGCAGAGGAGAAAGAGGGGAGGAGTCCGCTCAAGAGAATGATCAGGAAGAGAGCGAGCAGATCCTTTCGCACCCTGAGCTTGGCCTTCTTCTCAGGATGCTGGTTGAGATGTTCCCATTCGAGAGGATGGCGTTCCTTCATCTCCCTGGCCTCGATCTTGCCCGTGAAGATCGATCGATCCAGCGGGAAGACACCCGATCGGAAATGGGCGTTGTAAAGGTGGACCACGAAGATGAATCCCATCGCGAGCAAGGCCTCATCGCTATGAATCGTGTACGCAATATTGAAGAAGAGGCCTGGCAGAAACCGGGAGAAGAATTCGGGAAACCAGAGCAGGAGGCCCGAACCCCCGATAAAGGCGATTCCCCAGAAGACAGCCCAGTAGTCAAACTTCTCCCAATACGTGAACCTCCCAAATTTGGGCGGATCGCCTTTGCCGAAAAAGTATCGGATGTGCTGGAGGAGATCTTGAAAATCCTTCTTGGAGGGGATCATGGAATTCGCTCCCAAAAGATCTCCCTTCAAGATGAAGCGGTAATAGAGAACCCAGAGGAGATGGAGAAGAAAATAACCGAAGGTGATACCCGCAAACCAGCGGTGGAAGAGGCCTGCGGCCTTCACGCCTCCCCACAGGCTGACCAGCCCCCTTGCCCAAAAGGCATCGGGATACTTGAGGGGAAGTCCTGTCAAGGCGAGGCCGACGAAGGTGATCATCATCACCAGGTGGATGAACCGGTGGAAGGCATGAAACCTCCAGTAGACCTCGTTCTGGATATCCTTCACTGCCATTGCCTCAACCCTTCTTTAGCCTCTCGTGAATCTTTCTGAGCGTCCATATCAGGGTATGGGAATAGAAGAAGGCCAAAACCCCGAAGACGAAGATGCCGAAGCTGATCTCGATCCATCGGATGATCCTCACTTTTTCCACCTTCTCGATATCCTCTTTCTTCAACCCTTCTCGAGAGGCATGGATCACGAATTCTGTAAATCGTATACCGGCATCGGCATGACACTTCCTGCACGCCTCGAGAGCCTCTTCCCTCTTTTTTAACGAAAGGCAGGTATGGGCACCGTGGCAGTCCGTGCAGTAGGCGGATGCCTCATACCTCAGGTGTACGGCAGTCTTGCCGTGATAATTTTCGAGATAGCTCCTCTTTTGGACCGGGTGGCAAGTCCCGCACATCCCGGTCATCCACTTCCCGAGTTCGAGGCGAGATTGACCCGCGGCCGCATAATGGGTGACATGGCAGTGCCCACAGGTGGGCGCATCCTTCTTCTTCTCCGATAGCGCTTTGGCATGGGCCCCTTTAAGATAACGCTGATGCTCCTCAGGATGGCACTTCTCGCATCTCTTGTAATCGTAGAGAAGCGTTGAGGCCTTGCCGAGGAGTTTTGGGTCTGGATGCTTGACGCCCTTCTCTTCAATGTAGGAATGGCATCCCGAACAGGAGAGGCGGCCGTGAGGAGATGACAAGAACCTCTCCATATTGATCCACCAGGAACGCACGGGAAGGGCTTCTCTGTCTAATGTTGAAGCCCAGCAGGCCGATCTGAAAAGGAGAATAATGAGGAAAAGGGAAGCGAGGCAGGACCAATAGCTAAGAGCTCGGTATTTCATAAACCCTGTCCAAAAAATGAAGGCAAGGGATCCATGTCTTTGTGAATTTTTTAATTTGGCTTCCCATTTCCTAAACCATGCGCCATCTTTTTGTCAAGGAAAAAATAGGAGAGCATCAGGAGACAGAAGAGGATTTGATCCTATCCCAATTTTTTCACCCTGACTGCGCAGACCTTGAACTCCGGGATCTTGGCAATCGGGTCCAAGACATCGATGGTCAGAAGGTTGGCTGCCGCCTCTTTAAAGTGGAAGGTCATGAAAACCAACCCTGGAGGAAGGTTATCCGACACCTTTGCCCTGGCTTTGACCTTGCCCCGGCGGGAAGCAACTTCCACCAGTCCGTTATCCGGCTTGATTCCGAGACGCCGGGCGTCATCGGGATTGATCTCTACCAAGCCCTCTGGATAGATTTCGGCCAGGCCTTTCGACTTTTGGCTGATCAAGGTATGGTAGTGGTAGAGCACCCGTCCGGTCGTCAAAAGGAAGGGATATTCCTGGTCAGGAAGTTCTGGCGGAGCGGCATAAGGCGTGATGTGGAACTTTCCCCTGCCGCGGGTGAAGCGGTCCTTATGGAGGAAAGGAGTCCCTGGATGATCAATCGATGGACACGGCCATTGGAGTCCCAGGCCTTCTAAGCGTTCGTAGCGAATTCCTCCGTAGGAGGGGGTTACAGAGGCGATCTCCTCCATGATCTGTTGAGGAGAATCATAATTCATCGGATAACCCAGCCGGGAGGAGAGATCACAGATGATCTTCCAGTCCGGCCTTGCGTTTCCAATCGGTTCGATCGCCTTGCGAATACGCTGCACCCTACGCTCTGTGTTTGTGAAGGTTCCATCCTTCTCAGCAAAACTCACCCCCGGAAGGACCACATGGGCGAGCTCTGCGGTCTCCGAGAGGAAGATATCCTGAACGACCAGGAGGTCGAGACGCTTCAGTTCATCCTTCACCTTCTCCGCATTCGGGTCGGAAAGCACAGGGTTCTCTCCCAGGATGAAAAGGGCTTTCATCCTGCCCTCAGCAATCCCTTTCATCATCTCCATCAAGGTCAGGCCAGGTCGGGGTGAGAGGGCTATGCCCCAGGCCTTCTCAAACCTCTGCCGCACAGCCTCATCATCGACACGCTGGTAGCCAGTGTAGACATTGGGCAGACCCCCCATATCGCAGGCGCCCTGGACATTATTCTGTCCCCGGAGTGGGTTGATCCCTGAGAAGGGTTTGCCGATCTGGCCCGTAACCATGGCCAGGTTTGCCAAGGCCAGGACATTATGGGTGCCAGTGGCGTGTTGGGTGATGCCCATCGCATAAAGAACGGATGAATTGGCCGACTGGGCATAGAGTCGACTCGCCTCGACTATATCCTTTGCTGGCACTCCGGTGATCTTCTCGACCCTCTCCGGAACATAATCCTTTACAGATTCAGCCAAGGCCTCAAATCCTTCTGTGCGCTCGTTGACAAAGCTCTGATTGACCCAACCATGGGAGATGATGACATTCAACATTCCGTTGAGCAGGGCCACATCCGTCCCTGGATGATGCCGCAGCCAGAGGTGGGCAAAATTGACGAGATCGATCCTCCGGGGATCTGCCACAATGACCTTGGCTCCCCTCTGCCTCACCGCGGCCTTGACCTCCAAGGCGATGACCGGATGATTTTCCGAGGTGTTCGAACCGATGACAAAGATGCAGTCGGCATTCCGGATCTCACCGATCGAATTGGTCATGGCCCCGCTTCCAAAAGCCATCGCCAGACCGGCGACCGTGGAACTGTGTCAGAGCCTGGCGCAGTGGTCGACGTTGTTCGTCCCGATGGCAGCCCGGGCGACCTTCTGGAGAAGGTAGTTCTCCTCATTGGTGCACTTGGCAGAGACGAGGAAACCGATGGCATCGGCCCCGTACTTGGATTTGATATTCTTCAGTCCCTCGGCCACCGCGTCGAGTGCTTCCTCCCACGAGGCCTGGCGAAACGTCCCATCTCTTTTGATGAGCGGCTCTGTCAGGCGATCCGGGCTGTGAATATAATCGAAGCCAAACCTTCCCTTCACACAGGTCCAGCCCCGATTGATCCCCAACTCCTTATCCGAGGTCACCTTTAGGACCTTTCCATCTTTGACGTTCAGAACCAGCGTACACCCGACGCCACAATAGGAGCAGATGGTCGGAACCTTCTGAAGCTCCCATTCCCGGCCCTTAAAACGGCCGGCCTTCTCTGAGAGCGCTCCCACCGGACAGACGCTCACACAGTTTCCGCAGAAGACGCATGGGGTCTCCTGCATCGAACGATCGAAAAAGGCGGCAATCTTGGTGGCAAACCCCCGTTCGGAGTAGTCCACTGCCTCACAGTACTGGACTTCGTGGCAGACGGTCACACACCTTCCGCAGAGAATACATTTATTGTAATCCCTCTCAAAAAAGGGATTTCGGCCTCGAATCGGGTAGTCATGCCTTTCGCCCTCGAAGCGCGATTTTCGAATGCCAAATTCATAAGCGTATTTCTCAAGTCGGCAGGAGCCGCTCTTCTCGCAGGTCATGCAGTCATAGGGATGGTCTGAGAGCAGAAAGTCGATCGCCAGTTTTCGAGCCTCCTGAACCCGCTGAGTATCTGTCCGGACGACCATCTTGTTGGCCACCGGATAGGCGCAGGAAGCCACGAGTGTTCTTGACCCATCGACCTCCACAACGCAGAGACGGCAGGCCGCGGTCGGGGCCAAGCCTTCCCGGTAGCAGAGATGGGGGATTTCAATCCCCACTTTTTTTGCCGCCTGAAAGATGGTCATCCCCTCTTCGGCTCTCACTTCACGACCATCGATCTTCAGTATCACCTCTTTCATCCCTCTCGGTCCTTTCCTCACCGTTCGAGGTCACAGCGCAGACAGCGTTTTGCCTCACGAACGGCAGTCTCTTCATCAAATCCTAAGTTCACTTCCTCGAACGTGCAGACCCGGCGATTGACATCCATCGCAGGCATCTTGGCCCTCGGTTTTGAGGTGGCTGCCTCTTCTTCTCCCTCAGCCTTTGGCACATCGACCCGCCTGAGCGCCTGGTAGGCCCGATCCCGTCGGGGATCCTGTCCTTTCAAGTACTTATCGATGGAAATGGCCGCGCGATAGCCGCTGGCCATGGCCTCCACAACCGTGGATGGCCCTGTGACCAGATCGCCTCCGGCAAATACACCGGGAAGATCTGTTGCGAGGGTGATCGGATCGACCTGAAGGGTTCCAGCCTTGGTCGTCTTAAAACCACCATCCAGAGGAAGACAGGAGAGATCCGGAACATAGCCAATGGCCGGGATGACGGTCTCCACCTCCATCAAGAACTCCGAACCTTTGATGGGAATCGGCCGTCGCCTTCCGCTCGCATCAAAATCGCCCAGTTCCATCCGTTGACACAACAGCCCTCTCACCCTGCCGTTCTCCCTGACGATCTCGACAGGGGCGATGAGATAAAGGAGCTTGATCTTTTCGTGTTCAGCCTCCTCAATCTCTTCATCATTTGCAGGCATCTCGTCACGCGTGCGGCGATAAACGATGGAGACCTCCTTGGCGCCAAGACGAAGGGCTGTGCGTGCCGCGTCAAAGGCCACATTCCCTCCGCCGATCACAGCCACTCTCCTTCCCACCTCCACCTTCTCTCCCAAGTTGACCCTGCGCAAGAAGTCCACTCCTGGCAAAACGCCAGGGCCGTCCTCCCCTGGGATACTCATTCTCTGATTCTTGTGAGCGCCCATCGCCAGAAAGATGGCCTTATATCCCTGATGAAAGAGATCGTCGATGTTAAAATCCTTGCCGAGCGCCTTACCCGTCTTGATTTCAACATGGTGCTGACAGATGAATCGGATATCGTTCATCAAATTCCTTCGCGGCAATCGGTACTCCGGAATCCCTACGGAAAGCATGCCTCCTGGAAGAGGCAGGGCCTCGAAGATCGAAACCTGATAACCCCGACGTCCCAGGTGATATGCGGCATTGAGCCCGGCAGGTCCTGCACCGACAATCGCCACGCGTTCGGCCTTCGGCTTCTCAAGAAAGACGGGGGGCGCCATGGAGCCTGAGCTCAGTTCCCAGTCGGATGCGAATCGTTTGAGCGAAGCAATGGCGATCGGCTGATCGATCTCTCCCCGTTTGCACATATTCTCGCAAGGATGAGTGCAGACCCTGCCGCAGACCGCTGCCAAAGGCATGGTCAGTCGGATCAGGCTCAGCGCCTCTTCATACCTTCTCTCAGAGATCAGGGCGGTATACCCCGCGGCATCGCACCGCACCGGGCAGGTATTCTCGCAGGGAGCAAAGACCAGGGCCTCGCAGGCCCCAGCAGGGCAGTATCGGTCACGAATATGGGCCTCATATTCGTTCCGGAAGTAGTTGATCGTAGAAAGCACGGGATTGGGGCAGGTCTGGCCCAGGCCGCAGAGGGCCGAGTCTTTGATGATCCGGCCCATCTCGAGCAGGAGATCGATATCTTCTTCTCTTCCCTCGCCTTTTGTGATCCGGGTGAGGATCTCGAGCATCCGCTTCGTACCGATCCGACAGGGCACACATTTGCCACAAGACTCTTCCTGGGTGAAGCTGAGAAAGAAACGGGCAATGTCCACCATGCAGGTCTTTTCGTCCATGACGATCATGCCACCCGAGCCCATCATCGAACCTACCTGGGTCAGGGACTCATAGTCGATGGGGAGGTCGAGATACTGCGCAGGCAGGCATCCGCCAGAAGGCCCTCCCATCTGCGCCGCTTTGAAATGGCGACCCCGCGGAATTCCTCCGCCGATATTAAAAATCACTTCCCGGAGCGTGGTGCCCATGGGCACCTCGACCAGACCGGTATTGTTGATCTTGCCGGTCAGGGAGAAGATCTTCGTGCCCTTGCTCCCCTGAGTCCCGATGGCCGCGTAGGCTGATGACCCGTTGAGGATGATGGAGCGGATATTGGCATAGGTCTCCACATTATTGATGTTCGTAGGTTTTCCCCAAAGCCCTGAGACAGCAGGAAATGGCGGCCGTGCCCGGGGCATCCCGCGCTTGCCTTCGATCGATGCCAGAAGGGCTGTCTCCTCGCCGCAGACAAAGGCCCCTGCTCCCTCCTTGATCTTCAGATGAAAACTGAAATCAGAACCCAGGATCTGGTCTCCGATCAGACCCATCTCTTCCGCCTGCTCGAGTGCGATCTTCAGATGCTGGACGGCAAGGGGATATTCAGCCCGGACATAGACATAGCCGCTATGGGCTCCGATCGCGTAGGCAGCAATGAGCATTCCCTCTAAGACGAGATGTGGATTCCCCTCCAAGACACTTCGATCCATGAAGGCGCCCGGGTCTCCTTCGTCGGCATTACAGACGATATACTTTACCTCTCCGGGCGAGCTCCGGGTAAAACGCCACTTTCTTCCGGTTGGAAAACCAGCTCCTCCCCGGCCGCGCAGGCCTGACTTCTCAACCTCATCGATCACCTGCTCCGGAGTCATGGAGAAGAGGGCTTTGCTCAGGCCGGAGTAACCTCCCCGGGCAATGTAGTCTCGAATCTCCGTAGGATCGATCCGGCCATTGTCGCTGAAGACCAAACGCGTCTGCCCCTTGTAAAAAGGGACATCGTGGTCATACGTGATCACCCGGCCTGTGGCAGGATCCGTGTAAAGGAGCCGCTCGACCACCCGTCTTTCGCGGAGCGTTTTCGAGACGATCTCTGGTACATCGCCAACCGCCACCTGTTGATAGAATATCTCCTCGGGCAGGATGACGACCACAGGCCCTCGTTCGCAGAAGCCGTGGCAGCCTGTTCTCATGACACCCACTTTCCCTTCCAGGCCCTGCTTCCGGATCTCCTCGATGAAGGCCAACCGGACCTCCTCACCCCCCCAGGCCCGACATCCTGTTCCGCCGCAGATCGTCACACAGGTCTTGTTCGGATCTCTCTCCCTGAGGATGCTTTCTCTTAGCGCAACCAAATCCCGATCAGATCTTAGCTTCAACGCTCGCCTCCTTCAGTACTGCTTCAACACCTGTTCCACCTTCGTCGGGGTCAGTTTCCCGTAATACTTTTTATCGACCAGAAGAACTGGAGAAAGCGCGCAGGCCCCAAGGCAGGCCACGGTCTCGAAGGTAAATTTGAAATCTGGCGTGGTCTCGTTCTCTTCGATGCCCAAAAACTCCTGAACTGCCTTGAGGATCTGCTTGCCCCCACGGACATGACAGGCCGTTCCCCTGCAGACCCTCACCGTATGCCGTCCTCGAGGGGTCAGGTAGAACTGGGCATAAAATGTGACCACGCCGTAGATCCGGCTTAACGGAATCTTCAGTTCCCGACCGATGCAAACCAAAACCTCCTCTGGTAGATAGCCATAAAGGGCCTGGGCATCCTGCAGGACCGGGATGAGCATCCCATCCTGGCCTCTGTACTTTTCCAAAAGAGGCCCCATCTTCGCTAAATCGCATGACTCCGGCATCTCTCCGCTCCTCTTTACGATTCAAATCTCCTGAATCTTCTAAGGTGATTCAATGGCCCGGGTAAGTAACCGATAACTCTTAGGAATGAAACTCCGAGTCGAAGGGTTCAAAATGTTTCATTCGTAAATCAATCTCCCTTCTTTGTCAAGAAGATACCCTTGTTGACAGGGATCGATGGACTATTATATTTAATCCTAAGTTTTCATCCATTCCAATTCAAGAGACCAGGATGCGATTTGGATTCCACATCTCCATTTCAGGAGGGTTTTCAAGGATAGTCGAGAGGGCTGAGCTCCGGGGTTGTGAAACCATCCAGTTCTTCTCCCGAAATCCGAGGGGATGGAAGTACGAGCCGTTGGATCGAGAGGAGGTTGAGCGATTTCATGCCTCCATCCAGTCATCCGCTCTCTTTCCCCTCTTTCTTCATTTGCCCTACCTTCCCAATATTGCCTCTCAAAAATCGAAGTTCTACAAACGATCGATCGACTCGATCGCCACAGACCTAAAAAGAGCTGAGCAACTCGGTGCTCAGTACCTGATCATCCATATCGGCCATCGATTGGAATCCTCAGAAGAAGAGGCCATTGAATCTGTCTCTCAGGCGATCAATCAGGCCTTTCAAAGGGTGAAAAATCCGGTCATCCTCCTATTGGAGAACACAGCCGGTCAGGGAACAGAAATCGGAAATACCTTTGAACAGATCGAGAGGATCATCCTCGGAGTTGAGGAAAAGGAGAGGATGGGCATCTGCCTCGATACGGCCCACTCTTTTCAGGCGGGATATGATCTCTCGAAAAAGGACGGCATTGAGAGCACGCTCCAATCTTTCGATCAGAGGATCGGGTTGAAGAAACTTCACCTCCTTCATCTCAACGATTCAAAGACACCTCTTGGATCGAGAAAGGATCGACACTGGCATATCGGCGAGGGGTATATCGGGCTCGAAGGATTCCGTTACCTCATCAACCACCCTCTCTTGAAACACCTTCCCGGAATCATGGAGACTCCGAGAAATGATACCGTCGAGGATCTGAAGAATATGAAGGTGATTCGGAGTCTGGTCCAGGAATAGAATGGACCAGGTGATATAGAAATGGCCAGTGCCCTTTCACGATTGACAAAATTGGGCCTTCTCCTCCTTTAACCCTTCTTCAAAAATACTAAATTCCTTAGTCAAATAGCAGCATTAGCAAGACACTGTACTTTGGCACGGAATATGCCTATCCCTGGTTCTGAAGCTTTTCTCACTAAAATTGGCACAGTTCCAATAAACTGGGAACAAAGAGAATAAATCTTCTGCGTAGAACCCCAAAGGAGGTATGGTCATGAAAAGAATCATCATCTTGTTCCTCTTCCTGCTCATCTTCCTATCCATCCCTGTGGTCACCTCGGCAGCTGAACTCACTCTCTACTACCCGCCCGACTGGGCAGAGAGGGCTCCCAAAGCAAAGGCGATTGCAGAGGCCCTTTCCCAGTCCAGTGGATTGACTATTCAGCCCCGGATTGCCCAGTCCCGGCCAGAAATCATAGAGGCCTTTTCCCAAAGGAAACCCGCGCTCGTCTTTGTGGGCAGCTTCGTACAGGCCATGCTATTTCGCCGTGGACTCTCAGTCCCCATTGTCCAGGGAGTTAACGGGAAAGAATTCTACACCTCCGTGCTCATCGCTCCTTCTTCAGCCGGGACAGATCCAAAGACCATCGTTAAGAATGCGGGTTCTGCTGTGGCCTATGCCAAAGGGACAAGCGCTGGAGAATCAGCGGCAAAGGCTGCAACAGGTGGAAAGGCCGAAATAGCAATGGATAACCCCACAGCAGCTGTCAATGCCGTTAAGACCGGAAGGGCGAAGTGCGCCTTTGTGAAGAAATCGTGGTGGGAAGAGAGGAGAGCCAACTTTGAAGGGATCAACCATTTCGACTACCCTGGGGTCTCCGAGTACCGGCATCCGGATTTAGTGCTCAGTGCAAACAAGGCGGTCTCCTCCGAGGATCTGGTCAGGATCAAACTCGCTGCGTTAAAGAATGCAAATGTCTTTGGAGTCAGGTTCTTCAGGGAGTTCGATCCTTCCCTGCTCGAGCCCACGATCGACCTGATGAAGAGGGGGAAGATCGATCCCAAAACTTATACTTGGTGATCTGCCAATTCGTGGAGGCTACAAAAAAAGAGACCCGTTAAGGGGTGCTTCTCAGGATGGTTAAGGCGGGACCATTTGGTCCCGCCATTTGATCAGCAGTCGATCGATTGTCTATTCTATTTATTCATCAAGTACTCGTGGATCGAGTTGGCAGCCTTTCGTCCTGCTCCCATGGCCAAGATCACGGTTGCCGATCCAGTGACGATATCTCCTCCTGCCCATACCCCTGGCTTAGACGTCTTTCCGGTCTCCGGATCAGCGACAATATACCCTCTCTTATTCAGTTCCAGACCCGGTGTCTGTGTGGGAAGAAGCGGATTGGCACCTGCCCCGATCGCCACCACGGCCATATCGCACTCCAATTGGAATTCCGAACCCTTGATGGGAATCGGCCTGCGCCTTCCTGACTCATCAGGCTCTCCTAACTCCATCCTCAGGCACTCCACACCGGTCACCCACCCGTTATCGTCTCCTAAGAATCGAACCGGTGCTGTAAGGAGATAGAACTGGACGCCTTCCTCTTCTGCATGATGAACCTCTTCGATACGGGCGGGCATCTCATCCCTCGATCTGCGGTAGATGATCCGAACCGTTTCCGCACCCAATCGCAGAGCTGTCCTTGCCGAATCCATGGCCACATTTCCCGCTCCAAAGACCGCAACGTTCTTTCCTCTCGCAATGGGTGTATCGTATTGGGGAAAGAGGTAGGCCTTCATCAAATTCGATCGGGTCAGATATTCATTGGCTGAGTAGATCCCGCAGAAATTCTCACCGGGGATATTCAAAAACTGGGGAAGGCCTGCGCCCAAGCCTAAGAATACAGCATCGTACTCCTGAAGCAGTTCATCCACAGTCTCGATCCTTCCGATCACACAATTACATTCCACTCTCACACCCAGTCGCTCCAAGTAATTCACCTCAGCCTGGACAATCGCCTTGGGAAGCCGAAATTCCGGGATGCCATAAACCAGGACGCCCCCTGGTTTATGGAGGGCTTCAAAGATCGTAACCTCATGTCCCTTGAGAATCAGATCCCCTGCCAGGGTCAAACCGGCCGGGCCTGATCCCACGACCGCTACTTTCTTACCGGTAGAAGGCGCCTTTTCAGGAATGGAGACCTCTCCCTTCGTCCTCTCCCAATCCGCAGCAAATCGCTCCAATCGACCGATGGCCACAGGTTGATCTTTCTTCCCGACAATGCAGAACTTCTCACACTGATCCTCCTGAGGACAGACCCTTCCACAAATTGCAGGGAGGCTGTTTCGTTCTTTCAATTTCCGAGCCGCACCGGTAAAATCCCCATCTAAGATGAGTTTGATAAAGCCCGGGATGTTGATCTCCACCGGACAGCCTTCGATGCATTTTGGCTTTTTGCATTGAAGGCACCGGCTCGCCTCGAGCTGTGCCAGGTCAGGGGTGTAGCCAAAGGGAACTTCGTCAAAATTTTTTGCCCTGACTTTTGGGTCCTGCTCGGGCATCTTTTGCCTTGGAACTTTTGGCTTCTCCTTCTTCTCTTTCTCTGACATGGCACCCCCCTTACCTTCCCCTCGCAACAAATTGTTCCATCGATACCTTCTCCTCTGCAAGATAGGCCCTCTGCCGTTTCACCAGCTCATCGTAGTCGACTTCATGGCCGTCAAACTCAGGCCCGTCCACACAGCAGAATTTTGTCTTGCCTCCCACCGTGACCCGGCAGGCTCCACACATGCCAGTGGCATCGACCATGATGGGATTCAAACTGACCATGGTTTTGACCCCATACTCCTTTGTCATCTTGCACAGAAACTTCATCATCGGCACCGGCCCAATCCCGACGACCAATTTGACATCCTTCCGCTCATCCAGGATCTTCTTCAACACATCGGTCACGAATCCATGATGTCCATAACTCCCGTCATCCGTGGTCACCCTCAGGTCATGACTGGCTGCACGCATCTCATCTTCGAGGATCAGGAGGTCTTTGGTCCGAGCTCCGATGATGGCGATCACATGATTCCCCGCCTCTTTGTAAGCCTTGGTGATCGGATACATCACGGCCACGCCTGTCCCGCCTCCGACGCAGATCACCGTTCCTAAGTTTTCAACATGTGTCGGCCTGCCCAATGGGCCGATGATATCCTGGATGGAGTCACCTACATTGAAGGTCCTTAAGAGAGCAGTGGTCTTTCCCACAACCTGAAAGATCAGGTCGATCGTCCCTGAAGCCGGATCTGTTCCTCCCATGGTCAAAGGAATTCTCTCTCCGGTCTCATTGGCTCTTAGCACAACAAACTGTCCTGGCTTCGCCTTCCGAGCAATTCTCGGAGCCTCCACCTTAAAATGGCACACGGTCTTCTCAGCCATCTCCCTTTTATATATGATTTTGTACAAACTCCCCCCCTCCCTTCTCTGATAAATTTTTCACAAAGTCGGCCAATATATAAATTAAAAAAGAACCAATGTCAACCATTTAACGAATCCTTCACGTCTACACTTGCGGAGTCGTCCTTTGGGATATCCGAGATTCATGAGGCATTATCTGAGGTGTTGGCATAGGGTACTGATGGCGCTGGGGTAACAAGACTGACAGGTTAGAAATTAGGTTTTCTTCTGGTTAGGATAGAGATGGCGAAGACGGACCCGACGCCGTGGCAAGTGGTCGGGGCGAGCCGATTTG
>JACAEX010000069.1 GCA_013388635.1 Syntrophaceae bacterium | reverse complement strand
TCCGCACCACCAATGCCATTGAACGAAGATTCGTGGAGGTCCGAAGAAGAACCAGACCCATGGGCACTTTTAGTGACCGAACTAGTATGGAACGAATCCTCTTTTCGGTCTTTACGCATGAGAACCTTAAACAACGAACAGCTACCCCATTTCCTTTGCTGACACAAAATAATTAACATTACCGAAAGATTCATGTTAAACGCCACAATGTCTGAGGTCCCCGTAAAGGGCCGACAAAGGATGCGATGCATCTGCTCTGGCGACAGTCACAAAAACTCAGGTACGGGGCCTGCGTGATTCTCCTTCATCCACATCTCCGCAAAAGCCTGAGCCTCGTCGATCGATTTAAAGGCCTTTCCCTTTAGAGCGGATTGCAACTCATCAAAAATCTGAAACTTCTCTTCCGCCACCCCTTCGATCTCGGGAGAATCTGGCTCGTTTTCAAGAAGGGCGATGATTTTATCCGGCTTTCGTGTCTTATATATCCTCAGGAATTTTCGGTAACCATCCAGATCAAATGTTTCTCTTCCCTTAAGCACGGGGAAAAGGAATCTAATCATTATTGTCATGAGAAGATGAATGGCCTCATGTCGGCTGCACTTGTTGTGAAGCATTGCGTTATAGAATTGGAATGCTTCCATGGGATCGCGGTCGCTGATCTGTTTTTCTACGATAGCGTGCAGGGTGACATGCAAAAACGGATTGACCTCGCTTTCAGGATTGAATTCGCGATCTGCCAAAACGTCGGCAAATTCAAATTGGTTAAAATACTCCTCGGAGTGATCAAGCATGATCTTCCCGATCTGTTTCTCCTCTTCGCTCAATCCATCCAGTTGCCCGTCCCGAGCTCTCTGCCAGATCGAGTGGAGATGCTCCCGATTCGCCTGCTGAAAAGCTTTAAGGGTTGAATCAGATACGTTCACCGTTCGACTCCTTGTGGAAATTCGTTTTGAGAGACAACCCCGGCTTAACCAGATTTACCGTTGATTCTACCAAATTATGGAATGAATTGACGCTATTCCTCTAACCCTCTTTTCCCAAAAATGTTTCTGATGGTTTCAGCTATGTATGATTTCTTACCTTTGGCTTTGTAATCTCTGTAATAATTGACACTGTCTATCTCTCCTCCAAGGCGTTCCCCCTCTCTTAGTCTCTCAATGGCTACTCTGTTGCCCGCAGCTACTTCATACTCCGGATCAAGTTCTAACGCCCTGTCAAGGCACTCAAGCGCTTTGCCCCTTTCTCCCATGCTGGCGTACGCCAATCCCAGATTTCCCCACGACTGAACATGTCTAGGATCAGTTTCCAAAACACGTTTAAAAAGATTTACTGCCGATGTGAATTCCCGCCTCTCCAAGGCTGCGAAGGCTCTGGCATAGATTTTACTATTGTCGACATAGTATCCAAACTAAATCCCTTAAGCTCATTGACCATCTTTTCCAAATCACCCAATCTCTTTCTGGCTTCATCAACCAGTTCCTCTCTACCACCAATGCGGATGACCTCTCTGAATGACTTGACAACTCCGGCAATATCTCCCAACTGAATATACGCCATCGCCATGTTGAAATGGGCTTCGGTTAAATATGGGAAGACGTTCACCGCCTTCCTAAAAAACTCAATTGCCTCTTCAAATTTGTCCTGCAAGGCGCAGCAGACCCCCATACCATAAAGAACCGTATGATAACTGGGATACTTCTGGTAAAGTTCCCTCATCTGCTTTTCACCCGTAAAGAGATGGCCAGATTCCACATGCGTCAAGATTCTGTCGCATTCTTCATCAATTTCTGCAATAATTTGAACGATAAAAGGTTTCTCTTTCGGCGGCCTTTCGACCTTTTCAGAACGGTATCTCAGAGAGGCTTCGTAGTAAGGTACAGCCCAGGCATTGATCTGAACGTATTATCGAACAACAGACAGGACAGATTCCAATATTGCCTTCGATCTTACAGACACGTTTCGCTTTGCTCTTCCCACATAATCGACATTTCTCTCTGACCATGCTACACCGAATTACCGTTGCCTGCCCCTCAAGTTCTTATTTGCTTTTCCTGTCCAAATGACCCAGTCCGATGTCAAATCCCATATTCCGCAAATCAAAAAGCTCCTGTGGCACCTGCCGCCAAACAAGCCCATGCAGACCATTTTTCGTTTTTCGGGCTTTGGCACCAATCAATAGATCCAGGTGTTCTTTTTTCACTGGGACGGAGACCCTCGCTTCGTCACGGCCTGATGCAGCTGTTTGAAAATCTGATGATCTGAGGCTCCGGCACTTCACCTGAACAGCAAAAGGTGGTTCAACTAATCGCCCTTTCTGACGAGGCCCTATAGATTGTTCTTTCTGGTTCGTGACTATAAGGTCAAAACCAAAATCACCTGGCAGTTTAAACGCCTCGTAGCCCACGGAGAATAACTTTCCGGCTACATAGTACTCAGCTTCAAAACCCTTGTATAAGCCTTCGAAGAATTCCATAGAGTCTTCCTAAAATACTTCCAACCACCGAAATCAAAGGTTCGTTTCACCTCTGAAATTCAAGGCAGGGATCTTTCGATCTCTCCGACCAGATCGTAGGGAAGGGCCTCGGTGATTCGAGCTTCGACCCAATCACCCGGTCTGGCCCTGCCCCTGAGGAAGACACAGCCATCGATCTCAGGAGCCTGGGTTTGAATCCTTCCTCGAAGGAGGCCCCCTGAATCATTCGGCCCCTCGACTAAGACCTCCATCTTTTTTCCCACCATCTGGCGATATTTTTCAAAAGAGATCTTCCTTTGCACTTTCATCAGGGTTCGCAGCCTCTCTTCCTTCACAGCCTCTGGGATCGGATCGCGCAGCCGGGACGCGGGCGTTCCTTCTTCAGGCGAATATTTAAAGGCCCCGAGGTGATCGAACCGGCTCTCCTCCACAAAATCTAAGAGCGCCTTGAACTGACCTTCGCCTTCTCCTGGAAATCCGACAATCACGGATGAGCGGAGACTGATTGCCGGGATAAAGGTCCTGATCCTTTGGAGGAGGCTCCGGATTTCCTCACCCTTTGCTCTGCGCCCCATGCGTTTCAGGATCTCATTGTCAATGTGTTGAACAGGAAGATCGAGGTAAGGACAGATTCGCTTCTCCCGGGCCATCAATTCAAGAAGCCCATCGGTGAAATAGTCCATCCTGGGATAGGCGTAGAGAAGCCGGATCCAGCGGAGCCCCTCGACCCTGAGAAGTCCCCTCAGGAGCTTCTCCAGGCTGGTTCCATCCCGGAGGTCTTTGCCATAGACAGTGGTGTCCTGGGCAACGAGGACGAGTTCCTCAACCCCTTGTTCTGCAAGCCTGCTTGCCTCCTCAAGGATAGACCTGATTTTTCTGCTTCGATAGGGTCCTCTGATCTTAGGTACTGTGCAGAAGGTGCAGCGATTGGAACAACCCTCTGCGATCTTGAGATAAGCGCTGGAAGGAGGAGTGGAGAGGAGGCGCGGTGTCTTTTCATCATAGAGGAAAGAAGGTTTGGAGAGAAAGGTCTTCTTCCCCTTCCCTTTCAGGATCTGGGGAAGCCGTTGAAAATCTCCAGTGCCGACGAAGAGATCGACTTCGGGCAGTTCCTTTTCCAGGATCTTGCCGTAGCGCTGGGGCAGGCACCCTGAGACGACGAGGAGACGGCAGCTTCCTCTTTTCTTATAAGAGGTGAGACTGAGGATGGTCTCGATCGCCTCCTTTGTCGCATCCTCAATAAAGGCGCAGGTGTTGACAATGATAATCTCTGCTTCTGAAGGATGGGTCGTAAGGAGATACCCTTCTCTTGAGACGAGGCCGAGGATCACTTCGGAATCGACCAGATTTTTGGGACAACCCAGACTGACGAGACAGACTCTTTCTTTCATTTGTTCAGAGGCCGAATAGAACGGATCATATCGAACAAAACCAATATCGACCAGGAGATGTGAACCGTCTTAATTATACCTAACAGGACTCCATTTTCCAATGGAGAACCCCTGTGATTCACACGTCAAGACGATGGACCTCACAGATCAGACAGGAGAATGACCAGCGACCAATTATCAATGACCAAAAACTCGAATATCCATTATCATTTGGCGATTGGTATATGGATATTCGGTTATTTGAAGAAGTCTGGTGTCTCTTGTCTGAAGTCCAGGGTCTGGATTGCCAGGAAAGTCTCATAGGGGTTGTTTTGTCTACATAAAAAGGGCAGAATTAAATTTGTTGGTGATATACGGACACAGTCACGGAGTAAGAAGATGGGGTTGGTTCAGAAGCAGTATGAGGATTTAAAGAAGAGGGTGAAGAGGTCTGAGCTGGAGAACCAGAGGCGAGCATTCAAAGAGACTCGAGACCGCCAAAAAGAGAACCTTTCCTTGATGGATGACCTCGAGAAGATCAAGGAAGAGATGAAGCGAATTCGGTCGGAGGCATTGGGAAACTGGGATCTTCTCCGAGAGGCAATCTCCAGCCTTGAGAAGAACCAGTTTAAAGTGTTTCAGGCGAAGGATTCAAAGGAGGCCTGCGAGATCCTGCTGAGAGAAATCGGTCGAGAGCGACTGGTGGTCAAATCGAAATCGAATATTTCTCGGGAGATCGGACTCACTCCTTTTCTCATGCAGCATGGGGTTGAAGTGATTGAGACCGATATCGGTGATCGAATCAATCAGATGATGGGAGGACGGGCCTCCCATTATACAGGGCCGATTGTCCATCTCTCACGGCATGAGATTGCTGAGACCCTCTCCAAACATCTCAAGAAGGAAATCCCACCCGTTCCCGAAGAGGAGATGGCGGCTGTAAAGGAAGATATCGAATCCCATCTCCAGAAGGCAAAAATCGGGATCACCGGGGCCAATGCCATCGCCGCAAGAGAGGGAGCGGTCTTAATCATCCATAATGAGGGCAATGTGACCCGAGTTCGAACAAGATCAAAACACCTCATCATCACCTCTATTGATAAAGTCTACCCCAATATTCAGGACGGACTGCTGATGGCGAGATTGGAGACCTATCTTGCCACGGGCGCTATCTTTCCATCCTTTATCGATATCGTAGCAGGCCGCTCCAAATCTGCGGATGTCGAAAAAAAGCTTTTTTACGGAGTGCACGAACCCGACGAAGTCGTCATCGTTCTTTTGGACAATGGAAGAAAGTGGATCTTAGAAGAAAGGAAAGATTTCTCTGAGATTCTCAACTGCATCGGGTGTGGGAACTGCCTTCTCAGTTGTCCCATGTATAACACCGTGGGTCCCCTCTTCGGAACGGATGGGATGCTGGGCGGCAGGGGAGTGGCTCTCGCCTCTCTTCAAAAAGGGGTGAAAGAAGGAATCGAGGATGGCCTCTTTCTCTGCACCACCTGCGGTCTATGCGGAGAGGTCTGTCCGGTGAGCATCGATGCTGGAAAGAGGCTTAAGGACCTGAGGAGATGGGCCATGGATGATCCTGAGATCCAGGGGCAACTCGATGAGGTCACCCAACTTCAGAGCGCAATCGACCAGTACGGAACGCCCTATGGCCAGATGCCGCGGCCCGAATTCCGTTCCATCAAAAAACAGGCTCCTCTGGTCCTCTATATCGGTTGCGTGGGAAAGGGGGTGGAGGTCGAGACCACCCACCATGCGATCGAGCTTCTTGAGCGAGTGGGAAGCAACTTTACATTGATCGAGGAGGTCTGCTGCGAGGCTGTAAAAGGGGAAACCGGGTCAAATCCCAATCCGGAGCGGATTCAGCAAAATATCGAGAGGATAAAAGAGGCTGGAGGAAAAGAGGTTCTCTTCCTCTGCCCCACCTGTCTAAAAACGTTCCTCGAATATGACAGGGAGCACCCCTCAGGCCTGGTTTTCAAAACCCTTCTCTCCTATCTCGGTCAGAATTTTTCTTTCACTGCCTCGGAATCTGATCCGGCAACGGTCACCTATCATGACCCCTGCCACTTAGGAAGGGGACTTGAATCCTTCGATGGAACAAGAGAGCTGTTGAGGACCCTTGGAAAGAAGTGGGTCGAGATGGAACATCACCACCGGGAATCCCTCTGCTGCGGAGCAGGGGGAGGAGTGAGGGGGTTTTATCCGAAATTTTCAAGAGACATTGCACGAAGAAGGGTGAAAGAAGCGGAGGATGTGAAAGCAGACATCCTAATTACGGACTGCCTATCGTGCAAACACAATTTGAAGCAAGGCGTGCCATGGGAAGGGAAGATGAAGGTGATGATCACCCCGGAATACCTCCTGGAAGGGATAAAGGCTGGAAGGATTCAATTCTTCTTGAAAAAAACAGTTTCCTAAACCATTTAACCCGGATCTTATCTTTTTATAAATTCTTCCAGAGTTTTTAGCATTTCACTTTTTTGCTTGATATTATCTATGAGATCCTTAAATTTATCGAGTTTTATATTCAAGGCTTCACGCAATCTATTCGGATCGTTGGGCAAACCATATTTTAGCACATCTATATTGACCTCTTTGGTCACATTCAAAATCCAATCTTCTAACCTTGGGCAAAGTACGATCAAGTGGTTTTGGTTCTTCTCATCGAGTAAGAGCTTAACTCCATGTTTATTCAAGAGAGGTTTCAATCTGCCAATGTAAGTCGGCTGAGCGCTTAACGGATCCTCATCCACCAAACCCTTTGAGTTTTTGGTTTTCTCCAATCTATTGCAAACATTTCCCTTGCCGTGACTATGTTCTACTTCTTTTCTTGGAATTCCGAAAGCTTTTACCAATGCTGTATCAGCCTCACATTCCGGATATATCATCATTCCTCCAGAAATTGATCGAGGTTAAAGAACACATTGGCATCCAGATCAAGAATTTGCGGCAGTTTTCTCTTGGCGAGGGGTTTAACTTTGGTTTGATAATCTTCGAAATAGGTTATGAAAATCCCAATATCATCTTCCGGAGCTTTCTCTATCACCGAAAGAAGGAAATAAGGATTATGGGTGGAGATAAAATATTGATTAGTTTTATCCAGAGCCATTTTTTCTCCGATGAACTTAGTAAAGAAAGGAAAGGCATGCGCTTCAGGCTCTTCGAAAATGATTATAGAATCCTTGTTTGTTTCGATTGCCACAAGATGAAAGACTATCCTTTGCAAGGTATCAGAGACAAGGGAATAAGGATAGGAAATGATGACATCCTCTACTTCCTTCTGAACTTCTATTTTATACTCTTGGGGTTTTAGGACAATCCTGAGCCCATATTCGCTGAAAATGTCAGCGACGACTTTCCTCAAGGCTTTATTCGTCTGGAGTATGGACAAGAGATTGTCTCCTCTTGGGGGCAGGAGAAAATTAGCCTCCGGTCTCTTGAATTCTCTCATTATCGCGAACCTATAAAACCTAAAAGGCGAAGTCGCAGGCCCCCATCCGCCCCCGCCCTTTCCGCCATAGTCATAATCAAAATGGAAGAAGGAGGGCTTTCCTGGAATTTTATCAACGCAATTTCCCCTAAATCTCCCATTTTCAAATTTCATCTCAAAATTATAGATGTCATTGGCTATTCCTATTTTTTCTTCTAAATTTGCATCATAAAAAAGGTTAATCATATTTTCGAACCGAACGAAGTCGGAAAGATCTCCATAAGGGAAGGAAAAAATCCCAAGGCTTTCAAGAATATTTGATTTTCCAGTATTTGGTTTTCCTATGAAGAGGTTTACTCTTTTACATTCCAACTTTAAATTCTTTAAAGATTTAAAATTTTTAACCTCAAGTTCTTTGATCATGAAAACCTCCTGAGCTTCAGGTTCGCCATTTCACGAGGAGGGTCAACCCTTTGCCTTACTTCTCATCTGATTTTATATATTCAAAAATCTCAATTTTAGTACCATTATATAGGAAAGTGAAATTTTAGCAAGGGAAACTTTCATTAACATATTGACAATTTTTGGGTTCGTGGTAATTTTTTCCATGCCAAACTGGAGACGGGAACCATGGGCCGGGACTATGATGTGATCGTGGTGGGTGCAGGACCAGGGGGATCGACCGCTGCCAGGTTTTGCGCTCAGGCTGGGCTAAAGACCCTTCTCATCGAGAAGGAAAAACTGCCCAGGTATAAACCCTGCGGCGGTTGCCTCTCCGTCAAAACCGTCGACCTCCTTGGCTTTGATCTGAGTTCTGTGATTGAGAACACCATCTACGAAGTCAAATTCAGTTATTGTTTGGAAGACCCCTTCCTCATCCAATCAAACCAACCGATTGCCTTCCTGGTGATGAGGAACCGTCTCGATCATCTCCTTGTCAACAAGGCCTTAGAAAAAGGGGCAGAGATATTAGAAGGGAGTCGAGCGACAGGGGTGAAAGAGACCGGCGATGGTGTAGAGGTGGAACTGGCCAATGGAGAGAGGCTGCGTGGCGAATATCTGATCGGCGCAGATGGCGCGAACAGTGTTGTGGCAAGGTCATTGTCCTTATTCCCTCTGAAAAGCAAAACGGACGGGATAGGGCTGGAGAGCGAGATCCGATTTCAGTCCGTTGCCAACATCTCCAAAGAGGATCTTCGCCGCATCCACCTCGATTTCGGCCGAATCCCAAGTGGCTATGGCTGGGTCTTTCCAAAGAGAGAGGGCCTCTCCATCGGGATTGGCGGGATGTTCATGGAAAAAGGAAGGGTTGACCTCCGACAATCTTACATCGATTTTCTCAAGGGCTTGAATTACACCCATGATGTAGAGGCAGAGAGGGTGATCGGCCATCTCCTCCCCTCCTTCTACGATGATGGACAGAAGGTCTCAGAAGGAAGGGTCCTCTTAGTAGGCGATGCCGGCCATCTGATCGATCCTTTGACAGGAGAGGGGATCTACTACGCCATTCGGAGCGGCATGCTGGCAGCAGAGGCGATCGTCGAATCGAAAGAGCAGGGCCCCACTCCCTCCGACCACTACCAGAGATCGCTCAGTCACGAGATCTTTGACAACCTGAAATGGGCCCTTCAGTTTGCTCGATTCGTCAACCGGTTCACCAGGCTCTCCTATCGAACTCTGAAGCACTACCCTGAATTGGGATACTTCTACCTCCGCGTACTGGAGGGAAAAGAGACCTATCAGGGCTTTGTGGCAAGGGTTAAGGAACGGGTGAAGGACCTTCTTGGGGGAAGGCTCAGTGAGAAGATTAAAAGGGCGATGGCAAAGATCTGAGCCTTCTTTGAGGAAGTTGAGAGCTAAGGTAGAGACGGTCACCCAACTTTTGGAGAGGAGATATGGGATTCCTCGAAGAAGAAGGGCCGATCCCATCGACGTCCTCATCCAGACCATTCTCTCCCAGAACACGAACGATCGGAATCGGGACCGAGCCTATCGGAGATTGAGAGGTCGATTCCCCCTCTGGGAAGATATCTTCAAGGCAAAGACGAGCGCGATCATCGAGGCCATTCGACCGGGTGGACTGGCTGGGCAGAAAGCAAGGCGCATTGGAGAGATCCTCCAATGGATCCAAAGACAAGAAGGAAGGCTGAGCCTTGGTTTTCTCAGGAGGATGAGCTCCGAAGAGATCATCGAGACGCTCGGAAGTCTTAAGGGGATCGGCCCAAAGACCGTTCACTGCGTCCTCCTTTTTGGCTTGGGAAGGGATGCCTTTCCAGTTGATACTCATGTGCTGAGGGTTGGGAAACGCCTCGGCTTTATTCCGGAGAAGGTCGATGCTGAGAAGGCCCACGCATGGATGGCTCCTCTCGTGCCAGAAGGAAAATCTCTATCTCTCCATCTCAACCTCATCCGGTTTGGAAGATCCGTGTGCAGGGCGAAGAATCCACAGTGCCATATCTGTTTCTTGGTGGACGAGTGCTCTTTATAAATAAGTAAGATTGAACAACCAAATTCCAATAACCAAAACTTAAAATTGGTTTCTAATCATTGGTAATTGGTCATTGATCTTTATTTGGAGTTTGGAATTTGGAGATTGGTAATTTTGGTTTAATTTGGGATGCGGTGACTGGCATTTTAGAATGAAGGATCTTTTCAAAAGATTGCTCCACATCGAAGACACACCGGAGCGAACTGCCCTGGCCTACTCCATCGGGATATTTTTAGGATTCTCTCCATTCTTAGGCCTTCACACCCTGGCAGGTCTGGCCATCGCTTTCTTATTCAACCTGAACCGAGTTGCCATCCTCTTAGGCGTCTGGTCCAATACCCCCTGGTGGATCGTGCCCTACTACACGATCGCCACATGGGTAGGAATGCGAGTGACAGGGTTTCAAATCGATCCTCTGACCATCAAGGAGATCTTCCAAACAGGATCAGATCAAGGATTTATGAGTTCAGATTTTTGGAGCCTGATCGCTTCGCAGTGGGGTTTGCTTCCCTCTTTTGGAATTGGATCGTTAATCCTCGCCACCCTCCTCAGTTTGGTAGCCTACCCTCTCTCTCTGAAAGGGATTAGATTCTATCGATCCCGTAAAAGATCGAAGGGCTAAGAGCAGAGAAGATGGATCTTTAAGCTGAAAGCTCAATGCTCAAAGCCTGGCTGGCACAGGAAGGTCTTTAGCTTTCAACTTTGAGCCCTAACCCCCAGGCCCTATGGCCCTGTCCTATGCCTCTTGGTAATGTCAATTATTTTGTGTCAGCAAAGGAAATGGGGTAGCTGTTCGTTGTTTAAGGTTCTCGTGCGTAAAGACCGAAAAGAGGATTCGTTCCATACTAGTTCGGTCACTAAAAG
>JACAEX010000068.1 GCA_013388635.1 Syntrophaceae bacterium | reverse complement strand
TTCCGAGAGGGTGTGTTTGAGCATGCCAAGAAGATCAATGGTTATGAGATGCTCTCAAAATATAAGATCGGCGACACCTCTTGCTTCGCCTGCCCGATGGCCTGTGGAAATGTCTGTCTGGTGAAGGAAGGAAAATACCGTGGAACCGCGGTCGAGGGGCCCGAGTATGAGACCGCCTGCATGTTTGGTCCAAATGTGGGGGTCCAAAACTTCGCCGCCATTGTCAAGGCCAATCAACTCTGCGACGAACTGGGAATGGACACGATCACTTCGGGAAGCCTGATCGGAGTCCTGATGGAGGCCCAGGAGACCGGGCTTCTCTCCGAAAAGGACCTCGACGGCCTCGACTTCAAATGGGGGGCCGAGGAGGTGGTCTTAGAAACGATCCAGCGGATCGCTCATCGAAGGGGCATTGGGAACATCCTCGCAGAGGGCTCCCTTGGATTGATCAGACAGTGGCCCCAGCTCCGGCCCATCATCTCTCAGGTGAAGGGATTGGAACAGTCTGCCTATGATGCGAGAATCGCCATCTCCATGGCACTGGGATATGCCACTTCCGATATCGGGGCCCATCACACCCGGGCCTGGACGATCGCAAAAGAACTGGAGATGGGAATGGGCTGGCCCCTGGAGAAGAAGGCCGATCTGGTGATTTACCACCAGACCCTTCGTCCCCTGTTCGACATGTTGGGGGTCTGCCGGCTGCCATGGATCGAGCTGGGCTTTGACGAGAATCAGTATGCGGAGTTCTACTCAGCGGTCACCGGTGTGGAGACCACGCTGAGCGAGCTTCTTCAGCGTTCCATGGACCTCTACGACCTCACCCGGGCGATCAACATGAAATATGGTATCTCAAGGAAGGATGACTACCCCCCGGAAAGGGTCTTCACCCTGCCGATGACCGAGGGGCCTCATGCCGGAAAGATTCTGAAGCGTGAAGAGTACGAAGCCATTCTCGATATCTATTACCAGAAAAGGGGATGGTCAAGAGAGGGTCTGGTCGATCAGAAAAGGATCGAAAGGTTCAACGATCCACTGATTACTACTTAAATTCGAGGCATGAAATTTAAATTTCGAAACAAATCTGAATTGTGAAGCTCCCCGCCCTTCCAGGCGGGGCTTGCGGGGCACTTGCCGGTCAAAATCCAAATGTTCAAAACCAAAAAACTTATTGATTTTTGAAAATTTGGTCATTTGAATTTTGAACTTGTTTCGAATTTCGCTATTCGGATTTCGAATTTTACAAAATATATGTCTGAACCAATTGTCATCTTGGTCACCTGTGGTTCCGAAGAAGAGGGTTTGAGGATCGCCCGTTCCCTAGTGGAGGAACGCCTCGCGGCCTGTGTCAACCTCCTCCCTCCGGTCCGTTCCATCTATCGATGGGAGGGAAGGGTCTGCGACGAAAAAGAATGGTTGTTGATCATCAAGACAGAAAAGCAAAGGTTTGTCGAGCTGGAGAAAAAGGTCAAATCCCTTCACTCTTATTCTGTTCCTGAAATCATCTGCCTCCCCATTGTGGAAGGCTCTCCCCCTTACCTTAACTGGCTGGAGGAGATGACCCGAAAATAGAAGCAGATAATAACTAAATTCCAAGTACCAATATCCAAATGAGCACCAATTCCCAATAACCCAAATCCTGAAATTGGTGTTTAAGTCATTGGAAACTGGTTACTGGTGATTATTTGGAGTTTGGGATTTGATGATTGGAATCTATTTTTTGGGTCGTTTGATTAAGCGATCGGGGGCTTCTTAAGATGAAAGTCCGTGTTCTGTTCGAAGGTATAGGCCACCCTTAAGAGCATGCCCTCATCGAAATGCCTTCCCATGATCTGGAGCCCGATGGGAAGGTTTTCCCGGCTGAACCCGCAGGGGATTGAGATCGCAGGGATGCCTGTTAGATTGACCGGAATCGTATGAATGTCTGAGAGATACATCTGGAGCGGATCCTCGACCTTTTCGCCGATCCGGAATGCGGGCGTGGGTGCGGTGGGCACCAGGATCACATCCACCTGTCCAAAGGCCTCTTCAAAGTCACTTCTCATCAAGGTCCTCACCTGGGAGGCCTTCCGGTAGTAAGCTTCATAATATCCTGCGGATAAGACATAGGTCCCCAGGATGATCCGTCGTTTCACCTCTTTGCCGAACCCCTTTTCGCGCGTCTGGGTGTACATCTCCATCAGATCTCGAAACCCCTTCGAACGGAGGCCATACTTCACTCCATCGTACCGAGCGAGGTTGGAACTGGCCTCTGCAGTACAGATGATGTAGTAGGTGGCCACTGCATAGGGGGTATGGGGAAGAGAGATCCTCTTGATCTTTGCTCCCCATCTTTCAAAAAGACCGATCGCCTCTTTAACCGCCCTTTCCACATCGGCATCCATTCCCTCGATAAAATATTCGTCCGGGATCCCGATGCGAATCCCTTTGACATCGTTGATCAACGACTCTTTATAATTGGGAACATCCATATTGACCGAGGTTGAGTCATAGGGATCATAACCGCTGATCGCATTCATCAGAATGGCGCAATCCTCCACATCCTTTGTGATCGGCCCGATCTGATCCAGAGAGGAGGCAAAGGCGACCAGACCATATCTCGACACCCTGCCGTAGGTCGGTTTCATCCCGACCACGCCGCAGCACGCGGCCGGCTGCCGGATCGAACCTCCTGTATCCGTGCCGAGGGCCGCGATACATTCGTCAGCGGCCACCGCTGCCGCAGACCCACCACTGGAGCCTCCCGGGATCCGGCTGAGATCCCAGGGATTGCGAGTGATCTGGAATCCGGAGTTCTCTGTGGAGGATCCCATGGCAAACTCATCCATATTCAGTTTGCCTAACATCACGGCATCCTCTTGTCGAAGCCTTCTCACCACCGTTCCATCGTAGAAGGGGACATAATTTTCAAGGATCCTGGAACCGCACGTGGTCCGGATTCCCTTTGTACACAGGATATCTTTGATCCCTAACGGGACCCCGGCCAGATCCCCAATCCTTTCTCCTCTGGCAATTTTACGGTCCACTTGCCCCGCTTGCTCAAAGGCCTTCTCTTCTGTCAGCATCAGATAAGCGCCGATCTTCTCCTCCACCTCTCGAATCCTTCGGTAAAGTGCCTCGGTCACCTCTCTGGATGTTACTTCCCTCTTAACTAAAAGGGCATGAAGTTCGTGAATGGTTAATTGATGGAGTTCCATTGATTCCCCATTGACTCAAAATCCGAAATCCGAATATCGTCATGCCAAGGCAGATCCGCCTCTGGCGGAAAATCCGAAACAAATTCGAATTCTCAAAATTCAAAATCTCTAAACTCTCTTGTTTGGAACATTTAAAATTCGGTCATTTGGGATTGTTTCGAATTTCGCCTGCCTGCCGGTAGGCAGGGATTTCGTGCTTCGAATTTATTCTTTCTTATTCGATGATCCTCGGCACCTTAAAATATCCGTCCTCTTGATCCGGAGAAATGGACAAGACCTCCTCCCGGGGGAAAGAAGGTCTGGTCTCATCCTCTCTGAAGGCATTATAAATCGGAACGGCATGGGAAGTGGGTTCCACGCCGGTCGTATCGAGCTGGTTCAACTGTTCGACATAGGTGAGGATCTGTTCCAACTGATTTCCGAGCGTCACCTTCTCTTCCTCGGACAACTCAATCCGCGCCAGTCTCGCTACCTTCTCAATATCCATCTTCATCGTTCACTCTTTCATCTGTCCTGCAGAATATGTCTCCGTAACGATGTGCTTAAATTCGAAATCCGAATATCGAAACTCGAAACAATTTCAAAATTCAAATGACCAAATTTTCAAAAATCATTAAGTTTTTCGGTTTTGAACATTTGGATTTTGACCGGCAAGTGCCCCGCAAGCCCCGCCTGGAAGGGCGGGGTGAAGGGGCACAATCCAAATGATAATTCGTTTCCGGGAAGCCCCGCCTGTAAGGGCGGGGAGCTTCACAATTCAGATTTGTTTCGAAATTCGCCTGCCTGCCGGTAGGCAGGGATTTCGTGCTTCGGATTTGGAATCTTTCTTCACCCCGACAGAACTTTTTTGATCTTCTTCAAACTTTCCTCCAACCTGTCATGGACGGCCTGGTACTGCATGGCCTTCTCTTTTATCTCCTCCACCACATCCCTGGGCGCCTTTGATAAGAACTGTTCGTTCGAGAGCTTCTTATTGACGAAGGCCATCTCTTTTTCGATTTTCGATATCTCTTTCTGGAGGCGCCGGACCTCCTCTTCCATCCGCGATCGATCCATGGGTACAAAGACTTCGATATCTCGCACGACAGCCAAGGCGCTGTGGGCCGTCTTTTCGATCTCCTCCCCTATCCTGACCTCATTCACCTTGGCTAAGTTCCGGATGAACGAGCGCGCCCTTTCCAGCCTCGCCTTCTCCTCCTCATTCCTGATGCGGAGCCATGCGTCGATCGGTTCTCCTGAGGGGACGTTCATCTCTCCGCGGATGTTCCGAAGAACAGTGACGATCTCCATCAAGAGCCCCATCTCCTCTGAGACCTGGTCATCGTCGAAGGTCGGATCCGCCTCTGGGAAACGGGCCTTCATGATGGAACCATCCTCTTTTTTCAGGGGCAGCTGCTGCCAGATCTCTTCCGTGACGAAAGGCATGATGGGATGGAGCAATCTCAGCGTGGCATCCAGGACCTTCAGAAGGGTCTGCTGAGTCAGCATCTTTCTGTATCCGTCCCTGTCCCCATAGAGGTAAGGTTTGATCATCTCGAGATACCAGTCACAGAATTCATGCCAGACAAATTGGTAGAGGAGATGGCAGGTCTCGTTAAACTTATAATCCTCCAGTGCCCTCTCAACTCCACGGATCACCTGGTTGAGCCTTCCCCGAATCCACCGGTCGGGCAGGCTATACTCCTCCGGCGCTGCCATTGCAGGTGCCCTGCTCACGTCAAAACCATCCAGATTCATCAGTGCAAAACGCGATGCGTTCCAGATCTTGTTGACGAAGTGGCGGTATCCCTCGGTCCTCGCCTCTGAGAGCTTCAGGTCGCTTCCCGGCATGGTGAGCGCTGCCAGGGTGAAGCGAAGCGCATCTGCGCCAAAACGGTCGATCAGGTCAAGGGGATCCACCACATTTCCGCGAGTCTTGGAATACTTCTCCCCCCTCTCATCCCTGACCAGCCCGTGGATGTACACATCCCTGAAAGGGACATCGCCCATGAACTTCAATCCCATCATCATCATCCTAGCAACCCAGAAGAAGAGGATATCAAACCCCGTGACCAGCACAGAGGTTGGGTAGAAGCGCTTGAGCTCCTTCGTCTCTCTCGGCCATCCCATCGTGGAGAATGGCCAGAGGGCAGAGCTGAACCAGGTGTCCAAGACATCGGTCTCCGGCCTCAGATGGTCATCACCACATTTCCGACAGGAGGTCGGAGCCTCCTTGGCTACGATCACCTCTCCACACGCATCGCAGTACCACGCGGGGATCCGATGCCCCCACCAGATCTGTCGGGAGATGCACCAATCCCGTATATTCTCCATCCACTCGAAGTAGGTCTTCTCCCAGAGTTCAGGGATGATCCGCGTACGGCCATCTCGCACGGCCTCGATGGCGCTCCGGGCAAGAGGCTTGGTCTTGACAAACCATTGAAGGGAAAGGTTCGGCTCCACAATCGTCTTGCAGCGGTAACAGTGACCCACCATGTGGCGGTAGTCCTCGGTTTTCACCAGCACGCCATCCTTTTCAAAATCCTCAACGATCCGCTTCCGACACTCAAACCGGTCCATCCCCCGGTAGGGCCCTGCATTTTCATTCATCCGGCCTTCCTCATCAATCACCTTGATCTGTTCGAGACCGTGACTCAATCCGATTTCAAAGTCATTGAAATCATGAGCGGGTGTGATCTTGAGGGCCCCTGTTCCGAACGCAATATCGACATAGGGATCCGCGATCAGAGGAATCTCGCGGCCGAGGACCGGGAGGATGACCTTTTCTCCAACGACCTTCTCATAACGTTTGTCGTCGGGGTTGACCGCTACTGCGGTATCACCCAGCACGGTCTCCGGTCTTGTCGTCGCCACCACGACAGAACGATCCCTATCCTTCAAGGGGTATTTCAGGTAGTAGAGCTTTCCGAGGATCTCCTCGTGTTCCACCTCCAGATCGGAGAGCGCGGTCTGACAACGAGGGCACCAATTGATGATGTAGTGGCTGCGGTAGATCAGCCCCTCTCCATAGAGTCGAACGAATACCTCTTTGACCGCCTCCGAGAGGCCCTCGTCCATCGTGAAGCGCTCGCGGCTCCAATCGCAGGACGCTCCCAGCTTCTTCAGCTGGCTGATGATCGTGCCCCCGGACCTCTCCTTCCATTTCCAGACCCGCTCGATGAACTTCTCTCTCCCCAAGGCGTGACGGTCGAGGCCCTCCTCGAGAAGCTGCTTCTCAACGACGTTCTGGGTGGCGATGCCCGCGTGGTCAGTCCCGGGCATCCAAAGGACGTTATAGCCCTGCATCCGTTTAAATCGAACCAGGATATCTTGGAGTGTATTATTCAGCGCATGCCCGATATGGAGTGAACCCGTGACATTCGGGGGCGGGATGACGATGGAGTAAGATTTCCGCTCTGAATCTTCGTCAGCTCTGAAGTAGCCATGTTCCGTCCAATAACGATACCATTTCTCCTCCACCTGCTGGGGGTTATAAGATTTGTCCAACACCTTTGAGGCCATCGATGCACCTTCTCCCTCCTTATTCCTTCTCTCCCTTCTGCAGCCGTTTGATCTCCTCTTGAATCATCCTCTCTGCAATTTCCGGAACGATCTCCCTCACCATCCGCTCGATCCGCTCGATGGTCAGATTCATGATGCTCTCGGTCATCTCAGGGACCAGTTTGGTGAGAAATCCCTCCAGCATCTCCCTCGTCCCTTTCATGATAACCTCTTCCGCCTGTCGTTCGACAGCCCGTGAAGGCGGGACGACCTCCTTCTTCCGAACCGCCGGGGCAGTGACCCCTTCAAATATATCGAGTCCTTCTTCTCCGAGCCTCTCAAAAGCCCTGATCTCCTCTTTCAAGGCGCCGGAGACCTCCACCTTTCTCAGCATTTCCAGCGCCTCTTCCTCGGCCTCTTCAGGGATCTGGAATTCCTCTTTTGCAACCCCTGGAGCCTCTCCCTCTTCAAAAAGCTCAAACTCCTCGTCTTTCGCCTCTTTAGCCCGGCGGACTTCTTCTGTTTCGATCTCCTCAAAGAGGGACTCCGGCATCCCCTTCTCCTTCAGCTCCTTTTTCGGTTCCTCCTCCAGTTCCTCCAGTCCCTCCTCTTCCAATTCCTTCAGGCCTTCCACTTCCAATGCCTTCAGATCCTTCTCCTCCAGTACCTCCACCGCCTCCCCTTCTTCCTCCACCTCTTCAAATAACTCCTCTTCCTTCGCCTTCGTTTCCTCTACAAAACCTGTCTCAGCAGTCGGCCCGGGCAACGCAATTTCCTCCCCGATCTCCTCCTCCGGCTCCTCTCTCGGCTTCTGGACGGCCGCAGGGGGGACCTCTTTCTCCATCGGTCCAACGCCTATCCCCCTCTTCAGAGCAGCTTCGAATGCTGCCAGGCTTTCATCCTTCTCAGCAGGCCTTTCAATGACGCGCGGCCTTTCCTCTGGAGTGGCTTTGATCAACTCTGGAGGCTTTTCTGTGGGCTTCTTGGGGAGCTCCGGGGGCCACTCTTTCTCAATGGAAGGGGCTAACTGCTCCACCTTTTGAAGGATCTCATCCAGCTCGATCTTTTCAAGAAGCTCCTGGTCCGAAACCTCTCTTTCCGGAACACCCTCGTCTTCCAATGGGAGACGCAAACCTCTGGCCTCCGACTCCTTCTCATGGGTGCCAGGCCTCGCAATCCCCTCCGCTGGCTTCTCCTCTATCAGCTTCTCCCATGAATCCAGTGGAGGAATCCCTGTGGAGGGGGTCTCCAGCTTCGGAGCAATAAATTCCTCAATGCTCATCTTCAGACCCGGTTCTTCCACCACATCGAGCAGCTCGATGACCTCCTCCTCTCCCTCCTCCCCAGTTTCGTCCAGGAGAAACTCCCCTATGTTAAAGGAAGGGGCCTCTCCCTTTCCATCCATCGACTTCCGATCCCTTCCCGCTCCCCTGGCCTTTTCCCCAATCAGCCGGTCCACCATGTTCAGGATTTCATCCTCACGAAGGGGTCTGGTAATAATGCCGTCTGCACTGAGGCGTTCGCCTTCTGAGAGCTCTTCATAGATATCTGTGAGAAGAATAACCGGAATATCCCTGAACTCTGGGCTGCTCTTCACCGCCTTGCAAACATCGAGGCCGCCTCTCTCTTTTCCTCGCGGCTCCGCAATGATGATATCGGGTTTGAAGAGTTTCAGACGAAGGAGGGCCTGCTCTCCGTTTTCGGAAAAGACGAGGTTATACTCAGTGGCTTCGAAGATCTTTTTGAACTCTCCCTGATCGGCCTTATTTGACTCGGCGATTAGGATCTCTTTTGCCACTCTCATCTCCTCTTTGGATGCCCGAAGGAGGCCTGCCAGGCCCGGTCAACAGGTAAGAAGAGGGTTTGGAGAGACAGTCTGAACTTTCTCCCGGACTTCTGGACTTTTTCAGAGGTCTTAAGAACTTTTAGCACAAGGGGTTTAGAATGTCAACCCTTCCGGGGCCTTTCATCCTGATCTCACAGGACCGTCCATGGCATGGGTAAAAAAAGTTTTTCATACAAATTGAAGGCATAGCGGTCCGTCATACCGGCCAGAAAGTCGCAAACACAACGCTCCAGTGAGTCGTAGAGAGAACCGTTCCCAGCCAACTCCAGAAAATAGTCCGGATGGTTCATCAGATATTCGTAGACCTCCCTTAAAATCTTGGCTGCTTTGTGGAAGTCGGCATGGACCGTTTCATTCTCGTAAACCCTGTCCCACAAAAACTCTCTGAGCTCCCAGATCGCTGAAAGGATGTCTTCCGGGATGGAAAGCCTCTCACCTCCCAGTCGAAGAGTCTCCCATACCACGCCCCTCACCATTGTGTTGATCCTCTTGGAATGGGTCTCTCCCAGGCATTCAAGGCAGCGCTTCGGAATGTCGGACTGAGAGATCACCCCTCCCCGGATCGCATCATCGATATCGTGGTTGACATAGGCGATGATATCCGCAATGCGAACGACCTGTCCCTCGAGCGTGGAGGCCATCTCAGAAGGATCCTTGCAGAGGATCTCTCCCTTCCCTTTGGTATGTTTTAAGATGCCCTCCCTCACCTCAAAAGTGAGGTTCAACCCTTTTCCGTCCTTCTCCAGAAGGTCCACCACCCTCAAGCTCTGATCGGCATGGTTAAATCCGCCCGGCACAATCTCATTGAGGGTCTCCTCCCCTGCATGTCCAAAGGGGGTATGACCCAGGTCGTGCCCCAATGCAATCGCCTCTGTCAGATCTTCATTGAGGCTGAGGGCTTTGGAAATGGTTCGCGCAATCTGAGAAACCTCAAGGGTATGTGTCAATCGCGTTCGGTAGTGATCGCCAGCAGGGACGAGAAAGACCTGGGTCTTGTGTTTCAACCTTCTGAAGGATTTCGAGTGAATGATTCGATCCCGGTCGTGTTGAAAAGCTGGCCTGAGCGGACACTCCTCCTCGTGAACCTGACGTCCCCTGGTCCTGGAACTCAGTGTCGCAAAAGGGGAGAGCGTCAGCTTCTCTCGCTCTTCCAATTCCTCCCGTATGGTCTTATCCATTTCCAGTCCCCGCATCAGACAGAGCGCTCAACGCAGAGGAGATTTGGTTGACAAAATTCCACTGGGTGGACTATTTCCTAAGGAATAAGTTATCATAAAAAACAAGCATTATCAATTTCAAAGATTATAAGTGCGTCACTGAAGCGTGGAGAAAGGCTGCCATCGGGCGGGAACATCCCCGCCCGATCCTGGGAAGTTTCCACGGAGGAGTAAGGGACTACAGATGGATCAAAAGGAGTTAAAAAGAGAAATTCTCAGCGATCCGTTCCTCTCGAAACTGTCGAGCCTGGCCAAAGAGATGGGGGTCCCTCTCTTCTTAGTCGGTGGATATATCCGTGATCTCTTCTTCGGGCTCGAAAGCAGAGATTATGACCTCGCCTTGCCCGAGGAACACGCCTCTTTCACCCATGTCATCGAGGATACCTTTCATCTCCATTTCTTCAAGATCGGAAAAGAGGAGATGGGAACTGTCGCCTACCGAGCGATCAAAGAGGAGATATCGATCGATCTCACACTCTTCAAGGAAAAAACAGTGGAGGAGGATCTTGAGAGGAGGGACTTTACGCTCAACGCTACTGCCTTCTCCCTCCGGGATGAGACGTTCCATTCGGTTGAAGGGGCCCTGGAGGATATCGATAAGAGAGTAATTCGCACCGTCTCAGAACAATCGATTGATCGCGACCCCCTTCGCATGCTACGGGCGATCCGTTACCTCTGCACCCTCGACGGTCTCCTCATAGATTTGGAATTGAAGGAAGAGATCTGCCAGAAAAAGGAGAAGATTCAGGACCTACCTGGAGAACGAATCAGGATGGAGCTGGACCAGATCCTCCTCTCCCGGCGTCCAGGGGCTGGAATAAGAGCCCTTTATGAATTGGGCTTGCTTTTTGTCCTCATGCCTGAGTTAAAGGGCTTGGAAAACCTCGGCCAGAACGAACACCATCACCTCGACGTCCTCTCTCACACCTTCCTTACCATCGAAAAGATATCGTGGGCCATGGATTGGATCGTTCAGAATGGGAGGAGGCTGTCTCTTTCCGATGACGATCGGCTCTCTCTCTATTATGCCAGCCTTTTCCACGACATCGGAAAGCAGGACTCCTATTCAAAGGATGAGAAAGGAAGGGTCCATTTCTATTATCACGAGGCCCGCTCATCTCAAAAAGCGGAACAGATCATGGAAAGGTTAAGGTTCTCCAACTCGATGATGCGGAAGGTTCTCCGCCTGATCGAGAACCACATGAGGATCCTAAACCTATCCCGAGAGACCAAGGAGACAGCCCTCAAACGACTGGTCAATCAGATCTCAAACGAAAGCCCTTTGCTCGTCGTCCTCACACTGGCCGATAAGGAGGCCAGCCGCGGCGTCCTCTCCATTCAGATAGATGAGGTGGTAGAAAATCACTGCCTTCGAGTCCTCGATCTCTTTGAAGAAAAAGACCTCGTCCATCCTCCTCCATTGATCACGGGCCATGATGTGATGGCCTTGGGTTATCGATCCGGACCGAGGGTTGGCCAGATCCTAAGTTTCATCCGTGAAAAGCAGGTTGAGGGTGAGATCAGGACGCGGGAAGAGGCATTGGAGATCCTTAGACAGAGGTTCGGGCAGAGTGGTGAACAGTAGACGAAAAACAAAAGAATATTTTTTATTTTTAGGGACTTATGCATGCCTATTCTTTAGGCAAAACCGTCGGATAAGCCAGTATCAAGCCTCAAAGGGTAGAATTCAACAGGGAATCAACAGATCCTGTGGATAGATGATAGTAAGTGATTGAGATGAAATTGATTTTTACAAAAGCCCTTGGGTTCCGTATTCACCATTCTTCCACTTCTCTCCAGTCGAGGATCAGACTTTTCTCCATCAACCATTAGTGTTATGAATAATTCCGTTATGTCTAAGGAGAACAAACTTTTCGACGATTGGCCCGAGAGGTATGACCAATGGTTCACCACGCCCATTGGTGCGCTTGTGAAAAAGTATGAGAGCGAGCTAATCCTCGATCTATTGAAACCCGCTCCTCAGGAGACCATCCTCGACGCCGGCTGTGGCACAGGTCTCTTCACCCTCGATCTCCTCTCTCGCGGGTCGCATTTGGTCGGACTCGATATATCTCTCCCCATGCTCAGGCGGGCAGCAGAGAAGACCAAGGGATATCCTTTTCAACCTGTTCTGGCCGACATGGTAAATCTCCCTTTTCAAGACTCAACCTTTGATAAGGTCGTCTCGGTAACCGCACTGGAGTTCGTCGGAGATGCCAAGGCAGCGGTGAGCGAACTGTTTCGTGTGACCAGAAAAGGGGGATGGATCGTCGTGGCAACCCTGAACAGCCTCAGCGCATGGGCCAGGCGCAGAAAGGCTGCGGCAGAGAAGGGCCACTCCCTCTTCAAGAGGGCAATCTTTCGATCCCCGGACGAATTGCGATCGCTGGCAGCTCCGCCTGGCGTGATCCGAACGGCGATACATTTTCAAAAGGATGACGATCCTGACCACGCACATGAGCTTGAACGTGAAGGGCAAGGTCGAGGTTTGGATACAGGCGCGTTCGTTGCCGTGCGCTGGGAAAAACCCTGGGAAGACAAGAGTTGAACAACCCTAAAAAGTGGAACCCCACGGGCAGGACCCGTGGTACCATTATAGTCCGCCTTCGCCAAAAGATCGCTACGGCGAGACATCCGCCGAGGGGTCACGGGTTCCATCTCGACGAAGCCCATTTGCGCCTTCCCCCACCGGTGAAACCCGTTGTACCCGGCGGAGGCGGATGGAAAAAAGCGAGATCCCTCTTCTCCTTTAGCGCCTTCCATTTTCTCGACGATGGCTTCACGGACTCCATCTACCTCCTTCTCCCTTTCATCGCTGCGGAGCTAAGACTCTCCTTCAGCCAGGTGGGCCTGCTCAAAGGGGTCTTCTCTGGATCGGTGGGACTCCTCCAGGTTCCTCTGAGTCTTCTGGCCGAAAAAATTGGGGAGTTGACTGTGATCGGGCTTGGAACCTTTGGCCTCACCGCGGGCTTCCTGATCCTGAGCAGGGTGTCCACCTTCCCCGCTATCCTTCTCTCCCTCATCTTCTCCAAGGGAACCTCTGCCGGCCAGCATGGTTTGAGTTCCTCCCTTCTCTCCAAGGCCTTCGAATTCTCCAGACGTCGGGCAGCGATGGGCACCTATAACTTCTCCGGAGATTTGGGAAAGGTATGTCTACCTTTTCTATTGACCGTACTGATCAATCTCTGGGGGTGGAGAGAGGCGGTTCTCACCCTTTCCCTCGCAGGCATGGTCGGAGGGGCCGGGCTCTGGATCCTGGCAGGAGAAGGAAGAGAGCATCTGCCGCTGACCCAAGTCGGGGAGGGGCTCAAGCTGAAAGTGAGTGGCTGGGGGATCGGCAACCGGAGGAGATTCTCAGCCCTCCTGACCATCGGGATCATCGACATCTCCACCCGGACGGCCATGCTCACCTTTCTCCCCTTCCTCCTTTTACAGAAAGGGATCTCAGCCGGTCAGGTTGGTTTTGCCATCACCCTCCTATTTGCCGGAGGAGCCACTGGGAAATTGTTCTGTGGCCTTTTGGCCGAGTGGTTTGGGGTCGTCCCCATGGTGATCGCGACAGAGGTCTTTACTGCGGCTGGAATTCTTTCCCTGAACTTCTCCTCGGTGCCAACGATCTGGATCTTGCTTCCATTCGTGGGGATCGTTCTGAACGGTACCTCCTCTGTGCTCTACGCTACCGTAGCAGAAATCGTCGCGCCGGCCGCGCGTTCACGGGGCTATGGGCTATACTATGCGATCACATTGGGTTGCGGCGCTGTCTCTCCGATGCTCTACGGCCTGCTCACCGACTCCCTGGGCCTATCCGTTACGATTGTGACGACCGCGCTGATGGTCTTACTCACCCTCCCTCTGAGTCAATACCTCTCAAGACCCGGGACACCTTCATCGAGTCCAGCTGAGAAATCTCGATGAAGTGGGATCAGGAGTCTTTTTATGGCGAGGCCCAGAGCTTGAAGATCTGGCCCAACACCTCTTCTTTCTTCTTCAACATCTCCTGTTTTGAACTGCACCGTACCGTACCTGCCGCTGCTCCCGGGTGACCGTCTCCGATGTTGAGACTTCTCATAATCTCTCCAATATTCTTCGCCTGATTCGGCCTGTTTCCGTTGATGGAAAGGGACATGGAGAAACCCAGGTGATTCGTCTTCACCCCCTGATCCATCAGGTTGTAGACCTCCACCACCCCCAGCGCCTCGGGATAGATGAGAAAGGCCAGATTCTTGATCAGATGAGGCCTCCGCCGGTGTGGCGTGAGGTCGATCACCACCAGCTCCCGCTGCTTATCCTGTTCGAGGAAGTAGGAGGAATCGCGAATGATGCGAAGCATCTCTCCTTCTTCCTCTCGATACTGTTTCAAACGTTGCTGGACGAACCCGAGTCTCGAAACCTCTTCGAGGGAACGCTCCCTGATCTGCTGAACAAGGTTTCTCATATAGGAGGCCTGATCCTTGGGTGAGGGAAAACGGATCTTCAGGGTCAGGTCGATCACCTTCCCAGGCGTCTCCCTTCTCCACTCCTCAATTGAGATATAAGAGAAACTGTCAATGATATCCGCCTCCTCCACGGCTTTCAAAAAGCGGGAAGGAAGTTCTGTCCGATCCGAGAAGTATTCATAGACCACACGACTGCAACTCGGTTTCAAGTCGAATCTTCCAGGAATGGCCTTCGCATCGATCCTCCGGTATTCCAGCTCCTGAAGATTTCCCTCATGATGATCGAACCAGAGGCCGCATTGAAGGGGATACGGCAGATCGCAGACCACGTCCTTCTCGGTAATGGTGATCTGAGACCTGGTAATCGCCAGCGGGCCGGTGAAGAGCACCCGCTCGATCTTCAAGGCCCATGCGCAGAGGGATGCGCTCACCATCCCGTCAAAGTCGTTATGAGTAATGATCTTCTCGTACAATTGCACTTCCGGATGCTTCTCAGCGCCCATATCGATTTATGAACCGATCGACCTTTCCCGAAGCGGAGCGGTTCTCGGAATTTCTACAAACACCGATTCTGCTCGCACCGCATTTTAAGATTTTATCAACTTCTTGAAAGGTTGACAAGGACGCGGTATTGTCTTAAAATGAAATTGGATTTCAATTTCAAAAACAAGGTATCTTATGGAAACCGATCTATTTAAGAGTTGGATTGCTCGAGGCCGGCTGAAGGCGACCCGACAGCGGGAAGAGATCCTCAATGTCTTCTTCAACTCCCACGGCCATCAGAACTTGGCTCAGATCTACGCTCAGGTGATGAAGGTCGATCCCAAGATTGGGTACACAACGGTTTACCGAACGCTGAAGCTCCTCACTCGCCACGGACTCGCACTCCAGAGAAAGTTTGCTGATGGAGAGACACGATATGAACCGGTTTCAGACAAGAGCCATCACGATCACCTGATCTGTCTTGGGTGTGGGAAGATCATCGAATTTGAGGACAAAGACATGGAGGCCCTTCAGGAGGGGATTGCCGAACGTCACCGGTTTAAGATATCCCATCATCGGATGGAGCTCTACGGCCAATGCGCCGATTGTCGTTCAAAGAAGAAAAACTCCGCGCGAAAAGGTTAGGTCATGGAATCCTGTCGTGGACGAGAGATGAAAACGCCCGGCACCTCCCGGAAAAAGCTGATCCTCATTGGAAACCCCAATGTGGGAAAATCGGTCATCTTCAACTACCTGACGGGCAGATACGTCACGGTATCAAACTACCCCGGGACGACCGTGGAAGTGGCTTCGGGGACGACGTCCGTTCAGGGAAGGAAGATCGATGTCTTGGATACCCCCGGGATCAATTCCCTCATCCCCATGTCAGAGGACGAGAAGGTCACCCGGGACATTCTCCTCAAAGAACCTGGATCGTATCTGGTTCAGATCGTGGATGCAAAGAATCTCCGTCGAGGTCTGCTCGTCTCTGTTCAACTGCTGGAGATGGGGCTTCCCTTCCTCCTGGTTCTGAATATGTGGGATGAGGTCAGGAGCAGGGGAATTGAGATCGAAACCCATATCTTGTCAGAGCGCTTAGGGACTCCGGTTCTTAAGACAGTGGCCACCAGGCGAAAGGGCCTGGAGAAGATCCCCGGCAACCTTCAAACCCAGCCTCCCTCTTCCCTCTCCATCACCTACCCGGAGGCGATCGAAATGGGAGTCTCCCGGATCGAACCACTTTTACCAGAGGCCTCCTTCTCCAAAAGATTTCTGGCGCTGACCCTACTCGCCGGCGACGAGAGCCTCAACGAATGGCTCCATCAAAATCTACCAGAAGAGGAGATTCTCCAGATTGAAAAGATCAGGCAGGAGATTCAGTCTGGCTTTGCGGATCCCATAGGATATTTGATCAATCAAGCCCGACTCCGAAAGGTGGATCAACTTCTATCCGAAGTGATGAAACCGAGGGAAGCTTCGTTCAAGACCCTGTCCGCATTTCTCGGTAATCTATCGACCCACCCTTTCTGGGGGGTTCCCATCCTGCTCTTCATCCTCTGGGTCACCTACCAATTTGTCGGAGTCTTTGGCGCCCAGATCAGCGTCAAGTTCTTGGAGGAAACCCTATTCGGAAGATGGCTTCTTCCACCTCTCACCGATCTCTTTCGCCGCGTCATTCCGATTCCGCTGCTTCAGGAGCTTTTCATCGGACCCTACGGAGTGATCACGATGGCCCTCACCTACGCGATTGCCATCGTCTTGCCGATCGTGGGCTGCTTCTTTCTAATCTTTGGGCTGATGGAGGATTCTGGATATCTGCCCAGACTTGCAGTGATGACCAATCGTATCTTTAAAAAGATGGGACTGAACGGAAAGGCCGTCCTGCCCATGGTCTTGGGGCTTGGATGCGACACCATGGCCACCATGACGACCCGAATCTTAGAGACGGAGAAGGATAAAACGATCGTCACCCTGCTCCTCGCCTTGGGCGTCCCGTGTTCTGCCCAATTGGGAGTCATCCTCGGTATGTTTGCAGGACTTCCTGCGGCCTACCTCTTCACCTGGATCGGTCTGATCTGCGCCATCCTTGTCCTGGTTGGATATCTGGCGGCCCGGCTCATCCCGGGGGAGGCTTCGGACTTCATTCTGGAGATCCCTCCAATCAGATTTCCCCAGATCTCCAACGTAATGGTCAAGACCCTGGCCCGGATCGAGTGGTACCTGAAGGAGGCTGTGCCTCTCTTTATTCTTGGCACCCTCGCCCTTTTTGCTCTCCACCACACGGGAATCCTACGGTTTCTGGAAGAAGCCGCAACCCCCCTCGTGGTCCACTTTCTGGGTCTTCCTGCGAAGGTCACTGAAGCCTTCATCATCGGCTTCCTGAGGAGGGATTACGGAGCAGCTGGCCTTTTCGTCCTGGCCAAAGAGGGGAAACTCAACCCCCATCAAATTCTGGTGAGCTTGGTGACCATCACCCTCTTCATTCCATGCATCGCCCAGTTCTTTATGATGATCAAGGAGAGGGGGTTAAAGAAGGCCCTCTGGCTGACGGCCGTGATCTTTCCCATTGCCTTCGGTGTAGGAGGGCTATTAAACTTCATATTGAAATGGATAGGAATATGAAGAAAATCCGAGAGCACCGAGGGGTTAACCATGGCCAAATCTGATTTCCAAAGATGCCCCCTCTGTGGTAAGGAATTTCTTGAGGAGGAAATGAAATGTACTTCGGGATGCCCCTTTTCAAAAAATTGCGGTCTCCTCTGCTGCCCTAACTGCGGATATACCTTCAAGGAGCGGTCCGCCACTTTGGACCTTTTGAAATCTCTATGGAGAAGAAAGGCCAAACCCAATTGGAAATGGCTTTTTAAAGGAGTGAGCGATGGAAAAAGAACCTGAGATGAAGAGAGGTCGTCATCGGAGGATGTGGGGAAGAGCGGGTGAGATTGAAGAGGACAGGATCGATGAGCTTCTTGAACTGATCTGGACATTGAGGGAAGAGGGCGTCTCTGATCTCGATCGCCTTCTGGAGATGGCTCAGGATACCGAAGCCAGGTTCATCCTCCGTCTGATGGTCAGGGACGGCCTTTTCGAGATGGAAGGGAATCGAATGGTCCTGAAAGAACGCGGGGAGGAGAAGGCCAGGGAGCTGATCCGCCGTCACCGTCTGACGGAGAGGCTTCTCTCAGAACTATTTGAGATGTCGGAAGAAGAGGTGGAGGAGGAGGCATGTAAATTCGAACACATCCTGAGTCCAGGGGTTACCGAGAACGTCTGCACCTTTCTTGGCCATCCGCCCACCTGCATCCATGGAAAACCGATTCCGAGAGGCGAATGCTGTGCCAGATTCAGGAAGGACGTGAAACCTCTCGTCATCCCCTTAGAGGAGTTAGGATTGGGTGAGAAGGGCCGAATCGTCTTCATCGCGCCCAAGTCCCATCAGAGGCTCGACCGTCTGAGCGCCCTCGGGGTCGTGCCGGGAAGTATCGTCCGGATGCACCAAAAGAACCCGTCCTATGTGTTGCAGGTCGGAGAGACCTCTCTTGCCTTGGACAGCGACGTGGTGAAGGATATCTATGTAAAGAAGGTTTAAGCGGGAAAAATCAATTTCAGAGTCATTATGAATATCATTGGGAATTTGAATTTTGCCACTCGACCTCAGCCAAGCTAACCTTCTTCCTTCTTGGGAGGCAATCCGCCGCCCCGGCGCTCCATCTCCTCCTGGATGAGCGCTCCGAGTGTGGGGGAAGCAGATCCCTGGTTTGACATATATTTTTCGACGTCCGCCTTCTCCGTCTTCTCTTTCAATCCTTTGATGCTGAGGCCGATCCTCCGTTCCATCGGATCGACGTGAAGGACCACTGCGGAAACCGTCTCTCCCACCTTCAACACATCCGATGGCTTCTCCACCTTCTCCCGGCTGATCTCGGAGACGTGAACCAATCCTTCAATCCCTTCCTCCAATTCGAGAAAGGCCCCAAAATCGGTCAGGTTGGTGATCTTGCCCGTAACCACCTCTCCTTTCCGATATCGCCGTGCGACCTCCTTCCAGGGGTCAGGGGTCAGCTGCTTAATGCCCAACGAGAAGCGTTCATTCTTCGGATCGACACTTAAGACCACGGCTTCAACCTGTTGACCCTTTTTGTAAAGTTCGCTGGGATGCTTGATCTTCTTTGTCCAGGACATCTCTGAAACGTGAACCAGCCCATCCACACCTTCCTCAAAACCGATGAAGATGCCAAAATCGGTAATGGTCTTCACCCTTCCCACGACCTTGCTGCCCACCGGATATTTCTGTTCGATCAGGCTCCAAGGATTGGGTTCAATCTGCTTCATCCCAAGCGAAATGCGGCGCTTCACCGGATCACAATCGAGCACCATGACCTCCACCTGATCGCCTATCTGGACGATCTTGGAAGGATGCTTCATCTTCTTGCTCCAGCTCAACTCCGAGATGTGGACCAGTCCTTCGACACCCTCTTCCAGTTCGACGAAGACGCCGTAATCGGTTATGTTGACAGCCTTTCCTTTCACCCGGCAACCCACCGGATATTTCACCGCCACGGAATCCCACGGATCCGGCGTAACCTGCTTCAATCCCAACGAAACCTTCTCCTTCTCTCTATCGAAATGGAGGACCTTCACTTTGACCCGATCGCCCACAGATAGCTTCTCCGAGGGGTGACCAATCCTTCCCCATGAGATATCAGTAATATGGAGAAGGCCATCCAGTCCGCCCAGGTCGATGAAAGCCCCATAGTCGGTGAGGCTCTTCACCGTCCCCTCCATCGTCGCCCCCTCCTGAATCGTCTCAAGGGTTTGCTGCCTCAAGACCTTACGTTCCTCCTCAAGGAGGATCCGCCTCGAAAGCACGATATTGTTCCGCTTTCGGTTGAATTTGATCACCTTAAATCTCATCCGTTGGCCGATCAAGGCATCCAGATTCCGAACCGGCTTTAGATCGATTTGAGACCCTGGCAAAAAGGCCAGAATTCCTCCGACGTCGACAGAGAGCCCTCCTTTCACCTTGCCGACGATTCCGCCCTCGATCACCTCACCCTCCCTGCAGGATCTGCTGACCTCCCTCCATGTCTTTGCCCTGTCCGCCTTCTCCTTCGAAAGGATGAGCAACCCTTCCTCACTCTCTTTCTTTTCGAGGAACACGTCGATCCGATCCCCGATCTTCACATCGACCTTCTTGTCTCTTTTGATAAACTCTTGAATCGGAATCTGCCCCTCGCACTTGTATCCCACGTCCACGGTCACATGATCCGGTGCGATCTCAATCACCGTCCCCTTGATGATCTGACCCTCTTCCAAGGTCTTCAGACTCTCCTCGTAGAGCGATTGAAAGTCTTCGGAGTCATCCCTCCGAGGAAGGACCCTGACCTCCTTCTCACGGCCCTCCGCGCTGGCAGAGGTCTCCACCGCTCCTTCCCCTTCAGGTGTCAATTCTTCCTTCTCCATTCAAGAAACCCCCTTTTTCCACGATCTAAAGCCCGCCCCCCAAAACCGGGGCGCCGGGTCTTTTCCCGACCCTCCGCTCACACTTATATCACACTATTCTGAAAATTACAAATTGTTTATTTCCTGGGGCAGCTGAGACGTTTGATCTTCTCTTCCACCTCTTTGATGATCCAGAGAGGAGTGGAGGCCCCGGCAGTCAGCCCGATCTTTTCCCTCCCGACCAACCACCTCGAATGGAGCTCCTTTGCGGTTTCAATGTGATAGGTATGCGGCTGGACCTTCCTGCAGATAGCCGCCAGCCTTTGCGTGTTCCCGCTGTTGTGGCCGCCGACGACGATCATACAGTCTGCCTTCTTCGCCATCTCCACTGCCTCCTTCTGGCGCATCACGGTAGCATGACAGACCGTATTAAAGACCCTCACCTCCTTTGCCCTCTCCAGGCTGGCGGCCACGACCTCCTTGAAAAGATCGAAAGACTGGGTGGTCTGGGCAACGATTCCCAGCTTCTCCCAAGGACCGAGCCGCTGGACGACCTCCGCATCTTCCACCACCTCCACCCTATCCCTGATATAGCTACGGATGGCCTCCACCTCGGGATGGTAGGCATCCCCAACGATCAACACGGAATACCCGTACCGGCTAAGGAATTTAGCAAAGAGTTGGGCCCGTTTCACAATTGGACAAGTGGCATCGATGATCTTGAGCCCCCTCTCTTTCGCCTCCCTCAGATCGTTTGAAGAAACCCCATGCGATCGGAAGATCACCCTACCCATCGGGATATCCCGGATCCGATTTTTTGGCTTTACCCCTAACTCTTCAAGAAATTGGACGGCCTGAGGATTATGGATGAGGGGGCCTAAGGTGTAGAGATCCTGGGCTCCCTTCTTAGCAGCCTCAAGGGCCATATCCATTGCCCGCTTCACCCCGAAACAGAAACCGGCCGATTTTGCCACCAGGAGCTTCATCCCATTATCCCAAACAACGTGTCTGTAAAATCAATTCGTCACTCCTAAATCGAAACCCTTCATCCTCTCTTCAACGATGCGAGCCATCTCCTCAACCACCTCTTCAACGGAGAGAGAGGTGGAATCGATAACCACAGCATCCTCGGCCTTCCTCAGCGGAGAATGAACCCTGGCCATATCCTCACGGTCTCTCTGCTTCACCTCCTGCAGGGTCTCCTCAAAATCGACCTGGACTCCTTTCTGGACCAGTTCGTTGAATCTCCTTCTCCCTCTCTCCTCTATGTCGGCGTCGAGATAGAATTTAACATCGGCATTGGGAAAGACGACCGTCCCGATGTCTCTCCCCTCCAGTACGACCCTCCCTTTGCTGCCCATCTCCCTCTGTTTCTGCACCAAGGCCTCCCTCACCCCCCTTTCTTTTGATATCTCTGAGGCAAGGCGACTGATCTCGGGCAGCCGGATCGCTTCGGTCACATCCTCTCCTTCACAGAAGACACGGATCTCCTCTCCTTTTGAGACGAAAGAGATCGAGATCTCCGACGCCAACCGGGCAAGCCTATCTTCGTCACCCGGTGCGATGGCCCTCTCTCTGGCCTTTAACGCCACGGCCCGGTACATCGCTCCCGTATCGATATAAATGTATCCGAGACGCGCTGCTAAGGACCTCGCCACCGTGCTCTTTCCAGCACCCGAAGGACCATCAATGGCTATGGTCAATTGCCTGCTCATGGAGGGCCTCCATTTCTCTGACGGGGTTTACCATATCAGCGGCCAATTTTCAAGGAAGAGTCGTTTTAGACTTAAAGGGCCTCTGACGAGAGAAACATATCCCGAAAGTGGCTTGCAATCCACTCCATTCGTATTATAATGCGATGAACCCGCATCGATCCGTTGGGAGGTAAGAGGATGAGCGCAAATCGATTCCGTCCTGAAAAATTGGATGAGACGTCTCTGAAGAGATTGGAGGATCTGGCCAGGCTTGCGAGAGGTGACATCCTGAAGATGACGACCCTGGCCGGATCAGGACACCCCGGGGGATCTATGTCTTCGATCGACATCTACCTGGTTCTCTATTCCTATGCCAATGTCCATCCAGAGTCGCCTTCTGACCCGAACCGGGATCGGATTGTCATCAGCCATGGGCATACCTCCCCAGGGGTTTATGCAGCCCTTGGGAGAACCGGTTTCTTTCCGATCGAGGCGGCGATCGTCAACTTCAGAAAAGCAGGCTCGGCCTTTGAAGGCCATGTGGAGAGGGCGGTTCCCGGCGTGGAGTGGAACACCGGAAATCTTGGACAGGGATTGTCAGCGGGATGTGGATTCGCTCTGGCGGCAAAGGTATTGAAAAGGGACTTTCATGTCTTCGTGGCCATGGGTTGCGGAGAACAGCAGAAGGGACAGATCTCCGAGGCCCGTCGGTTCGCTTTTAAGTACGGCCTCGATAAACTGACGGTGATCATCGATTACAACCGCAGGCAGATCAGCGGTGTCACCTCGGAGATCATGCCCCAGAACGTCGGAAGGAATTTCGAGTCCGATGGATGGCAGGTGATCGAGGTCGACGGCCATCAATTCCAGGAGATCTACAGCGCACTCCGGCAGGCCCTCCTCTCTGGCCGCCCCACGGCAATCATTGCTCACACCGTCATGGGAAAGGGGGTCTCCTTCATGGAAGGGAATGAGGAGTACCATGGGAGGGCCCTCACCCTCGATGAGTATAAGAAGGCTGTTCAGGAATTAAGAGTGGAGGATGATCTGGACCGATATCGTCAACTTCGAGAATCAGGGGGATGCCCATTTCCTCCAAGGGAGTACCCCGCTGAGATCCCATCCATCCATTCCGGAACTCCGAGAGATTATGAAAAGGATCAGAGGCTGGACAATCGAACCGCCTTTGGGAACGCCCTGGTCGATCTTGCCAAGGCCAACGTAAGGGAGGATGGGTTTCTGCCGATAGCGGTCTTCGATTGCGATCTGGCTCCGTCCACAAAGACCCTATCCTTTGCTAAACAGTTCCCGAACAATTTTTTTCAGGGAGGAATCCAGGAGCATAATACGGCAACCATCGCAGGCGCCATCTCCACGGTCAACCTCCTCTCCTTCTTCGCTGAGTTTGGAGTCTTCGGTGTGGACGAGACCTATAACCAACACCGCCTCAATGATATCAATCAGACGAACCTGAAACTCGTCTGCACCCACAACGGCCTCGATGTGGGCGAGGATGGAAATACCCACCAGTGCATCGATTTTGCAGGAGTGATGCGAAATCTCTTCGGCTATAAGATCATCGTGCCCGCTGACCCGAATCAGACTGACCGTGTCATCCGATATGTGGCCAAAACGCCAGGAAATTTTCTTGTAGCGATGGGCCGCTCTCCTACGCCGATCCTTCTCACCGAGCAAGGGTCGCCTCTCTTTGGAAGCCCTTATCAGTTTGAGTACGGGAAGGCAAATGTGATTCGAAACGGAAAAGACGGAGCGATCCTCACCAATGGAGGCATGGTCCATCGAGCCATCCAGGCCTGGCAGAAGTTACGGGAAAAGGGGGTCGACGTGCTGGTCCTGAACATCTCCTGTTTGAGCGACCTGGACACGGAAGCGATCCTCAGGGCGGCTGAAACAGGAGCCGTGATCACCTACGAAGATCATCATGTCCAAACCGGCCTGGGAAGCCTCATTGCCAATGTCATAGCCGAGCACGGCGTCTGCGTCCGTTTTCGGAAGATCGGGATCACCCGCTACGGTGGTTCTGGAAAGCCCGAGGAGCTATACCGGATGCAAGGGTTAGATGTGGAAAGCCTGGTCCGGGCAGTCATGGAGGAAATTGAAAAGGGATCCGCGACGAAAACCAAAAAGTGTTGACAAACAGCTTCGATTTCACTATACCGTGTCCATATAGGTAGTGAACTTCCTGGCTTTTTGTTTATCGTTTTGAGTAGATTCGGATTTCTAAGTCCGGGGCACAGGAGGGTTGCCATCGAAGGCTCGATCCTATTCTTTGCCATTATCGTTGTTCTGCTCGCCCTCTTCTTCGACTACTCCAACGGCTTCCATGATGCCGCCAATGTCGTTGCGACGATCATCACCACAGGAGTTCTCTCCCCGCGGAGAGCCCTCTTGATGGCAGCGGTGTGCGAATTTATAGGTCCCCTTATTTTTGGTACGGCTGTGGCTCAAACCATCGGAGAGAATATCGTCAACCCCTCTTCCTTTGATCAGAGGAGCCTCTCTCTCTCCATCAGCCTGGTCATCGCTGCGCTCGTCGGCGCCATCCTCTGGAACCTGATCACATGGTTCTGGGGACTTCCTTCCAGTTCATCCCACGCCTTAGTAGGAGGGATGGTGGGGGCGGTATGGGTAGCCTATGGGCCTGACAAAATATTATGGAGAGGGCTTTGCTATGTGCTCCTCTCTTTGATTCTCTCTCCCCTCCTGGGGTTCGTCTTTGGAACGCTATTTTTTAAAGCAACCGCTCGCCTCGCGCAGGACGCCCCTCCAAGTGCAAAATACTTTTTCAACCGGATGCAGATCCTTTCGTCCGTCGCCCTCTCCCTTAGCCACGGCGCAAACGATGCTCAGAAATCGATGGGGCTGATCACGATGTCTCTGGTCATCCTCGGTCTCTCGCCGACGTTTCACGTTCCCTTCTGGGTGGTGGCGAGTTGTGCCGCAGCCATTGCTCTGGGGGCGGCCAGCGGAGGATGGCGCATTATCCGGACCATGGGGTCAAGAATATACCGCCTCAGGTCGGTGCACGCCTTCTGTGCTCAGACCTCCTCCGCAGCCGTGATCTTAGGGGCTGCTCTGTTGGGAGGTCCGGTCTCGACCACGCATGTGGTCTCGTCGAGCATCATGGGGGTTGGTGCTGGGCAGAGGATCTCGGCGGTCCGTTGGGGGGTTGCTAAGAATATGGTGGCTGCATGGTTGATCACCATCCCAGCCGCCGCGGCGATGGCCGCGTTAAGTTTCTTTCTGATTCGCATCATTCATCCCGATTTCTGATGGGAAAGGAGAAAGGCCGTGGTCTGGAATATCTTTAAAAACAAAAAGCCCTTTTCCGGTAGAGAAAGCCGTTTTTTCGAATTGCTTGCCCGCCAGTCCTTAAAGTCGCTCGAAGGCCTGGAGGCGCTCTGGAACTTTGCAGAGAACGGGACCAAAGAGAATGCCAACCTTGTCCGGAATATCGAACGAGAGGCCGACGAGTTGAGGCGGATCCTGGTTGAAGAACTGGATAAGACCTTTATCACCCCCCTCGACCGCGAGGACATCTATGCCCTCTCGAGAGCGATCGACGATGTCCTGGATTACGCCAATACCACGGTCGACGAAATGGAAGTTTACGGAGTGAAGGGAGACCAGCATATCAAGGATATGGTCAATATCCTTCGGAAGGCAGCCAGGGAATTGAACGATGCGGTAAAGATTCTCAAGGACTACCCGAGGATCGCCTCAGAGCATGCGGTCAAGGCAAAATCCTATGAGAATGAGATGGAGAAGGCCTACCACTTAGCCCTGGCCGATCTCTTTAAAGGCACGGATACGATCTATATGCTCAAGATGCGGGAGATCTACCGTCACCTCAGCAATGCCGCTGACCGCGGGGACGAGGCGGCCAACATCATCTCCAGCATCGTGATGAAACATACTTAAACCGAATTTCCAATTCGCTTTAAGTAGTTATGAGTTCGGAGTTATTAGCTCGGAGTGATGAGGAGGATATTAATGGGATCTAAAACCATTCTGAAATTAGTACGAAACTCCGAACCGAATCCTCCCTCACCTTGAAGGCGAGGAGTCCCTAAGACATGTCGACTTCAAGTCGACTCGAGTCCTAAGTTCCTATTCGTCATTCCCGTGAAAACGGGAATCCAGGCTTGTCCTTGCGAAAGCAAGGAACCATAGGTGCAAACAACCTCATGGATACCCGCCTTCGCGGGTATGATGGAATGGTCGGGTTCGTTCTCGTATTTGGCTCATCTTCACTTCGTTCACATTTCGCCTATTTTCGCTTCGCCTCAAGGCGAGGGGTTTCCACCATCCCTGATGGTGACACTAACGATCTCACCGCGGAGGGAATGGGCATACCCCTTTACGATTCGAATCGGAACCAGCTTTCCAATCAGCCTTATGTCCCCTTCGAAATTGACGATCTTGTTCGACCGTGTTCTGCCGGTCACCTCTTGAGCGTTCTGTTTGCTCCGACCTTCGACCAGCACCTCTTCTACGCGGCCTTCCAACGCCTGGTTTTTTTGAAGAGTGATCCTTTTCTGTAATTCCTGAAGGATCAAAAGTCGATCCTGTTTCACCTTCTCTTCAACCTTATCCGGAAACTGGGCAGCACTGGTCCCTCTTCTTGGCGAATATTTAAACGAGAAGAGGTCATCGAATTGGACTCTCTTCATCAAGTCGAGGGTTTCGTTAAAATCCTCCTCTTCCTCACCTGGAAATCCCACAATCGCATCAGCCGTCAAAGCAATCGAGGGGCATGCTTCTTTCAGGCGCTTTATCTTTTCAAGATAAGACTCTTTTGTATATCCCCGATGCATGGCTTTTAAAATTCTATCTGAACCGGATTGAAAAGGCAGGTGGATATGCTCACAGAGTTTCTTTAGCCTTGAAAAGGAATGGATCAGTTCTTCTGATAAATCCTTTGGGTGAGAGGTAGTAAAACGAATCCTTTCTATCCCATCTATCTCATTGATGCGTTGGAGGAGCTCTGGAAAACTCAGCTCTTTCTCTGATCCTCTCCCATAACCATTCACATTCTGTCCGAGGAGGCAAATCTCCCTTACTCCCATTCCGGCCAGATGCTTCACCTCTTCAATGATCTCTGAACTTGGTCGGCTTTTCTCACTTCCTCTCACATATGGAACGATACAATAGGAACAGAAATGGTCACAACCTTGCATAATGGTGACATAGGACTTCACCTTCGCCAAAGGCTTTTGTGGAAGAACAGCCTTCAAATATCCCCCATTTTGATCGAACCCTGTTTCACAAACCCTTTCTCCTGTAACTTCTATTTTTTCTACTAATTGGGGAAGCTTGGGAATCGCATGGGTTCCAATCACTATGTCGAGATAAGGAATCCGATCTAAGAGTCTGTCCCCTTCCTGCTGGGCAACGCACCCAGCCACTCCGATGATCGTCCCCCTTTCCTCTTTCATTCTCTTAAATCTTCCCAGCGCACTATAGACCTTGTGTTCGGGTTTCTCTCGAACACTGCAGGTATTGATAAGGATGAGATCAGCCTCTTTAGGGTTTTCCGTTTCGAGGTAGTGGACACGCTCCAAGAGATGAAGGATCCTCTCCGAGTCATGCTCATTCATCTGACAACCATAAGTTTCAATGTAGACCCGCTTCTGCATAGTGTTACATCTCTCCCCCGTCGTTATCCTCCCACTTTGAACTTAGTCCCCAGGCCTTTCATTTGTTTTAAGAAGGTTTAGGGAATCCAGGTGGAGAAGGAAATCCTTTTTGCGTCGGAGCCCCCCTACACCATCTGCATAAACCATTAAATTCCTCGTATTCTTCCTGTGATATCCTTCTATGGCAAGTTTCGCATCGATATTCATCTTTGTCTTCATTTTTCCATTCTGCATCATTTCCAAAATCACCGCAACCGCCTCGTGGATTATGAAAAATATTTAGAAGATTGTATCGCCCTTTACAATCCCTCCACGCTCTTCTAATTCTGCATATTCCATCGGAATAGAAGGGGCATTTTATTATTGACATAGGAGTTTCTTTTTTCTTAAAAATTCTTCACCCTTTTTTCTTATTTGCTCAAATCCTTTGCCGTCTTCCGAGAATTTTTGTAGGGTATCCAAATTTTTTAGTAGATGTTCCTTTGCTCCTATACTTTGGATAGGATTTTGGGGTGCTTCTTTAATCTGGGTAAGCTTGCCATCTGGAGTAGCAATAATAACCCCTATAGGAGTCAACGCAAAGACTTTTTCCTCATATGGCCCAATATGGTAATGTCAATTATTTTGTGTCAGCAAAGGAAATGGGGTAGCTGTTCGTTGTTTAAGGTTCTCGTGCGTAAAGACCGAAAAGAGGATTCGTTCCATACTAGTTCGGTCACTAAAAG
>JACAEX010000083.1 GCA_013388635.1 Syntrophaceae bacterium | reverse complement strand
TTTTCTCTTAATGAATTAAGAGAAACAACGAAATCCAAAAGGATCAAAATCCTCCCTCTTGACAATGAAGTAAAAGAGGCTATACAAAAAATCCCTCCATTTATTATGAGAGGCCCAAATGGAGAGTCGATACAATGCCCTTTTGTGTTTCAAAGAAACGGGCGACCATACTCAGAATCATATGCGAGGAAACTTTGGAACAGGATTACTTCAGAGATGGGTATAAAAATTTCTTTCTACCAAGGAACTCGTCATTCCTCGGCGACTGAGGCGGTGAACAGAGTAGGAATGGATCGGGTTCAAGAGTTCCTGGGTCATACCAGATCAGCTATGACGAAGCGATACGCAAAAATGAATACTGAAGGGCTTAAAGAAGTGTTGAGAAAGAAATGACGAGGCGCTAAGAATAATCTAACGACCCTCTGGGAAACGAAACCATTCAACGTTTCTGCACTTGTCACAAACGAGAACATAAAAGTCCACAGAATGCTCTATTCCTGGCTCTCTAAGTCTGATCGTTGACTTAGTAAACTTTCCATAATGCCCCTCACCACAAAAACGACATAATGATCCCTCTGTGCCTGGATAATAATGTTCAATAATCAATCGTCTCACGTCTCTCGCTTCTCTCCCCAATTCGGCAACCGATTTCCGATCATCTGGATTCTCTACGACAGCATAAGCTAAGATACGGTCTGAAACATAATTGAGCTGCTCATTGTTGCATACTTTTGTGAGATCATTATCTCCGCGAAAGGCCTCTCTGGCAATATTTCTTCCTGCGAGAAGGAAATAGAGTATCTTCCCCAAGGCATAAGAATCAACTCTATATGTCACTTTCTCTAAATGTCCCTGTTCAAGCTCTGGGGCAATGTAGAATCGAGAACCAACCTGTTCCATTGTAGCCGTGATCCTTTGATCTTCCTCTTGTAGATAACATAACCCAAAGTCAATGATTACAGGAGATCTATCCCGATTAAGGACGATATTATCAGGTTTTAGGTCTCTGTGAATTACGCCTTTTTTGTGTGCATAGGAGACTATATTACAGAGTTGAATGAAAAGGTCGAGGGCCTGGATCGGAGGAAATGGAGCATGAGTTGTTAATGGTCCACCTTCGTAAAACTTAGTGACAAAGAATGGGGGATCGTCAAATGAGTAGGCAAGTATTGGTGCTATTCCTGAGTGTGACAGTTGTTGGCAAGACTTTATTTCGCGCTCGAATCGATCCAATCGTTTAAGGTTTTTAAGCCTCTTTAGGATGAGTTCCTCGGTAAACTCTCCATTACGATCTCTAACTTTATATACATAAGACTGCCCACCCTCATCTAAAGGCGTAACTACTTCCCATCTTCCGCCAAATATTCGGGCTGAAGACATCTGGTAACCTCCTCGACAATGAAAGTTTAAGATTTATGCCCCCCGATTAGGTTAAAGCTAAAGTCAGTGCAAAAAAAAAGACCGCTGTAAAATACTTTGTGAATTCCTTTGTGGATAGTATCTGGATAGTGTATTTTTGTCTTTGACAAAATGGCAAAGCCCCATGATTATTGGGGCTTTTGCTCTAATAATTGGTGGAGGCGGCGGGAATCGAACCCGCGTCCGAGAACCTTCGGCCAGAGCATCTACATACATAGTCTGTGTTTTGAATTCGTCCTCCCAACCTCCCACAGACAGGATTCTGGAAGAACTAGCTTATAAAGATTCGCTCCCCTCCTATAAGCGTCGGAGAGGAACTATCCTGTTTTTCTGACATCCACATTCCGCCCTACAGGAGAGAACGGAAGGGACGCTGGCCGCGCTTAGGCAGCCAGGGCATAATCGTAGTTGGCTGCGATTATGTTTAAACCCCATTTGTTTAACGAGCCAATGGGACCTCGGCATGCAGCCCTGACGTCAACGATCCCCGTCGAACCCTTTTCGCCCCCTTTCCATATCCCTTTCCATCGTCTTTCGTTTAAGCGTCTCTCGCTTATCAAAGAGCTTCTTTCCCTTTGCCAAACCCAACTCCACCTTGGCCTTTCCATCAGAAAAGTAGAGGCGGAGGGGGATGAGCGTAAATCCCTTCTCCTGGACTTTTCCGATGAGGCGCCGGATCTCCCTTTTGTGGAGGAGGAGCTTTCTCGGCCTGAGCGGATCGTGATTCAATCGATTGCCATGGCTGTAAGGGCTGATATGGGCATCGATGAGAAAGACCTCCCCGTTCTTGATCTTCCCATAGCTATCGCTGAGGTTAGCCCTCCCCTCCCGGAGGGACTTCACCTCTGTTCCCAGCAGGGAGATCCCGGCTTCGTACTTGTCATCGATAAAATAGTTATGCCAGGCCTTCCGGTTCTGGCAGATCAGTTTTTCAGCCATCTCTTAAAATACCTGCACGGCGCATCGCGCAAAGAGCAGAAGAAAAACAAGTTGCAAATCAAAACCCTAATTAATTTTAGCGAATTGAGTGAATTAAATCAATGATAAATGATCCACTCCGCCCAAGGCCCTCTCCCGTAAAGGGAGCCCCTTGACGCTATGCGCCATGCGCTTTGCGGTCTTTTAAACACGGACAGGCAATTCGATGAGGAACGACGTCCCTTTCGGTTCGTTATCTCGAACCCGGATGTATCCGTTGTGATCGGCGATGATGGCGTTGACAATGGCCAGGCCCAGCCCGGTCCCGCTCTTTTTGGTAGAGAAATAGGGTTCGAAAAGCCTTCCTTTATCTTCATCGGGAATGCCACAGCCGTTGTCACTCACCTCGAGGCGTACCGTCTGCAGTCTCGGATCGTAACTGGTCTGGATCCTGATCTCGCCATCCTCTCCCACCGCGGCAAGACTGTTCTTGATCAGATTGATCATCACCCGTTTGATCTGATCCCGGTCGATATTTAAGATAGGAAGGTCTTGGGGGATGAACTCAAAACGGACATCTTTATGGGCTTCCCTGAAGAGGACCAGGGTCTCCTGGACGATCTCGTTGAGATGGTTGGGGGTGGGCTGAGAGGCCGGCATTCGAGCAAAGTTAGAAAATTCATTGACCATCGCCTTCAGTTCTTCAACCTGCTTGACAATCGTCCGGGTGCATTCGTCGAAGACGGCGCCGTCTTCTTGAAGCTTCTCCAGGTATCTTTTTCTCAGCCGTTGGGCTGAGAGTTGAATCGGGGTGAGCGGGTTCTTGATCTCATGCGCGATCCTCCGGGCCACCTCTCTCCAGGCAGCCATCCTCTGGGCCTTGATCAGCTCGGTGAGATCATCGAAGACGGCGACCACACCAAGGAATCTTCCCTCCTCATCCCTCAGGGTCGCCAAATTGATTAGAAGGGACAGGGATTTTCCCCCTATCTTCACGGTCATCTGCTTCTGGATGAAATCCTTCTGCGAAGACTTCAGTTCGCTCAGAAGCCCTTCGATCTGTTCCAGGTGCTCCTTGGTCAGCACCTCGGAGAACTTCCTTCCGAGAACCGCCTCTCCTTTGATCTCCAGCATCTGTTCAGCCGAAGTGTTGATCGTCGTCACGGTCCCTGCCTCATCGATGGAGACCACCCCGGCGGTCACGTTCTTCAGGACAGTCTCCATATACTTTCGCCGCTGTTCCAACTCGAAGCGGCTCACCTGGAGATCCTCGGTCATCTGATTGAAGGACTGAACCAGGGTTCCGATCTCATCGGTGGCCTTCATCTGGATTCGAAAGTTGAGGTCACCTGTGGCAATCCGATGGGTCGCCTCAGCCAGGTCCTTGATGGGGACGGTGATCTCCTTCGCCAGGTAGAAGCCAACCCACGTGGCCAGGAAGAGGATGAGAAGGGTGACCATGAAAAGGGCCATCATATAGCTCGACTTGATCGGCTTCTTCAAAATCTTCAATTGCTTGTATTCCACAAAGGCCTCGGAGATCTCACGCATCTTACCCGTAAGACTCTTGGGGATAAATAACGAAGCGGCCACCACGCCAACAACCTCTCCCCTTTCCGAGGAATTGAAAATCGGCGCAATCCCCGCGATCACTTCCCCCTCTCCCACCGAAAGGGTTCTCGAAACCTCCTTCCCTGAAAATCCGGACTCCAGCAGATCCTGAGGAGGCCGGAGAAAGATCGATTTCAGAGAAGGGTCCTCCACCCGGATCGTATCCTTCTCCCCTCTCAAAAAAATCTCGACTGTGCTGAGGTGGTACTCCTGCCGTTTCGCTTCAAGCTCTTTCCTCAACCACCCGATTCCCGGGGGATCCTCGAGGATCCCCCGCCTGGACAGATGCCTACCGATCTGCTGAGCGGAAAGGACCGTGCTATTTGCGAAATCTCGATAATAGGCCTGGGCCACCTCTAAGGCGCCTTGAAGAGATTGTTCCACCGGAGCTTTGAACCAGTATTCAACGCTGCTGGTGATGAACCCCACAGCCACAAGGAAGAGCAGGACGGTCGGAGCGAGAGAAAGGCTGGCAAAGGCGACCACCAATTTGGTCCTGAGCTTCGCTCCCAGAATCTTTCTTCTCCGTTCGAGAATCAACTTCACCAGATTTCGGATGACTAAAAAGATGAGCAGAAGGATCAGGATGATGTTGATATTGATCAGGCTGAAGATGATGATATTATTGGCAACGGGGATGTTGCCTCCCACCTGGGGAATTTTCATCTCAACGGTGGTGAGGATGACGATCAAAACCGAAATGATCCCGATGATGACAAGCTCATTTCGCCGTCTTCTTTCTTCTGGGGTAAGTTCTTTTTTCCTCATCGGGCCGCTCTCTTGATTGCTCCGATCCCCCCATCCCCCCTTACGAAAGGGGAGATTTAACGGGAGAGGGACTCCACGTGCCATTTGGTCTCGAAATCCCACAGGGACACAAAAAAGAAGAGGTACTCCAGATGAAAGGGGAGTTTAACCGGGTCCAGCTCAGCCTTGATCCGGAGTTCCGCGGCTGCCTTGGGCTCAAGCTTGGAGGAGGGTCGGATCTCCACTTCCTCCACCTTGGCCATCCAGTGCTTCGCCTCCTCAAGATCGGATGTCACCCGAGACGAGCCATTCTCTTCCATGATCACGCTGTACTCTCCTCGAATGGGGTCATACTGGATGGTGTGACGGAACTGGGCTGATCCCATCTTCCGATCCCTCCACCATGCTCTCTTCTGATAGAGATGAAGATAGAAGGTGAAGACCGTTTTGATCCCTGACTTGATGGCCTCCTCCATCCTTTCGGTAAAGCAGTTCTCCACATGAAACCCCACCTTCCAAACCCCATCCGATCCCTTTACCCTCACCCCTTTGATTGAAGCCTCTTCACAGAAGGCAGAAATAGGAAGGGCCAATATCAAGAAAAGGGCAAGCCCGCCTACCCACCATCGATGTTCAACACAAAGTTTCATACAAATTGTTTAAATCCGAAATTCCTGCCTGCCGCAGGCAGGCGAATATCGAAACAAACCTCTAAATCCAAATGATCAAACTTTCAAAAGAAAGGCTTTTTGATTTTCCAGTTCTGGCCATTTGAATTCGTTTCGGGTTTCATGCTTCGAATCTAAAAACCTCAAATCTCATGATTCCCTCATCGGCGTTAATCACCCTGTCCTACAACGGCACAAGAAAAAGGGGATCGAAGGGGACCATAAGCCGAGTTCTGTATCCCTCTCCTGCCTTCAGCAGGATCGGAACGATGGCCATTTATCTGGGACTCTGATTGCTCAGAGCCTCAAGCGACCTGACCCGTCCCGCCTCTGTCCTACTTGTTGTCCGAACAGATTCGAATGGGCCCTTCTCGCTCCGCCTTTGGCGGAGAGCGGGACCTATTTGGTCTTGCTCCGGGTGGGGTTTACCAAGCTACCCCGATCGCTCGGGGTACTGGTGAGCTCTTACCTCGCCTTTTCACCCTTATTCCGACTTTCGTCGGAACGGTATCTTTTCTGTGGCACTTTCCTTACCCCGCCCCTTACGAGGCGGGGCAGTCCGTGTTACGGACCACCCTGCCCTCTGGAGCTCGGACTTTCCTCCCCTCTCAAGACCCGGTGATGGGCTCTTAAGAGGAGCGGCCATCTCTTCCCCTTCGAATCCCCCCTTCTCCCTTCTTCTTTACAATCCTTCTCTCAATCGCCCGATTGGCCAAACGATCTGCCTCCCGGTTCTCTTCTCTCGGAATGGATCTGATCTCAGATGATGAAAATTCCTTCAATTCCTGAGTCACCGCTCTATGGAGACCCTTTAAGTTCGTACTCTTCACCCGGTAGAGCCCCCTCACCTGCCTCTCGATCAATTCCGAATCAGTAAGGATGCGAACAGACCTTCCGCCCAATCGCTTTGCCTCCCTCAACCCCAAAAGAAGAGCCCAGTACTCCGCCTCGTTATTGGTCTTATGGCCCAGATACCGGCTTATCTCCATCAATTTCCTTCCTGATCCATCCGTCATCCAGACCCCGGCTCCTGCTTCTCCTGGGTTGCCTTTCGAGGCTCCGTCGATATAAAGGATCAGCTGAAGATCCTTCTCCGCAGAACCCCGCTCTTTCACATCGATCATTTGCTCTTCCGGTCTCCTTCCCAGTAAAGAATGCGATTACAATTCGGACATCGGATCAGGGAATTATTCTTTTGGACCTCGATAAACATCTGGGGAGGAATGTTCACAAAACAACCCTGACACGTCTCTTTTTTGACGTTGACCACACCGATCCCCTGTCGTTTCTCCTTCAGGGTATCATAGAGCTTAAAAAGGTCTGACTTGAGTTGTTTTGAAAGGGCCTCCCTCCGCTCCTTCTGCTCCTTCCAGAGTCCATCGTCTTGCTCCATCTTCTCCTGAATCTTTCTCTTCTCCTTCTCGATCTTCTCGATGGTTGCGGTCACTTCCTTTTCGCGTTTCGAGAGGTCTTTCTTGAGCTCGTCAATCTCTTCCAGGATTTGGAGGATCTCCTCCTCCTGTCGGCTGCTGGCCTCCTTAATCGCCTCGATCTCACTGAGGAGCGCCTGATACTCCTTGTTCGTCTTCACCTCGAACATCCTTCCCTCTGCCCGCTTGATCTTTTCCTGTTCTGAACTGAGGTGTCTCTCCTTCTGTCTACGCTCTTTTTCTAATGCCTCAATCTTCTCGCGCTCCTTCTGGATCTTCTCTTTTTCGATGTTCTCTCTTTCATCCAGCTTCTTAATCTCTCTGGGAAATCTCTCCCTCTCCTCCCTGATCTTCTTCAGGCTGAGATCGATTCTCTGAAGTTCCCAGAGGAGTTCCAACTGTTCCTTCAAGGTCACCTCCTGCCACCCATGGGACATACCCTTATGGAATAAAAACAAAAAGAGTGCACCGTGGGGAGTGCACTCTTTTTGTCTCCAGGCTCCCCGGGCATCTTCCACATTATTTCAAAAGAGTTCTCCACCTCCGCCACCTTCTTTTCAGGTGGGCCCACCTGGGTTCGAACCAGGGACCTACCGGTTATGAGCCGGTGGCTCTTCCAGCTGAGCTATGGGCCCTTATCTCCTTCATTATAGTTGATCCACCAGGGGTGTCAACCCTCTCTTGGTTTCTCTGGTTTTTTCAGTTTCTTTAGTTTCTTTGGTCAACCAAACAGACCAGAAAAACTAAATAAACCCAATGAACCAAAGTTCAGGCCTCGAGAAAGCTTTTCAACCTTCTGGCCCGAGAGGGATGTCGTAACTTCCTCAACGCCTTTGCCTCAATCTGTCGGATCCTTTCGCGCGTGACATCGAAATCCTGTCCCACCTCCTCCAGGGTGTGGTCATACTTCTCTCCGATGCCAAATCGCATCCTCAAAACCTTCTCCTCCCTCGGGGTGAGAGTGGAAAGGACCTTCCGGGTCTGCTCCGAGAGATTGCCGCTGATCACTGCATCCTGGGGTGACAGGATCGCCTTGTCCTCGATGAAATCCCCCAGATGGCTGTCTTCCTCTTCGCCGATGGGCGTCTCAAGTGAAATCGGTTCCTTGGCGATCTTCAACACCTTTCTCACCTTATCCAAGGGCATCTCCATCTTTTCAGCAATCTCCTCAGGCGTGGGCTCCCGCCCGATCTCTTGAACGAGGTATCGGGAGGTGCGGATCAGCTTATTGATCGTCTCGATCATGTGAACAGGGATTCGAATGGTTCGGGCCTGATCCGCGATGGCCCGGGTGATCGCCTGACGAATCCACCAGGTCGCATAGGTGCTAAACTTATAACCCCTCTGATATTCGAATTTGTCCACCGCCTTCATCAAGCCGATGTTCCCTTCCTGGATCAGATCCAAGAATTGAAGGCCTCGATTGGAATACTTCTTGGCAATGGAGACGACTAATCTGAGGTTGGCCTTCACCAGTTCGCACTTGGCCTCCCTGGCCTTTTCCTCCCCTTCGAGGATCGCCTTCACCGCAGCCTTCAGCCTTTCGGCGCTCTGGCCGCACTCCGCTTCCGCACGAGCAATCTTTTTCTGTGCGAGCCTCGCGGCCCGATCGATCTCCTGGAGATCAGCCCTGCTCAACCCCCGGCTCCGCAGGAGGCTCTTCTCGTGCAACCGCTTTTCCCTCAATCTCCTCAGATAGTCCCGGGCCTCCCGAACCGAAATCCCCCATCGCTCTTCGATCCTCTTGATCTCGCTCTCCCCCTTTTCCACACGGACCAACATCTGTTTCATCTTCTGCACGATCTTATTAATCTGGGTATCCCGTAAATTCATCTGCCGAAAGCATTCTAAGATCTCCGCCTTCTTCCTCTCCCTCACCTGCTCCTGAACCTTGCTCCTTGACCCCTTCCTCTTTTTCTGAAGTCGCTGAAGCCCTTCATCAAGTCGCCGGATCCGCTCGATCAGATCCAGGATCTTCTTTTTCTGGACCTGCTCCTCCTCAGGGCTGGTCTCCTCCTCATCAATCTCGTTGGTCACCTCTCGAATCTCCACCTTCCCGGCTCGGATTGCGCTGCCGAGGTTGATCACCTCTTTGACGGCCATGGGACAGTCGAGGACGACCCTCAGGACTTCTCTCTTACCGCTTTCGATTCTCTTCGCAATCTCAACCTCTCCTTCTCGGGTGAGGAGGGCGACCGATCCCATCTCGCGGAGATACATCCGAACGGGATCGGTCGCCCTCCCAAAGGTCTCCACCTCGAACTCATCGACCTCCTCTTCCTCCTTCTCCAGACCCTTCCCCTCCGCCATCTTCAACCCTTGAAGATCATCCACCATGTCGATGTCCATCTCATCGAACATCATCAGGACATCGTCGATCTGGTCAGAGGAGACGATATCATTGGCAGGGATCCCGGCCACCTCGTCGAACGATAGAAATCCCTTCTCCCCTTCCTCCATGGAGATCAGTTGCTCGACCTCTTCCATCTTCGCTTCTTTCCTCATCGACCCCTTCCTTCATTTCTTACATTTAATGATCGATTCGTTCCTAAAGGCTCCTTCCCCTCCTCGTCAGCTCCTGCCGTCTTAGGAGAAGGGCCTCCAGTCCCTTTTCTCCTGTCTGCTTCTCGGCCTCTCTGATCTTCCCGAGGATCTCACCCTCCTCCCTCTTCAACCTCCTTCTGCGAATCTTCTGGATGCAGTCCCTCAGTATCTTCTCCCTGTCTCCGGTCTCAAGGTCGCTCTCCTGAACCGCAAATTCGCAGAGCCTCCTCTTCAGATCTTCCTCAAGAGAGTCCAGCGCCTCACCCAGATCGAGCCTCCCTCTTCTCTGATGAAGCCCTTCGAGATTCTGGCCCATCTTCTGCAGGACCGGACTTTCAAACTCTCCCAAAACCCCCTCCTCTCTGATCACAGGGATCAGTTCGGGATGGTGGATCATTAAACGGACGACCGTCTCCTCTGCCTTTGGAAAAGGCCTCTCCGCACCCACCTTCGCCAATCCTCCCTTTGTTGCCGGTTGATCCTTGGGGGAGCGGGTCCTCTCCGTCAATAATGATTCCGGAAGATCCAGCCGTTCAGCCAGCGCCCGGGTATAAAAGTTTCTTCGAATCTGGTTGGGGATTTTTGCAAGAAGGGCCATGCCCTCCTCTGCCACTCTAACCTTGCCCTCGATCGACCCGATATCATGGGTCTTCGTCAACCGCTCGAAGAAAAAATCGATCAAGGGAACTGCCTCACGAACTCTTTTCTGGAACTCCTCTAAGTTCCCCTTCCTCAGAAACCCATCCGGGTCTTCGCCCTCGGGAAGGAGGAGCATCCTTCCCGAGACCTCCTCTTCTAAAAAGAGCGGAAGCGCGCGCAGACTGGCGCGGATCCCCGCCTCGTCAGCATCAAAGACAGTGATGAAATTCTTCGTATATCTCTTTAAGAAGCGAACATGCTGCGGTGTCAGCGCCGTGCCCAAGGTGGCCACACTATATCTCAGTCCGTACTGGTGGAGGGTTAAAAGGTCAAAATAGCCCTCGACCATTATAACACAATCCATCTGAGGAATGTATCCCTTGGCCACCTGAAGACCATAGAGCAGTTCTGCCTTGTGGTAGATGGTGGATTCGGGAGAATTGAGATATTTCGGCTCCCCATCCCGGATCAGTCTCCCGCCAAATCCGACCACCCTCTGGTGGAGGTCGAAGATGGGGAAGAGGACCCTTCCCCGAAATGCATCGTACCAACCCTCCCTCTTCTTGGGAAAGATCAATCCCAACTCCCATGCCAGTTCAAGAGGAACCTTCTTCTCCCGAAGGTGCTGGGTCAAACCATCCCAGTGATCGAGAGAATAGCCCAATCGGTGCTCCTTGATGATCCCCTCGCCAATCCCCCTCCTAGACAGATACCTCCTTCCCTCCTCCCCTTCCCGCCGCCGGAGGAGGAGATCATGAAAATAATCTGATGCGATCTGGTTGATTTGAAAGAGGAGCTCCCTTTTGGCCAGGTCCTTCTTTTTTGCAGGGGAGAGCTCCCGGGAAGGAAGTTTCACCCCATAACGCTTGGCCAGTTCCTCCACGGCCTGGGGAAATGAAAACTGTCCGGCCTTCATCAAAAATGTGAAGACATCTCCTCCGGCTCCGCAACCGAAACAGTGGAAGATCTGCTTCTCCTCATTGACCGTAAAGGAAGGGGACTTTTCCGAATGGAAAGGGCACAGCCCCCGGTAGTTCTTCCCGGACTTCTTGAGGGTGACATAATCTGAGACAACGTCCAAAATGTTGGCCCGTTCCCGGATCTCTGAAACCTTCTCTTCTAAGAAAAAGGCGCTCACCACCCCACTACCTCAACTCTACAACGGTGATTCCTCTGCCCCCTCTCGTCCCTTCCCCAGGGGAAAAATGCTTGACCGCCCGGTGTCCCTGTAAATATTTCCCAATGGCATCTCGAAGCCTTCCAGAGCCAACCCCGTGGATAATATGGATCTTTTCCAATCCGTGCAGAAGGGCCTGATCGATGAATTTATCGACCTTTGGAAGGGCGTCCTCCACAGTCAGACCAATGACTTTGAGCTCGACCGGAACTCCCTGGCCCTCTCCCTGCGACAAGGGCTGAAACTTGGGGATCTGGAACCCTTTCACCTCATCCCCCTCCGCCACCTTGATGATGTCCGAAAGCGTTGTCTTCACCTTCGCTCTCTCGGTCATCACCTCCACCTGGTTGAGCGGCTCGTCAATGCCCACCAGAATTCCCTGGGTCCGCAAGCTAAGAATTTTAACACGTTCCCCGGCCTTAAAGCCAGCCTGCATCCCCTGACCTTTTGCCTTTTTGATCGGAGGGATGAATCTCTCTTTTATCTCTTTGAGCTCTTTACGGTAACCCGGCAACTGGCGGCGATTCGGAAGCGGTCTCTCCTTCTTCTGACGGACCCATTCCTTCAACTCCTCTTCCGCCCTCTGAACCGCTTTTCTTACTCGTTCCTCTGCCCTGGAAAGGATCTCCTCTCTTCTCATCCTTATCTTTTCGATCAGCCCTTTCAGCCTCTGGCGCTCCAGACCGACCTCTTCGTTCATCGCAAGCAACCTCTGCTGGAGCTTCCTCTCATCGGCCTTCAACCTCTCCAGCTCCTCAAGGGTCCGGCCCAGATCCCGTTCACTTCCTTCGAGGTACTGACGGGCCATTTCGAGGACATCCCTGGAGACGCCCAATTTCTCGGCGACCAAAAAGGCATTGCTCATCCCAGATGAGCCATAGGCGAGGGTATATTTCGGCTCCAAACTCTCCTCATCGAACTCCACTGCTACATTCTCCACCTCTCGGTGGAGGTATCCATAGACCTTGAGACGATCGAAGTGGGTGGTCACAACGACCGAGGCCCCGCTTTCCATGAAACGGTCCAGGAAGCCCATGGCCAGGGCGCATCCCTCTGAGGCATGGGTCCCCACGCCCAGTTCATCCAAGAGGAGGAGGGAACCAGGCCCTGCCTCTCTCACGATTTGATTCAGGTGAAGGAGGTGACTCGAGAACGTGCTCAGGTTCTCCTCCACATTCTGCTCATCTCCGATCACGGCAAAGACGGCCTGGAAGACCGCTACCTCGCTCCCCTCTGCAACCGGGATCGGAAGACCCGATTGAGCCATCAATGTCAGAAGTCCCAATGTCTTTAAGGCCACGGTCTTGCCACCCGCATTCGCTCCGCTGAGGATGAGGCACCTCACCCCGTCTCCCATTCGCAGGTGGATGGGAACGACCTGATCTTCCCTCTGAAGCACGAGGATGGGATTCCTCGCCTCCATCATGTCGATCCTGCCCTTCTCATTCAAAATGGGCTTGACGCCCTTGAGAAGGATGGAGAACCTTGCCATGGCATAAAGCAGATCCAGTTCTCCCAGGATGTCGAGGTCTCGCCAAAGGTTCTGCCTCTCACTTCTTGCCTTCTCGGAAAGGTCTGCCAATATCCGATACTCCTCCTCCTTCTCCTCAGCCATGAGGACGTTGATCTCGTTGTTGAGTCCAACGACCTGAAAGGGCTCTAAAAAGAAGCTCATCCGGCTTTGGGATTGATCATGGATGATGCCTTCCAGCCGGTGTTTGAAATCGGACTTGATCAGAAGGACATATCTCCCATTTCTCAGCGTGATGAACTGCTCCTGAAAGATCGGCTGGAGCTCCTCCTGGTGGAGAAGATGCTCGAGCACCCCCTTGGCCCGCTCCCGTACCGCCGAGAGCCGAAGCCTGATCTCTGAAAGGGCAGAACTGGCCCGATCCAAGATTTCACCTTTGGGATGGATGGCCCGGAGGATCTCTCTTTCCAGAACTTTTAATGAGGAGAATCTGGAGACTTTTTCACGAAGGCGGGCAGGCTCACCGGTCTTCGATTTAAGAAAGAACCGCCTGAGCCCTTCACATAGTCTGATCTGGTTATGGAGATCGAGAAGCTCCTGGACATCGAGAACAGCCCCTTCGATCTCCAACTTCTTAAGAATCTCCCCAATATCTTTCAGCCCTCGAATCGGAAGATCGCCCAGGGTCTCGAGGATTCCTTTCATCTCCATCACCTCGGCCAATCTCGACTCGATCCAGGAAAGGTCTCTTGAGGGTCTGAGGGCCTCACAACGCCTTCGGCCCAGAGGGGAGATGGAGAACGATTTCAATCTCTCCAATACGTGGTCGTATTCTAATGCCTTAAGAGAGCGATCATCCATAAAAAAGCATGATCCATGATCAGAGGGAAGACCGAACAGGAGGAAAAGTTAAGGGGAGAGCCTCTCCTTGACCAATTGATTGATCAACGCTCCTTCGGCTCGGCCCCCTAACTTTGACATGACGGATTTCATCACCTTCCCCATGTCCTTTAAGGATGAGGCCTTGGTCTCTTCGATCGTTTGATCGATGATCTTGACGATCTCTTCCTGGCTCAGGGGTTGGGGCAAAAAGGATTTCAAAATCTCTATCTCTTTCGTCTCCTTTTCCACTAAGTCGCTCCTTCCCCCTCGTTTAAATTGCTCAATGGACTCCTCTCCCTTCCTCACCATCCCCTGAATCACCCTCAGAATCGTCTCGTCATCCAGTTTCTTTCTCTGTTCGATCTCTTTATTCTTCACCGCGGTCCGTATCATCCGGATGGTGGAAAGGCGAAGTTTATCGTTCGACTTCATCGCCTCCTTCATCTCATCGACCAATCTCTCTTCTAAGCCCATCCCTTATCCCCTCTCCATCATTTTTCGCATCCTCTTCATGGCCCTCTTCTTCGCGGCCAGCATCTTCTTTTTTCTCTTGATGCTGGGCTTCTCGTAATGCTCCCTCTTCCGGATCTCTGAGAGGATCCCTGTCTTCTCAACCTGCTTCTTGAACCGTCTGAGGGCATTCTCGAAGGACTCGTTCTCCTTGATCTTTACCCCTGGCATTCATCGTTCCCCTCCTTTCCTGACTTATTTTAAACAATTAATTATATTACGATTTTCTTCAAAGTCAAACCTTTTTTCTTGACAAAGAGGCCCAGCTTTATTTAAATTGGGTTCGACGGACCAACTACTAATCTTTCTTCAACAAGGATACGATGATGGGTGAAATTGAAAAAGAGAGAGAAATGATCAGGGCAGCCGCAGCAAAAGCTGCTCAAAAGGTTGTCCAGCCCCTAGCCGCAGCGATCGACGCCACTGGCGAATTCCCCTGGGAACTGGTCGATGCCTTCGGAAAACAGGGCCTCCTCTCCATCCTCCTTCCTGAGGAGTATGGTGGGACCGATGGGAACATCACCTCCTTCTCCTCTGTCATCGAAGAGATTGCAAAGGTCTCCGGCTCCTCCTCCCTGCTCATCCTGGCGCATGGGGTGGGTACGCTGCCCATCTGGTGGAGAGGAAACCCATCCCAGAAGGAAACCTATTTCACTCAGATCTCCGAGAAGAACCACCTCACCACCCTGGCTTTAACCGAAGCAGGCGCAGGCCCTGATCTCGCCTCCCTCACCACAACCGCAAAAAAAGAGGGAAAGGACTACGTGCTCAACGGACGAAAATCTTTCATCACCCATGGGAGCATCGCCCACCTTTACTCCGTCTTCGCCGTCACCGATCCTGCTCTCGGAGCAAAGGGGATCTCCGCCTTTGTGGTAGAGGATGGGACCCCTGGCCTCCGATTCGGCAAGAGAGAGGAGAAGATCGGAATGAGGGGTTCGGTGACGACCGACGTGATCTTTGAAAACTGCCGGATCCCCCAAGAGAACCGTCTGGGAGAGGAAGGCGAAGGGTGGATGATTGCAGGGCATACCCTCCATCGAGCAAGACCGGCAGTGGGAGCGCTGGCTGTGGGGATCGCCCAGGGAGCGCTCGATTATGCCCTTCGCTATGCCAACGAAAGAATCCAGTTCAAAAAACCGATCTCCTCTTTTCAGGCGATTCAATTCATGATCGCAGATATGGCCACACAAATCGAAGCGGCCCGATCTCTGGTTTACGACACCGCTGCTCAAATCGACGCCGGCGTCGAGGGTTTGGAAAAGCTCTCCGCCATCACAAAGTGTTTCGCCTCCGAGGTTGCGATGAGGGTGACGACCGATGCGGTCCAGATCTTAGGGGGATACGGGTATATGAAAGACTACCCTGTGGAGCGGATGATGCGAGACGCTAAGGTGACCCAGATTTATGGAAAGCCAAATCAGGCAGAGCGGCTGTTTATCGTCCAACAATTGTTAAAGGGTTAATCCTCTTCACGCACTGGTCAACAAGCCCAAACGGGGCGAAGATGAGCAAGCCCCTTCGCCTTCCCCTAATTCCCATCTTTGTCGCTTATGCCCTTGGCCTCTATGTAGGCCATTTCGACATCTCCCTCTCCGCTCAAAAGTACTTCATCCTCCTGATCGTTTTTTTCGCCTTATGGGCCCTGCTCGCGGGGATGAAGAAGATGGCATCAGCCTCTTGGGTCACCCTCGCCCTCTTCTTCTTTTTTGGCATCTTCTTCATCCACTCCTATCTCCATCCAAAACGTACGATGTCGCACATCTCGAGATTCATCGGCGTTGATCGCCTCTCACTGGAGGGGACGATCGATCGCCCCTTTCGGCGGACCCCGGGAGGAACTCAACTCCTCATCCGATCCGAGAAGGTGATCTTATCCAACCGTCACATCCCTGTCGAAGGTAACCTCCTTCTTATCTGTAAGGACGAAACCGGATCTTTCCGGGTGGGCGATCGGCTTCGAGTCCTGTGCAGACTCTATCGACCCCGAGGATTTCAAAACCCGGGCGGATTCTCCTATGAACGCCATCTTGCCTTTGAACGGGTTCATACCCTTGGGTTTCTGTCGGGTGAGAAGAGCTGGGTCAGGATCGGCGAGGGGCTAAAAAATCCATTCATTCTGCGGATCGAGCATTGGAGGGATCGGATCCGAACCTTTTTTGAGAGGGAGGCCGGTTTCCCATCTTCGAGCATCTTCAAAGCCCTTGTCTTAGGAGAACAGGGAGACATCCCCGACGATGTGAAAGAACATTTCGTCGCCACAGGAATCGCCCATCTCTTAGCCATCTCCGGCGACCATCTCGGGATCGTGGCCCTGCTCTCTTTCTCCTTGCTGATCTGGGTCCTGAAACGTTCCGAGTTTCTTCTCCTCTCCCTCTCTGTCAAGAAATTGGCGGCTGCTCTCACCATCCCCTGCATCCTCCTCTATACCTTCATCGCAGGAGGCGGGATCTCTGTGCTCCGGGCTACGATCATGGTGATCACTTTCTTTCTCTCGATCCTTTTCGATCGGCAGCGACACCTCCTCCACACCCTGACCCTGGCCGCCTTTCTCATCCTCCTCTTCTCGCCCCCTTCCCTTTTCGATGTCTCCTTTCAACTCTCCTTCCTCGCGGTCCTCTCCATCCTCTACCTGGTCCCCCGTCTTCTTCGATTTCTGGGAGAAGAAGGGATTCCATTTCCCCAAAAGACCTCCCGAAGACGGACGATCTTGAAGTATGTCGGCCTTTCCCTCCTCACCACGGCTGTGGCCATCTTGGGAACAGCACCCTTTGTCTCACTCCATTTCAACAGAATTTCTCCTATTGGATTTCTGACCAACCTCTTCTTCATCCCCTGGGTCGGCTTCATCGTCGTCCCCATCAGCCTGACCGCTGCCCTCCTCTCCTTCTTCTTCTACCCGCTGGCCGCCCTTCTGACTCACCTCAATGATCTTATCACCTCGATGCTGCTCAGAACCGTGGCCTCCTTTGCCTCCCTTCCGTTTGCCTCCTTCTTCGTCCCGACGCCAACACCTTTTGAAATCCTTCTCTTCTACCTTCTCCTCTTCTCCGTCGTCCATCTCCGAAAAAGAGCGGTCCGATACCTGTTTGTGGCGGGCTGCCTCGTCTTCCTCCTCGATATCGCTTTCTGGAATGTGAAGGGCCTGTTTCAGAAGAATCTCAGCATCACCTTTATCGACGTGGGGCACGGGGATTCCATCCTTCTCCAATTTCCAGGAGGCAAAAGGATGCTGGTCGACGGAGGCGGTCTGCATCAGGATCGCTTCGATATCGGAAAGAATGTGATCGCACCCCTTCTTTGGAATAAGAAGATCCGCAGGATCGACTTCCTCGTCCTCACTCATCCTGACCCGGACCATTTGAAGGGGTTGAACTTCATCGCCTCTCACTTCTCCATCGGCCAATTCTGGGAGAGCGGCCTGCGTGTGGATTCAGAGTATTATCGGCAATTGGAAGAGACCCTGTCCAGGAGAAGGGTCCAGAGGTTTTTCATGGATGAAGACAGTCCTCCCCAGATGATGAATGGGGTCCGGATCTCCTTCCTCAACCCATCCCGGACAAACAGATCCTATGAGGGCTATCCAGACTCCTCCCTCCTAAATAACCACTCGCTGGTCATGATGACTCAGTTTAAGAATATCAGGATTCTACTGACAGGTGATATTGAAAAGGAAGCAGAAGACCGGATGCTGAGAAAGGGCCACGCGCTCAGTGCCGACGTTCTGAAGATACCCCACCATGGAAGCCCTTCATCCAGTAGCCTCGATTTTCTCCGTCGGGTCAAGCCCACCCATGCCGTTCTCAGTGTGGCCGGGCATCCTATTGGAAGGCTTCCCCATCCAGAGGTATTAAAAAGGTACGAAGAACTGGGAACGAAGATTTATCGAACAGATCAGCACGGTGCGATCACGATCATGACAGACGGAGAGAAGATTGAGATCAAGACATTTGTCAGAGGCCAATCTTAAAGACCAAGGATCCATAAGCAGCAAATTCCGAGCAATTTTCCTCGCCATCCTCCTTCAGCACAAATCCTGATTCTCACCTTGGAAGAATCTTTAAGAGGTGATGATCCTTGCCATCTGGCCTGCATAGATGACGATATATCGCATGGCGAAACCACCGACGAGGACAGAGGTGGTGATGAGGCCCGAGATCCAGGGATTGTGCTCCCTCAGTTCCACCTGTTGAATGTAGTGGGGGATCAATTCATAGATCTCGAGGGAGAGGGGGACGAGGATCCCTATCCCCACCACGAAGAACCAGAAGAGAAACGTGAATTCCCCTCCCATGATCAGGTGGACTGCGGCAACCGAGCTTCTGGGCGATACGTACAGACCGAGGATGAAGAGAAAGACAGCGATGATCGAAAAGACCATAAGGGTGAAGTCGATGGAATGGATCATGAACTTATTCGTGTTCACGTTCTCCCGGCTCATCCCTCGAAATCCCTTAACGAAACAGCCTACAAAACAGATCGCCGCAGATCCTGTCATCATAGCGGAGATCAAGAAGAGCATCGGAAGCATCGGGTTATTCCAGAATGGCCTGGCGGTGAGGGCGCCCAAAAGCACGCCCGTGTAGATCCCCACTCCAATGGAAATGGGGATGCCAAATCCCGCAACCAGTCCCCGTATATTTGCGAGATTGTCGCCCTTAAACCGGCTCAGAAATCGGTTTGATCGGATGGCAGAAACGATCCTCAAATAATCGAACCGCTCCGGGAGCCAGAGGTAGAAGTGCGCCAGGCTAAATATCGAAAAGAAGAGAAGAAGCCATGATCCGAACGACATCACCGAGTTGGGTTGAAAGGTCAGGAACAATCTCCAGAAGAGATGAGGCCTCTCGAGGTCGAAGATAAGACAGAGGATTCCGACGATCACAGGGAAAGGGGCGATATACGCACCGATCCTCGTCATGGGCTCGTACCTATCCTTGCCGAGGAAGTAGGCCGTTGCAGAGATGATGAAGGCCCCTGCGCTCAATCCCGCTGCGAAGAGGTCGACGGCCACGATCCAACCCCAGATCACCTGTATCTGTCCTTCCATGATAAACCCCCTGCTAAGAGCACGTGTGCGTAAAAACCGTTCCGTCCTGATTCGTCAACGACGAATCCCTCTTTAGCTTCAGCCTCCTCCGATCTTGGGAACGAAAGAGGGGTCAGCCTTTCCCATTGAGGCGTCCCGGTAGAGGACCGGTGTGTCTTTAGCGTATACCAGATCCACAGGTTCCTCGGTCTTGCTTTCGGCACGGATCAGTTGCCAGAGCCTGTCCTGATTTCCAAATCCTGCCTCTCTTTCCTTCTTCGCACAACCGGTTAGCAGGAGTAATCCTGCCAGCGTCACGGCCATCACGAAGTTCTCAACAAATCTTCTCCTCTCCATCGCTCTCCTTCTCCAATCTCCTCCTTTCGGTCCTGAGAAACAGATCCAGCACCTCAAGGACAGTCCGATAAAAGGGATGGGCCGAAGCCCTCTCCAACTCTACCTTAAGAAGGGGGATCCAGTCGAGATGATCCTTGATGAACATCTTGATCTCCCTGTCGCTCGCCCACCGATAAAGATAGCCTAAGAATTCCAATTCAAGGATCAGATGATCGGGCATCCCCTGAAATCCCTCTCCGATTTCCAGGCCGCATTTCTGATAGAGAGCGGAGAGGTGGAGAGCGGAATCTCCCATTATCAGACCTTTTTCAGCTGCAAAGGAAAGGGAACAGTCAGGATCCTGGGTCCAGGGTTTATAAAAGGATTCAACGAGCGAGATCTTCTCACTTCCAAAGTCGGAAAAGAGGCGATCATATTCCTTCTTCAGGTTCTTTGAAAGGACTTCCGGAGCTTCGCCATCCCGAAACCCTTTCAGAATCCCAATCTCTCCTCCCCACGACTGGACCTGAGGTCTAAAGAATGAGTAGAGGGTGCCCCGATAGATCTCTTCCGCCATCCCTTCATCCGGAGAAGAAAGAAGGCATGATAGGATTCTGGAAACAGACTCCTTTTCCTCCCTGAACATCTCCGTCATCCTTTCCTGTAGTAAATCCTGGGCTTGGTGTTCAGCTCTGCCTTAAACTGCTTCAGCTTATGTTTGATGATGAGCTTCGAAATCTCACTGTTTGGATCGTCGAGGTCACCAAACATCCGGACCCCGGTCATACAAGTTGTCACACAGGCTGGCGTTCCCCCTTTTTCAACAAATTCGATGCAGAACCGACACTTCTCGATGTAGCCCTCTTTCTTGATAATCCTCACATTGTAAGGACAGGCCGCAATACAATATTTGCAGCCGATGCATCTATCCTTGTCGACCAGAACCACCCCGTCCTTTCTCTTATGGGAGGCCCCTGTGGGACAGACCTTCACGCAGGGAGGATTATCGCAGTGCTGGCACTGGACAGGCATGAATTCACGCGTGTAGTTGGGAAAGCTCCCGTACTCCCGCTCCTCCAGGTGATTATAGGCCTCTTTCTCATCGAGATTGTTCTGGTTATGGCAGGCCACCCGGCACGCATGGCAACCCACGCACTTCGTCTCATCGATGACCATTCCGTATCGAGCCATCACTCACACCGTAAATTTCAAATTGCAAATCTCATATTTCAGATTTTAGATCTAAACCCAATTCTTTACGCTTTGCTCTGTGCCCTATGCGTTATGCTTTGCTCACCTTCACGATGATCTCCGAGGCCATCACATGCCCTACCGTCGGATCAAAATAGGTTGGAAGAAAATCGTTATAGGAAAGGCCAATATCATAAGCTGTTTTTAAATGTTTTGAAAAAATTCCGTAACCGCTTGGAAGCCAGACGCAGGAGGGATGGATGCCTTGGGTCAGCCGGACTCGAATCCTTCCCTCTCCGACCATGGACTTGATCTGAACCCAATCTCCATCTTTCAGCCCCAGTCGCTCCCCCCTCTCCTGATTCATCCAGAGGCGGATCATGTCGTAGCGATGACTGAGAGCCATCAGCACAGGCTGGTTTGCGGTCATGGAATGGGTGTGAATCGCCTGCTTTCCATGGAGCAATCGGAAGGAGTGGGGGTCATTCGGATCTGGAGAGACGAAGGGATCTTCCCATCGAGGAATGGCCGGGAATCCAAGCTGTTCCAAGGTCTTTGAATAGATTTCAACTTTTCCGGAGGGGGTCTGGAGTTTATCGAACCCCTCCTTCCACTCCTTGCCCACGAAGAGAATCCCTTTCGCCTTTAACTCCTCTAACGTCACGCCCAGGGGCTTCAGCCTCAGACGGTTGGCCTCCTCGATGTCGAAATTGAAATACCTTCCTACCCCCAGGTGCCTCGCCAGCTCGATGATGATCTGGGTCCCAGGCCTTGTATCATACATCGGTTTGACCACCTGCTGCTGGATACTGACCTGGGCTCGTTTGCCACTGTGTTTTGTGTCCACAGCCTCATCCCGCTCCAGATAGAACGACTCGGGCAAAACATAGTGAGCGATCGAGGCCGTCTCAGAAAGCACGGTGTCGATGACGACCAAAAGATCGAGCTTCTTATACCCGGCGATCACCCGCTTGGGATTCGGATTGGTTCGGAGTGGATTATGATGGTAGACAAATCCTGCCTTCAACTCACCCCGCAAAGCCAGCTCAGGGATGGCATGGGCAATCCCATCTCCATAACTTCCTAAGGGATACCTGCCGGGAACTCCGGTCCCGTCGGCCTTTCCCACCTTCGGAAGCTCAGGGGCTGGATGTTTCGGTTGAAGCTCTCCTAACTGGGCGGTCTTTGGAAAGTAGATCCCACCTTTCCGATTAATGTTGCCCAAGAGGCTGTTGGCAATGGCAGCAGCCCGAGCGGTTTGAAAACTGTTGAGATATTGGGCCCCAAACGCTCCGTGGTAGCCTCGATGGATCAGGGCCTGAGGCCTTGCCTGGGCCATCTCCCGGGTGATCTTGAAGATCGTCTTCGCCGGGATCTCACAAATCCTCTCAGCCCACTCTGGAGGATAGTTGACCATCTCGTCTTCCAGCTGTTCAAAGCCAACCGCTCTCTCCATCACAAATCTCTTATCGTAAAGCCCCTCTTTTACCATCACATGAATCATCGCCAGAAGCAGAGCCAGATCCGTTCCTGGTTTGATCGGAAGCCATTCATCTGCAAGGATGGCCGTTTCGCTATGCCTCGGATCCACAACCACCAACTTGGCACCCTTGGCCTTCGCCTCCACGATCCTCTTCATCTGCCCGAGGTCGATCCCTCCCGCAGGGTTGCGGCCGATGATCATGATGTATCGAGAATCGGAAAGATCGTTGGAGGGAAGCTCGCCGACCGTGTAGACCCAGCCCGCATTTCTCGCCGTATAGCAGGTGGACCCATGCGTGAAGTAATGGGGGCTGCCCAGGGCGTGCATCAACCTCAGGGCATAGAGATGATTGGGCTGAGGATAGTTGACCCAGAAGATGCTCTGCGGTCCATTCTCCATCAGAATGAGATTGATCTTTTGAGCGATCTCTTTGTAAGCCTGGTCCCAGGAGATCGGTTCAAAACGATCTCCAACCCTCTTCAGAGGCCCTTTGAGTCGACTCGGATTGTAGAGCTCGTGAAGGTAGCCATGGCCTTTCGGACAGATCACACCAAGATTGCCATTGGCTTCAGGATTTCCCTCGATCTTCCAGAGTCTACCATTCTTTACGTAGGCGAATATGGCACATCGGTTCCCGCAGCCGTTGCAGAGCGTGGGGATGCGCACAACCGGCGAATCGGCCTGGCCACGTGCCCACGTCCCAAAGTCAAGCAGCTCATGGCCCAAAGAAAGAATCCCGACCCCGGCTGCAGTCGCCTTTAGGAAAGCCCGCCTCGAAATCTCAAAACCCTTTGGTTCCATTCTCCCCATCGCTGGCCAAAAATAGGAGATGGGCACCCAAGTTCAAATGCCCACCCCCTCCAAACTACCTCACCACAGGATAACCGGCCTTGATCCAGTCTTCAAACTGGGCATCCATCAACACAGCATTCTTATAGCCCAAATCGTTCAGGGTCTTGGTCGCCAAGGCCGATCGTCCTGCTGTCTTGCAGTAGACATAAATCTTGGCGTTCTGATCCGGAACCTTAGTCCAGATCACAAACTCCAGCGTTCCCCTGGAGACATTGATCGCTCCAGGAAGATGGCCTGCTGCGTACTCATTCGGATCTCTCACATCGAGGATGACCGCGTTCTCCTTTTTATCGATGGCGGCCTTCACATCAGCTGCGGAGACCGTTTTGACCGCTGCCTTGGCCTTTGCCACCATCTCCTTGACCACGGGCGGCTGAGCAAGGGCCAGACTGAGCATCGAAAAGATGAGCACAAACGACAACATCCAAACCAGAATCCTCTTCCTCATCACTTCTCACCTCCTTTCATTACGAAATTCTAAATTCGAAGCACGAAACTCGAAACAAACACAAAGTCCAAAATAGAATAAAGGGATCCTCTAATAATTCCAAATTCGTCACTCCTGCCCCGTATTAAGTACGGGGTAAACTCCAGCAGGAGTCCAGTGATTTCAATAGGTTCTGGATTCCGGCCTTCACCGGAATGACATTTTTAAAGGTTGCCTAAAGTTTAAAATCTCGATATTCGGATTTCCTCTCTCATCTCAGAAGGGTTTAAACCCTATAGCCTCTTCGAGTTGTTTCAGATCAAAAGGTTTTTCGAGATAACCTCGAATCCCAGCCCTCATCGCTTTCTCTCTCAATAACTCATCACCGTGAACGGTCATCAGGACAGAGATGATCTTTGGATTCTTCTTAACCAGCTCTTTCAGCATCTCCAAACCATCTCCATCAGGAAGACGATCTCCACAAAGGACGATATCAAAAGGCATGGTTTGAAAAAGAGAAAGGCCTTCTTGAAAGGAAGGGGCAGAGAAGACCTCAAAGTCCTTATGATTCTCCATCAGATGGAAAAGGGATTGTCGGATGGTCTTCTCCTGTTCAATGATCAAGACTCTCATCGCCAGTGAACGCAACAGCAAGGAGCGTGCCAGTGATGCATGCCGAAGATAGGAAAGATCTTTCTTTAAAATTCTTCTTTCACTTCAAGGAATTATACTCGGCATAGAAATCGCTCCTAAGGGATCATCACTTCACTTTTCAAAAGCGAGCGAATGGAAGTAGGTTTGAAAACAGACGGAGAAAAGGGTAGAAAGGAAATAGCCTGACGAAATGACTGAAGAATTCTTGATCTGTCTGAACTCAGATAGCCCTGTCTGAAATCGGACAATCCTCCCCTTCCTTTCAAAGATTATATTTTGATTCCATGTTTTTCCATACGGTAGAGGAGGGCAGAGCGAGTAATGCCGAGGATCTTTGCTGCCTGATTCTTATTCCCTTTCTTTATTCTTAATGCTTCAAGGATATACTCCTTCTCCACCTGATCGAGAACGATCCCCTGGGGTGGGAGGAAGGGTTTGAAGGAAAGCTCCTCTTTCTCTCTCTCCTCTCTTCCGCTAAGGAAAGAGAGATGCCTCCCGAGAATGGTATCGCCCTTCTCCAAAAGGACGATCCGTTCCACAGCATTTCGAAGTTCCCTGACATTCCCATGCCAGGGGTAAGAAAGGATCTTTTCTTCTGCTTCTTTAGAGATATTGACGAACCCTTTTTTGAACTGCTCGTTGAACCGATCGATGAAGAACTTGAAAAGTGGGAGAAGGTCCTCCTTTCGATCCCTCAACGGAGGGATATAGAGCCCTATCACATTGAGCCTGAAATAGAGGTCCTCCCGAAAATTTCCTTTCCTCACCTCTTCCTCCAAATTCTTGTTCGTGGCTGCGATGATCCGGACATCGGCCCTCTTCTTCTCAATCCCTCCGACCCTGAAATATTCCTTGTCTTCCAGGACCCTCAGGACCTTGACCTGTGCAGAAGGGGGAAGCTCTCCCACCTCATCCAGAAAGAGGGTCCCCTTTTCTGCGGCCTCCACCCTGCCTGTCTTTCCCCTTTCGAGCGCACCGGTGAAGGCCCCCTTTTCATAGCCGAAGAGCTCGCTCTCAAAGAGGTCTTTGGGGATGGCTCCGCAATTGATCGGGACAAAGGGAAAGGAGGAACGCGGGCTTAAAAAATGGATATATTCGGCAAGGAGTTCTTTCCCTGTTCCGGTCTCTCCCTCGATCAAGACCGTCGTTTCAGAACTCTGTGCCACCTTTTCGGCCAATTCCAGAACACCTTTCATCTTCTGGCTCACCCCGATAATCCCTCCCGAGCGGAATCTCTCCTGATATTGGCCGCGAAGCCATTCCACCTCTTTCTTCAAACGAACCCGGTCGAGGCCCTTTCTCACGAGGGATTCCATCTGATCCAGATCAAAGGGTTTGACCAGAAAATCGAAGGCCCCCATCTTCATCGAGTTGACAGCTAATTCGATGGAACCTTGGGCTGTCATCACAATCACAGGGATCTCCTGATCTTCCTCTCTTATCTGCCGGAGCACTTCGTCGCCATTGATCCCCGGCAACCAGTGATCCAATAGAACGAGATCAGGCTTCTCCTTCCGAAAAAGCTCCAATCCCTCTTCTCCGGTCCCTGCAGGAAGAACCTCGTAACCCGATGTCTTTAAGGCAACCCCCAGGGAATTCCTCAGAATAAGCTCGTCATCGATCACCAGGACTTTAAACCGCATGATCACCCCTGATTGGAAAATGGATGGTGAAGGTCGAACCTTTTCCTTCCTGGCTGTCCACATCCACGGTTGCGCCATGGTTATTGAGGATCTTCAGGCTGATGGAGAGGCCCAGTCCTGTGCCCTCCGATTTCGTTGTAAAAAAGGGATCGAATATCTTCTTCAGATTGGACTTGGAAATCCCGACTCCGGTGTCCCTGATCTCAACTCCAACGCCTCCTCCATCTTCTGAAAACGTCCGGATGGTCAGCGTCCCTCCGCCATCCATGGCCTGGATCGCATTGAGCATGAGGTTGATCAAGACCTGCTGGATCTGGTGGAGATCGATCCGCACCCGGGGCAGGCCCTCCCCCTTCTGAAAGACAGAGGAGATATTCCCTTTCTTCAGCTTGGTTTGGAGGATGGCCAGACTGCTCTCCACCACCTCATTGATCTGTTCCTCTCTAAAATGGGAGGCTTTGGGTTTTGCGAAATGGAGCATGCCATCCACGATCTTTTGAATCTTTTCGATTCCCTCCTGACTGCTTTCAAGGAGTCGCCTTTCCATCTCGGGAAGGTCGTTCCTCCGAAGGAGGAGCTGCGTATTGATCTTGATCCCTGCCAGTGGATTCCGGAGCTCATGGGCAACGCCTGCGGTCAGTTCTCCCAGGGAGGACAACCTCTCCGCTAAGATCAACCGTTCCTCTGCTTTCTTCAAATGGGTGATGTCTTTACAGATACGAGAGGCGCCGATGATCCTCCCTTCGGAATCTCTCAGGGGAGAGAGTGTCATGCTCGTGATGATCTCTCGTCCGTCTTTTGTCCATCGTCTCACTTCCACATTGGGGACCACCTCTCCCTTCTTCACCCGAGCCATCAAACCTTCCATCAATCTCTCTTCCTCTGCTCGTAAAGCCTCATCTTTCGGATAAAGAAAATCGGAAAACCTCTCTCCCATCACCTCCTCCCTCCGATATCCATAAATCCGCTCCGCCCCTTCATTCCAATAGAGAACCCTTCCTTCCAGATCGACGACTGAAATGGCATCTCCAGCCTTTTCCACGATCGATTCGAGAAAGTTCTTCGTCTCGATCAACTCCTTCTGGAGCCTCACCTTCTCCACCATCAGGCTGTAGCCTTCAATCGCGCGATTGACCACAAAAGGAAAGGCCTTCGCACACTCTGCCGATCGGTTGATGTAGTCAAAGACCCCCTCCTTCATCGCCTCGATGGAAAGTTGTGGATCCCCTGTGGCCGTCACAAAGATGGTGGGGATCCCGATCCCCATCTCGTTAAAACGACGAAGCCAGTCCAGGCCTTTTCCGTCAGGAAGGAGATGATCCAGAAGCAGGATGTCAAACTTCTCGCTCTGGAGTCTCTTCAGACACTCCTCTCCTGAAGAGACCCTCTCGATCTCATAGAGGCCTCTCGATTCCTTGAGGGAATCCTCGATCATCTGGCAAAACTCAGGATCTTCTTCTCCCATTAAGATCCGGATCTTCCGGCTCATGCCAAGCTCCTTCCCTCTTCTAAAATATCCTATTTTGGCCAGATTGACAATCTCGAAGAAATCCTTTTAAATAAAAAAATGCATCTTTTCATCATCCCTTTCCTCCTCTTCCTCTCCCTCCCCTGTTTCGCCAGGGAAATGGTGCAGGAATCCCGTTCTCAGGTGTGGAGGGTGGAGGACAGGCGGTGGAGCGTCGAGGATGAATACGCCTTTGGCAGATGGGTTGAGACGACCCTGACCGAGGATTTCTTCCTCCGCTACAAGATCCCGGTCGACTGTGCAGACGTCCCTTATGCAGTCCGATGGATCTATGCCCGGATCGCCCATCTTCCTGCAGCCGCTACCACAAAGGACGGCCAGCTGATCGGCCACTGGTCTACCAACTGGAAGAATCTTCCCACCCATTCGGAATGGCACAGGGATCAAAGATTCCGAAGGGCCCTTCTCCATATGCTGTCGGAGACCACCACCCGGACCCTTCCCCTGGACACCTATCCGGTCCGAATCGCACCGGACTCGATCACACCCGGAACGGTCTTCTTCATCACAGAATCCCATTCGGGAATCATCAGCCATGTCGTCTTAGACGGAAGCTATGCCCATCCGCTCCAGACCTGGGAGGCAACCGTTCCCGCAAAGCTCCAGAAGATGAACCAGAGGAGTTTCCTCTCACCGAGGCCGGAATCCACGATCTACTCAGGTCTGGTCAAGTTCCGATGGCCCATCTACCAGAAAGGACGCTGGACCTACCTCCCTGCCAAGGACCACCCCTTCTACTCCGAAGAACAGTATGGTTCCGATTTCTATGAGGGCGATGCCGACTTTGTCGAGGCTGTGTCCAGGAGGATCGACCCCAGGGCCTACGACCCCTGGGAAAAGGCAGAGAGGGTGATGGAAACCATCCTTCGTTTCCTCCGCGAGAGGATCCCCATCGTACTCGCGGGAAACAGACAATGCCGAAAAGGCAGATGCCCGGAAGGGTCGAATCTCTGGGAGATTTACAGCACTCCTGGCCGCGATGGAATGATCACCCTCCTGATGGATCATCTCCATCAGATCATCGAGTCAAACCAGCTGGACAGAGACAGACTGAGGGAGAAGATGGAGGCGATCCGGATCCCCATCTCAAGAGATCGCACGGTGACGTTCCGTCATGTGTACGAAAACCATCTCTGGTTCTCACCTCACCCGGGGGATTCGATCGAGGCCCGCTGGGGGTTGAAGAAGTGTGAAATGATCCTCTCCCAGATACGGAGTGCAAAGAAATCGATCGCCTTTATCGAGAAGACCTATGAAAGCAGGGACCCGGGTTATGCAAGCTTTGCCATCCGGCAACAGGAGGAGATTATCCGAAGACTGAGCGAGGAGTGGAAAAGATCCCGATGCAGGGAGACCCCTCCTCCCACGAAAAAGAAGGCAGCCAACGGGATCAGGAAGAATTGATGGGGAGTTCGTGAGGGATCACTTTGGGGTGAAGAAGTACTTGATGATGTCGATATGGTATTTACGGGGATCCAGGGTCTTGACGATGCTTCGTTTGAACCTTCCTTTACTGTCGGTCTCCGTGAGGTCCACCAACTCTTTCCTCCCTTCCCCTGTTTCATCCCGGGAGACGAGGAGCACTTTGGGCCGATCCATCCATTTCGGATCTGGGTTGGGCTTATAGACAATCCCCAGTTCCCGGGTGTCGAGGAGCACCAGAGACCCGATGGGATAAATCCCGACCAGGCTGATGAAGATCTTGAGGAGAAGGGGGTCATAGTGCGCATTCCTCTCCTTCAGCATGATCGCCAGGGCCTGTTCCGGAGTGAAGGCGACCTTTCTGTAATTCGTGGGCGTGGTCATCGCATCATAGGAGTCCGCAACCTGTATGATCTGTCCGAAGAGGCTCACCTCCTTCTTCCGGAAGAGTTTGGGATATCCGGAAAAATCGCTCCTCAGGTGATGCTCGAAGATGCCGATCACCATCCGGGGATTGATCTCGCCCAGCTGCTTCAGGTTGAGGAGGATCTCCACTCCCCAAAGGGGATGTCTCTTCATCAAACCCCATTCGCCCTCGTCAAAGGGAGAAGGTTTATTCAGCACCTCTTTCGGGATTTTTGACTTTCCGAGATCATGGAGAAGTGCGGTGATCCCCAATTCGGTCATCAGCCTTTTCGAAAATCCCAGTCGTTTCCCCATGGCCAAGGAGTAGATGCAGACGTTAACGGAATGGTTAAACGTATATTCATCATAGTTCTTGATCGTGGCCATCCCTAAGAGGATCGACTCGTCCTCCATGACGAGGTGCACCGCCTTCTGGGCCAAGCGTTTCAATTTCCTCACTTCTGCGTACTGCTTTCCTTTGATGTGAGTGATCACCTCTTTGATCGTGCCGATCGTCTCAAAGAATACCTTCTTCGCCACCTCATGAGGATCTTCCTTCTCGGAGACAACCAGGCCCTCCTCCTCTTCGCCTTCGACGATCTCTAAGGAGTTCGCCTCGATGGAGTGGATCCCCTTGTCCACCAGTTGTTGGGTGAGGAGGGCAGCGTTATCCTCCTTCCCTTCTTCCAGGTTCATCAAAGCATAGATGAACTCCTTGAGCGTCGTCTCATTGAGCAGATCCTTGAAAACAACCTCCCCGATCAATCTCTTTTTCCACTGGGTCAGCAGGTATTTGAAACTCGTAAATCCCTCAACCGAATAACGCAACCGCTGGTCATTGAGGACGACGTCGTCTTTCAGGATTTTGACCGAGAGGGTCCCTTCCCTCTCGATCAGGTCGTTAATGCCTTTGAGGGATTCTTGAACAAATTGGTGGAGGGCCACATTCTTGGAATCATAAATCTGGGAAATCCTCATCAGGACATGAAATTTGGTGATCAGGCTATTGCCCAGTTTCGAGAGGTCAGCCTCTGGGGTCTCTGATGTTCTCTTCGCTCTTCTCTGGTCCTGGACTGGCGTTTCCATGATCTTCGTCTTTTCTCCTTACTGGGGTGAGGGACCCATCCCCCTCGGTTTGCCCTTGACCTGGGAAGGGTTGGTTCCCTGTCCGGTCGCCATGAATTTTAAAGCGTTCGCAGCACAGAGCCTCATCTCATCCCACTTCCCCTTCTGGAACCATCTCTTCGTCTTCGCGATCTTCTCCAAGATCGGGATCACTTCTTTAGAGCCGGTCTCGCTCAAGGCCCTGAAGAAGGAGGCCTTCTCATTGAGATCTCGTTTGTAGAAATCCTCAGAGAGGACGATCTGGAGCAGCGGCTTGACCGCTTCTTCCTTGACGATCCTCGCCAGGATGAGCGAGGCCTTTGCTCTAATCGAGGGTGAAGGATCGTTCAAGAACTTCAGGACAAGCTCCTTTCCCTTCTCCCCCAATTTGCCGAGCAACTGGAGGGTCTCCTCCCTCACCCGCGGATCGGCATGGGTCACCAAGCCCTTCAAATATTTGGCGGTCTGCGGATGCCCTATCTTTCCAAGGACGTAGAGGATTTGGGAGATTGCAAAGGGGTTGGGATTCGACAGAAATTTGGACAGAGGCTGGATATCCTGCCGGCAGAGCTCGGCGAGGTGGTCGGAAACCGTTCTTCTCCACCTCGCTGAATCGAGCTCGATCAGCAGTTGACAGAGGGGGTCAACGGCCTGCCTCGTCAGCAGCTGGAGGTACTGGGTAATCGATTCGGATTCCTTCTCTCCGTTGCTTTTCATCATCTTTCCTAAAAATTGAACGGGCCGTGCTCCTGACATCGTCTCGAGAATGCGGCGGACGGCAAAGATCTGCTTGTCTTTCAGCGCGATCGATTCCATGGTACCGCTGAGGCTATTCAGAATCATGACCGCTTTGGCCACTTCCTTCTGTTCGAGGAAGGACTCGATCGTCCTCTCGAAGTAGGAGATCATATTCTCATAGGCATCCATATCTTCGCCGAGATGGAGGAGGATCTCGATGAGATTATCGATTAAGACAGAGATGTAATCGGGCTCATGCTCCCGTTCGACCTTTCGTCTGATCTCCTCTATCTCGTCAGCCGTGAGCTGGCAGGCCTGAACCAAGGAATAGCCTGGAGGAGGGCTGAGAACCTCTTTCAAACCCTCTGCCTCCACGACATGAGCCTCTTCGGCCTCCTTCTCTTCGGCCTTCTCCTCAACCGCCTCGGCCTCTGGGGGTTTGTACTCCAGCCCCCTGTCCAGATCCTCCATACTGGCCGGAACTAAGCTTGCCCCTTCCTCCAAGAATTCATCGAGGGTGGTGATCGTAATATGAGAGAAATCCTTCTCCCAGATCAGGGTGACGAGATCGTCCTCCATGCGATTCACAAAATCGGCCTTTCTCACGATTTCCAGGAAATCGACGACCTCCTTGAATTGCAGGCCCCTGAAGAACTGGATCTCACGAATCCCGTCTTTATAAAAGAGGAAGGCCAGACTCTCCTTCACATCCTCGCTTTCATAGACCACCTTTCCGAGGTAGAAGAGCTTGTGCTCTCCCACCTGAAGAGAGAAGGAGTCGAATTCGTCAAAATAGTGATCAAAATCCTTCTTCAACCGATCCAAATATTTCGTCAGCACAGGATGGTTCGAGTCATAGAGCCGGTAGGCCTTCATCGTTTGAAGGAGCGTTTGAATCAGGGCCTTGGTGGACTTGACGCCCTCCTGGATCAGTCTGTCCTCAAAAACATCCGCCTTCTCCTCAACGTTCGCCACCAACCTTCTCTCCTCCTTCAGGGATTGAGGTGATTATTCTCCCCTCTCAGAAATCGATCCAATTCGGACTTGAGAACCTTCCAGCCCTTTCCTGCCTTGGCCCCTTTGATCTTCCCCACATAAAGATACCTCAGGTAGGTAGGTCTCGAAATCCGAAGATAATGGCAAGCCTCTTGGGTTGTCAGCACGATATCCTCTTTCTCGTTTAGCATCGCTTTTCACCTTTTATGTGGGACTTTACAGTACTTATTAGCATTTTCTATACCAAACTCCTGTATGTTACCTAAGCTATTAAAATCTAAAGATTTTTTTCTTGCATGGACGCAGCTGGCCAAAAACGGGAATGACAATTTTTGAACGACCGCTGTACAACTTCCTTCGCCTCCATCAAGTCGAAGAAAAGATAAGGGTTACGATAGGCTAAGACCATCTCTCAATCAGGGTCTGATAGTGATACCGATCCAAATTGTCCTTTGGCTGTGATCGACTGGACATCGATCGGAAATTATGCAACTATGCAGAAGGGGATCTTCTCTGCTCGAATTTAGAAAAGGAGGATGGTATGGAAAAAGAGCGTTTGAAAAAGAGGGTCAGGGAAATCATCCGAATCCTCTCCAAAGAAATCCCCGACTCTAAGATCGCTTTGAGGTTCTCCAACCCACTGGAGCTTCTGGTCGCTACCATCCTCTCTGCTCAGTGTACGGACGCCAAGGTGAATCAGGTGACAGTCGATCTATTCAAAAAGTACCGCTCCGCAAAAGACTATGCCGATGCGGCTTTGGCCGATCTCGAAGAGGAGATTCGGCCCACGGGATTCTATCGGAATAAGGCCCGATCTCTTCAGAAGTGTTGCCAGGAACTGGTCTCCCGTTTTGGGGGAAAGGTACCGGATACCCTCGAGGAATTGGTCAGCCTTCCGGGCGTCGGTAGAAAGACGGCCAATGTCATCCTGGGAAATGCTTATGGAATACCTGGAATCGCAGTGGATACCCACGTTCATCGAGTGAGCCAAAGGATCGGTTTAACGAGGAATGATGACCCAGTCAAAATTGAGTTCGACCTGATGGAGATCGTTCCCAAGGAGGAGTGGACCGATTTCTCCAACCTCCTCATCTGGCATGGCCGGAGGACGTGCACCGCGAAGAAACCCCTTTGTGATAAATGTGCAATTCGGAAGTGGTGTGACTACGGGTCCCAGATCAAATCCCAATAAGCAAAAATTTTGGATATTGATAATTCCAGTTCATCTGGTTATTGGTGCTTGGTGGTTGGAATTTATAAAGACATGGTTCTGCCAGAGCACATCCATGAAAAAATCTTCATGATGGAGGAGGTGATCAACTTTCCCACCTCCCTCCTCTCTCATCCCGGCTATCACTGGGACAACCTTCCCATGGTTCCCTACTCTGATCTCGCAGGGGCTGTTCTCTCGCTGGCAACAAGGGGCCGCAAGGTGGTGATCATCACCGGATTCTTCATCCCGGCGGGAAAGCCGCCAGCCGCAGAGACCGATGGCCCACCAGGCGCTCTGATCTTAGCCGAAGGATTGAAATGTCTGGGGATGGAGGTCTCCCTTCTCTCCGACGAATTTACTCTCCCCACATTGAAAGCGGGGTTGGAGATTCTGAAAATCTCTGCGAAGGAGATCCCTTTGATCTGCTTTCCCATTGAACATACAGATCAAGACCCCCTCGCCAGAATGGATCCCAACGAGATTGAAAGCCCGATCTCTCTCCGCTTTGCTGAAGATTTCTTCGATGGTCCCTTAGGAAAAGATCTCACCCACCTGATCTACATCGAAAGGGTTGGGCCCAACCACACCCTTCATTCCTTCCTTGCTCAAGAGCGTCAGGGCCCACCTCCTCTCAAGGATTTCGAGACTCTTCTGCCTCCTCACGCAAGAAACCGGTGTTTCAGTTCCCGGCTTGAGGACATCACCCGGTTCACGGCTAAGACGCATCTGCTCATCGAGGTCCAGAAGAGATTGCGATTACCCATAGAAAGCATCGGGATCGGCGACCGGGGGAATGAGATCGGAGCGGGAAGGATTCCATGGGAGGTCTTTAGGGATCATTCGACCAACCACAGGGAGACCATCTTTTGCTCTCGGACGAAGACCGATTATTTCATTTCGTGCGGAATTTCGAATTGGGGAGGGTATGCCCTGATGGCCGCGGTGGCCCTGACAGCAGGAAGACCGGAGATCTTTGAAAGGATCACCCCTGAACAGGAGAGAAGGGTCCTCGACCACCTGATCCATCATGGCCCGGCCATCGATGGCATGACCTTCAAACAGGATACCTCTGTCGATGGAATTGGATTCAATGACTATATGAAGATTATCGAGCGCATAAAAGAGATCGCCTTAGAATAGGAAGGCGGGCGGGTAATGTCAATTATTTTGTGTCAGCAAAGGAAATGGGGTAGCTGTTCGTTGTTTAAGGTTCTCGTGCGTAAAGACCGAAAAGAGGATTCGTTCCATACTAGTTCGGTCACTAAAAG
>JACAEX010000085.1 GCA_013388635.1 Syntrophaceae bacterium | reverse complement strand
CTTTTAGTGACCGAACTAGTATGGAACGAATCCTCTTTTCGGTCTTTACGCACGAGAACCTTAAACAACGAACAGCTACCCCATTTCCTTTGCTGACACAAAATAATTGACATTACCCGGGAAGCTGATCTGGATCTTTTCGGTAAGCCAGTTCTTCGGTCAGGTGAAAGACGGCCCTGAGAAGGTCCGTGAAGGATCCGTGCTCCAGTAGAAAGGGGTTCTCTAATAAGCGCACTAGAAAATCTCTTTCTCTCATCAGGAACTCTGTTAAGACCCCAAGTCTGGTTTTTTGAATCTCAATATCATATTGGAACTTCTTCAGATGCTCACTGACATTTCGAAAGTCCTGGTGTGTCCATCTTTCAGTAATGTTGAGCCCTTCCCGAATTTCCTCGGCTCTGGGATCTAAATCGACAAATAGACTAATCATGTAGATCCCAAGCTCGCTAAAAAAGACTCTGATCACCATGTTCAATTTTTGCGCCCGGATCAGCTTTTCGCGCCGGCTCAACATGATTTCAGTCCATTTGGCAATGACCCCCAAAAAGGTACCCACCCTGTGATGATCAACACAATGGCGAAAACTTGGCCGGCCGCGGTGACGGGATGAACATCTCCGTAACCTAGCGTGGCGATGGTGACGATGACATAGTAAAGGGCATCGATTAACGATCGATTCTCGAGATATGTAAAGACAAGAGTACCTAAAATCAAAACCGCGAAGAAGATCAGGAGGTTGATGGTCGAGCGAAAACGCAGGGGATCGTGGGCCATATCGATCTTACCTCAATAAAAATAGCCATAGCGTTAATAAAATTCCTCCACCAATAGAGGAAACCAGGATCAAAGAAGCCATTGTTTCTTTGAAAAAGTCGTAACGTTCGCTCAGAACAATCACTGAAACAGCAACGGGCGTGCCATGCATAAGGATCAAGACGGTGCTCTCCAGATGCGGCAGACCCAAGAGTTTCGTCGTAAGAAGGCCTAAACAGGGTAACAGGACAATTCGCAGAAGGCTCAACTTAAAGGCCTGGAATAGAGAGCCATACTTTCTACCATAGAGGAAAACGCCTAACATGAACAAGGCCGAAGCGGTTGTCGTATGGCCAATCATACGAATAGAAGAGAGAAGGGGGAAAGGAATTTTCGTTTTGGTTAATCCTAAGAAGAAACCGATCAGAATGGATAGAATGAGCGGACTCTTAGAAAAATTGATCAACACAGGTTTTAATCCCTCTACCAGTCTCGCTGTTCTGAGCTTGTGGAGCTCGAGGATCATAATACACGTGGCCACGCTGATGGGGGCAATGGAAGCCACAGCCAGCAGGGCGAGTCGTTCACCCTGGGCTGTTGGAAAAGCAAAAGAAATAAACGGAACACCGTAAAAGGCAACACTCCCAAAAACAGAGCTGAGGATCCAGAGGTAGACGGTCTGCCTCGGGGGGCGAAAGGCGTAATAAAAAACCATATAAAGGAAAAGAATCCCTATAACAGGAAAAATACCGGCCAGCATGAATCGAAAGGTCTCCCCTGTAAACTCTGTTTCCGCTAAATTAAGAAGGGAAAGGGAGGGCATGGCAAAGTAATAGACATAGGCGCTGAGCACTCGTTCATCTCCTGCTTTAAGGATCCCCGTTTTTCTTGACAAGAACCCCGCTCCCATGAGCAGAAACATGGGCAATGTTATTTGAATAACAATATTGTCCATAACCGCAGACCGATTTTAGGGTAACACGGATAGAGTCACAAATCCATGCCCATGACAGTCCTGACGATCGTAGTTGTTGATTCGAACAGAATAAAGGATCCAAAACTTGTCCCACACGAAATCCTGTGCTATTTCTTTCCATATGAGGGAACGCTGGGATGCGATTGTGATCGGTGCCGGAATCGGTGGGCTCACGGCCGCAGCCCATTTGGTTCACGCAGGTCTCCGCGTCCTGGTCCTGGAAAGAAGCCCACATATTGGTGGAACAGCCTATGTCTATCGTCGAAAGGGGTTCGCCTTTCCCATGGGCCCCCTCGGCTTTAGCCATCCAGTCCTTGTCCAAAATACCCTCAGGGCCCTTGGGGTAGAAAAAGATCTCAAATTTTCTCGGGTCCACTACCGGCTGCGAGCTTTTGGCTTCGACATGCCCTTATCCCTCCCTTTCTCAGAATTGATCAAAGAGCTTTCGAAATCTTTCCCTGCCGATGCTGCGGGAATCGAACATTTCTTTAGGGACATTCGGCGACACCTGTTCAAACAAGGGTCTGGTTCCAATTGGTCCGGTTTTGGACAAAAACCTAAGCTGTCCGCCTCAGAGTATCTTCAGCATCTCATCAAAGATTGGAGGCTGCGACGCATTCTGGGAAGCATCGGGACAAGGGAACCTTACAGTGGCCTTCCCATTCTTGCGGCCATGTGGAATCTGATGAGCAATGAAGGCATATGGTTTCCAGAAGGAGGCATGGACTCTTTCTGTGAGGGCATAGCCACGGCAGTGGTTGGAAAAAATGAGAGAAGCGGTGAGATCCGATTGAACCAAGGGGTTGCCAAGATTCGAACAGACCGGAGGAAAGTCTTAGGTGTGATCCTCAAGGATGGAACTGAGTTAGACTCTTCTTCTGTCATTTCCAATGCTGACTATAAGACCACCTTCCTCCATTTGATAGACCCCAACAGCATTCCTCCTGAGTGGTATGAGGCAGTGTCTTGTGCCCGGCAAACAGGCTCTGTTTTCCAGGTCTGCCTCGGCGTGGATGCAGGTAAAGCAGATCTATCAGTATTTAAGGAGGCCAGCAAGCTTATCTATAGAAAGGAGGGGCAGAAGGTTTCAGAGATAAAGGATCTCGACTGGAAGGTTCAGGAGATCGACCCCGAAGCGCTCGCCGGCCAAGAGCTGGAGGTCAGCCTGTGGGGAAAAGATTGGGAAGCGATCTCCTCTGATGGGAGAGCGGCCCTCGTCATCCGGGCTGAAGCAGAATATAAGCATTTTGCCAGATACCGTTTGGGCTGGAGGCAAAGGTCTCCAAACTATTTAGAATATAAAACCCGACTCGCACGGGCTCTGATCCAGGAGATCGATCATCTCATGCCGGACCTTGAAAAATCCATCTTGGTGATGGATGTGGCCACTCCTCTCACATTTGAGGATCAAGGGGGAAGGAGTGAAGGGGCTGTGGCAGGATGATCATGGGATTATGAAGATTTTCGTGATGACCATCTTCAAGAATTGATAGGCACACCCATCAGGGGCCTTTACATGGCTGGCTATCAGGCCTTCTCTGCCCTTTTCATGGGTGGCATCCCAACTGCCATGGAGAGCGGAAAACGGGCAGCCCGAGCCCTCCTTCAAGGCATGGGCCCTGTTGAAAAGATTTCAATTCCCGGGGTGAAATAGAAATCCCCTTTGCCTCTTTTTAAAAACGGCAAAGGGGATTCAATAGCCAATCAAGTCTTCAGACTCGGAGTTTTCAGATGAGACTCTATTGGCTCACATGGCTCCCTCCCTTCTTGGAAGGAAGTCCGAATCGCTTCTCAGCAGGATGCTTTGCACTTGCAGGTGGTCGAAAACTTCTTAGCAACCTTTTTGATCGTCATTCCTCTCACCTCCTTTCAAGACCCCTCGGGCATAACATTGAAAAAGATCCGGCTGAAAAAGATCCCCCTGGAGTTTAGCTCGATACCGGCAACCGCCCCGGCATTCCTCGATCTCAGAGCAGTTGCAGGTCAGTTCTTTTAATCGGATTCGGGGAACCCTCTCCCAACAAACTCTTAGCCCCTCATCGATCCTTCCCACTGGTTCCCGGCTGAAGAGCCCGCATTTCGCCACGTCCCCATTAGGAAGTATAGCACAAAGATGGGCTCCACAGGTAGCATTTTTTTCTGAACTGTGAAGCCCACCCCCATAACCATACCGGAGGTATGGGCCAGCCTCCGAGGGAGAAACCCAGAGATCTCTGCTCTCCTCCATCCTCCCTGAGATACAGGGGACGTCCACATTCCATTCTCCGATATTCTTCGACTGAATTAAAGAGGCTAATGCATCAAACTCTTTCAGGTTTTTTTGATGAACCATCGTGGCGATTGAAACCCGGATGTCGGCTTCCTGAAGATGGTCGACCGCCTCGAGAACCTTCTCAAATGTCCCTTCTCCCCTTATGGATTCGTGACCTTCCTTCATGCCGTCCAGACTAACCTGAACCTCATGGACATGAAGCCTTCTTGCCACCTCTCTTGTGATTAAGATCCCGTTTGAAAGCAAGACAGAACGAAACGCATAATCTCTCAGAACGTCATTGATCTTCCAGAAATGGGGATGGAGCAAGGGTTCTCCGCCGGAGAGAAGAAGTCTCAGACCTTGAATCTCTTCAAATTCTTTTAGTACCCTGAGTATTTTTTCAAAAGGAATATTCCGATGGAGACATTCTCCAATATAGCAGTGGCGACAACGGAGATTGCAGCGATCGGTGATCTGAAATTCAAGGTAACGAAGGGAGGGAATGGGCGAGGCGTGGGGAACCTCTTCTCTCTTGATCGGAGTTTCTGTTGGAGCGATCAGATTCTCGGAAAGGCAGTATTGAATAAACTCCTCATCCTCTTTTCTCACAGAGACGCGTTCACCCTGTAAGCATTTCAGGAGAAATTGATAAGCCTCCTCGCTAAGCTCGTAGAGTTCATCGTTCTCAATATCATACAGGTAGGGTTCTTCAAGCCTCTTCAGAGAGCAGTGCGGGGCAATGGCGAAGAACTCATCTGGGTAGGACATCTTCGATCTCTTCTGGAGTTACCTTTCCCTTTTCGAGAAGTCCCTTCAGGATTTTAAAGGCGCCGCATTCCAGGTCTTTGTCCGATTCTTTGTAAAATTCACAACGTCTACAGATGAGATCGATAAGCGACTCTTTATCCAGTGCCATTCTCAAACCTCTTGACTATTTATAATCCTTAAAAGGGTCTAATTCAAGCCGATCGATTCTTTGGACAATTTGAATCAAAGTGATTAAAATAAGGGTTGATGAATAAGCCAGGCCTCCGATCTTTTTTTACCAATCTTAGAAATCCTATGCCATGGCCAAGAAAACTGTGGCTTCTTCTAAGAAACAACTGGATCAAAATAACGCATTTTCAATCGTGCTGTGGCCATCCGGGCGAGCCAGGGTGTTGAGAGACGAAAGAGGAGAGGCCTCGGTGAGGCCTCTGGGAGCAACTCTGCTATGAAGGAGAAGAAAATCCGGTTAGGAATCAGCGCCTGTCTGTTGGGGCAAAATGTCCGCTACGATGGAGGGCACAAGCTAGACCGTTTTCTCAAAGAAACGCTGGGCCAATATGTAGACTATGTTCCTGTATGTCCTGAGGTTGAATGTGGCATGTCGGTCCCAAGGGAATCAATGCATCTCGAGGGCGACCCGGATTCGCCTCGGTTGGTGACTTCGCGAACCAAACAGGATAAGACCGAACAGATGGTTGACTGGGCACGGAAGCGGGTTATCGAACTGGAGAAAGAAGATCTTTGTGGTTTTATTTTCAAGAGCGATTCTCCAAGCAGTGGCATGGAGCGGGTGAGGGTCTATAATGAAAAGGGCATGCCTGTCAAAAAAGGCGTGGGCCTGTTTGCGAGGATTTTTATGGACCATTTTCCTCTCCTCCCCGTAGAAGAGGAGGGGCGTCTCCACGATCCAAAACTTCGTGAAAATTTTGTGGAACGCATCTTTACCTTGAAGCGATGGCGAGAAGTTTTGACAAAGAAGCAGAGCCGCAGGGACCTGGTCGACTTCCATACGCAGCATAAACTGCTCATCCTCTCCCACAGCCCAAGGCATTATCAGATTATGGGAAAACTGGTGGCAAGGGCAAAAGAGTTTCCCATCAAGGAACTTTACCAAAAATACCAAACCCTTCTCATGGAAGCCCTCCAGTTAAAGACCACTCCGAGGAAAAACGCCAATGTCCTGATGCACATGATGGGCTATTTTAAGGAGCAACTATCGACTGACGAAAAACAGGAGTTGCTGGAAGTCATTGATCACTACCGGCAGGAATATATCCCTTTGATCGTCCCTATCACGCTCATTCAACACTATGTCCGAAAATACGATCAACCCTACCTGAAAGAGCAGGCTTATCTTCACCCCCACCCCCTCGAACTCCAGCTCCGAAACCACGTCTGAAAATGATTCTGATTTTTTGGCATGTCGTAAAATAAGCTGCATTATTTACGACCATGAGCGGAATGTTGCCAGGCTTTGAAACAACTTTCTGGCGAGGCTTAAAAACTCTCGTTCTTTTTGAGGGTCCTCTGACTGGCGATCGTTCAATTACAGGTAGTCAAGAGCCTCCTTAAAATTCACTCTTTTAAGTTCTCCTGACAACTACTGCAAATACCTTCCAAGACAACTCTGATTTTGTTAACAGAGAATTTCCCCTGTATCTCTTTCGGAATTTCTAACTGGTCATATTTTCTATTATAAAAATCGATAATGGCTCCGCACTGATTACAACGCAGATGATGATGCGGCTCCGCATTCGAATCAAATCTTCTTACATCACCCGAACCCTCTACCACTTGAATAAACCCCATCTCTGCCAACGTTAGAAGGGTTCTATTGACTGTATCAAAAGAGATGTTTGGGTGGGCCTCTCTTATGTTTCTATAAATCGCCTCGGCAGAAGGATGATTGGAAGAATTTAATATTTCTTGATAGATTGCAATCCTTTGAGGCGTAATTTTTAAACCAAAGGCTTTGCACCTCTCTTTAAACTCATCCAGCGTTCTCTTTTCCATTGACTTTTTCATTTTGATATATTACTAATTAGGTATTACTATTATCTGGGTGATGTTCCTAAGTTAAGATTAACACTTCGATTGATGGGTTACAAGTTTTTTTGTAAAATAAGAGTAACCCAATCATCCCAACCCATAATCAAAACAATTTAAGGAGGTGCGTTATGGAAGAAAAGAGTGGAAATGTAAAAAAGAGATGGGTGACCGATTGGTGGCCCAATAGACTCAATCTTAAAGTTCTGCGTCAGAACTGTTCCCATTCTAATCCCTACGGGGCGGATTACAACTATCCGAAGGAGTTTGAAAGTTTGAATCTTCCTGAGGTCAAAAAAGACTTAAAGGAGCTTATGACCAATTCGCAAGATTGGTGGCCTGCTGATTTTGGCCATTACGGTCCTTTATTTATCCGTTTGGCCTGGCACAGTGCGGGAAGCTACAGAATTTATGATGGCCGTGGTGGTGCCAAAACAGGCGACATTCGTCTTCCACCCAGAATTGACTGGCCTGATAACATGAGTCTTGACAAGGCGATTCGCTTACTCTGGCCCATTAAGCAAAAGTATGGTCGCAAACTCTCCTGGGCTGACCTGATTATCTTATCTGGCAATGTAGCTCTGGAGGCAATGGGAGTTAAAACCTTGGGTTTTGGTGGAGGAAGGGAGGATTGGTGGGAGCCTGATGAAGGTGCAGACTGGGGGCCAGAACTTGAGATGCTATCTGGAAAAGGGCGCTTTAAAGAAGGGGAACTTGAAAGGCCCTTTGCCGCAACAGAGATGGGGCTGATTTATGTGAACCCAGAAGGTCCAGAAGGGAAACCCGATCCTATTGCATCAGCGAAGCAGATTAGAGTTGCCTTTGAGCGTATGGGTATGAATGATGAAGAAACCGTAGCGTTGGTTGCAGGCGGTCATGCCTTTGGAAAGTGTCACGGTGCCTCCCCGGATACGTTCGTCGGTCCTGACCCGGATTCATCACCTATTGAACAACAGGGACTAGGGTGGAAAAGTAGCTATAAAACTGGAAAAGGTCCAGATACCTTTACTTCAGGCTTTGAGGTTACCTGGTCTTCGACTCCAACCAAATTTGGTATAGCATACTTACAATTTTTATTTAATTATGAATGGGAATTGACTAAAAGCCCTGCTGGTAAACATCAGTGGGTAGCAAAAAATGCCCCTGCTATCATTCCAGATGCCCATGATCCAAATAAAAAGCATCCACCGACGATGCTTACTGCAGATCTTGCTTTTCGATTTGATCCAGAATATTCGAAAATTGCAAAACGTTTCCTTCAAAACCCAAAAGAGTTTGAAGAAGCCTTTGCAAAGGCTTGGTTTAAGCTTGTCCATCGTGATTTGGGTCCTCGTGATTGTTATTTTGGCCCTGAAGTACCTGAGGAGGTCTTCATCTGGCAGGACCCCTTGCCAAAACGGAACTACGAATTGATTGATGAAAAGGATATTCAATGGCTTAAAGAGAAAATTTTGGCTTCGGGATTAAGTATTTCCCAGTTGGTTTACACCGCATGGGCTTCTGCTTCCACTTATCGTGATTCGGACAGGCGGGGTGGTGCCAATGGGGCTCGAATCCGTTTAGCTCCTCAAAAGGATTGGGAAGTAAATCATCCCGAAGAGTTGCTCAAAATTCTCTCTATCTATGGGAAGATTCAGCAGGAATTTAATGCCAAGCAAAAAGGGAAAAGAGTCTCTTTGGCAGATTTAATTGTACTTGGAGGATGCGCCGCTATTGAACTTGCAGCCAAAAAAGCGGGATACGAG
>JACAEX010000077.1 GCA_013388635.1 Syntrophaceae bacterium | reverse complement strand
GAGACTACCCTCAAGGAACCTACCTGATCATAAGTAAGATAATAAGTGAGACCTGCTTTAGTCATGGCAACTGGCATTCTCTCATCTGCATACTCAAACCTCATCACAAGATTGTCACTGCCATCATAGACAGCAAGCAACCGCGTTAATCCCTGCCAGAGGTATTTTTCGGTAATTGCGCCATTAATTTTTTTGGCGATCCTCCTTCCCAAGGGATCGTTGATATATTCGACCACCCCGCCATCTGGAAGATCAACCCTTAAGAGCTCCCCTCGAGACGAATAGCTATATCTCGTAATATCTGGCCCAATTGTCTTTGTTGTAAGAAAACCATCCAGATCATATCGATATGTGGTATCTCCGGCAGTTAGTAGATGGTCCTCGTTTGAATAAGTGTAGGTTCTGCCAGAAATACCTTTGAGTAGGTTCATTTCATAGCTACGCCTACCGACAGAATCATATCGATATTCTTCAACCAGACTGCCGTCTTTGGTTACAGTCAGAAGCCTTCCCATAGAATCATAGGTATATGCGTAATTTGAGGTGGTTCCTTCAACTGTCTCTGTTTTGGCAGTGATTTTACCGGCCTTGTCTCTGGTGAGTCCCCAGGAAGTGAGCTTAAGAGCATTGATGACAAAGTTCTGGCTTTCTAACTCCCCATAGCCATTGAAGGTTCGGGTAATGTTAAGAGTTCCACCTGTAACTGCCTGGGGTAACCCATTTCCTGCATTGCGAGTAATGGTAAAGTTGCCTACTCCTGTTAAAAGACCATCGTTATCATAGGTGAAGCTGACCGTACCTCCCGCATAGGTGAGGCTCTTTGGGTTGAAATCATTGTTGTAGGTATAAGAGAGGGTCTGATTCAGAGTCCCACTCAAGGCCTCCGATTTGACAAGAGAGCCGTCATACCCATATTGGATCAGTTCTGTTCCCTTTGTTATCGACCCCACCTTTGAGCCGCAGAGATAGGTAAAGTCAATATCTCCCTCAGGGGTTTGGGTCTGAATGAGTCTATCTTTGTCGTAAAGGTTTCTAATCTGCTTTCCTGAAGGAAAGTTTATCTGAGTCAGTTGTTTATCCCTATTGTATAAGTAGCTGTAGCTACCACTCAGAGGGGTTTGATAGGAAGAATTGAGATTGACCCTGTTGTAACCAAACCCATGATTGATCGTTAAGGGGTTGGTCAAGACGGTCATATTGCCGTTTTTATCGTAAGTAAAGTTTACATAACTTCCATCCGGACGAAGGATCCCTGTCATCCTCCCCACAGCATCATAAGAGTAGGTTGTAGTTTTATTTTCAGGATCGGTAATAGAGGAGAGGTTTCCCCGTGTGTCATAAGCGAAAGTTGTCTGCCTGATATCGGTGTTAATTGAGGTCAAACGGCCTCTGGTATCATATCCGAACGTGGTATCATAAAGGCCAGGGATCGAGAGCCTTGTGGTCAGAAGATTACCGGGATCATAGAATGTGGTCGTTGTCCTCCCAAGGGGGGAGGTTAAGACCTTCTTTGATTGAAGGGTATTGGTCAGAAAGGTCGCGAGCTTGCCGTTGAGCGTCAGCCTCTCAGTGATAAGATCCGGGATCTTGTCAGCATTGGTATCCTGGTAAATCTTTTCCCGAAGGGTAACCTTTTCAAGGTTGGAAGGAGCCTTCTCTCGCATTTCCTTTACGAACTGAAACTTGTATTGGGGATCGATTCCATATTTGAAGGTGAGGCTCATTCCGCAGGGAAGGGATTTGGTTACAGTGAGTCTATCTGCTGAGCGAGTATAAACCGTCTCAGCGCCTGAAGGATCGGTGATACGGGAGGTATAGGCACCGGTTGAGTCAATGTGATCTAAGTAGGAAGTGAGGTTTCCTTCTGCGCTCATCACATCGGTTCGAATATCACCATTCTCATATGCGGCCTTTGAATATTGCCAGTGTCCCCCCTCCTGATCCAGGGCATCGGTTAATCTACCTGCGGAATCAAAGATATGCTCAAATCGGTTCCCTTCTGGCTCTATTTTGGCAGTCATGAGACCATCTGGAGTGTATTCAAAGCGGTAGAAACTTCCATCTGGATAGGTGATCCGTGTGAGGTGGTTGTTGGAGTCAATGCTGAGGATGGTTGTTAATCCATCAGGAGAAATGATGGCAGTGGGAAGACCATTTTCATTCCTCTGGATGGTCGTTTGATTGACAAACTGGTCGGTAATAGAAGTTAGATTGTTATTGTTGTCATATTCAAAGGTATAAAGAACACGTCCGGTATTGAGATCGATGGTCGTTTTATGCCGTCCCGCACTGCTCATAATATACCCAAGACCATTTTCCTCAGCAAAAGGAATATCTCCAGCTATCGTAAATTTAGCAAAAACAGAAGGAGGAGCAACCTTCCGGATGCGAGAATTTATTTCATCTGCAATGTAAAGGTTTCCACCACCATCCACAGCCACACCATATGGGTTATTTAACCGTGCTTCAATGGGAGGACCACCATCACCACTGTAACCAGAGTATCCATTACCAGCCACAGTGGTAATGATACCTTCTGTATCAACCTTCCGAATTCTTCCAAAATCTCTTTGAGCAATATAAAGATTACCGGAGTTATCCAGCGCCACCCCATAAAGTGATCCAAGCATAGCCTTAGTCGCGAGCCCCCCATCCCCGCTGTAACCCCAAAGTCCGTTGCCCGCTATAGTGGTAATCGTTCCCTTTGTATCCACCTTCCGAATCCTTGAATTACCTTCATCACTGAAATAGAGATTGCCCAAGCAATCTACTGTTAGTCCCGTTGGATTCCACATTTTGGCTTGTATAGCAGGACCGCCATCACCGCTGTAACCAGGCATTCCAGTACCTGCGATAGTGGTAATGATGCCATTCGTATCCACCTTTCGAATTCTATGATTATTGAACTCACCGATATAAAGGTTGCCCGAGCAATCCAATGCTATTCCCATCGGAGAATAAAGTTGAGCTTGTATAGCAGGTCCACCATCACCACTGTAACCACCCCTTCCAGTACCTGCGATAGTGGTAATGATGCCATTCGTATCCACCTTTCGAATTCTATGATTATCAAGATCGGCGATATAGAGATTACCTAAGGGATCCACTTTTATATCGTATGGAAAATTTAGCTTTGCTTGCGTAGCGGGTCCACCGTCTCCGCTATACCCCCAAATCCCGGTGCCAGCTACTCTAGTGATAATTCCATTTGTATCTACACGACGAATCATTGAATTACCAAAATCCGCGATATAGAGATTGCCTAGGGCATCTACAGTTACTCCAATTGGAGTGCCAAGTTGAGCTTCAGTGGCTGGTCCTCCATCACCACTAGACCCAAAAGTTCCATTGCCTGCGACGGTTTCTATTACAATCGCGTTATTCTTGGATATTGTACCATCACCCTTATAAAGTATGGAGGCATCAGTTGGAATGAGATAATGGTGAGTTGAAACAGTCCACCCATCTGCGATGACTCCCTTTGCCTTGGCCACTGCATTGACATTAACATCATTACGTTTCCAGGAGATTACCTGTTGCCGCGCCCGAATCCCGGTCACGTCAGTGCCTGCCTGAGCAAATGCCTGTGCGAAATTGCCGGCTGATAAATAAACCGCATCATAAGCAAAACCTATACTAACATGGGCGGTTGCGGTACCGCTGATTGGCCTCCCAAGATGATCTAACCCATCCCAAATAAATTCTGCCTTTTGGTTCGGTAAAGGGCTTAGATTCTGTTCGAATATTCTGCCCGCCACCTCCACTTTAGCAATGATTCCTTTGAGGCTTGTAGGAACCGTCGCTCCACTTACGGGAACACTGATCCTTTGCTTAAAACCCTTTACCCTATTACTTGTGTAATGCAGAGTCATATCCGTACCAGGGATAGGAATATCCTCATGGAAAATACGGCTTCGTTCTTCAATTACAGAAGCACTCCTTCTGCAGTCGCCTTCTTCACTTTTTTGTTGATCTGTGTAGGGAACACCTTGTGGATTCGGCGGAATGGCATCCGCTGGGGGGCCATAAGGCCAGTTACAGTCCCAGGGGGTGAAATGTCTAACTGCAAATCTCCAGAATGTGGAGCCGGTTGGGTATCTCTGGGGATCAGTTAGCCCGGAGACCTCATCGCTAAATGACCCATTGTTATTGAGATCATCAGGCTGACCATCGCCATTGGCATCCAGGGCATCAACGATCCCATCATTGTTAGTATCAAGGAGACGAACAACACGACCATTATCAGAAGGTACCCACACCCCTCGATCCCGATCGTAATAACCCACAGGAACTGCCTCTCCCACATTAAACCCAAGAAAGTTATCAACCCAAACAATTACTGGCTTTTCAAACCTTACCCTCTGGGCCCCATCCACACTTAATTCCACACAATAGGTATAGGCAGAATTGGGTGGAAGTTTGGCTGGCATGGAGTCCGGGGTCGTAAACTCGGTTGCCCGGGTGGTAATGGTGACAAGCTCCTCAATCACCTGACCGGATGCGTCCAGAGAATAGGCCCGGTTATCTCCCGTAAAGACCAGGGTTGAAGACCTTCTACCCCGATCATCAGTCACTACTGTGCTCTGATGGGTAAGAACGGTGCTTGGATTGCCATCAAAGCTAAGGGTCGTTGATCTCGTATCCTCAGGAATCATCTCAATCGTCTCTGAAATGGCAATATCATTCCAGGGAACATAGACCTTCCTGTGGGTTGTAATCAGACCCTCTTTCTTATAAGTAAGCGTGAGCGTTCCTCCTCCTTCCACGGGGATGGAGAACCTACCTTCAGCATTTGTCCTGGCAGTACCGTATTCTGAGTGGCCAAGGATGTTTATCAATACATCAGCAATTGGTGAACCCGCCAAATCCTTGACCAAGCCCGTGATCAGAGAGAATCGCTTTGGGTCATAGGATTGAATCGTTACATCAGGAGGAATGAGATCCTGATACTGTTCCCCAAATGAGCCTTCTGGCTGAGGTTCCACAGGCGGTAAGGAAGGATTGACAACAAAGCTCAATGGAGAAGTCTCTCCACCTCCTGGGGAAGGATTAATCACTTTAACCGGAAAACTGCCCGGGGTGGTGATGGCTGAGGCTGGAATCGTGGCCTCAATCTGGGTTCTGGTTATATACCTGATTGGGAATTCCTGATTATTAAAACTGACAACCGAGGTCCTTACAAAGTTATCTCCATTGAGGGTTAAGCTAAATTCAGGACTTCCTGCAATGATGGAGGATGGATTGATGGATGATAGTGAAGGCACTGGATTTAGAACTGTAAACGTCAATACGTTGGATTGCCCACCTCCGGGAGAGGGATTGGAGGCCCTAATCTGAAGATATCCCCCTACCTCAATATCTTGCTCTGTAAGGGTGATCTGTAACTCATTCTGATTAATGAGGCTAAAGGCCCTGGGTGATCCATTGATTGAGATGGTAGTATCACTAAAGAACCCTGATCCAAAAACCGTGAGTCTCAATCCCTCTGACCCTGCTATTGTCTCTGCCGGGACAAGGGCTGTAAGGCTGGGCACCGGATTGTTGATCTTTAGAGTTAAAGGATTGGATGATCCTCCATCAGGAAGAGGGTTGGTCACAACGAGTTGATAGGCTCCTGCCTGGCCGAGAAGATTTGCCGGCACTATGAGCTCAAGATGATGATTGTCAACAAAGTCGACCTCAAATCCTGCTACAGCGGATGTCTTTATAAACCCCGACCCCTCAATCATCACCTTCGTCGCTCCGCTCCCACGAATCAGCGTATCAGGACTGATCAAGCTGATCCAAGGAACCGGATTGGGTAGTTGATAGAGGGTTAAACTATCTGTCTTATCATCAATGACTCCTGCAATGTTGGTGAAGTTGTTGACCGCCACCCCCCTTGCCCGTCTCTCTATGGAATAGCTCTCCACAATCGTATTGGTGTTAAGGTCTACAAGAAGAAGGCTTCTATCCCGATCACAAAGTACAAGAGCACGATTGTCCAAGGGATTGACTGCCACATCGATAGGATGATCCTCAACTTGAAGGGATCTGGTCTGCCAGTCGGTAGGACTCGATTCCGAGTTCTGAAGATCGATGATCGTGATCGAATCCCTCCCCTCATCGGTCACCACGGCTAAGTGGGTCTCCGGATTGACACTGATCGCACGAGGCCTCCTCCCCACCGAAACAGTCCCTCTCACCTGATAGGTCTTGAGATCAATCACCGATACATTCTTATCCCTTTCATTAACCACCAGGGCAAGACCAAGCCCTGGGTCAATCGCCACATCCCTGGGCCTTCTCCCCACTTCAATCGTCCGGATGACATTTAAACTCCCAAGGTCAATCACAGAGACTGAGTCGTCCCGGCTATTGACCACCAGGGCAATATGAGATTCCCCGTTTGGCTTGCCTACGGCAATCCCCTCCGGCGATCTACCCGCCCGGATCGTCCCAATCACCCGATAGGTATCAAGATTGATCACCGAGAGGGTATCCTCATGACGGCTGCTCACCAATGCGTAATTCAGATCAGGATCGATGGCTACTCCAAGGGGACTTCTTCCTACAGCGATGGTTGTAATTACAGCCTGGGTGGAAAGGTCTACAATGGAGACCTCACTGGGCCTTGTGCTTGCCATTATGGCTTGATTGGTAAACGGATTGATGGCAAGACACCTTGGGTCTCCTTCAAGGGGAATATCCTGGGAATCGGTCTCTGAATGGACAAAACCCCTGATGAGAATGAAACTAAAGGCAATAAAAGCAAAAATGACAACGATTTTGATAGATTTCATAGTTTACCCCTCAGAAATTTATTAACAAAAAAGCCTGATCCTCGATTTTGAGGATCAGGCTTTCCTGACTCTTCCCACTTCTCCTCCCATAAAAAGTGGTTAAAGCTTAAGTGGAAACCCAAGGATGCGATTATTTGCATATTTAATACACCATTAAAAATTTTTGTCAACAGATTTTTTTAAATTTGGAGGGCCCGAAAAACTCTCGGGATATTAATCACAGTGCCTGAAAACCTATTTTTTGCTCTTGATTACGCAGATTTTAAAAAATGACTCCGAAGATTCCTCTTCAGTTTCAACGCATTGTAATCAGTATAATCAGAGATTTCTGGGCTTGTTCAAACTCGATACGGTCTGACAGGCTCGATCGAGAGATAAGAGCATCTGCGATGCCACGGGTGGACACCCCTGGATAAAGATGCCCCTCTCCCTTATCGCATGCGTGCAGTTTCCTATCAGGATCGTTCCTTCTGGACAGGCCTTCAGATTCTTTCCAACTCCGATATGAATCCTTTCATCCTCAAGACGGTAGCCTGCAAGGCTGGAATGATAATGCTGAAGAAAGACCAGCAGCGTGGAAAGGCAGGCGCTGCACGAACCCTCATCGTGAACGACGATATCAGGGAAGGGGATGGAGAGTTCAGAGGGAGGAGGATCGAAAGGCATCCTCCACTTCAAATAGTCATCCGGCTGGATTAAAATCTTCTCAGGTTCGATCTCTCCCAAACCCCTCTCTGCCGACAATTTCAGATGGGGTACCCTTTCCGGGTCAAAGCCCATCAGTCTGCTCGCCACCGCATCTGCCGAAAGGGCATGGTTCCCCACAACGATCATTCCCGTCCTTTTTGGCCTGCCATAGGCTGGCCCCATGCCCTCCATCCCCGTGGTCCCATCGATGATGGCCAAGTCAGGAGAGAGGATAGAGGCCATCTCCGAAATAGCCATGTCCAACTCTTTATGGCCTCTTGTAACCTTCTCACTGTAACGGAGATGGTGAAATCTGGCCTTCTCCCTACGCCATAGCAGGCCCTTCATATTTTTAATGCTCAACGTCACCTGGGTATGCATGTGGGTCTTCATAACAGGGATGGAGATGATGAAGTCGAACTCCCTCAGAATGGCAGGGACTTTTATCTTTTTAATCACCCTTCCCTTTGGGACTGCTAACTCCGCTGGATCCGATCGGTCCAAATCGATTACCTCCATCCCTCTCTTCTCAGCGATCTCTTTCATGCCGGTGACCTGGAACGCCTCCTCTGGATCGACGCCGAAGATGCAGCTCTCCCCGATCACGATGCGCCGGGCCCCCCTCTCTTTCAGAAGATCGATTGTAGCCGCGACCACCCCGGGATGTGCGGTCACTCCCTGACCAGGTGATGCCACCCGAGCGGCGTTCGGTTTTATCAGAACCCTCCTCCCCTTCAGGACCGGCAAGGGGAAGGTCTGCAGGAGCTCTCTGGTTGTCTCATAGGGATCATCCCCTTTTGAGACCATCACCAGAGAATTCGCGAACCTCTTTTCAGTTTGCTGCCTCATACGGGTTTCTCAAATACCTCCGGTCTGAATTGGTGAAATCGATCAGGTTTACCAATTTGCGGAAGGCCTCTCCTGAATCGATCGATCGGTTGGCCTGCTCAATCCCTTCCTTGAAATCCTTTGCCTTTTCGGCGATCATAAAACCGGCAGCTGCATTCAAAACGGTGATCTCCCGTTTCGCGTCCTGAACACCCCTCAGGATCTCGAGAATGATCTTAGCATTCTCTTCCTTTGTCCCGCCCTTGATCTCCTCGGGCTTTGCCCTTCTCAAGCCGAAGTCCTCGGGCTTGATGAGATAGCTCCGAATCTCTCCATTTCTGAGCTCCGTCACCTTGGTCTCCCCGGTGATGCTGATCTCATCCAGGGTATCCTTTCCGTGGACCACGAGTCCCTTTTCGATGCCCAGATTTTTCAAAACCGCGGCCATGGTCTCTGTCAAACCCGGCTCATAAACGCCCAACACCTGAATCTTGGCTCCTGCAGGGTTGATCAGGGGGTCCAGAAGATTGAAGATCGTCCGGATCCCGATCTTCTCTCGGAGATCGATGATGTGTCTCAAGCCGTTTTTGGCCAGAGGTTCATAGATAAAACAGATCCCGATCTCTTTGAGACACCTCTCCAGTTGAGTGGAGGTCATATCGAGATCGATCCCCAGTGCCTCGATGACATCGGCACACCCGCAAAGAGGAGAGGCAGACCTTCTTCCATATTTGGCCACCTTCAGGCCCCCTCCTGCCAGAACGAGGGCTGTGGCCGTGGAGACATTGAATATATTTGTCCCCTCGGAGAAACCTTTTGAGGTCCTCAAAATCGTCTCGCTTTCGACTGTGATCTCTTCACGGTCCAGGCACAGGACGTCTTCTTCAACCGATATCCCTGAAACCTTTCTCTTGATCGCCTTCGCTGCCACGGTGATCTCCTCAGGGCTTTCGCCCTTCATCCTTAAGGCTGTGACAAACGAGGCGATCTGAGCAGGGGAGGCGCTCCCTGTCATCACCTCCCTCATCACCTCCTCCATCTCCTCTCTCGATAGATCCCTTTTCAGCACCACCTTTTGAATCGCCTCCTTGATCATCACCCGTCTCCTTTCTCTTATTTGAATCGTTCTCCTTCAAAGAAAAAAGGCTATGGTTAAAAACCATAGCCTTTTTACAACTCACTCTGCCAAAGATCGGGCAGAAAATAAAAAGGCCATGGGCAGAAGGAGGCCGCCCATGGCCCTCATTCCCGACCTAAAGGTTTAAAATGGCACCGGGCAAACCTCCCTTCCTATCTTCTCCCAGTACCACCAATAATACCTCATCGCTCCCGACATATCCCTGACTCCGATCGCTTCCCTCAAAATTTCGGAATTGATTTAACAGATTCGACTTGACTTGTCAAGAAATTTCTTTTGGGCTCATGTTTACAGACTGAGTAAGGATTGACATGGAAATCTCTCCCCGGCTGATTGACGACCGATTGACAGGGTTTTAGAAAATTGATATTTTTAAATTCGGTTTTGGGGTTGGCTATGTGGAAGATATTATGCCTTGTCTCGATCCTATCACTCGTCATCTCCGTCTCAAATTCCATTGCGCAGGGAAAGAAATCTACCAAGTTGATCAGGATCGGCATCGCCCAAACACTTTCTCGTCCAGACCTTGATGCAGATGCAAAGGGGTTTGAGAAGGCCTTATCTGAGGCGGGGTTCAAAGAGGGGATCCGTATCCGCTTCGACCGCCAGAATGCCAAGGGAAGCAGGGCCACTGCGCAGACGATCGCGCAAAAGTTTCTCCATGAGGAATTGGACCTTATCCACAGCATTGGTGCCCTCACCTCCCAAACCTTGGTGAAGAGAGTCAAGGATATTCCCATTGTCTTCTCCTCGGTTTCAGATCCAGTAAGGGAAGGGTTGGTTCCCAAGACCAGTCTTCCGGGGAAAAGCACCGGAACAAACGTAACCGGAGTCAGCGACCGCTGGCCTGTCCGTGCTCAGTTTGAGATGTCCACCCGATTTATCCCCAGGGCAAAAAAATGGGGGACGATCTATAACGCCAGGGATCTGGATTCCATCGCCCATATCAAAGAGATGAGGGCGTCGGCTAAGAGGTTAGGCGTGGAACTGATCGAGGCCAAGGTTTCGATTCGCGGCGAAGTGATGCAGGCGGTTCAATCGCTTTCTGGAAGGGTCCAGGCCATTCACCTCACCCATGACCATACCGTCGCCTCGGCTTTCGAAGTGATTGTGAAGGTCTGTAATGAGAAGAAGATTCCTCTCTTCACCGGTGATATTCTTAGTGTCCCGAGAGGCGCCATCGCGGCTTACGGATTGGACTATTTTCTTATCGGTGTCTCAGCTGGAAGAAAGGCTGTCCGAATCCTAACCGGAGAGAACCCCGGTGATATCCCCTGGGGCCGCGCAGAAAAGCTGAGCCTGGTGGTCAATGAAAAGGCGGCGAAGGCTCAGGGCATCTTCATTCCGCTTGATCTTCTGAAGAAGGCAGACAAGGTGATTGAGCATTGAGAGCTTTTTGAGAGAAGACATCCCCGTGTCAAGAGAGGTCTCCCTTACCATCACCGATGCTTATCGAAATCGATTCCCTGGCCTGAGTTTCGGGATCGGCACCATCGAGGACTGTGTCTACTTTGAAAAGAGCGAATCGTTCAAACTTCAAAAGAGAGAACTTCTAAGAAAGATGCGGAGGAAGGCCAATCTGGCTCAAATCGAAGAACGGATCAACCTCTACGATCAGTCTTTTAGAGAGTGGGGCTATCCCTGTCCCCTCCCGGGTCACCTGAAGCGGACGAAAGGATGGTTCGGTGTAAGGAAAGGGAGATCGTTCTCCGTGACCAAGAAGGGACTGTCTGTTCCCTCTTCCAGGGTCCGGATTTTAAGACGAAGGTCAACCCGTCGACCAAGAACATCGTCGTCTATGTTTTCACCGCCCCGGGAGTTCAGGAGGAGCAGGTTTCAAATGGAATTCAGTTGGCCTTGGAGATTCTTGGAAAATTTGGCAATGGAAAAGACCCCTGGTGGAAGGTCTTTAAGGCCTGAAGCGAAGGGGTCTTCGATCTTTCAATCCTTCTTAAGGTCTGGACCGATCCCCTTTTCCACGACCTTTTCTAAAACCTTTTGTTAAAAAATCAAAAGATTTCTATAGATAGGAGATAGGGAATCTCAGACCTACCAGGACAGACCTCCTGAAACAGCATCCCGTAAGCCTCCTGCCGGACGTTTCCAAAGACGACTTGTTTTGAAATCTCAAGTAGATACCTTGACAACTCAAGATTCGATGATTATAGATTATTCAAAAATTTTTGAGAAAGGAGGTCTGTCTTTATGAACGTGAGGCCGCTTCATGACCGGATCATCGTGAAAAGACTGGAGGAGGAGGAGAAGACAAAAGGGGGAATTATCATCCCTGACACAGCCAAGGAGAAGCCCATAGAAGGAAGGGTGATCGCGGTTGGAGACGGAAAGATCAAGGAGGACGGGACAAAGATCCCCATGGAGGTGAAGAAGGGGGATCGAATCCTTTTTGCCAAGTATGCAGGCACCGAGATTAAGATCGATGGGGAAGAACACCTGATGATGAGAGAGGATGATGTTCTGGCCGTAATTGAATGATGGGTTTGATTGAAAAGAAAGGAGGCGTCATTTTATGGCAAAGGAATTGAAGTTCGATCAGGAAGCGAGGAATGCGATCTTAGAAGGTGTGAATATCCTGGCAGACGCAGTGAAGGTGACCTTGGGACCCAAGGGGAGGAATGTGGTCCTGGAAAAATCGTTCGGCTCCCCTACGGTCACGAAGGACGGAGTGACGGTTGCCAAGGAGATTGAACTTGAAGATCACTTTCAGAATATGGGCGCCAAGATGGTGAAAGAGGTGGCCAGCAAGACCTCTGACACAGCCGGCGACGGGACGACAACTGCCACAATCCTGGCCCAGGCGATCTATCGGGAAGGGTACAAGATCGTGGCAGCAGGGGCCAATCCCATGGACATCAAGCGAGGGATCGACGCAGCGGTGGAAGAGGTGGTCAAGGAGTTGAAGAAGCTCTCCAAACCCGTCAAGGAACAGAAGGAGATCTCTCAGGTGGGGACCATCTCCGCCAATAACGATCCGACGATCGGGAACATCATTGCCGAGGCGATGAATAAGGTAGGGAAAGAAGGCGTGATCACCGTGGAGGAGGCCAAGGCCATGGAGACCTCGCTCGAAGTGGTGGAAGGGATGCAGTTTGATCGAGGCTACATCTCTCCCTATTTTGTGACGGATGCAGAGAAGATGGAGGCTGTTCTCGAAGATCCCTACATCCTCCTCTTTGAGAAGAAGATCTCCAATATGAAGGAACTTCTTCCCATCCTGGAGCAGGTCGCCAAGACAGGGAAGCCCCTTCTGATCGTTGCAGAGGACGTGGAAGGAGAGGCCCTGGCGACCCTGGTGGTCAATAAACTCCGCGGGACATTGAAGTGCGCTGCGGTCAAAGCCCCCGGTTTTGGAGACCGAAGGAAGGCGATGTTAGAGGATATTGCCATCCTGACCGGAGGGAAGGCGATTTTTGAGGATGTGGGAATCAAACTCGAAAAGATGAAGATCGAGGATTTGGGCAGGGCGAAGAAGGTGGTGATCGACAAGGACAATACGACGATTGTGGAGGGAGCGGGTGAGGCCTCTGCGATCCAGGGCCGGATTAAACAGATCCGGGTCCAGATCGAGGAGACCACATCCGATTATGACAAGGAGAAGCTTCAGGAGCGACTGGCGAAGTTGGCAGGAGGCGTGGCTGTGATCAAGGTGGGCGCAGCGACCGAGACCGAGATGAAGGAGAAGAAGGCCCGGGTGGAGGATGCGCTCAATGCGACCCGGGCAGCTGTGGAGGAAGGCATTGTGCCGGGTGGTGGCGTGGCCTATCTGAGATGTCTGCCCGTTTTGAAGAAGATGAAACTGGAGGGTGATCGGCAGACCGGGGTCGAGATCATCCAGAAGGCCCTTGAGGAACCTGTCCGCCAGATCGCAGAGAATGCAGGTCAGGAAGGGTCGGTGGTGGCTGAAAAGGTGAAACAGGAGAAGGGGGCTTTTGGATTCGATGCGGATAAGGAAGAGTATACCGATATGATCGAGGCCGGCATCATCGACCCGACCAAGGTGGTGAGGCTGGCTCTCCAGAATGCAGCCAGCGTGGCCTCTCTCCTGATCACTACAGAGGCGGTCGTGGCTGAAAAGCCGAAGAAAGAGCAGCCTTATACACCGCCTCCGCCAGCTTATTAATACCTGAGCTGAGCGATTCAACGTCCCTGCTCTCCTAAAGGTTGTGAAAATCGCTCAATTTAGGTAGTATATTGAAGAGGGGCAGGTGGCCCTGCCCCTCTTCGCTTCCACAGGGGCATCAAATGGATATGGTCGGCCCTCCGACCCTGGTTCTACCAGAGGATTCGACGGAGGCCCAAAAGGTTTTCAATTCTCTCCCCATCCCGGGCCAGCTGGATATAGTTCTTCAGAGCCGCGGCAAAGAGAGAATCCGCCGCATCTTCCTTTCAGAAAATCCGCAGGCATTGGTTCAACACCTTCCAGAGATGGAGGTCTTTCTAACGGTCAAAGAGGTTGGAGAAAGGGATGCCGTTGATCTTATTTCACTGACCACGCCGGAGCAATTTCAATTCCTCCTCGACCTCGATTTATGGGGGAAGGATCAGCTGAATCCCCAAAAGGTCTTCCAATGGATGGAGATTCTCCTCGAATCGGGCGAAGAGAAGGTCATCCAGTTCATCCGCTCTGCTGACCTCGAATGGATCGTTCTCCTTCTGAAGAAGTTTCTTCGTGTCATCCCATTGGAGGAGGAGCTCCTTGAGGCCAGGGATCGAATCCCGCTTTTTACCCTGGATCAGCACTACTTCATCGATTTTAAGGAGAAGGGGGCGAGGGAGGTCTTTCAGCCATTTCTGGAGATTCTCTACCGTGTCGATCACGATCTCTATCGAAGATCGATGGAATCGGTCATCTGGGAATTGGAGTCGGAGCTCGAAGAGACCAATTATCGGTTGAGGTGTGGCCGGCTGTCGGATCACGGATTCCCCGATTTCGAAGAGGCCTTAGAAATCTATCGTTTCGTACCTCCCGATCATTTGGCGCTGGAGGCGGGGAGCGTCGGAATCAGCGGTCCTGAAGAGAAGGGAAAGGATGGTCCGGCCTTCTATCTCGCTTTTCAAAATGAAGGTCCATTTTTCTCCTCTCTCCTCTTTAGGGTCGATGAACCCTCGGAGCGAAATCGATTGAGATCCGAGATCGTGGCCCTTTGCAATAAGGCGCTGGTTGCCGAAGCGATTGACCTCTCCAATCTAAGAGAGATCGAAGGGGTGATGAAAAAGGTCTTCCATTACCTGAACCTCGGCCTCCAGTATCTAAGCAAAAGCGACGACGTTAAGGCATTTGAGATTCTTCGATCCTCTCCTGTCCAGAAGATATTTCAAGCCGGGGTGAGCGCGACCGTCCTTCTCAGAAGGAAGGCTGAGTCGATTCTGAAAGGCCCCTGGTTCAGGGGTGATCGGGAAAATCTTCTTTTTCTGGATCCGCCCTACTTCGAAAAGATGGGAGGCCTTCTGAGAAAGAGGCCAGGGTTCTATCGGGATGGGGTGGTCGAGGATTTCAGAAATGTCCAAGACTTAAGAGAGGCCGAGGTCTTTTTAGAATCGATCGAGACCATTGTCAACATCTTCGAAAAAGAATTGAGAATCCATCCTCTCCGGCTTAAGGAACTGGATCTCAAGGGTTGCTATCCCACGGAGTGGCAGGGGATCACCTGCTCAACCATTCTCCTTACGTCTCTGGCGAACCAAATTCTCAGAGGGTTTTTTCGGTTTGAAGCGATTGAGAGGGCCGAGCTGGGGGATCTCTTCTTGCGCATCTTTGAGAAAGACGGAGAGGGGAAGGGAGTCGTGAAGATGGAGATCAGAAAGGGCTTAAAGGAGTGGTTCGACTCCATTGAAGACGAAGAGAACCGGAAGCAGCACCTGCGCGCCTTCGGAGATTTCTGCCTCGATCTACTCGAGGAGGAGTATGGCAGAATCGTTGCCGGAGAAGAGATCGATCCCCGATTTGTCAAAGGTCTGCTGATCCGGACCTGAGGACTCCGCTTGCTTGACAAACCTGGATTATTATGGTACTTCCATAATTGAGATTAAATAATGGCATTGCCATAACAAAAGGGATTTCATGCCCAACCCCTTCTATCTGCAAGAAGTTCCCGTAGACGCCCCTTTCTGCAACAGGGCAAAGGAGTTGAAAGAGTTGCAGTCCTATGCCGAGTCAGGGGCAAACGTCGTCCTCTTCTCTCCACGGCGGTATGGGAAGACCTCTCTGGTGAAGAGGGTTCAGAGAGCGCTAGCTGATAAAGGGGTGGTCACCATCTTCGCTGACTTCTTCGGTGTCGCCTCTGTAGATGATGTAGCCATGAGGTTGGCGAAGGCCGTCTTTGCCGTGACGCACAGCACGGACTCACTCTGGAAAAAGGCGCTCAAGACGATACGATCTTTCCGTCCTGTTTTAAAACCAGACCTGCAAGGGGGGATATCCCTCAGTGTGGAACCCTCTTCCTCTGGGAGGAGCGGCCTTACCCTCCTTGAGGAGACGATGGATTCGCTGACAGATTTTATCAATACGGTCCACTGCTCCGTGCATGTGGCCCTTGATGAATTTCAGGAGATCGTGATCCTGAAAGAAGCGTTGCAGGTTGAGGCAGCGATGAGGACCCGGGTCCAACAGAAACAAGCCTCCTACTTCTTTATAGGAAGCCGCCGAAGGATTCTGCTTGGAATCTTCAACGAGCGACAGCGCCCCTTTTTCCAGAGTGCTATAAACTACCCTCTCAGGGCTCTTCCTAATGGTGAGCTGGTGGAATTTATCGCAAAACAGTTTACGGAGAATAGACGCAAATGCACCCAAGATATGGCACGTGAAATGGTTTCGTGGGTGGGATGTCACCCCTATTACGTGCAGAAAGTGGCCTTCTTTGTTTATGAGCTTTCCGGCAAAGTGACCGTGGAGGCGATCCGTCAGGGAATCGAAAAGCTGATTCTGTCAGAAAGGCCGGTGTTTGAGGCCACCCTTCAACCCCTATCACCTCATCAACGGCTTCTTCTCCAAGCATTGGCTAAGGAACCGACTCAAAAACTTCTTGCGAGCGATTATATTCAAAAGCATAGGCTTGGGTCGGTGGGCGGGGTCCAGCATTCGGCACGACTGGTTGAGGGTCTGGACCTGATAGAAAAGGACGAAGAGACAGGTTTCTGGAGGCTTGTAGATCCGGTTTTTGCCATGTGGTTAAGAAAGCAGGCAGAGGAGAGGGTGTAGTTTGGTCATGGATGGGGCGATATCTTTGAACCTTGAAATGGCATCCTGGATGTGGTAGGTCTATCGCAAAAAAACATTCCGTAGGAAAAAGGTACGTAAAAAAAGATTGATGAAAGGAGGAAGAAATGCCGACCATATTCTTTTACGGACCCAAACTGGATAAGGAGAAGAGAAAAGAGATGATCAAGTCGTTCACAGATACGGCGAGCCGATTGACAGGCGTGAGGAGAGAAGCCTTTGTCATCTATCTGAGGGAGTCGAACCCTGAATTTGTGGGCGTGGGCGGAGAGCTCTTAGAGGATATCAAAGCGAGAGAAGGGAGATAGTGGGAGATGGACTATCGAGCCTTTGTGGAAGAGCAGATCGCCGAGATTAAAAGGAGCGTTGGAGATGGCCTTGCGATCAACGCCCTGAGCGGAGGCGTTGACAGCTCGGTTGTCACGGTCCTCGGGCACCGAAGCCTTGGAAATAGACTGAAAACGGTCTTTATCGAAAACGGGCTCATGCGCAAGGACGAGCCGCAGAGGGTTGTCAAACTCTTTGCTGAGATGGGAATCCCTGTCGAGCTGGTCGATGCCCGAAAGGAATTCCTCAACGCACTCAGAGGATTGACAGACCCCGAAGAGAAGCGAAACGCCATTACCAAGACCTTCTATTCGACGGTCTTTGGAAGGCTTGTCCGAGAAACGGGCGCCAAGTTTCTCCTCCACGGCACGATCCTGACAGACATTGAGGAGACCGTGGCAGGGATCAAGAGGCAACATAACATCCTCGCTCAGATCGGCATCGATCCGGAAAAGGAGTACGGGTACCAGGTTCTGGAACCTCTCAAGACACTTCGAAAGGATGGGGTCAGGGAGGTGGCAAAGGTCCTGGGTCTTCCTCCTGAAATTACGAAGAGGATCCCCTTCCCGGGCCCTGCCCTTGCCACCCGGATCGTAGGAGAGGTGACCGAGGAACGGCTTGCCACTGTTCGAGAAGCGACTGCGATCGTGGAAGAGGAGCTCGGGAAAACCAGGGCCTTCCAGTATATGGCCGTCCTTTTGAACGATCGGGCTACTGGAATTCAAGAGGGCAGAAGGGAATTCGGGCAGATCGTGGTGGTCCGATGCATCGACAGTGTGGATGCGAGAACGGCAACGCCTGTCAAGATCCCATGGAAGAAGCTCTTCCGGATATGCGAACGCATCACCTCCATCAGGGGTGTAAACCGCTGCCTTTATGACCTGACACCTAAACCCCCTGCTACCATTGAATACATCTAATCGGAGTGGAAAGGGAGGACCTCGAAAGGAGGATTGCAGCTCCGGCAAAGGGGGAGGCTTCAGGTTTGATCAGGAAGTTTGGCCTTACACCTCGCACAGAAATCCGGACCTTTCGCATCGGTATCGATCAGACTGTTCGAAAAGAACATCACACAGTGGGGATTTCCGCAGTGTCCCAACCCATAGGTATGCCCCAGTTCGTGGACCGCTTCGGTGAGGACCCTCTTGCGAAAGAGGGGAAGGTCTTTGGGCAGGTTATAAAACTCGTTCCGGAGCCGCGTCAGCGAGATGATGGCCACATCTCTACCGGCTTCCCCAAAGACGAAATTTAATCTGGGGACATAAAGATCGTGGTCGATGATCCCAAGGACTTTTTCATAGATCGAATACGCCTTCTTCTCTGCCATAGCCTTTAATATCGCTGTCGAAAGGTACTGATTTCTCCTCCGGTTGAAGGCGTAATCGGGTTGGGGCATCCCTCTCGCCAATAGGATCTTCTTCTTAAACGCCCTGGCCAGATCGTGCCTCAGCGTTTCGATGACCTTAGGGTCAACATCGCCGATGGGAACGAGAAGCGTGTCCATGCCATGCTCCCCTCAGCCTCTGATCTCTTTTAGGATCTGCACCAACAGAGCCTCTCGGTTATGAGGGGTGATCTCAAAGATCTTGATATCCTCCCTCTCCTTGATCTCTCCAATGAGACCGCCGCCCTTCAAGGCGATCGTTGCAATCACCAATTTTCCAGAATCGAGGACTTTTTTCAAGAGGTTTCTAAATTTTTCGGATAAACACTCCATCTTTCCAATCTCGTCGATGATGATCGGGCCGGCCGATGGGTCCAGGAATGGGATCGAATCGAGAAAGGCCTCAAACCCTTTGATGTCCACTCGATATCGGCCCACCCGGTGAGGGCTTCGGATGTCAATATGAGACAGAAGCCCTCTCTTTCCTTCGAGACTGAGGAGCTCAAATCCTTTTCTCTGGCCCCCTTCCCTGATCTCCTCTGCGTAGAATCCAACCGGACCAAAGGAGTCCAGTTCCTCAGAGAGTCTCTTGATCAGGGTCGTCTTGCCTACTCCTGGACGCCCTGTGATCAGGATGTTCTTTTTTATCGGGTCCCTCCCCAGGTGGCGGGTCTTCCTGTCGTTGAATGGTTCGGGTTGACCATAGGCGGCCGACTCGAAACGAGGTAGGCCTCTTGAGGCAACCTTAATCCCCTATTTTTTATTATACAAAAAGCAACGGTAGGACACAAATCCGAACCTTTCGGTAATGTCAATTATTTTGTGTCAGCAAAGGAAATGGGGTAGCTGTTCGTTGTTTAAGGTTCTCGTGCGTAAAGACCGAAAAGAGGATTCGTTCCATACTAGTTCGGTCACTAAAAG
>JACAEX010000074.1 GCA_013388635.1 Syntrophaceae bacterium | reverse complement strand
TGAGCTACTACATAGATTCCCGCAAGGGTTAGAATGTAAAATATGATGGCGTGGCCAAAAGCCCTTCCTATTCCCCAACGGAAATGAACTCCAAGCACAGAATGTCCAATGAGCCAATATCCTATCAACTGAGCCACAGCAGGGATTGCAGCCAAGATCGCTGCATAAGAGGTATAGAGTTCAGAGATTGTGGTTTTCTCTTCTTTAATCTCAAGCCATGTCTGAAGCGGCTTCAAAATGATACTTTTTGCTCTACCTATTAAGTCCATTTGTCGTCTCCTTTCCAATTTTTAGTTTTCAAAAGATTTTAGTTTTTTCCATGGCAGGTTACTTTCGATAATGCCTGCCCGGAAAACGGGTTTGGATCTTGTCGCAATTCCTTGATATTCCAGGCGCTGCTGCAGTCCTTCCTTTTAAGGTGAAACTGAGTCCGTCTTCCACGCATCCGGTCACCAAGGAATCCCTCCTCAAGAATTGTAATAACAGAGCTTAACGAACATTCTGCCCTGTCATTTTTCTGATCGATGTCTATAAATCTGACATCTGTAACCTTGTGAAACTCCAGGGCGATAGGAGCATCCCGAGGCAAATCTTCTCTTTTTTCACACCTGCTGGTTATTCCCATTTTATCAAAAGCGAGCCATTTTGTCTAAATCAAAGTTACTTGGCGCTTCGCCGCTTTAAGTATCCCACTGAGTCATTCCGGACTTCGGGTTGAAGCACAGTCATCTGAAAAGTAGAGGCATCTTTGGTTGTACGAAATCAAAGGCAGAGCTGGCAATGGCTCTGCCTTTTCGTCGCTGGGTTCAGCATGGTGGATAGATCAACATCACGGAGAGATAAAAGTCGTGCCCGATTTGGATGGATATGCTCCGGGTGATTGGTGTCTATGAAATCCTGTACCAATTAGCAACATGTAGAGCAAGGACGCACAGATTGCCAAGCGAATGGAGTACGATCGGGGTTAAGATTGATCCACTCTTCAGGAATGCCCACGCAAGAAAGTACCCCGCAACGAAGTTATCCGGGCTTGGATTTCCCCATACGAAGTGCAGGGTTGCAAAAATTGCTCCCGATGCAAAGATGGTTCCCCACGGCCTCACGATTCTAACCAGTGCCACACAGAAAACAAGACGGTACAGCGCCTCTTCGAGAACTGGAGAAGAGACGCAGTATGACCCCAATGCAGACAGGATCTGTCCTGGGGGGATCGCAGAAATTGGAATGCGGATGCCGATGATCCAGAGGAGGAAGCCGGTGACGAGACAGAATGCCGCTACTGCCACTCCCATCCCAAGAGCCACCTTGAGCCAGTAGCGAAAGCCTGGCCTCAGTTGGACGACAAAACCTAAAGAAACTCTATCCCCTCGAGCCAGCAACACCAAGAGGAGAATGGCGGCACCCGTGACGAGGGACCGAAGCAAGAATGATCCGAGAAGAAAATCAGCGCAACGGCCGCCAAAGCGATGGCGACTGTAAACCACGCCCTGGCGGCGGGTCTTTGCAGAGCGTATCCAAGAGGCGTGTCCATCGTGAGCAAGACATTGCCATTATAGGGCAAGAGGTTTCATTTGGGAAAGAGTTATTTAAATCTATGAAGGAATACCCCCAACGGCAAGACCGTATCGGATTGATATTTCAGCAATGCCTCTGGAATAGAACCTAAATTGAGCATTGGTTTTTGTCAAGGAGCTGCAACTGCTCAATCGATGGGGGTCAACAGTTTGGATGAGAGGCTGGAGGAGAAGTTGACCTTACAGCGATTGGGACTGTTTCGAGAGTTAGGGGTCAGTTTTAAGACGACGAACTCTATTGAGTCTTTGACGGCTCTTGCCGGGCAGGGGAAGGATAGGGTGGATTACTGGAGAAACAGTGATCGGAAGCATCGGTGGTTAGCGGCGGCGCTACTCGATATTGAGCCGAGGCTGAGGAAGGTGAGGGGCTACAGATACCTACCACAATTGCGCGTCGCTCTCCAGAGAGAGAAACAGATAGCCAAAAGGGACCTGAAAGAGGCTGCTTAAGGGAATAGAGAGATATGGAGGGGGCGAAGAAAATTCATTGGAGGGCAATTGGTGAGGTTATTTTGAAGGAGTCACCACAAATTTCAACTAAAAAAGGGATTGACTCGATTTTTCTTGGTTAGAGTGGGAGGTGTCTCCGGCGAATCCTCATCTTTTCAACTACTACAACGGAATTTTGAAGTTCATCGGCCGGAATCATTTCAAGTGCTCGTGCCAAACGCTCTATTACCTCTTTGTCACTGTAATTTCCCCCTCTGAAGAGGATCATACCAGGACCTTCGGCTTTCATCAGCGCTAAGATCCGTGGGTAATCTAAATCTGCCGTAATGACAACTCGCTTATCATTTCGAGAGTATTCTAAGATTGTTTCATCTGGGGAACGATCTAAACCCACTTGAAAAGCATGGATGGCATCATGACCTTGTTTCATCAACCAACCCGCCACATCAGGTGAGAGGGGCATGTCAATGAGAAACTTCACCTTGCGAACTCCACCGTCTCTTCTTCCGCAAGGTAAGAAGCATATCGGAGGGCTTCCTCAATATCCTCTGCCTCTAAATAGGGATAGGCCCTTAGGATTGTTTCCTTGGTCTCCCCCGAGGCTAAGAGTCCGAGCAAGCGTGAAACTGGAAACCGAAGCCTGCGGATGCAGGGTTTCCCGGTACAAACTTCAGGATCTACCGTAATGCGCTCAAATTTCATGATTTTTACCTCCACAGTATCTATAAAAAAATATATTATCTCCCTTCATCTTTTGTCAAATAAAATTCACAGATTATGGTGTCAGACTTTGAAACCTGGCGTGCCCAGCGAAGGGTAGCGCAATCTAATGGGTGGAAGTCCCGTCGTGGTAAAAGCCAGAGCCACGTAGCTTGGATGGCAGGGGGAAGGGGAGACGCTTCCTTCTGAAGCCCATCGACAAAGCCCCGCAAGGTGGGGTGAGCTCCCCTCTGTTGTCGAACCTGTACCTCAATGAGGTGGATGAGATGATGGAGAGAGCGAGGGAAGTAACCCGACGCAGAGGGTACTATAACCTCGACTACATCCGAAGTGCGGACGATATGGTGATCCTTGTACACGGGCATCCGAGTGAAGACGGTTTGTTAAGGACTGTACAGAGGCGGTTAAAAGAAGAATTGGATAAGTTGCAAGTACAGATGAACCAAGAAAAGACGAAAGTGGTCAATCTCAGAGAGGGAGGCTGCTTTAGTTTTCTTGGGTTTGACATACGGCTCAACCGGAACCGAGAGGGAAAGACCTACGTCAGCAAGACCCCGCGTATGAAGAAGCGTAAGGAGATTGGTCAAAAGGTGAGGGCAGTGCTCAGGGCCAACAGGGACAAACTGCTGAAGGAAGTGATCCAAGCTGTCAACGCAGAGAGAGATTTATCGGGACGGTTCTATTTATTAAAAAATAGAACCGTCCCCTTTTCTAGCCCCCTTTTCTTATATTGAATTCTTTTTTGTATAGAAATATAGGAAGTTTCCCCAAGTTTCCTCCTAAAGCTTCTTTTTCTCTAAGGCCATCAATACCGCGAGCATGATCACCCAGAGGATGGCAATGATGATCCAGTGATTGACACCAATCACTTTTGGAAGGGTTAATTTTCCTAAATCACCCCACTTCAAAAAGCTGTCCTTGATGAAGGTATAGACCTCTGCGAAAGTTCCTGCTCCGAC
>JACAEX010000073.1 GCA_013388635.1 Syntrophaceae bacterium | reverse complement strand
GCAGGGAACCAGGAACGTGTAAAACTGGGTTCCTGTTTTCACAGGAAACCCTGGATTCCTGGTCAAGCCAGGAATGACAAAGCAAGGCGAGTGTCTATACAATGATGGACCGATTAGTAGCTTGTGATGTCCATGAATGATGGGATGAAGGTAATTGATCATGCGCTGGAAATCCTCCGGAGAAGATCGGTCGATGGATACGAGATTTACGTGGACCGGTCCACCCATCTCTATGTGGAATCGAAGGATGCGAAGGTCGATACCTTTCAGACCTCTCGCTCTTTGGGGATCGCCTTTCGTATTCTCAACCGGCAGCGGATGGGTTTCTCCTACATCACCTCCTCTGGCGAGGACGCCCGGGAAGATGTCGAGCGTGTGATCGACGATGCGATCCAGAGTGCGGAGCCTACATCCGGAGATCCCTGCTTCGACTTCTCACCGGTTCTCAAAGAATCTCCCCCCTGCCCTCCCATTTTCGATGAAACGATGGAAGAGACATCTCAAGAGGCAAAGATCGAAAAGGCGAGAAGGCTGGAGGAGGTGACACGGTCGGTCGATCCTGAAAGAATCACAAAGGTGAGAAAAGCCTCTTACGAGGAAGTGATCTCCCGGATCACACTGGTCAACTCTAACGGATTCCAATTTTCATATGCCTCCTCCCTTGCCTCGACCAGTGTGACGGCCATCGCTCAGGATGGAGGGGAGTCGGAGGTGGGATGGGATTTTGACTTCAGCCATTTTCATAAAGACCTGGATGTGGAGAGGGTCGGCCGGGATGCCGCCCTGAAGGCACTGGAAAGGCTGGCCGGAAGGAGGATCGCCTCAGGCCTTTATCCGATCCTGATCCGGAATCAGGTGGCCTCGGAATTTCTCTCCCTCCTGGCCTTTGCCTTCCTCTCCGAACAAGTCCAGAAGGGAAAGTCTCCCCTCAAAGGAAAAGAAGGTGAACGATGCTTCTCGCCTCTGCTCAGCATTGTGGATGATGGACTCCACCCGAAAGGGATTTCAACCTCTCCCATCGACGGGGAAGGCACGCCCACCCAACGGACGCCCCTGGTCGTCAACGGCGAGCTACGTGGTTATCTGTACGACAGGTACTGGGCCAACCGGCAGAATATTTCTCAACTGACAAGATGGGTCGAATCGACAGGCAACAGCCACAGATCGAGCATCAAATCACCTCCAGGCCTTGGGGTTTCAAACCTTTTCATCGAGCCGGCGAAAGATCCATTCCCGCAGCTTGTAAAGGATCTTCGACGAGGCGTCGTAATAGAGGAAGTGATGGGCCTCCACACCGCGGACCCGATCTCAGGGGACTTCTCTCTCGGTTGTTCAGGCGATTGGATCGAAAACGGGGAGAGGGCGTACCCGGTCAAATCGATCGCAATAGCCGGAAACCTCTTCCAGCTCTTTAAGAGGGTGATCCAGGTGGGAAACGATCTCAGATTTTTTGGCAGAACGGGATCGCCCAGCCTCCTCATAGAAGAGCTGGAGGTCAGCGGCAGTTAGACTAAACGAACGAAACCCCAAGGGGTCAAAATTTGTCCAAGAGGTATGAAAATTTTTTACAAAAATGGCGACTTCTTCCGAGTGGCCAAGGTCTGAAAAATGGTCATACCTCCATCTTTTTGAAAGATATTCAACCCCTTATAACTCTTTCAAAAATCCCGAAACGAGGGATGAACGCTTGGTACGAATATTGCTGCAAAAAAAGCTTGACAAGGAAACCCCTCCTTTGTTATCTAAGAGTTGACCCGGGGAAACGACACCATTCGTATCGATCTGAAACGAGGAGGCCGTCTTGGATAAAGAATATTTCAATATTATTATCTTCGGTCAGAAGACTTCCAGGGCCCGGCATCTGAGGATTCGTAAAAAGACTTTTAAAACTCTTCTCTACCTCCTAACCTTCTCACTTCTCACCACAACCTTCTTCTTTTGTGACTATATCCAGCTCAGGAAGAAAACCTTTGAACTGGGCAGGCTGCGTCATGAGACCGAGACGCAGAGGTCACAGATCCAATTTTTCTCGGCGCGGATCGAAGATCTGGAGAGGCAACTCTCAAAATTGAAGGATTTCGATAAACGGATTCGAATTATTGCCAATCTCGAGAAGGTTCAAGAGTCCTCTTCGCTGATGGGTGTGGGCGGTCCATCGCCCTCCGACATCCGGGAGAAACTGAAGGGTGAGAAGGATGAGAAGGGGTTGGTCCGACAGATGAGGAGCGATATCGATCGGCTCCAGTCGGAAGCCCTCTCCCGCGAGGAGAGCCTTTCCGAACTCGAAAAACTCCTGCAGCAAAAGAAGGAGATGTTGGCCCACACGCCCTCTATCTGGCCAACCATGGGCTGGGTCACCTCAGGGTTCGGATTTCGCACAAACCCCTTCACCGGGTTAACCCAGATGCATGAGGCGATCGATATTTCGAATCGTGTGGGAACACCAGTGGTCGCGCCCGCCGATGGGATCGTCTCAGACACTGGAAACGACTGGGTTCATGGAAAGATGCTGGTCATTTCTCACGGATTCGGGATCACGACCCGCTACAGCCACCTCAGCAAAATTTTAGTCAAGGTAGGCCAGAAGGTCAAACGTGGCACGAAGATAGCTGAGATCGGGATGACCGGAAGAACGACAGGCCCCCATCTCCATTACGAGGTGAGGGTCAACGGTATTCCGGCGAACCCGATGAGATATATCTTGAACTGACCGATCATCCCCAAAAACAAGTTCCAATAATCACCTCCCAAAGCCCAAATAAATGCCCATCACCTAAAAACTGGATACTGATCCGTTGTATCTTTAAGAATTTGGTTCCTTGAAAGTTTGGTCATTACTTGATCACTGGTGCCTGGAGCTTGGTTGTTCTAACCTTATTCAATAGGTTTGTATTCATTCAATCGCTGAGCGGTATGAACATGGCCCGATGAAGATAGCTCATCGGGCTCTTTGTTAGTTGAAAGAGCTGCCTATCCATTATATAATGGTTAAGAATCGTCAGGAGTGACACCTTATGATCGGCTCATTGATCAAGAAGATTGTGGGGAGCAAGAACGAAAGAGAACTCAGAAGGATCCGTCCCGTTGTCCAGCGGATCAACCAGATGGAGCCAAGGGTCCTCCCTTTGAGCGATGATCAGCTTCGGGCGAAGACCGGAGAGTTCCGAGAGCGGATCGATCGGGGAGAGCCCCTGGATCAGATCCTTCCCGAGGCCTTTGCCGTTGTCCGAGAGGCAGCCAAAAGGACTCTGGGAGAACGTCACTTCGATGTCCAGCTGATCGGGGGCATCGTCCTTCACGAGGGTAAGATTGCAGAGATGGCCACAGGAGAAGGAAAGACATTGGTGGCCACGCTTCCTGCCTATCTGAATGCGCTCCAGGGCCGGGGGGTTCATATCGTCACCGTCAATGACTATCTGGCAAAGAGGGATAGTGAATGGATGGGAGTGATCTATCGATCCCTGGGGCTCTCGGTAGGGGTGATCGTCCACGAACTCAACGATCAGGAAAGGAAGAAGGCATACGCCTGCGATATCACTTACGGGACGAACAATGAGTTCGGCTTCGACTATCTCCGCGACAATATGAAATTCAGCATCGACGACTATGTTCAACGGGACCTGAACTATGCGATCGTCGATGAGGTCGACAGCATTCTGATCGATGAAGCCAGAACCCCGCTCATCATCTCCGGCCCCGCCGAGGAATCGACGGACAAGTATTACCGGATCAACCGGATCATCCCCGCTCTCAAACAGGGCAAGGATTACCAGGTTGAGGAGAAGAGCCATACCGCCTTTCTGACCGAAGAGGGCGTGGCTCATGTGGAAAAATTGCTCCATGTGGAGAACCTTTATGACCCCAGAAACATCGAGATCCTCCACCATGTCAACCAGGCGTTGAGGGCCCATACCCTTTTCAAAAGGGATGTGGACTATGTGGTAAAAGAGGGTCAGGTCGTCATCGTCGACGAGTTCACCGGCAGGCTGATGCCCGGAAGAAGATGGAGCGATGGGCTCCACCAGGCGGTGGAGGCCAAGGAGAACGTTCGAATTGAGAATGAAAACCAGACCCTGGCCACCGTCACGTTTCAAAATTATTTCCGGATGTACAAGAAGCTGGCCGGTATGACAGGCACGGCGGACACCGAGGCCGCTGAGTTTCGTAAGATCTACAATCTCGATGTGGTGGTCATCCCCACCAATATGCCGCTGATCCGGACGAACTACCCCGATGTCATCTACAAATCGGAGGAAGAAAAATTTAGAGCGGTCGTTCGAGAGATCGAAGAGCTGCATCGGGCTGGCCGACCTGTCCTCGTGGGGACGATCTCCATTGAAAAATCTGAAAGATTGAGCCAGATGCTCAAGAGACGGGGAATTCCCCATAACGTCCTCAATGCCAAGCACCATGAGCGGGAGGCTGAAATCATTGCGCAGGCAGGAAGGGTGGGGGCGGTCACCATCTCCACCAATATGGCTGGAAGGGGAACGGACATCCTCTTAGGAGGAAATCCCAAGTTTCTGGCCAAGGGCATGGTCGACGAGAAAGCCGATGCAGAGGCTGTGCAAAAGGCATTTGAGAAGGCGTTGGCCATTGTTCAGAAAGAGAAGGAGAAGGTCATCCAGTTAGGGGGGCTCCACGTGCTGGGAACCGAGCGGCATGAAGCCAGGCGGATCGACAATCAGCTGAGGGGAAGGGCTGGAAGACAGGGCGATCCTGGCTCTTCCAGATTCTATCTCTCGCTGGAAGACGACCTTCTGAGGATCTTTGGCTCGGAAAGGATCTCCCGCATCATGGATCGCCTGGGCATTGAGGAGGATCAGCCCATCGAACATGGCCTTGTGACCAAAGCGATTGAGAACGCCCAGAGGAAGGTGGAGGCTCATAATTTTGAAATAAGGAAACATCTTTTAGAGTATGATAATGTCATGAACCAGCAACGGGAGGTGATCTACACCCAGAGAAGAGATGTTTTAGCTGGCGAGGATCTGAAGGATTCTGTGCTGGAGATGATTGAGGAACAGGTCGAAGGGATCGTGGATCTCTATACAGACGAAAAGACCCATCCCGAGGAATGGGACCTCCAGGGGCTTCAGGACGCTGTCTATCAACAGTTCTCCGTCCGCTGGACAGCCTCCTTGCAGGAGGACGGTCTGAACCGGGACCGGCTGAAGGGTCTGCTTCTCGAGAAGGTCAACGATGTCTACCGGAGAAAGGAAGAGGAATTCGGGGCAGAGACGCTCCGATACCTGGAGAAGGTGATCATGCTCCAGTCGATCGATCACCACTGGAAGGACCATCTCCTTGCTATCGATCAGTTAAAGGAAGGGATCGGATTAAGGGGTTATGGTCAGAAAGACCCTCGAATTGAATATCAAAGAGAGGCCTACCAGATGTTTCTCGAGATGTTAGATCGGATTAGGAAGGATACGGTTGAAAAACTCTTTGCCATTCAGATCGCCAGGGACCAGGAGGTCAAAGAGATAAAGGCGGAAAGAAAGCAGACCTTCGTCTTGAGCCGGGGTGAGATGGCCCAGACCGGAGGCGGTGTAACAGAGGAAGGCAAGGGTGTGACCGTGCGACGGGAGGGGAAGAAGGTGGGCCGAAATGACCCGTGTCCTTGCGGGAGCGGTAAGAAGTATAAGAAGTGCTGCCTTCTCAGAGAAGAGGCAAGGGCCTAAACATGAATTAAATCCGAAGCACGAAATACGAATTACGAAACAGATTTAAATTACTGAAACACAAAAAGTCAAGACGCTTCGCCCGATATTCAAATTTTGGATTTATGCCGAAAGATTTTTAAGACTTCCAATTAACCAGTCAGGTTGGTAAAAGATGGTATAAGAGGATGAAGCCACTCGATTTCAAAGTACCGGGTTTTCTATTTTCAGGGATTTCAGCCGGGATAAAGAAGAACGGGAAGAGGGATCTGGGCCTGATCTATTCGGAGGTCCCAGCCCGGGTCGCAGGTCTCTTCACGACCAATCGGGTGAAGGCAGCTCCTGTCCAGCTCGACATGGAACGGATCAAAAGGGGGCTCTGTCAGGCGATCATTGTAAACAGTGGTAATGCGAATGCCTGTACAGGAGACCAGGGCTTGAGAGATGCCCAAAAGGTATGCTCCCTCGTGGCAAGGCAATTGGGGATCGGCAAAGAGCTTGTCCTTATCTCATCAACAGGTGTCATCGGCACCCCCTTACCCGTCGATAAGATCGAGGCAGGGATACCCCGGCTGATCGGCGATCTCTCTCCCGAGGGGTGGATGAAGACCGTTGAGGCGATCATGACAACAGATACCCTTCCAAAGGTGGAGGTGGCGACGTGTCAAATCAAAGGCAAGCGGGTCAAGCTCTGCGGTATGGTGAAGGGCGCGGGAATGATTCGGCCAAACCTTGCGACCATGCTCTCCTTTCTGGTAACGGATGCGAATGTCAGCTCCCCCCTCCTCCAAAGGATGCTGAAAGAGGCAGCAGAGACCTCCTATCATCGGATTACGATCGATGGAGAGACCAGCACCAATGATACTGTTCTTCTCCTGGCCAATGGGAAGGCGGGAAATCCACTATTCAATCGTGGAGAACGGGATGGCGAGGTTTTTCAATCCATGCTTTCAGAGGTCTGTCAGAACCTGGCAAAGAGTCTGGTAAGGGACGGGGAGGGCGCGACCAAATTCATTGAGATTCTGATCCAGGGGGCAAAGAGCATGGAGGATGCGAAACAATCGGCCTACGCAGTGGCCCATTCGCCGCTGGTGAAGACAGCCTTCTTCGGAGAGGATGCGAATTGGGGAAGGATCCTCTGCGCCCTGGGTCACTCAGGCGTCAAAATTGATCCGAACCGGATCGATCTTTTCTTCGACAGGGTTCCCATCGTGAAGAACGGAATGGGAACGGGCTTGCGCCTGGAGAAGCAGGGCAATCAGATTCTCAAAAAGCGTTCCTTCAAAGTGACCATCGACCTCCACCAGGGGAAGAATCAGTTCTCAATCTTCACCACCGACCTCTCCCTCGACTATGTCAAGATCAACGCCTCCTACCGCTCCTGATCCTCATCACTCCAACCTCAGGCCTAATTGTCCAGATGATTGCTGCGGTGGCCTCAAGCAAAGAGCACCTTAAAGGGGTTCTTACACCATGTGCTACCTGATCATAGTTCCGGAAGGGACGAAAGACGGGTGCTGAATTCCGTTAAAGCAGGAAAATCCAAGCTTTATGATCTGAGGCTAAAAAACGCACTTGGCATATTGTATTTTGGAAGATAAACTTCCAATATGCAAACCTTATATCAAACGAATCGTAACCCCAAAGATCAAACGGAAATTGGAGAATATGCCCGGGGTCGTCATCCTCGGTCCCAGGTAATCTGGGAAATCGACCCTCGCCAAGGCCATTATTTCTGGAATCGGGGGTGCGGTCTATTTAGATCTTGAGCGGCCATCGGATGTCAGCAAATTAAGAGATCCTGAAGCCTTCTTCGGTGTTAATAGCGATAAGTTAATCTGTTTCATCAATTGATTGAACACCTCATGGCGAAAGAAAAGTAAACCCCTCCTCCCTCGATGGGAGAGGCTGAGCCTGCTTGCCCCACCCTTGATCGGGACCGAGATCGGGAGCCAGGGCCACAATAACGAATTACCGATGCCTGCCCCTGAGGCGTGGATTTAATGGGTAACCACAGACCAGCAACCAGGTAAGATGGGAAATTCTAGGAAACCGAACGACCTTCCATTTTATCGACACGGCGTTTGAGCTCCAAGAATTCATTTTCGAGGAAAGTTAAACGTTTGTCCAATTCAGCATAAGAGAATTTAATGGCCGCCAATACCTCTTGTCTTGTTTCTTGGATCTCGGCCTTCAATTCATTAAACCTCCTATCAAGTTTTTCATTGACATTTGCTACGCCTTCCGCGACTTGTTTAACCTGAGTGATAACATCTTCAGAGATGACGTGGAACTGATGCACAATTTCTGCTTTGAAATTCTTAAGGTCCTCTTTCATTCCGCCACTTTTCTGGGAAGGCATACTGTATTCACCTCTTGGTTTTCGTGGTTACAATGACATAAAGCGCCGTCACAGTCAAGCTTAAAGATTTGAAGACCATTATGGTCTTATGGGAATCTTCATCTTATCTTCTCCCCATCTTTCTCTTCATATATGACCCCAAAACACCATCATCTTGCCTCCCTTAATTCCTCCTCCACCCTCTCCATTAAAAACATCTTCAATAAGGATTGGTAAGGAATATCCCTTTTATTGGTCAATACCTTCAGATGCTCAATCAGGGACTCCGGCAATCTGATGGAAATTGTCCTCGTCGAAGGCTTTAAATTTGGAAATATCGCTCTCTTTGATTTTGTATAATTGATACATTCAGTGGAATCGTGGGTAGCCCAAAATTCTAACTCCTCTTTTTCACTCTTGAATCTCGGGGCCTTTTTCAATTTGCTCACGATAAACCCTCCTTTCCTTCCTGCTCATATCCCTTGCTGAAATCACCCCTATTCTTTTTTTCCTAAGAGTAAAAACGATAAAAAGATGACGTCCCCCATCCTTTCTCCCTAAAACATAATAACGAGGTTCTTCTTTCGAATGGATTTCATCCTCCTGAGCCACAATAGGTGAGTCGGGTATCAATGACATTTGAAGATCTGACCCCAGCCGCCTGGCCCTTGGATTGTTGAAGCCATCTCATAGGAAGGATTTAATTGGAGAAGAGCATCTGGCCAGAGGGTCTGTTTTTTTAAGAGAGATTCCTCGATGAACGACCTTATTCGATCGTCACCAATAGAGAGGAAGCTCTGGACGTACTTGCTGTATTCCTTGATGAAGGATTGGCGAAGGTCGAAAATGCTCATTTGGCTCTTCCCTCGGAAAATGACGAAGAACCGCGGCTGCGGGGTTAAATCTTCATATGTCATTAATTTTGAGCCAAGGTTTTATTCAATAAAGAATTTCCTTTCCTGCACTCGGAATCAGCAAATACTTATGTCTCCCGGATTTTGAATCCATAGCCCCTCCTCCCGACTTCTTCTTCCAACATCCTAACATCCTTCCAAGCATCCAAGCGGCTGCATAAGTCTCTTGCAACTGCAGAAATTTGGAACTGGGTTACTATTTTGAACAATGTTCTGCCAGTATATTTTCATTACTTAGATGAAATTCTATTTATAAATCAATGGATTGTAAATGGATGTCCTTTGGTACAAAAAATGCTTACCTGGTTCACTAAAGTGGAGCCGCCCCGCAGACTGAAGTCCGCGGCACCGGCTCCAGCTTAGGCGAACACCGCCGAAGCACATCGGCCTTCGTCCCGTTAACGCGGGACTCCGACGAGATACCCTTTTCGCATTCATCCACGGACTAAAGCCCGTGGCTTTCTGCGAAGGTGGGTAAACAAACTCGTAGAAGTTTATAGGTGTCTGATCAATAGTATTTACACTGTCGCAAAGACGGGAGATGTTTAAGGCCTATATACGACGCAAAAAAGAGGAACTCTGCAAGCCTTTAACCAGAGAGGACCTTGTGTGGATTCTTGTAGGAATAGGTCTTGTCCTCTTGCTTATATTCCTTTGCGGTAGAGTTGCTTGGATGGGTCGCCTCGCCAAGGACTATCCCTATCTCATAAAAATTGCCTTTTTCGTTGTTATGGCTTTAGCAGTCATTGTTTACTCCTTGATCAAAAAGAGTCCGAGCTGTCCGGTATGTAAGACCAAGTATAATGATGCAATATTATTGATTGAGACAGGTATGCTCCAATGCACGAAATGCGGCCATCAGGTCCCCTTGAGTAGAGTCTATAAGAAGGATGAAAGAGAGTTTCTCCTGAATGCTTTGCTAAAATCGAAGACAATTACTGAGGAGGAAAAGGAGAGGATCAGGAAACTGAAATCCCAAGATGAACCCTTATGATAGGAGTGGCCTTCGCCAATGTTAGTGGTTAATACCACCTTAGGAAAACCACATGAAATTCTTTGAAAGTTTATATAAGGGCTTTGAGGCCGAGTACTATGTAGCCGGGAAATTGTTTTTCGGCGGGGTACGAGGCCTTCAAACTACCGGGCGACTTTGGTTTTGACCTTATAGTCACGAACCAGAAAGAACAAACGAAAGGGCCTCGCCGCAAAGGACGATTATTCGAGCCGCCTTTCGCTGTTCAAGTAAAGCGCCGAACCCTCAGATCATCAGATTTTCAAGCAACCGCATCGGGTCGTGACGAAGCACGGGTCTCGATTTTGTTAAAGAAAGAGCATCTTGATCTATTGATTGGTGCAGAGCGTAATTTTCTCGTTATAGTATTATTTGTTCAGGGGGATGCAAGGAGGTTTGAAGACCGCACAGTTCATTTTTGGATGGGATCGAACCACGTCAATACCCTTCTTCAGCAGGGATATTTCATGCCCGATGAAAAAGATCGGCGAATGCGAAATCTCTTGTGCAGCTTACGCATGCTTCCGATGCTTTCTGCTGGAGACATTCTTAAGCAGTTGATATCCAAGAGTCACTTAACTCAAGAGGGGAAGAACATGCTCGCCTCCGAACTTCCTGAAAGGGTGCCCAGGAACTGGAAAGCATCGGAATACGTTGCCCTGGCCCGGAGAGCGAGAAATGCTTCGGCAGGTGCCACACGAACTCTTCGATTTACGGAACATGGGGTTTGACATCGGGCTGGGTCATTTGGATCAGAAGAAAAGCAAGTAGTAGGCTTCTGCCCTCTATCAGCATCCATAAGAAAGTTAGCGGATTTTAATGCGGACTTCGGAATACGGAATGCAGACTTTTGAGAACGCTCAAAGCCAGACTGTAGTCTCTGACCGATCCACCAGATGTGAAATGGGGTTTACAATTTTGCAGGGTAAGGGCGACATCGTCGTGAAGCATGCCGAGGATCATATCGACACAAATCTTTGGTGCCATCCACAAAAAAGTTTGGCACATCGACATCAAACATTCGGGAGATTGACGGTGACGCATTTCATGCTGGGGTTCGTCCTTTTTTGGGCCGTCTTTCTGATAAACCGGGCTGCTCAAGCTATGGAATTAGGCGAGATCCCTCCAAGGGTAGAGTTAAAAGGAAAGCTGGGAGGGCGTTTGGATGGAACACCCTGGAGCAGTGCAGAGTTACAGGGAAAGGTATACGTGCTTTTTTATGTCGATCCTGATGAGAGAGATACGAATAATGAGGCCAGTGACGCTTTGGCCAGAGAGAACTTTCCCGGTGAAAAGTTCCAATCGGTTGCGATCATTAATATGGCAGCCACCTGGCTTCCCAATTTTGCCATTTCCTCCGGCCTCAAAGATAAGCAGAGGCGCTATCCCAGAACCATCTATGTGCGGGATTACAAGAAAGTGCTGGTGAATGCCTGGAAGATTGCGGACGACAGCAGTAATGTTTTGGCCTTTGATAAAAAAGGGAGATTGATCTTTAGAAAAGATGGCAGGCTCACTCCGGAAGAGATCCAGAGGCTGATTCGGGTCATTCGCGATCATCTTTAAGTGATTCGGGTTCAGGCCTGTAAATTGCGTTCATCCCAATTGCTCAGAAAATAGCGTGACCGTGCCCCTGCCTGCCGGCAGACAGGCGTGTCGCGTGTCCATAACTTATCGGGTTCTCATGGTTCGTGGGTAATACTCCGTCATGGGGGATTGTTTAGAAGAAGATTAGAGTCCGTTGAAGAAAAATCCACCTCCCCGCAGCAAGCTGCGGGGCATCCTAAGTTCCTTAAAGACTTTCCTCCACCTTTCGGGGGGAGGATGAAGGTGGGGGTGAAGAGATTAGAGACAAAATCTTCTCTCATTCCCCCCTCACCCTAACCCTCTCCCGCCAGGGGAGAGGGAATGCCATTCATCCACCCAGCAAGCTGGGTGGCATTCTGGCACATTTTTAATAAAGAGGAGAGGAGATGAAGATCGCTCAGTTTTATAAAGGGGACTCTGTTCGTCTGGGCCTGGTCGAGGCCAATCGTATGAGGTGACCGTGGAGATTGAAGGGATCGGACGGCTCGTAAACACCTGCCGAACCCGCTGACCCTCGAGGGCTCAGACACCCAGGGTGGCTTTTTGGCGCAGGGGTTTCAATAAGAGGTCGAGGGCGTCGACGACATCCGATACGACCACATCTGCCTTCTTCATCGTCTCCGCAGAGGCTCCTTCCTTCCCGATCACGCAGATCCCGAGGCCTGCTTCCTCAAGAAGAGGGGCATCATCGAGACCGTTTCCAATCGCAACGGTCCGTGTAGCTCCGAGCTGCTGCAACAACTCCAACTTTCGCTGAGACGCCTCTCCCTCCGTCAAATAGTACACCTCTGCTCTGACCCTCCCCAAGACCTCCTCCATCAACTCCTTCTCCCCTTTTGTCAGGATATAGACCTTCGTCCGTTTGGCGAGGAGATTGATCTTATCCTTCGCCTTGGGATGGACCCTCCGGTCAAAGGCGAGCGTGCCTTCGAAATCGACCAGGATAAATTCAATCTCCAATGGGTCTCGGCCAGTTCGCTGAATCGTAATCATTCTTCTTCAAATCCCCCGTCCCTCTTTAGGGAACGCATATAGGCGTTCCCTACAAGGGTCGATGGTCATGCAGAGTACGTTGGCGCACCACTTCGTAAAGGATCATTCCGCCGGATACGGAGGCATTGAAGGAGGAGATCGGCCCCTTCATCGGAATTGAAAAGACTCGATCACACTTTTTCTTCACCAGGGGTCTGATTCCTTTCTCCTCCGAACCGATGACAATGGCCAGATCGAGATTCAGGTCTAAATCAAAGATCGAGTCTCTGGCCTCTCCCGAGGCACCGTAGACCCATATCCCTTCCTTCTTTAACGCATCGATCGTCGTGGCGACGTTGACAACCCTGACAAGCGGCAGGTGGAGGGCTGCGCCTGCAGAAACCTTGACCACGGACGGAGTGATCCCAACTGCTCTGTCCTTCGGGAAGATCATTCCATGGGCTCCACATCCCAGAGCCGTACGGATCAGGGAACCAAAATTCTGTGGATCCTGGATGCCGTCAAGGATGATGAAGAGCGCCTTTTCCCCTCCCATTTTCCACTGAGAAAGGATCTCTTTCAGATCGGCGTATGGCAGATCCTGGACGATTCCAGCGACGTTTTGATGAAGGTCTCCCTTCACCATCTGACGAAGGACCTCTTTCGTCGTAAAAGTGACCGGGACCCCCTTCTTCGACGCCAGGGCGAGGATCGACTGGATAGGAGGATGAGGTTTTTGCGTACCGATCAGGATCTTTTGAAATTGAACGTAGGGCGATTTCAAAGCTTCTCTGACAGGATGGATGCCATAAAGGATCTGAGACATAGGGTGAAATTCCAATATCCAAATCCCAAATAAATTCTAATACCCAATAACCGAAAAAAATCTGAACATTGTAATTTGGTCATTGGTCATTATTTGGTTATTGGTGCCTGGTATTTGGTCATTATTGAGGTTAGCCAAAAAATCTGTGTGATAGAAGCTCCGCATGCTTATTTCAGTGATGAGATATCCTCGATAATTTTTTCGACGGCTTCGAGAGGATCCTTTGCCTCCTTGATCGGTCGACCGATCACGAGGTAGTTCGCCCCTGCAGCGATCGCTTCCTTAGGGGTCAAGGTCCGCTTCTGGTCATCCTTTTTGTCGGAGGGATGCCGGATGCCAGGGGTGACGATTAGAAATTCCTCCCCGCATTTTTGACGGATGATCCCGATCTCCTGCGGGGAGGCCACCGCTCCATTCACCCCTGCCTTCATGGCAAGCTGGGCAAGCCTGCCCACCTCTTCTGAAATCGGCCCCTTGATCCCAACCTCTTTGATCGTCTCCTCATCCATACTGGTCAGGATGGTCACAGCCAAGATCAGGGGCCTCGGAATACCGAGGTCCTTAGCAATCGCCCTCGAGGCCTCTACCGTCTTTCGCATCATCTCAAACCCTCCGAGAGCATGGAGGTTGAACATGGCCACATTCAGCTTGGTCGCCTCCTCCCCTGCCTTCGCCACTGTGTTGGGGATGTCGTGAAACTTGAGATCGAGAAATACCTTCTGCCCCTTCTGCCGGATCATATCGACAACCTTTGGCCCGGCGTGAGTGAAGAGCTGCTTTCCAACCTTGAACATCCCCACATGGCCCTTGAGCAGGTTCACCCACCTCTGGGCCTCTGAAAAATGCTCCACATCCAGGGCAAAGATGATCCGATCTTTGGGATTGGCAATGGGATGGCTCATATGGTGCCTATCATATAAGGGTGAAAGGAGATCTGTCAATCGGTGATTTTGAACCGCCTTCCATTCTTCGGGCCCGGGGGACCCACATTCAGTCCAGATCTTTCACCACGGCTACTTCATCGCAATCCGGAAATTTGACACATTTCAGACAGTCGGTCCAGATCTTATGGGGTAGTACGGTCTTATCCACCCTTGTGAAGCCCAGTCTTTCAAAAAATTCGGGTTGATACGTCAGGGCAAAGACTCTTTGAACCCCCAATTCTTTTGACTCCTCCAAGCAGGCCTTCACCAGTTTGGCACCCAATCCTCTATTTCGGTCCTCTTCCTGCACAGCTAAGGATCTGATCTCTGCGAGATCGTCCCAGCAGATGTGGAGGGCACAGATGCCCACGACCTTCCGATTCTGAACAGAGACGAAGAAATCTCGTAGCTGGTCATAGAGCTCACTGAGAGAGCGAGGGAGAATCTCTCCCCGGCTGGAATAGAGCTTGATCAACCGTTGAATCTCCTTTACATCCTTCAGTCTCGCTTTTCGGATCATCCCATCTCCCTCCGCACACCTATGACTCTCATGGACACTCCCTGCTCCATTCAACGCTGTTAGAAAAAGATCATTCAAAATCCGAAATCCGAATATCGGGCGAAGCGTCCGTTCAGGACCAATCCGAAACAAATCCTAAATTCGAATATCAAAATTTTAGACTCTTCTTTTTTGAACATTTGTGCTTATTTCGGATTTCGAATTTCGTGCTTCGAACTTATGACCTTTTGGCATTCTCAATCATCTCCCTGGCATGGGCACGCGTCTTTTCCGTAACCTTCACCCCTCCAAGCATCCTCGCAATCTCATCCGTAACGGCCTCCTCTTCCAATCGGTCCACGACCGTAACTGTTCGACCTGCCCTCACCTCTTTCTTCACGCTGTAGTGACGGTCGGCAAAGCAGGCGATCTGGGGAAGATGGGTGACGCAGATGACCTGATGATGTTTTGAAAGCTCCCTCAACTTTCTCCCGACCACCTCTGCAATCGCCCCTCCGATCCCAGAATCCACTTCATCGAAGACGAGGGCCTGGGCTCCGCCGACCTTGGCCAGGATCCTTTTTATCGCCAGCATGATCCTCGAGAGCTCACCCCCGGAGGCAATTTTCGCCAATGGTTTGACCTCTTCTCCAACATTGGGAGAGATGAGAAATTCCACCCGGTCGATCCCTTTTGAAGAGAGAGGCATATCCTCAATTCGGACCTCGAACGTGGTCTTCTTCATCCCCAAGGAGCTCAGCTCCTTCTCCACTGACCTCTTCAATTCCGATGCCACTCGCCTCCTCTCGCTGGAGAGCCTCCTGGCCAGTGCGTTCACCTCCTCCCGGAGGGGCCCCAGTGAACTCTCCAGATCGGTGAGTCTCTCCTCGTCCGAGGTAAAAGATTTCAGGGCCTGATCGACCCTTTCTTTAAAGAGAAGGACCTCTCTTAGAGTCGAACCGTATTTCCTTTTCAACCGGTCGATCTCCTCCAGCCTGTTCTCGATCTCCTCCAGCCTGGCCGGATTGGCTTCGATCCGTCTCGAATATTCCCTCAGACCGAAGGCCACCTCCTCGACCTGGATCAATGCGGTCTCGAGGTTTTTTAAGAGTTGAGAGAGGGAGGGGTCAATCGCCACGATCTCCCGGCCCTGGTTCAGGATCGATTGGATCCTCTCAATCGCTGAGCCCTCCTCTCCGTAGAGCATCTCTTCCGAGGCGTTGGCGAAGGCTATCAGCCTTTGAGCATGGGTGAGGAGCCGTTTCTCTTCCTTCAGGCTCTCTTCCTCTCCCTCATGAATCTTTGCCATCTCAATCTCCCTCGATTGAAAGGCCATCAGATCGCGCTCCTTTGCCCTCCGCTCCTTCTCCTCGCGAATCCTTCTGACCTCTTCAGAGAGGGAAAGGAACTCCTGAAGACGGCCTTGAAATTTATCCCGAAGGCCGAGCAATCCGCCGAATTCATCCAGGATGTCGACATGGGTTTCCATCCGCTGGAGCGACTGATGTTCATGCTGACCGTAGATGCTGACAAGCCCTTCTCCGATCTCCGAAAGGATCCCCAGCGTCGATAGACTTCCGTTGACAAATACCTTCCCTCTCCCGGATCTCGAGATCACCCGCCTGACCAGCAGGCAATCCTCCTCTCCCCTGTCAGGAAGCCTCCCCACCCTCTCTTTGACCCTTTCCTTGACCTCCGGATTTCCGGAGATGTCAAAAAGGGCCTCGATGCTCGCCTCTTCCTCAGAGCTTCGAATCAACTCCTCTGTCGCCTTATCTCCAAGGAGCAGATGGACCGCATTGAGGATGATCGACTTCCCTGCCCCGGTCTCACCCGTCAGGATATTGAGGCCTTTTGAAAAAGAGAGGCTGAGCTCATCGATGATTGCAAAATTCCTGATCCGAAGTTCCAGCAACATAGCCGTTGAGTGATGAGTTCGGAGTTCTTGGTTCGGAGAAAAAAGAACTCAATACTTATTATCTTTCCCCCCACTTCAACTTTTCTCTCAACACCTCGAAGTAGTGTCGGTGGGGCGATTTGATCAGAAGGATCCGGCCCTCCGCCTTCCTCAGCTCGACCACGTCCTCATATTCCAAAGAGAATCCCTGCTGGCCATCCAGCGTGAGGATGACCTCCTGTTGTTTCGTCTTGAGAATGGCCCGGATCTCCACATCATCAGGAACCATGATCGGCCGATTGGTCAGGGTATGAGGGCAGATAGGGGTGATGATGATGCAATGAAGCGAGGGATAGACAATAGGTCCCCCTGCGGAAAGGTTGTAAGCGGTTGACCCGGTGGGCGTCGAGATGATGAGCCCGTCCGATTTAAAGGTGGTCAGGTACTCCCCGTTGATCGTGGTCTCGAGGTCGATGATCCTTGCCAAGGCACCCTTATTGATCACCGCGTCATTGAGCACGGCGAACTCAGCCATCCTTTCCCCCCTTCGGATCACAGCCGCATTGAGCACCACCCTTTCATCAGTCGTAAAATCCCCCCGGATCACGCTCTCCAGAACGCCAAACAACTCCTCCAGGGTGATCTCGGTTAGAAAGCCCAGTCCTCCTAAATTGACCCCAAGGATCGGGACCTGATGACCGCCGGCCAAGCGGGCCACACTGAGAAGCGTTCCATCCCCACCGAGGACGACGACCATCTCCACATGGCCGGGGATTTCCTCCCTTTTGACGGAACTCACATAAGAGCCCGAAAGACGAGGCTCAAAGACTCCTCCCATCTCCTCTTCGACGTAGACCTCGATCTTTCTGAGTTGGAGCCACTGAACCAGGTCCCTGACGATGCCCACTGCCTCTGGCTTATTCTTTTTTGCAATAATCCCGATTCGTTTCACGATTCACCCCGCTGAGATCGTGGTGCGTGTTCGTTAAAATGGAATTTAAACACAGATGCGGGCGTAACCGACACGGATGAAGGTCCCTTTCTAAGAACCGATGGTACACAATGGAGAACTCCTTTGTCAATCGAAAGGCTCTGCTTTGGCAACCCGGTGAGAATCTCAAGGAGGAGACCATGACAATCCTTCTAAGAGATGAACCAGTCTCCGAACCTCCGCGCGATTGGGCAGAAAAGGGGCCAGCGAAAGCGCGGCCTTCAGATGGTAGAGGGCCTTCTCTCTGTTACGAAATTCGAACCAGTAGATCTGCCCCAGGTTGAGGTGGGCCAAGGCGTGATAGGGATTGACCCGGAGTTCCCACTCAAATTCTGCAACCGATTGATCAAACTTCTTTTGGGCTGCATAGACGACGCCTAAAAGATGATGCACCTCGGGAAAATAAGGAAAGGCCTTCACGAATTTATGGAAAGCCTCGGCAGACTCTTCGTACTGACCTTTTTCAAAATAGAACATCCCCAAGGTGTAATGGGCCATATTGAAGGTGGGATCGATGTCGAGCGACTTTCTAATCGCACCAATCGCCTTATTGAGATCTCCCATTTTTTGAAGGACCATCCCGAGATTGTAATAGGCATTCGCAGATTTCGGATCGATATCAATCGCTTTTTGGGTCGTCTCAAGGGCCTTTCCGTATTGCCCTGACTCAAAATAGGCGAGGCCAAGATTGACATAGGGCCTTGACTTATTGGGAGACTTCTTCACGCAATCAGCCCAGAGATCGACCGGACTGTTCCACAGCCTATTCCTATAAAAGGCTCCTGCAGTTAAAAGGAGAATAACCAGACCGAAGATGACGATCTCCGCAAGCGAAGATCTTATCTTTTTGAACAGGGTGATCTGGCTCGCCGGTTTCTCTTCCACTCCCATTCTTTCCCTCCATCTCTCAATCCCGTTCACGACCAGAAGACTGAAAAGAAGAAAGGGACCCACTGCCGGAAGATAAAGCCTATGTTCAAATACCATCTCCAGGGGGAAGATCGACGATTCAATCACTAAATTCCCGAAATACCATAAAATAGAGAAAGAGAGAATAGGTCTCCTCTTTGCTATCCAGATGCTGTATCCCAGAAGACCGGCGGTGAACAAAATAGAGATCAGCGTGGAGAACGGATCGAGAAGGCTTTTGGATACTGGAAAATCGTAGTCCAGATTGAGCCGAGAGGGATGCGGATAGGCGAGGAGGGTCAGGTAATAAAGCACCACCCTGAACTGGGTCAGCACCCTCTCTGACATCGTAAAGGGTCGATCTTTGTAGCCTTCGATGATGACATCAATATAACGTCCTCCCCATAAGAGGAATCCAAAACCCCCGATCACAAGGAGGGTTGCGATAAGGCCGAGGAGAATCTTTCTCCCTTTGAAGCCCAGGTCGAAATTTTGAAAGAAATAGAATTCATAAAGCGCAATGAACAACGGAAGGATGGCCACATTCTCCTTTGTAAAAACGCCCAGCAGATAACTGATCACCAGCCCCACAAAATAGATGACCCTCGACTTGCCAGATGAGCCCCTTGCTTTGATATAGAGGACGAAACAGAGCAGATAGAACATGCCGGCCATGCTGGCCATCCTCTGGACGATATAAGTCACTGACTGGGTTTGGATCGGATGGGAGATGAAGATCAGGGCGGTAAAAAGGGAGACCTTAACAGAGATGGCCCCGTACCTCCGCTTTAACGAAGGTAAATTCAATGTCAGAAAGAGAAACCAATAAAGGAAGATACCCGAAGCGATATGGATAAAGAAATTGACCAGATGATAGCCGAATACATCAAATCCCCCAACGTAGAAATTGAGGGCCAGGGTAAAATAAGAGAATATCCGGATCGTCTCTTTGTAAGTATTCCTGATCAGTTGTCCCAATCGATCCCAGGTAAAGGCCCTGATCTGGATATTGGGATTCTGGGTGATATTGGAGGGATCGTCAAATTGAAAAGGGACATGGAAGGTATTGGAATAGGCTGCCCATGCCACCCCGACAATCAGCAAGACGGCAATGAGATGATTTAAAAAAGAGGAGGGCTCTTTCTCCGGGGGTTTTGAGCCGACCTTGATGTCATCCTGTTTTTGACCTCTTTTTGCCTTACCCATTTTTACCCTTTTCCTGTATCCCTCCTCGAAATCGATGAAACATATATACCATTCCAGTCAATCCTATTTCAATAACGGTCGTCCAGAGACGCGTGAGTACTGACACGATGACCGCTACAGAGGTTGGCATTACGAATGAAAGCAGATAGACCAAAGCCCCTTCCCTCACCCCTAGGCCACCTGGAGCGAAAAAGGCTATCAAACCCAAGATGCTCGAGAATGCCAACGATCCTGTCAAAAATAGGGCCTGATCATAAGAGACTGGAAATACCGAGTCCACAAAAAGATAAAAACCAGCTCCTCCGATCACCCAGGACAAAACACATATCAATATTATTCGAAAGGCATCAGCATACGAAATGGGAAGGGAAAGGGGTTCTTTTTTAAAAAGGACGAGAAACCCGTTGAGCACCTTTTGGAGAACCTTCGGGTGGAGGGAAATGAAGATCAGGAGCAATGGCAGGCTCACCCACCAGAATTGGCCTCTCAAACTATCCAATTTCATTTCCGGAAAGTAAAGGAGCGAGACCAGGAAGAGGATACCCGCTGCCATGACCATGGTGGCGGTCTCCAGGTAAAGAGCAACAGAAATCATCTCCTTCGATTTGCCTTTCGATCGGTAGAAGTAAAAACGGCCGAGCAGGAGCCAAACCTTGCCAGGAAGGTACTTTCCCAACTGAGAGTAAAACCAGGTCTCCAAGGTCTCACGGATCGAAATCGCAATCCCCAGTTTCACGGTGATGAGATACCACGCCCAGATCTGGACAAAATGACTGAGGCCGAAGATGAAAATGGACAGGATTAAAGGAAAAGGCTTCAGGGTAAACGGTGCCTCCTTGACCTGGCCCCAGTTCTCCCAGATCACCTTTCCTAAAAAGAAGAAGAGGCTGATGACGATTGCCCATTGAATCCACCTCCAGAGGGATTTCTTCCCCCGGCCCGTAAGAAGGTTCGCCTGTTCAATCAATCTCTTTCCTCTGATCCCAAAAACCCCTCAGCAGCATACTGCCCAATCTCGAGTTGCCGAATCTTTTCCCCAATTCCCAGATCCTGCACCGGATGGAATGGTAATCTCTGACATGGGTACATATATCCCGGGTCTGGCCTCCCCATTTCTCTTTGAACCGGAGTAGAGGGAGATCATTTGAGTCTGACCCCATAAAGTCAAAGCAAGAATGCCCCTTCTCAATGGCCCCTTCCAGGGCCGAATGGATCAATAGTTCATTGGGACAGAACCTCAGAAATTCACCCTGTGAGCCGTTGTGGAAATAATGTGTGGTCGTGGTCGAGTTGATGAGAATGACGCCCGCAATGGCCACTCCGTTCAACTCACCGAAGAGGGTGGTGGCGAGTTGCCTCTTCCCCAACTCTTCGTAAATGCTTTCGAACCAACGAAACGGATATTTCGCAGCCGCCCGATTTCTCTCCATCGAATCCAGGTAGAGCCTGTAAAATATTCTCACATCTTCCTTGGAAGAACCGGCGCGAACGATGACCCCGCTTCTCTGTGCTTTCCGAATATCCCTCCGGACGTTCTTTCGATACCCCTTCCAAAGCTGTTCTTTATCATAATTTCTCAGATCGAGCAGGGTGCACTTGGCAGAGATCGGTTTGAACCTTCTGGGTTGAAAGGGTTCTGAAAAAGGCGATTCTGTAATTCTGACCTGATCGATCCCTCTCTTTCTAAGCTCATAGTCTAAAAGTTCCATAAACAAAGGAAAGTGCGATCTTTCGCCGAGTAAATTCCCATATGGAATGGAGGCGTAAAAAACCTTGACAATCTTAAAGTTGAGCAAAACCCCGGGCAATCCTGCGATGATCTGTTCTCCTTCCTTCAGAAAAAAATAAAGGGGTTGTCCTCCCAACCCCTTCTTTAATACCCCAGCCCACGCCGATTGGTAAAAGATTAGATCGGTGTATTGAGAGGCAAATTCGTCCCATTCCTTGCCTGGCGATTCAAAAACCTTCAGCTCCATGAAACCACGTGCTGGTGATTGGTGACTCGTGACCCGGAAAAAAATTCCTTTCCAAAGGAGAGACGGATAACGGTTCACGAATCACGGTTCACGAATTACGATTCTTACTTTCTTCACAATCCACCTCATATCTTTTTCATCCATCCGAGGGTGAAGCGGAAGGGTCAGCTCCCTTCTGCTTACCTCTTCTGTCTTGGGAAGCATCCCTCTCCTGTATCCAAAATGCTTTCGATAAAGCGAAAAGAGATGAACTGGAGGATAGTGAACACTGGTTTGAATCCCGAACTTCTTGAGTCTTTCCATTACCAGGTTTCTGTTGATCGAAGCGCCCAACAAAACTGGAAAGAGATGATAGGAAGGAATCCCTTTAAATTTTGAGAAGGGGACGGAGATTTCCTCCACTTCTTGAAGTTCTCTTCGATAGATCTCAACCAATCTCTTCCTCTTTCTATTATTTCGATCCAACTTTCTCAGCTGGACCAAACCCAACACAGATTGAATCTCTGTGATTCGATAATTGTAACCCAGCGTCTCGATATCATACGATGAGAGGTGGCCTCGAAACTTATCCCATGAAAGAGCCACCATCCCGTGGGACCTCATCCTTCGAATCCTATCCGCGAGTACCTTACTCCGGGTAACCACCATTCCCCCTTCCCCCGTAACCAAATTCTTGTTTGAAAAAAAACTGAAGCAACCCACATCTCCGATCGTTCCACACCTTCTCCCCTCATACTCTGCACCAGGCGCATGGGCTGCGTCTTCAACCACAGAAAGGCCCCGGCTCCTAGCAATTTCCATAACCGATCCCATATCGCAAGGGTATCCTCCGTAATGCATCACCACGATGGCTTTTGTCCTTTTTGTAACCTTTCTCTCAATTTCCAAGGGAGAGATGTTCAGATCCTCCAGACTTACAATATCGGCAAAGACCGGTCTTGCGCCAACATAAAGGACAGCGTTGGCCGTGGCCACAAAGGTCAGGGAGGGAAGGATGACCTCATCGCCATTCTTCAAGCCAAGGGAGGCCAGGGCCAGGTGGAGTGCAGCCGTTCCGCTCGAGACCCCAACGCCATATCCTCCCCCGAGGCGCTCCGAAAAGGCCTTTTCAAACCTCTCCGTGACCGGCCCTGTAGAAAGCCATCTGGAGCGCAAAACCTTCAGAACCTCCAGCTCCTCTTCTTTTCCAAGATCGATATCAGAAAGGGGGTATTTCCACGCTTTCATCTCACAGGTCACGATTCACGTTGTTTATAACGGATAACTTCCGACTTTGAACCTGGCCAAATTCTTTCGATACCACTCGATGCTCTCTCCCAATCCTTCTTCCAGGGCATACGCGGGCGACCATCCAAATAGCTTCTGCGCCAACCGGGTATCGGAGAGGAGCTGCATCACCTCGCTCTTTTCAGGGCGGATCCTCCGGTCTTCAACCACGATCTCCGCTGACCTCCCCATCAAGTTCAAAATCTTTTTCGCCAACTCCTCGATGGAGATATCTTTTCCCACTCCGATATTGATCGCCTTCCCTACCGCCTGGTCACATCTTCCAATTTCGATAAAACCTCGAACCGTATCCTTCACATAAAGAAAGTCCCGCCTGGGCTTGAGATTTCCCAATCTGATCTCTCTCTTCTCCACGGCCTGGGAGATGATGGTCGGGATGATCGCCCGCAACGACTGCCTCGGACCAAAGGTATTGAATGGCCGAATCGTGGCCACAGGAAGGCCAAACGAAAGATAGTAGCTCTCGGCTAACTTATCCGCAGCGATCTTGCTCGCTGCATAGGGAGACTGCGCCTGGAGGGGATGCTTCTCATCGATGGGGACATATTGGGCCGTTCCATAGACCTCGCTGGTAGAGGTATGAACGATCCTCTCCAACCGGCTCTCTTCGAGACAGGCATTGAAGAGATTTGCAGTCCCCATGACGTTGGTCTGTACAAAATCGAATGGATGAACGTAGGAATAAGGGATAGCAATCAGGGCGCCTAAATGGAAAACCCTGGAGCACCCTTTCACCGCCTTTTTAACACCGTCCGGATCCTTCAGGTCGCCCGGGGTCACCTCGATCTGGTCCAGAATATCTTTTGGCAAATCCTCTAAGAGCCCCCTCTCATTCCTCGAGTTGTACCGGACGAAGGCCCTGACCTCTTCTCCCTGCCTGACCAACTCCTCGCTGAGATGGCTTCCGATAAATCCGCCCGCCCCTGTCACCAAAACCTTTGCCATAAACTACCTCGTAATAGGGACTCGTGTTGGTGATTCGTTTTTTGAATGGCCCAATCTCTTGCGGTTCACGAATCACGGTTCACGGATCACGGTCTTTATGATTATTCATAAAGCAATCTCTTCCTCATCCTCTTGAACTTCCTCTGAGCCTCCTCGTAATCTCCAGGCGTCCCGATGTCGAGCCAAAAATCATCACTGGGGTAACAGACCACCTTCTCTCCAGCTTTGACGAGCTTCTGAATCAAATCTGGAAAATCCATATATCTTTGAGAAGGAATCCATCCCAGCACCTTCTTTTCGAATACATAAACGCCCATGCTGACAGAATATGAAAGGATGGGTTTTTCAACATATCGGGTGAGCCGATATCTGCGATCGAACTCCATCACCCCCAATTCGAGATGAATCCTCTTCCGATTCATCGCAACGGTAACCATTCCTTTTTGTTCTCGGTGAAACCGGATCAACTTCGGGTAATGGAGGGTGGTGAGGATGTCTCCGTTCATCACCAGGAACGTCTCCGGAAGATCCGGAAGGAGGGAAAGCGGTCCAGCCGTTCCGAGAGGTTTCTCCTCTTTAGAATAAGAGAGGTTCACTCCGTATGCCCTTCCATCTCTGAAGTAGGCAGAGATCAGCGGTTCGGATTGATGGCTGACCGTGAAGATCAGCTCCCTTATCCCGAAGTGGGCCAGTTGTCTAACCATCACCTCGAGTATGGGTATCCCGTCCACGGGCATCAAAGGCTTCGGAAATACCGTGGTATAAGGGGCAAGCCTTGTTCCCTTCCCGCCCGCCAGAATCACCGCCTTCATGCTCACCCTCCTATCCTCGCGATTTGTGTTGGTGAATGGTGATTCATCCTTATAGATAATCCGCCAAAAATCTCTCCACACTGGTCTCGATATTGAATAATCGCTTTAATTCCTCCCTCCTGCCTTCGCCTGCCACTTCCCTTCTTCTCCGATCCCCAGTTTCAACTATCTTCTTCATCATCTCTTTTAACGCCCTGACATCTTCCGGAGGAACGACCCACGCCACACCGTACGTCCGACCCAGCATTCCCAGATCCCCCACATCTGCGACGATCATCTCTTTATTAAAGTTTAACGCTTCTGAAAAGACCAGGGGGATAGACTCAGACCGAGAAGGGATGACCACACAATCAGAGGCTGTATACATAGAGACTAATCTCTCATCAGAGATGTTCCCCGTCAACGTCACCCAATCCCCAAGACCCTTTCGATCGACAAAATCCCTTGCCATGGCCCCCAGGCTCCCGTTTCCAACCACAGTCAAATGAAACCTGATCCCTTCCTCTTTTAACAGAGCTGCACTTTCGAGCAGGAGATCGATCCCCTTCACCTTCTCCAGCCTCCCCACGAAGAGGAATCGATAAGGCCCCTCCCCGGATTTCCCGGGTTCTTCCTTTTTCAAAAAGAGGGGAGAGGAAAGTGTCCGTGTGGTGGCCAAAAAAAAACATTTCTTCTTAAATCGTTCTTCCACGCCTTTCGCAAGATCAAAGCCATCGGCAAAAACACCTGTGGCCTCCTGGACGATTCTCCTCATCACTCGATATAGGAGGAAGTTGCCTCCGTATCTCTGGATATCTGAGCCAAGGGCCCAAATAGAGTAGGGAATCCCGATTTTTCGATAGGCATAGTTGGCAAAATATCCACCGGGAAGGACCCAGAGCCCAAGACATGCATCAATCCTGTTCTCTCTTAAAAAAGGGAGCAATGCCCTCTTCCCATGATAAAAAAGGCTCAAGATATGAATGAGGTCCAGGGGATTTAAAGGATTGAGCTCCACCATGGGCTTGGGTGAGGTCATCCACGTAAACCAGATGACCTTTACATCTTTCAAAAATTCTTCCTTCTTCCCCTGCCGGTCCTGGGTGAAGATGAAGACGTGATGACCCCTCGCTTTCAACCCTTCGATGAAATTGCCCACAAAAGGAGCCTGAACGAGGTCATCGCGATGGGATGGGAAGGAAGAGGTGATGATACAGATATTCAATATGAATCTCCAATACCCAAGCACCGATAACCAAATAATGACCAGTATCCAAATTCCAATTTTCAAAAAAGTTCAAAGTTTGATGATTTGGTCATTGGAAATTATTTGGAATTTGGGATTTGGTTATTGGAATTTGGTCTATTTCAGCTCCTTATTATATTCCATATCGAACCACATGGCGAAGAAGAGCGACTGAAGACCTGATATCGCGAAAAAGGCTGCAAAGAGAGCGCTGGTCGCAGCCACAGGCCCAACCAGGATCCTGTAAATCAGAAGATAGCAGCCGAAGACGACCCCTATGGGCGTGAGGAAAAAGCCCAGCAGATAGAAAAGAACGAGCGGATGGAAATCCCGGATAATATACTTCTCCTTCAGCCTCCATAAGAATAGCTTGAGAAGGAGAAACGAAAGGGTGAAAATCACCCTGTATATCTTCATATTGGAACGCTCGCCGATCCCATAAACTGGGTTGACGGACACATCCCGAACCCTGAACTGGTAGACGTTGAGCCTCACCAGGAAATCATTTGGCATTCCGTACCGTTTATAGATGCTATCCAACTCAATCGTTTTTAATACCTCCAGGTTTACCGCCCCATAGCCTGACTGCGAATCCGCGACATGCCAGTAACCGGATGCGATCTTGGTCAAAAAGGAAAGAATGGCATTCCCTAAATAGCGTGTTTTGGGTATGATCCTCCACGCCTTTCCGGTGAAGAGGCGGTTTCCCTTGGCATAGTCGACCTCTCCTCTCACCACAGGATCGAGCAATTTCGGAAGGTCGTCCGGATCCATCTGGCCATCGCCCGCCATCACTACGCTGACGTCTATCTGCCTGTCTCGAGCCCATTTATAGCCCGTGACAATGGCTCCCCCAACCCCTACATTCTTTGGATGCCGAAGATAGGCGATCCGGGCTTCTTCTCTCTGATTCGCCTGGACAATCTCTTTTGTTCGGTCCTCGCTGGCATCGTCCACCACGACAATGTGATCGACAAACGAGGGAATGGATCTGATCACCCTTTCGATCAATTTCTCCTCGTTATAGGCTGGAATGATTACTGCAACGGTCCTGTTGAGATACATCTATTTGGCGGTCTCCCCTGACAAAAGTGTGGACCCTTTTGCTGCAACAGACTTGATCGTTGAAATATCACAGAGATAGAGAGGGTGTCAACCCTGTTAGAATCTTGAGTTTCCTGGGAACCCCGATAAGGAAAAAGGCCGCCTGCAGACTGAAGTCCGTGGCCTTCGGCGAAGGCGGGGAACCCTCGATAGAAAGGGGCTATTTTTCTTCAAGCCATCCCAACATCAATGCCGGTGCTTTCTAACGGGGTAAACCTTCTGGAGTACCGCCCTTCGGATTCAACAGGGTCAATCGGGTCTCAATTAAGAAGGGGAAAGCTTCATCAATTGAAGATTTCAATTTTGTAATCGTGAGAGAAGTAGCCATAAATCTCTTATCTCATCGATCTCGATCAATCAATAACAGCGATGGTCGCCTCTGCCTCCACCTCCTGTCCCGGGGATACACAAACCTCCTTAACCACCCCGCTGACCGGAGCGACGATGGGCATCTCCATCTTCATCGCCTCCAACACCGCGACCTGGTCATCCTCCTTTACCCGATCTCCAACCTTCACCGTCACTGAAACGATCTTTCCAACCATAGGGACTGTTACAGGTGTCGCCATTGATCAACCTCCTCATTCTCTATCGTGTCCGTGACTCATGCCCCGTATCCGTGGTCTTATAGCAAGTATATCCCCGGACAAAGAAAATGGACAAGGTCACAAAAAGTGAATACGGTATTGATTTAACCTGAACCCCCCCCGATTTGTCAAGATTTTTTTGAGAGGCCTCCGAAAAACCGAAGACTTCTGAGCCCTTCAGAGATCTCAGAAAAAAATTGACATCGAAAAAATATTATAATAAGTTATGTGAAAAAAAGAACGTGCTTATCCGACAAAGGTATATCTAAGAAAGGAGGGAAAATATGGAGGTTAAGGTTATTGGAGTGCTCGGCGCTGGATCCATGGGAAACGGTATTGCTCAGGTGGCCTCGCAGGCCGGATACCAGGTGGTGATGAGAGATATCGAAGAGCGTTTTGTTCAAAACGGTCTCAAAGCCATCGAGAAATTCCTCAGCAAGAGTGTTGAAAAGGGAAAGATGACCGAGGATCAAAAGAAAGGCGTTCTTTCCCGGATCAGAGGAACGACCAAGATGGAAGATCTAAAGGATGTGGACTTCGTCATCGAGGCGGTTTTTGAGGATCTGGAACTGAAGAAGAGTGTGTTCCGACAATTGGACGAATTGACACGGCCTCAGGTCATCCTCACCACGAATACCTCTTCGATGTCTGTCACGGAGATAGCGATGGCGACCAAGCGACCTGAAAGAGTGGCCGGGATGCATTTCTTCAATCCTGCGCCTCTGATGAGGCTGGTGGAGGTGATCAGGGGACACCACACAAACGACGAAACCGTGCAGTTCGTCATGGAGATGGCAAGAAAAATGGGGAAGGAGCCCGTCGAGGTCAAAAAGGATACCCCGGGTTTCATTGTCAACCGTTTGATGATCCCTCATTTTATCGAAGCCATCCGCATGGCAGAGGAAGGGGTGGCCAGTATTGAGGATATCGACAAGGCGGTCAAGCTGGGCTTGAACTATCCGATGGGACCTTTCGAATTAATGGACCTGACGGGGATCGACATCGCGCTCCACGTCACAGAATATCTCTACAGAGAGCTGAATAAGGAAAGCAAATGGTCTGCTCCGACCCTCTTGAGATCGATGATCCGTGCCGGAAGGTTTGGAAGAAAAACTGGGGCAGGCTGGTATAAGTATTAGATACGTGATCGGTGACTCGTGAATAGTGAATCGAAAATAAATCTCTCCACAGATCACAATTGACGAACAAGGGAGGAAACCTATGGCCAAACTGACTAAGGCATATATCCCATTCAAAGGTTATTACTCTTCACCCTTCTGCCGCTGGCAGGGAAGTCTTGCAAATGAAAATGCGATCGTCCTGGGTGCGACCACAGCCAATCGGTGGTTTAAGAAAAGAGGAATCGATCCCAGGGTGATCGACTACCTCTATTATGGAGTGACCGTGCCCCAACATCACCTCTTCTATAGCCACACCTGGGCTGCTGCCATGTTAGTCGAAGGCGCAAAAGATATCCCCGCTCTCATGGTCAATCAGGCCTGCACCACTTCCACCACCTGCATCTATCTCGCTGCCCAGAATATCGAAATCGGGGCATACCAGGCAGGATATGCCCTGATGTCGGACCGCTGTTCAAATGGACCCCATACCGTCTGGCCCAACCCCCTCGGTCCGGGAGGAGAGGTGGAATCGGAAAACTGGATGATGGACAACTTTAACAGAGACCCGTGGGCGGGCTTTAAGATGATCCAGACGGCTGAAAACGTGGCCAGGAAGATCGGGGTCACAAAGGAGGAGTGTGACGCGGTCACCCTGAGGAGATATCACCAATATTTAGATGCGCTGGCTAATGATAGAGCTTTTCAAAAAAGATATATGTTTCCGGTCGAGGTGAAGACGGGGAAGAAGGAGACGAAACTGGTTGAGGAAGATGAGGGCATCATCCCGACCACAGCCGAAGGTCTTGCCAAGCTGGCTCCCGTCGAGCCAGGAGGTGTCCACACCTATGGCTCGCAAACCCACCCAGCAGATGGAAACTGCGGATTTATCGTCACCACTCGGGAGAAGGCGAAAGAGCTGAGCGCAGATCAAAAGGTAGAGATCCAGATTCTATCTTATGGTTTTTCAAGGGCCAAGAAAGGATACATGGCAGAGGCCCCTGTCCCTGCCTCGGAGATGGCCCTGAAGGATGCAGGGATAAAAGTCAAAGATCTGAAGGCGGTCAAGACTCACAGCCCTTTTGTGGTCAACGATATCTATATGAGTCGAATGATGGGGATGGACGTCAACTGGATGAACAATTACGGAAATTCGATGATCTATGGCCATCCCCAGGGCCCAACGGCCGGAAGGCTGATCGCTGAATTGATTGAGGAGGTCGTGATGCTCGGTGGAGGCTATGGCCTCTGGGCAGGCTGTGCTGCAGGCGACACCGGAGCCGCCATGGTACTTAAGATAGGCTGATGACACGGTTGCTCAATCCTCATCCTAAAAGGGCAAGCACGATGCTTGCCCTTTTTTATAATAGGTCATTTGACAAATTCCCCCAAATAAAATTATCATATTGATTATAAGAAAGGAGAAGTCCCAATGAAATGGAGACAGGTATTTCCCTGGTTATTTTTTGCCCTCCTCCTCACGATTCCCTGTGCTTCGTCGAGCCAGAGCAGAGACCCGGCTAAGATTCGCAAGGTCGCCATCCTTCCCTTTCTGATCCATAGCCAGGAGAACCTGGACTATCTGCGGGAGGGTATCTATGACATTCTTTCATCCCGGATCACGGTCGAAGGAAAGATCACGGTGGTCGAACGCTCCATTGTGGAGCGGGCCCTTTATGAAGAGAAGCCCATGCGACTCGATGAGACCGTGGCAAAAAACATCGGGATGAGAGCCGGAGCAGACTATATCGTCCTCGGGAGTCTGACTAAGATCGGCGACTATATCAGCCTCGATGCCAGACTAATCAGCATCACAGAAGAGAAGCCTCCGCTCACCGCCTATACTCAGCACAAAGGGATTGAGGATGTGATGTTAAAGATCGGCGATTTTGCCCAGGATATCGGATATAAGATTCTGGGACGCCGCGCGGTAGCCGGCCGACCGACCGAACCCAGACACCCTTATATCGTCAAGCCGAAAAGGGAGATCGGGCGGACCTCTCCGGAAGGAATTGCATTCAAGAAGAGCCAGACCTTCAACTTTGAAATCAAAGGCCTTGATATCGGCGATGTGGACGGAGACAAGAAGAATGAAATCGTGATCATGGATAGAAATAACCTTTACGTTTTTAAGTATGATGGCGAAAGACTGAGCCTTCTTCAGAAGATCGAGGCCGGGTCTCACCATAACTTTCTGACCCTCGACGTCGTTGATGTCAATCGAAATGGGTATGCGGAGGTGATCGTCACCTCTGTCGTTGAAGATGACCTTCGGTCCCTCATCCTTGAATACGAGGAGGGAAAACTGAAAAAGATTACCGAAAAGGAAGGCTGGTACTTTCGAGTACTGGAGCATCCCAAAGAAGGACCGATACTGATGGGACAGAAGATGGGTTCCGAAGGGATCTTCGTCGGCCCGATCTATAAATTTATCTGGGCTAAGAAATCTTTTGAAAAAGGGCCCAAGATGGATTTTCCAAAAGGGACAAATATTTTCGGCTTCACCCTTGCGGATATCCGTCAGAGCGGAAAGCCCGAGATCCTCCTCCTCGACGAAAAATTCAACCAGCTAAAAATCCTCTCCCAGGACGGAAAGGAGTTGTGGAGGAGCAGAGAACGCTACGGCGGAACCAATAACTACTATGAAACGTCGAAGAAGAAGGCGGACGCTTTTCGACCCACGGACTCCCCACCCTGGAGGGTCTATATCCCATCGAGAATCCTTGTCCGAGATCTCTATGGGGATGGGGTGAAGCAGGTGATCATGAATAAGAATTACTCCTCATGGGGCACGTTTGAAAGACTGAGGACGTTCGACAGTGGAGAGATTCAGTGTCTGGTCTGGGAGGAGGACGGCCTCGTCAGCGAATGGAAGACAAAAGAGCTCAAAGGATATATCTCCGACTATCAATTGAGAGACGCTGATAATGATGGGGAGGAAGAGTTAGTGGTAGCGCTGATCAACTATTCCGAGTCGAACATATTGGGAAGCAAGGGCAACAGCCAGATCCTCTTCTTCAAACTCTTCTGAAAAGAGACCTCCGGGGCTAAGAAGATATTAGAATCTTTCCATCACCATTTCCATCTTACATATCCTTAAAGAGGGTTCTTGTCACAGAAACAGCCAAAAGTGCCTTCAGGACAACAATAGGGCATATCATCTAATCTCACACACCTCCCGCAAAGTTCACCGGGTTCTTTCACTCCGTGGCAGGGAACAATCACTCCAGGACAGACATAGTCGCATCCCCGGCAGAGCCGACAGGTTTCAGATCGGGTATTAAAAGGCATGCTCACCTTTCTTCCCGTCCCTCTTCCTGCAAACCCGAGGGCTTTCCCATCCATCTGTTCATAACACATTCTGATACAAAGACCACAGAGGACACACCGATTATCCTCCATCGGAAAACGGACCTTAAGAAGCCCCATCCGAGCAGCGATGTCTTGAGCGATCTTGACATTGGGCGCACTGGCAACCAGAAGCTCTGCTAACATCTTTCTCGCACGGATGATTCGGGGAGTCTGAGTTTGAACGACTAATCCATCTTTTACCTCGTAGGTGCAGGCTGTATCAACAAATGGTTTACCACCGTCCTGGCTGATTTCGACCACACAGATCCGGCATCCACCATAAGGCGTAAGATGCTCCATATAACACAGGGTAGGAATATGAATTCCAAATTGACGCCCTGCCTGAAGAATGGTGTTTCCTTCCTCAACCTCTAACAATCTTCCATCGATGGTGATCTTGACCGTTTTTCTTTCCATTGACATTCTCCTTTATTGAACGATCACAGCATTTGATTTACAAACATCCTTACAAGATCCACATTTTGAACAGAGTTCGGTGAGGATGCGGTGAATTTGTTTCTTCTCTCCTTCGATCGCTTTCATCGGACAGACCTTGGCACAGGCGCCGCACCCTGTACAATCTTCTGAGATCGAATATTGAATGAGCGATGTGCAGACACCAGCGGGGCACTTTTTCTGATAAATATGCGCCTCAAACTCTGGACGGAAGTACCTCAGGGCAGAAAGGACAGGATTGGGAGCGGTCTTACCCAGCCCGCAGAGAGAGGTATCCCCAACGACCTGAGACAAATCTTCAAGAAGCATAAGAGTCTCCTCATCCCCTCTTCCCTCTGTGATTCCATCCAGAATCTGACCCATCCTTTTCAGCCCTTCTCTGCAAGGAAGGCATTTGCCGCAAGATTCTTCCTCCAAAAAATGAACAAAGTACTTTGCCACATCGACCATACAGGTCCCTTCATCCATCACGATCATTCCACCAGAACCCATCATCGAGCCAACCTGCGTCAGACTATCGAAATCAACCGGAAGATCAAATAATGAAGCAGGGATACACCCACCCGAAGGTCCTCCAGTCTGCACTGCCTTAATCTGTCTCCCATTCTTTGCACCCCCTCCGATACCAAAGATGATTTCATTAAGGGTGATTCCCATGGGCACTTCAACCAACCCTGTATTCTTAACCTTTCCCACTAAAGAAAAGATCTTTGTCCCTTTACTCTTCTCTGTCCCGATTGAGGCAAACCATTTACTTCCCTTCTCAATGATGAGAGGGACATTGGCCCAGGTCTCCACATTGTTCAGATTGGTGGGTTTCCCCCAGAGCCCTCGGGTTACGGTGTGAATCTGTTTGCTTCTTGGTTCTCCTACTCTTCCCTCGATCGATGAAATCAGTGCCGTCGATTCTCCACAGACAAAGGCACCTCCTCCTTTGGCGATTTCTATATCAAAATCGAAACCTGATCCAAGGATATCTTTCCCGAGCAATCCTGCCCTTCTTGCCTGTTTAATGGCAATCTCTGCGTTTTTACAAGCTAAGGGATATTCATGCCTCACGTAGATATATCCATGGCTACCTCCAATCGCATAGGCACCGATGATCATTCCTTCTAAAACAGAATGTGGGTTTCCCTCCAGAAGGCTTCGGTCCATGTAGGCTCCAGGATCTCCTTCATCACAATTGCAAATGAGATACTTCATATTACCCTGAGCCTTCCGACAATCTTCCCATTTTTTACCAGTTGGGAACCCAGCTCCTCCTCTTCCCCTTAAACCTGAGGTTTTTATTTCTTCGATAATCTCCTCAGGTTTCATTTCAAAAAGGGCCTTTGTTAAAGATTGATATCCGCCAACTCCAATATAATCCTCAATCTTAGTTGGCTCGATCAGACCATTTTTCCCAAGAACCAGGCGGTGTTGAGCTTTGTAAAAAGGAATCTCTTTTTCTGAATCAATCTTTCTTTTTGTATTCGGATCCTCATACAATAAGCGATCAATAATCTTTCCTTGATTGATAGTCTCCGAAACGATGAGGTCCACATCCTTCTCTTGTACTCTTTGATAGAAGACTCCCTGGGGTTGAATGGTTACAATAGGCCCCCTTTCGCAGAATCCTCTACATCCTGTGAACCTCAATCGGATCTTTTTATCCATAAAGCCATTCTTCTTAATGGCCTTGGCAAACTGATCTCTCACTTTTTTACATCCATATGCATGACATCCAGTGCCTCCGCATACGGAGACAACGATTTCATCCCTCTTCTGTTTTTTTATAATATCTTGCCGCCATTTCTCTAAATCAGATGCAGTCTTAATCTTTCTCATGATTTCACCCCGCTTCGTTTCCGGTTATTTTTTTCAATGAGCCTCTTTGCTCTCATCGGATTCATCTCTCCATAGAACTTCCCATCAATAGACATGACAGGGCCGATGGCACAGACACCCAAACAGTTCACCACATTCAGAGAGAACTGCCTGTCCGGCGTTGTTTGACCCGGCTCGATATGGAGAAAATTCTTGAGCTCCCTCAAAATCTTAGGACCTCCCCGAACATGACATGCAGTTCCAAGACAAAGCGTGATAGAATGTTTGCCCTTAGGGATAAGGCTGAAGGATTTATAAAAAGTTGCAACACCGTAAATCTCATTAATATCCATGTGTAGCCTGGATGCCACCATCCTCAACGCCTCTTCAGGAAGGTACTTATACCGGTCCTGAATATCATGGAGGATGCTAACAAGGGCTGTTCTCTTCTCCTGATGTCTGTCAACGATTAAATCAACCCATTTCAGGTCCATTTTCACCTCCAAAATTATATATATTTAACTCTTATTTAATAAATAAATTTATACTAAACTTTCCATGCAAAAAAAATCGACGGCTTAACTTTTAATGAACTTTATAGACCTGCCCTTGGGGGGCTTAAAACCCATAGAATTACCGCATTTCCCTTTCCCTTATTGACCCATCTCGATGGAAATCTCGATTCGATGTAAAAACTATCCCCCTGACTTAATAGATGTTTTTCATCGTGAATCTCCACCTCCAGCTCTCCCTCTATCACATAAGCAAATTCATCCCCTTTATGGTTATAAAAATGTCCATCAATGACCTCACCCTCTTTTATTGTTAAGAGATAAGGTTCCATCCGGCGATTTAGTGTATCGGAAACCAATAATTCAAGTTTAACTTTCGTTGCCTTCACTGACGGAAGTTGAACATTCTGCCTTTCATTGGGCTTGATCACTATTTTTTGTAAAGGCTCACTCTCATTCTCCATCAGAAAATAGACTGGCTGGGTATTCAGTTTTTCGCTCAACTTCAGGAGGGAATCGAGGGATGGACTGATCAGGTTCTTCTCTAACTGACTAATAAAACTCGGGGTTAAGCCCACCTGTTCGGCCAGTTCCTTCTGGGTCATACCTATCTTTTTTCTCAACGCTTTAATTTTTTCACCTAAACTGCTAGGCCTTCGGCCGCCGATCGAAGGGAAAATGATCTCATCTCCCCAGGCTTCATAATGTTTTGGAAGAAAGGCGACCTTAGAAAATCTACCTTCAATTTTGTTTGCCTTGAGAAAGAGCTCTCCGTTCTCTTTCTCAAGTTCAATCGCTACTTGAGTGATATGTCTCAGATTCGCCTTAAAGGATGAGGTGTGCGCTTCCTTTTCCAAAACCCAGTAGGCTACGGTCTGAAGGTCATAGAGCCTCGGACAGGAGTAAGTGAAAAATTTGTAAGTCACATTCTCATCGCCCCAGATGTCCTGCATTCCGGTGAGGCTGTCGAAAATATAGCGAACGCCTGATCCTTTCTCAACCTCAATCCGATCCAGAGCAACACGAAATTGTGAATGGTCTTTTGGGTTTTCAACCTTGATGACATTTCCCTTAAACTTCTCTTTTTCCTTCTCATAGAATTGCGCAAAAAGAGGATCATTATTCCCCTTCCCAGAGGTAAAGCAATCCAGGATCGTAAGGGATTCTAAATGGGAAAGATGAGCTAAACGCTTAGATAGAGTAGATGGAGAGGCATTAAAACTGACATAGACCAATTTGTATCCACTCTTCAAGTTGTGTTCAATGAAGCGTTGAAGAAAAATCTCTATATATGTCCCAGCCTCAACCTCCCAGATCACATTATCGCCAGTCTTGAGAAATCCAAGAATGTGATCCAGATAACCAATCCCAGTTGAAATCTTTCCGCTCATCTTAATTTCTGCTAAAATAGGTCCAAATTTTGTTAATTCAAAATTTATTTTAATCTTTTCGAGAGAAGAATGTCAATAAAATTTCGATATAAATTCAGATGCCCCACTGAAGTCCCAAATTTTCCTTTTTAGATGGTAGAATTCAACAATTTCTATTAATTTCTATTGACAATAACTAAATTTTATTTTAATAAAAGCCCCGAAATACAAAGGCGTATTGGTAATGGGGGTCTTAAAAACGACCTCCCATAATTTACTACAACGCTGTATGAATGACGAAGGCGTCAAAGCAATTTGGCGCCTTTTTTATTATTCTTCTATCAAAAAGGAGGAGAAACATGACATTTACAAAACCAAATCGAAGCCCAGCCACTTTTACCAAAAACCGTGTTGAACCTGCCCCTATTTCAGGGATCTGTGTAACCTGCCTGGACGGTTGCCCAGGTCCATGCGAAGTGGGTCGTTCTGCCTTGAGAGGAAGGGAGATTCTCTATCCCCAGCCTTATTCTAAAGTCACCGCAGGTTCTGAAAAAGACTACCCCATCGATTACTCCCATTTCAACATTCAGGGAACCTGCGTGGGAGCAATTGGTGTATCAGCTGATTCTGACCATGCTACCTTTCCATCGGTGGATATCTCGACAGAGGTTGGAGCAAACGAAAAAATTCGAATGAAAGTCCCCTATTTTACTGGTGCCTTGGGATCGACCGATATCGCCCGCATCCATTGGGAATCGATGGCGATTGCAGCAGCTATTTCTGGAACTCTGGTTGTTGTTGGAGAAAATGTTTGTGGCATGGATCCCAATTCAGAATTTAAAAATGGCCGCGTGGTCCGATCTCCCGAGATGGAGCGTCGGGTCAAGATATTTCAACAGTGGTATGACGGGTACGGTGGGATCGTCGTCCAATATAATGTGGAAGACGGACGCCTGGGCGTTCCAGAATATGTCGTAGAAAAATTGGGCGTCCAGATCATTGAACCGAAATGGGGCCAGGGTGCCAAAGACATCGGAGGTGAGGTCAAACTTCCGAGCTTGGAAAGGGCTCTCCAATTGAAGAGCCGAGGGTACATCGTCCTGCCCGATCCTGAAGACCCGGTGATTCAGGAAGCCTTTAAACAGGGAGATTTTAAGGAATTCGAACGCCATTCCAGACTTGGAATGGTGAGCGAAGAAGGATTCCATAAAGAAGTGGAACGGCTGAAAAAGATTGGAGCCAAACATATCTCCCTGAAAACCGGTGCCTACAGGCCTGCGGATCTGGCAAGGGCTGTGAAATATGCCTCCGATGCAAAGATCGATCTTCTCACCGTGGATGGCGCCGGAGGGGGAACTGGGATGAGCCCTTGGCGCATGATGAACGAATGGGGAATCCCTACGGTTTACCTTGAAAGTCTCCTCTACAAATTCTTGAAACGCTTAGAACAAAAGGGAGCATTCATCCCATCCTGTGCCATGGCAGGCGGACTTGCCTTAGAAGACCATATCTTCAAAGCCATTGCTCTGGCCGCACCCTATATCAAGGCGATCTGTCTGGGACGAGCCTCGATGACTGCTGCGATGGTGGGAAACACAATTGGTCAAATGGTCAAAAAAGGTAAAGTCCCTTCGGATATCGCAAAGTTTGGAACAGATGTGGAGCACATCTTTGTCTTGGCGGCGAAGTTAAAAGAGAAGTATGGGAAGGACTTTGAACGTATCCCCACAGGAACCATTGGCATGATCACCTATTTTGATCGGCTGAACGCAGGCCTTCAACAGCTAATGGCTGGGGCCAGAAAATTTGCGCTGAAATACATCACCAGAAATGACCTTTGCGCCCTGACTCGTGAGGCTGCTGAGGTCTCTGGAATTCCCTATGCAATGGATTGTGATCAGGAGGAGGTCAATAAGATTTTAGGTTAATTAAAAAAAAATGGCTGTTGAGGAGGGGATACCTGTTTTTCTGGTATCCCCTTTTTTTAGCTATCAGTATTCTACTTTTCAAATGGATGGTTTTCGTTTATGATAACAAGAAAAAGGAGAGCCATTCTTTGGACGGAGAAAAACCTCTTATTGAGTCCAGAGAGATCAATGCCCTTTTAGAGATCAGCAGGGCAATTGCCTCTGGCCTCTATCTCGATGACGTCTTACGTCTAATTGTAACCGTCACGGCTAATCTCATGGACTCAAAGATATGTTCCCTCTGGATCCTAGATGAGAAAGACCAAAGGTTGAAGTTGAAGGCAACGCAGAGCATCAGTGAAGCATACCTGAAGGAGAGAAGCCTGAAGATAGGAGAAGGGGTGGTGGGCCATGTGGCCCTCCACAATCAGCCCATGGCCATCCCCGATGTCCTCAAAGATCCACTTTATAAAGAGAAAGAACTGGCCAAAAAGGAAGGCCTGGTCTCGATGCTCAGTGTCCCGATGTGTGTGAAGAACCGCGTGCTCGGGGTGATCAACTGCTACACCTCCTATCCCCATTCCTTTTCGAAAACCGAAGAGGAGGTGCTATCCACCGTGGCCAATCAGGCTGCCATCTGTATTGAAAATGCCGGCTTGATGGAGACGTTAGAGATCGATGAGATCCTCAGACTGGTCTTGGAGGGAGTGACGAAGAACATCGGATTTGATCGGGCCCGGCTCTACCTGGTCAACGAAAGGAAGAATATTCTCGAGTGTAAAATGGCAGTCGGTGTGGACGAAGAGATGATCAAGGGAATCGTTCTGCCCCTCGATCCCGCGGATAGCGTGGTGGCCCGATCGATTTTTGAAAAGCGACCCCTTGTCATTCCTGATGCAACCCAGGACCCCACGGTCAACCCGATGCTCAAAAAGAAGTTCAACCTGCACTCCCTGGTCGTCATCCCCCTCTTCGCCAGGGAAAAGCCCCTGGGGGTGATTGCGGCAGATCACGTCGAGCCAGGGAGGACGATCACAAAGGAGGCCCTCGAAGCGGTGATGACCTTTGCCCAGCAGGCAGGTCTGGCGATCCACAACGCCTTCATGTACCAGGAACTTAAGGCCTTCAGCCAGGAGATGGAGCAGAAGATCAAGAAAACGACGGCTGACCTCAGAAAGGCGGAGGCCCAACTGATCCGGTCTGAGAGATTGGCTGCCCTTGGGCAGCTGGCCGCAGGCATCGCACACGAGATTCGAAATCCGCTGACGAGCATCAACATCCTCATCCACTCCATGATCCAGAATCTCCCATTAGGAGATCCTCAGCGAGAGGACTTCCAGGTGATTGAAGAGGAGATTCAAAGGATCAATGAGATCATAAACCAATTTCTCCAGTTCGCTAAACCCGCATCACCCAATTTAGAAAGAACGGAGGTCACCTCCATTTTTGAAGAAACCCTTCAGCTCCTGAGGCCCCAGACGGAGAAGCTCCAGATCTCCGTCGAAAAAGATTTTTTATCCTTACCTCTCATCACCATCGATAAGGAACAGATGAAACAGGTGATCCTCAATCTCTTGATGAATGCCATACAGGCGATGCCAGGAGGAGGTCGATTGAAATTGCAGGGCGGGGTATCCAAAGATGGGCAATGGGTACAACTGGCCATTCAAGATTCTGGGGTCGGCATCCCTCCTGAGGACATGAACAGGCTCTTCGACCCTTTCTTCTCTACCAAAGAAGGAGGGATCGGCCTCGGCCTCTCCATTGCTTATCGAATCATCGACCAGCATCACGGGAAGATCGATGTGACAAGTGATCCAGATGAGGGAACGACCTTTACCGTCTATCTCCCAATAGACCAGGGGTGAGAAGATGCAAACCGTCCTGATCGTCGATGACGAGAAGTCCATCCGGTACTCTTTGAAAAGGATGATGGAGCGCGATTTTTCCGTTCTGACCGCTCAGAATGGAGAGGAGGCATTGGACCAGTTCAAACAGCATGCGCCTGACCTCATCATCATGGACATCAAAATGCCTGGTCGAAACGGGATTGAGGTGCTGAAAGAGATCAGGTCCATCGATCCCAAATCTCTCGTGATCATCATGACCGCTTATGGAACAACCGAGACGGCAATCGAGGCGATGAAATACGGAGCCTTCGACTACATCCTGAAACCATTTCCCATCCCCCAGATGAAGAGCCTGATCGAAAAAGCCCTCTCCCTGCGGAGATTGATGACGGAGGAGGTCTCTTATGCTCTGGTCGAGCCGGCCGGAGCGGACGAAAGAGAGCAGATCATCGGATCCTCCTCTAAGATGCAGGAGATCTTTAAGATGATCGGCCAGGTTGCTCCGAGCGACGTCACCGTGCTCCTGCGAGGGGAAAGCGGAACCGGTAAGGAACTGATCGCCCGGGCAATCTATCATCATAGCACCCGTGTCAACCAGCCCTTTCTTCCCGTCAATTGCGCAGCCATCCCCGACACCCTTCTTGAGAGCGAGCTCTTCGGCCATGAGAAAGGGGCCTTCACCGGTGCCATCTCCCGCCGTATCGGAAAGCTTGAGCAGTGTCAGGGAGGGACGATCTTCCTTGACGAGATCGGCGATATGTCTCTTTCCACGCAGGCCAAATTATTGCGAGTCCTCCAGGAGAGAAGCTTTGAAAGGTTAGGAGGGATGGAGACGATCCGGGTGGACATCCGATTCATTGTCGCAACGAACAAAGATTTAGAAGAGGCGATTTCAAACCGTAGGTTCAGGGAGGATCTCTACTACCGGCTCAACGTGGTCTCCATCCGGATACCGGCTTTGAGGGAGAGAAAAGAGGACATCCCTGACCTGGTCTCCTATTTCCTGAAAAAATTTAATCGTGAGCTGAAAAAGAAGATCGTCGGCATCACCCCTGCCGCCATGGAGAAGATCACTGACTATGGATGGCCTGGAAATGTCCGTCAACTTGAGAACGTCCTGAAGAGAGCGATGCTCTTATGCCAGGGCGAATGGATTCTTGAGGATCAGCTCCTCCTGGAGAAGACCTGGGAGAGACCAGAGGCCGAAGAGGATCTTGGCAAAAGACCTATGGAAGAGCTTCTAAACATCCTCTTCGAGGAGCTCTCGAGAGGGACTGCGACCCGGCAGGGTCTGGATATGATCGCTACCGTCGAAAGGGAACTGATCCTTCGTGCCCTCCAAAAGACGAAGGGAAACCAGCTTCAGGCAGCCCAGCTTTTGGGGATCAACCGAAACACCCTTCGAGGAAAGATGGAGAGGTATCACATTAAGAAAGAGGTGCTCGTTTCTGACGAAGAAAGTTGAAACTTTAGAGTTAGGAATTATAGTTATGAGTTTTGAGTTAGGAGGTTTGAGGTTTGAATTTTGACATTTACGCTTTGCGCTATGCACTATGCGCTCTGCGTTTTTGAGAGGTGAGTATGCGAACCCTGCGAATCGGTCTCTGTCAGATCAACACCACCGTTGGCGATATCGAAGGCAACACGAAAAAGATCTTAGACTACATCGAACGCGGAAAGAAGGCGGGCGCAGACCTTTTAGTCTTTCCGGAGATGGCAGTCACCGGCTATCCCCCTGAAGACCTTCTGCTCATGCCGAAGTTTATCGATGCCAACCTGAAAGCCATAAAGAGGATTGCCAGGGCCACGACCTCAATCACAGCCCTCGTCGGTTTTGTGGAAAGGAAGAAAGACATCTATAATGCCGCTGCCCTGCTCCACAACGGAGAGATGATCGATGCCTATTGCAAGACCTTTCTCCCCAACTACGGGGTCTTCGATGAGGACCGGTATTTTCATGTGGGAACAGAGAATTTCATCTTTACCCTGAACTCCATCCCGATCGGTCCGAGCATCTGTGAAGACCTCTGGTACCCTGGAGACCCCATCCGAACCCAGGCCCTTTACGGAGGAGCGGAACTGATTGTGAATCTCTCCTCATCCCCCTTTCATGCGGGAAAATCTGCTTCCCGCGAGAAGATGATCTCCACCCGGGCCTCTGACAATGTGGCGATCGTAGCCTATTGCAACCTGGTGGGCGGCCAGGATGAGCTGGTCTTCGATGGAGGAAGCCTGATCTTCGACCAAAAAGGGGAACTGATCGTCAGGGGAAAACAATTTGAGGAGGATCTGGTCCTGGCGGATCTCGATATGGAGGCGGTCTTCCGCATGAGGCTTCACGACCCCCGGATCAGGAGGGAGAAATCGACCAACGGGGAGAAAGACCTGAGAAAGATCGATCTTCCGGATCGGAGCCCCTCGATGAAGAAGAGACCTCCGATTCCGAAGAGGGAGAACAAACCTCTCGACCGGCTCTCTGAAATCTATTCAGCCCTTGTCCTCGGTACAGGAGACTATGTTCGGAAGAATGGTTTTCAGAAGGTCCTGGTCGGCCTGAGCGGAGGCATCGATTCTGCTCTGACTGCTTCGATTGCTGTCGATGCGTTGGGAAAGACGGGCGTGGTGGGCGTGGCCATGCCGTCTCCATATTCCTCAAAGGAATCTTTGGAGGATGCGAAATTACTGGCGAAGAACCTGGGCATCCGCTTCCTTACCATCCCGATCACAGAAGTATATCGGGCCTACCTGAAGACGCTCGCTCCATCCTTCAAGGGGCTGAAGCCCGACGTCACAGAAGAGAATATCCAGGCTCGAATTCGCGGCAACATCCTGATGGCCCTCTCCAACAAATTCGGCTGGCTGGTATTGACCACAGGAAACAAGAGCGAGATGAGCGTGGGGTATTGCACGCTTTACGGAGACATGGCGGGCGGGTATGCGGTCTTGAAGGATGTCCCCAAAACATTGGTTTATGAATTGGCAGGGTTGAGAAATAGAAGGGAAGGAAAAGCGGTGATCCCGAAGAATGTTTTCGTAAAACCGCCCTCTGCAGAGCTGAGACCGAATCAGAAGGATGAGGACTCCCTGCCGCCCTACTCGGTTCTCGATCCGATTCTTCAGGCCTATGTGGAAGAGGACAAGGGAGTCGAAGAGATTACCAAGATGGGATTTGAAGAGAGTCTGGTCAAAGAGGTGATCCATATGGTCGACCGAAATGAGTATAAACGGAGGCAGAGCCCCCCTGGAGTGAAGATCACCCACCGCGCCTTGGGAAAGGATCGAAGACTGCCCGTGACGAACAGGTACCAAAATTCTTAGGCTGCTCGTACCTGTTTTCCAAAACAACTCCTGAGTTCGGATTTCTTCAGAAGCATCCCCGTCATGAGCGAAAGCGGACTGGTTCTTTTCCATCAGGCTGCCTAAAATCCAACAGATCTCGTTAAGAAGAAGAGTGGAGATGAAGACCACCCGGAGTGATGACCGATCGCAAGCTCTGGAATAATCTTAATAAAGTTCAAACCAACTCATTCTCTCCCCTTTTGGCACAAGGATTGCTTTTTTGTAATTAAAACACTTGAACCCTCGGCCATTTGAATCATTGAGCCCTGCTAACGAGGAGGAATTAAATGAAAGTCGATACTGGAGATACCGCATGGATTTTGATCTCTTCGGCATTGGTGATGTTAATGACACCGGGGCTGGCCCTCTTCTACGGAGGGATGGTAAGAGCGAAGAATGTCCTGGGAACCATCATGCAAAGCTTCATTGCTCTCGGCGTCATCACCATTCAGTGGGTTCTTTATGGGTATAGCCTTGCCTTTGGTCCGGATATCGGCCATGTGATTGGAAGTCTTGACTGGATTGGACTAAGAGGGGTGGGCCTGGACCCATATCCCGACTATTCAGCCACCGTCCCTCATCAGGCCTTCATGATCTTTCAGATGATGTTTGCTGTGATCACCCCTGCTTTGATCACCGGAGCTATTGCAGAGAGATTTAAGTTTAAAACTTATCTGGTCTTCCTTATCCTCTGGGCCACCTTTGTCTATGACCCTTTGGCCCACTGGGTCTGGGGAAATGGAGGTTGGATCAAAAATCTTGGTGCCCTTGACTTTGCAGGTGGTCTGGTGGTCCATGTCAGTTCAGGTATGGCCGCATTAGCAGCTGCCCTGATGGTAGGAAAAAGGAAGGGGTATGGAGATGAACCCATGCCTCCCCATAATTTAACCATGACCCTTTTGGGAGCGGGCCTGCTCTGGTTTGGTTGGTTTGGTTTTAATGGGGGAAGTGCGGTGGCCTCGGGTGCTCTCGCAACCAATGCCTTCGTAGTAACTCACATCTCTACAGCGGCTGCGGCCTTATCGTGGATGATTGCCGAGTGGGCCTATCGGGGTAACCCTACTGTTCTCGGGGCAGCGTCAGGTGCGGTCGCTGGATTGGTTGCCATCACTCCTGCCTCAGGTTTCGTCGGGCCGATCTCTGCTATCCTGATCGGACTCGCAGCAGGTGTGGCCTGTTATTTCGCCATTAACCTCAAGAGCAAACTCGGATATGATGACTCTCTCGATGTGGTTGGAGTCCATGGGGTGGGTGGCACATGGGGCGCTCTTGCTGCTGGGCTGTTTGCATCAAAAGCTATCAACGCAGCTGGAAACGATGGCCTCTTCTTTGGAAACCCTTCCCTTTTAGCCATCCAAGCCTTGAGTGTGGCTTCTGCGTGGATTTATTCTTTCCTGGTTACACTCATTCTATTAAAAATCCTCGATTGGACCATGGGATTGAGAGTCAGCGAGGAGCATGAGGTCAACGGTCTGGATATCAGCCAGCATGGAGAAGCAGGTTATAGTTTTTAAAAAATCCAGCCTTTAACCCCTCCTCACCTCCCCTTAATTTAAGGGGAGGCAGGTTAGGGTTAAGATACCGGAGGTCAAATGAAAAAGATCGAAGCCATTATCAAGCCATTCAAACTCGATGATGTCAAGAACGCCCTGACCAGGATCGGTGTTCAGGGGATGATCGTGACCGAGGTGAAAGGATTTGGAAGGCAAAGGGGCCATACTGAAGTTTATAGGGGCGCTGAATATAAGATCGACTTCCTCCCCAAGGTCAAGATTGAACTGATCACCACCGAAGAAATGATCACCCAGGTGGTTGAAACGATAGAGCGAGGAGCCAAAACAGGCAAGATCGGAGATGGAAAAATATTCATTTCCCCTGTGGAAGAGGTCATCCGAATCCGAACAGGCGAACGTGGAAAAGATGCCATTTGAATGGGGGGAATTCCTTCGTCAGAATACGGAAAGGATGGATGGCATCGTCAGGAAAACCTTCCAGAGAGCCCAATCCCAGATCCCTTCTCCATCCGTATGCCTCATGGCCATTGGAGGATATGGGAGGTCTGAATTAGCCCCTTATTCGGATGTCGACCTCCTCCTTCTTTACGACTCATCCCAAAAGGAAAAACTTCCCCCTCTGGTTGAGAAGATTCTCTATCCTTTGTGGGACTTAGGACTGGACGTGAATTGCAGTTCAAGGTCCATCCATGAATGTTTGAAAATGGCCCAATCAGATTTACATGCAAAAACCAGTTTGATTGACGGCCGTTATCTCGATGGAGAGTACGAATTTTTCCGGAAACTTTATGATCATTTCACAAAAAAAGTTCTTCACCGAAATGTAAAACAATTTGCCGAACACCTTGCCAGGGAACTGATTCTCCGCCGAAAGAAATACGGAGACCCAAATTATATTCTCGAACCGAATGTAAAAGAGGGCGTAGGAGGATTAAGGGACTTCCAGATGGGGAGATGGATCATTCGGGCAAGATATAAAACCGATCGCTGGGATTCCATCCTTTTCCCGGATCATTCCCGAATGCTGGAAAATGGTCTTCAATTCCTTTGGACTGTCAGAAATCAACTCCATCTTCTCAGTGGAAGAAGACAGGATGATTTAACCTTTGAAATGCAAGAAACAATTGCCCCTCTCTTAGGGTATCACGAAGGGATTCTGGGAGTGGAAGAAATGATGAGGCAATATCACCTTTCCACTCAGAGGATCGCAAACTTTGTCCAGGACATTCTTGATCGGGCCCTCCATGATTCCCAAACTTTGAAGAGAATTATCTTTTTCATTAAACAAAAAAAGATCGATGATCATTTCGCCTTAACTCAGGGAGAGATCCGTCTCCTTGACCCGGCGATTTTTAAGAAGGATATTAACCAACTGATGACCCTTTTTTCGCATTGCCAAACCTATCAGGCCCGGATGGATTTTCGGACAGAAGAAGCGGTCATCGAAGCCCTTCCCCTGGTCGATAATTCTTTTCGAAATTCTGAAAAGGTCAGTCAAATGTTCCTTTCCATGTTTAAGAAAAGAAAAGGGATTGGAACGATTTTAAAGAAAATGCATGAACTCGGATTCCTCTCTCGTTATATCCCTGAATTCTCCATCCTCGAAGGAAAGGTCCATTACGATCTTTATCATATCCATCCAGTGGATATCCATTCCCTCTATGCGGTGGAGGAACTGGAAAAGCTCTCCGATGGTCTTTACCAAAAAGATCATCCATTGCTCACATCTTTGGTCAGGGGGATTGAAAAACCAGAGATTTTATTCTTAACCACTCTCCTTCATGATATCGGAAAAGGAAGGGGAGGAGATCACTCTCTCACGGGTGCCCATCAGGTGAAGTCCATCGGTGAACGGATGGGACTCTCTCCGGAGGACAGGGAATGCGCTGCCTTTTTAGTGACCAACCACCTTCTGATGGTCAAGACCGCTCTGCGTAGAGATCTTCGTGATGAACAGGTCATTTTTCGGTTTGCCCAGGAAGTGAAAAACCTTCAACAATTGAAGATGCTTTACCTCCTGACCTTTGCTGACACCAAAGCCGTTGGTCCCGAAGCCTTGACCAATTGGAAAGAAACACTCCTCATGGAACTTTTTCTAAAAACCTCTCATCTCTTTGAAAGGAATGGTATTGATGGGCCTTTCTTGAAAGGGGAGGCCGTGATTGAACAGCTGAGGAAACGCCTTCCTCCAGAGACGTTCATGGAATATGTTGAACATTTACCTGAGCGATATCTCTCCTGCTATTCGACAGAAGAGATCCTCCATCACATCGAGATGGCCCATTCCATGGAAAAGGAACCATTCCTGGTGGAATGGAAGATCGAGAAGGAGCTCCTTGCCAAAGTTACTCTCTGCACGAAAGATCGATATGGGCTCTTTTCAAAAATTGCAGGTTCAATGTTTTTAAACCGCCTCAGCATCCTCGAAGCACAAGTCCATACCTGGGAAAACGGCATCGCCCTCGATACGTTTTGGGTGGAAGACAGGACCGGAGGGATTGAACCACGTCTTCACCAATTTAAACAAGATTTAGAAGAAATCCTGGATGGAAAGGTCTTTTTGAAGGATCTTCTTTTTAAAAGGAATGAAACCTATGGAATGAAACAGAAGGTCATCCCCAGGGTGAGAGGAGAAGTGAAGATTGATAACCACGATTCCGATTTTTTTACCATCGTTGAGGTCACTGGAGAGGATCGGCTGGGAATTCTCTATGAGATCACTCAAACCTTGACCGAACATGGATGTAACATTTACTTTGCAAGAATATCCACATTGGGAAACCGCATTGTGGACGTCTTCTACATCCAGGACACATGGGGAGAGAAATTAGAGGAAAACGGCAGGATCGATCGTCTGAAACAGATCCTTCTGGCACGACTAGCCTCAACCTGATTTTTGTGTCGGGCGGCCCGGCCGGCTACCTGCGAGGTGGCCAGGTGGGCCGAGGCGACAGGTAGCGATCCTTCAGCCCTTCGAGAGTGAATTCCTTAGACTTGCAGTAATTGATGACAGGCCTCTCCCAGTCTTCGACGAGCTGAGCAGCCCTGGGCACATCTCTTGCGATCTCCAGGGGAATGGAGATCACGCCATGCTTGTCGCCCATCAACAGATCACCCGGCCTCACCACCACGCCGCCCACCTTAACAGGGATCCCGATCTCCACCAGATGGACGTAGGCATGGGAAACGCTGACACAACTTGAGAAGAAATGGAAACCGATCTCACTCACCTCATCCAGATCCCTTACCGAGCCGTCCGTGACGGTCCCGATGCAGCCCAGGGCCCTGTGGATATTGGCATTGACCTCGCCCCAGAAAGAGCCTATAACAGGACGGTCGATGTCGTGAATCACGGCCACCCGGGGCTCTGGTATCTTCAGGATCATCTCCCACCAATCCGGCGCCTGAACCCGGCGGCCTTCCGGGGACTCAGCGCTGATGACGGCTGTGACCGCATAACCGATCATCGGCCCCAGTTCTGGAAAGACGCACTTAATTTCGGGGAGCATAAACCCTTCGTTTCGAGGACGGATGTTGAAGAGCTCGATCCCGTTCGATATCGCACACGTAGGCCAACGCCGTAAAAGCTCCAATTCCTCTCTATTCAGATAATCGACCATCGTCTACCTCCTCATCAAATATCCTCTCCTCATCTTAACGCCAATATCCCACGCTGTGCAAACAATATTGAACCCTCTCTATACGCTCCGATTTCCATCCAAATTCCAGTAAACCCACCCCCGCTTTAAATCGCAGGCCGTTGGGCTCCTCTTGGGACATGAAGCATTTCATCCCCGTGATAAATCAGACGCCTTTCTGCGAGACGGCGTAAATAACCTTCCCCATGGGCCCAGGCGCAGCATGAGCAGCCTGCTGGAGCATGGCTACCGTATCATCCATGAGCTCAGCCGGGATTTGGATCTTCTGATGGAGGACCTGCTTGAGTTCCGTGAAGAGTGGAGCAGAAACAACTAATTGATGCGAAGCGAGGACTTCTCTCAACCCCATCCCCGCAAAGCCCCCTCGTGGCCAATGCACTGACCAACACATTTGTGTCGAGAAAGACCTTCATGATATCTTGGAAAAAATATCCTCGTCCGTCAAAAGCCCCCAGGCCTCGGCGAATGGCATGATCCTCTTCCGCAGCTCCTCAAATTGTTGAAGTCGGGGTTGACGGCGCAGTGCCTCACGGGCAATCTCGCTCCGGTTTTTCCCGGACCGTTTGTTCGCCTTAGACAGTAATGCATTTAGGTTTTTATCCAATCGGATGGTCAGCGTTGCAGGTTTCATGTCTAACAACGTATTGCATTTTCCAGGCCGCGTCAACCCTTCCCGATGGGATGCCGGATGGGATGAAGGCATACAGGGGTCATCTTCCAAACGGGATGGCGATGACGTCCTCCGAAGAAAATGTGAGGGAGACCCGTTCCCCCTCTCTGAGGAGGGATTTTTTTCTCGGGTTGACCAGGTTGACCTTCACCCTCTTCCCTCCGGAGACCTCAACCTCATATTGCACCAGCGAACCGAGGTAGGCCGAGGTCTTGACCACTCCCTCGACCCGATTCTCACCCGACGAAACTTCGTCAGCATCAGAGATCCGGAATGACTCGGGCCGGATATTGAGAAGGAGATTTGATCCAATGCCAAGAGGAAGTTCTGGCTGCCTTTCCACCGCCAGCATAACCCCTTCTTCAGTTCTCACACGAAGCTTATCCTTCAACTCTTCAACCACCGAACCGCTGAAAAAGTTGGAAGTCCCTACAAAATCAGCAACCTCCTGACTCTTTGGGTTTTCATAGATCTCCTTCGGACTGCCCACCTGCACCACATGACCCTTTGACATGACTGCAATTCGAGTGGAAAGGGTGAGTGCCTCCTCCTGGTCATGGGTGACATAGATGGAGGTGATCCCCAAATCCCTCTGGATCCGAACCAGCTCTTGCCTCATCTGGATCCGGAGCTTCGCATCCAGGTTACTCAAAGGTTCGTCCAAGAGAAGGAGTCTGGGCTCGATCACCAGGGTTCGAGCTAACGCGACCCGTTGCTGTTGTCCTCCTGATAGTTCCGAGGGCCTTCTTCTCTCCAATCCTTCTAAGTTGACCATGGAGAGGGCGCGGAGGGTCTTCTCCTGGACCACGGCTTTGGGAAGATTCCTCTCCTTCAGCCCGAAGGCCACGTTTTCAAAGACTGAAAGATGAGGCCATAGCGCATAACTCTGAAAGACCATGCCCACATCCCTTTTCCAAGGCGGAATGTCGTTGACCTCGACTCCGTCAAACAGGATGGTCCCTTGATCCGGTCTGGTGAATCCTGCAATCATCCGAAGGAGTGTCGTCTTACCACAGCCGCTTGGGCCGAGGAAAGTGAAAAAATCACCTCTCTCAATCGTTAAATTGACATCTTTAACCGCTTCGACCTCACCGAACTTTTTGCCTAAGTTAATCAGCCGAACCTCACTGGCTTTATTCATCCGCTATCTCCGTCCATCGTTCATCGTGGATCGTCCCTCGTCCTTCATAACTTAAAGGCCGTTCCACTCCCTCCGGCAAAGACCCTGTTGACCAGGTAGGTGCCAGTCGCGACCAATAAAATCGCAACCACCCCTAAGGCAGCGCCTGGACCCCTTCCAACAGCGCTCTGCATATAAATATAGATTCCATAAGAAAGCGGTCCGTACTCCATGCGCGGAACGAGCATGATCGTGGAGGCCAGTTCCACGGACGAAGTGATAAAAGCCAAAAGCCCTCCAGCGATCAACCCTCCGGTCATCAAGGGAAAGGTGATTCTAAAGAATGTCTTTCTCCGGTTCGCCCCCAGGTTCAAAGCAGCCTCTTCCAAGGAGATGTGAATCTGCTGAATGGAAGCATAACAGGACCTTAACGTATAGGGCAGCCTCCTTGCAGAATAGGCAATGACCAGAATGATCCAGAGGGAGGTCAGAGGCTGATGAAAAAAAGGAAGGTTCGTTCCATGAAAGACCCTCAGATAACCCGTTGCCAGAACCACTCCCGGGATGGCCAACGGCATCGTCGCAATCGCATCTAAAAGCCCTTTCCCGAATACCTTTCCTCGGATCAGGAGGAATGCAATGACCGATCCCAAGAGGACGTCAATGCCCGCTGCCAAAAGGCAGTACAAGAGCGTATTCTTTACAAAATGCGGGGTTCTGAAGAAGATCTCTACGTAATGGTTCAGGGTGTAGGATTTCGGAAGAATGGAAAAGCTCCAGACTTTGGCAAAGGAGAGGACAAAGATGCCCAGATGCGGCAGGAGGCTGACCCCCAACACGAAGAAACAGAAAACCAGGACAAAGACCAACCTCCAGCCCCCGATCTTTTTTGAGATCGGAGTTCCTGCCCCACCACGCTGAACCATGGCATATTCGGAGAGACTGAGGAATTTCATCGCCCCCCAGAGGGAGAGAAGCGAGAGCACGACCATGATCACGCAGATCACATAACCCGCTTTATCCTCGACCCCAATGGTCGTCACCCGAAGATAGGCCTGCGGAGCAAGCATCTTGGTGTAATTGAGCATCAACGGAGTACCGAGATCGTCGATCACGCGGATGAAGACCAGGAGAATGCCTGCCACATAACCCGGCATCATCAACGGAAGGGTGACCCTTCGAAAGAGACGAAGACCGTGGCTACCCATATTCTGGGCCATCTCCTCCAGTGAAGGATCCACATTGGCCAGGGAGGCCGAGGCGTTGAGAAAGATGAAAGGGAAATAGTGGAGGGTTTGGACGATGATCACACCTCTCAGCCCCTCCATAAATGGGACGGAGGTGCCGAACCATTTGAGGAGAAGGAGATTGAACACCCCGCTCCGACCGAGGATCAGCTGAAGAGCCACCGCCCCCACAAATGGAGGCATCACCAAGGGAAGGATCCCCAGTGTCTGGATCAGGGTCCTTCCTTTGAAATCGTATTTGATGGTGAAGAAGGCCAAGGGCAGGCTGATCAGGCTCCCAAAGATAACAGCCATCAGTCCTGCGCTAAGGCTGTTCAGAAAAGATTCCTTGAATAGGGCCCTTTCGAAAAAATTGATGAAATGGCTGAGGGAGAGAGAGTCTGCCTCAGTGAAGGCCACGTAAAGGACTCGAATCAACGGATAGAGGATAAAGGTGAAAAGAAGGGCCAAAAGAATGAGAAAGATCAAGGACTGAGAAAGGTCAATCTCTTTCAGTTTATTTCTAAGCACATCCCACCATGATTACCATCTTTTCATTGAATGACTGGCAAATTAAGGTCTTAGGGTTAAGGGTTAGGGTAAAGATGCCGGTTTTGTTTAAGGGGTTATGGGATCTAAAGCTTTACCGTAACTTATAAACCATTTACCAAACTGGCTTCCTAACCCTAACCTAAAGACAATTTTTAGATCATCTCCATCGCTTTTAGGGCCAGCTCCTTCGCCTTTGAATAGTTGGCCTTGGCAGCAGCATCCCACTCCGTCTCCAACTTTGCCCTGGCCTCTGTCTTCTCCTTACCTTTAAATGCCTTATTGAAATCTTTGTTGTTGGCCTTGGACTCGGGAACAGGAACCCTTGTAGCCAGAGAGCGGGCTTCGGCTATCAACGCCGCCGCCTTCGTAACATCCTTCTTCTTTTTCTTCGCCTCTTCGATCGCCTTTTCCGCTTTATAAATCGCCCCCCATGCCTCTTTCAGCTCACCCAGCCTGAAGGTCACGATCTGATCGAAGAGGGAATTGAGCAGTCCATACCTTACAGAAGAAAGTTCAGAATTGAAGTCTAGCACACCTAATTTCATCTTAAAAGGATTGGGATATCCTGAAGGTGCCCTCGCGTAAAGCTCAGGAATAACCGGAAGCCTGCCGATATCGGGTTTGAAGAGGAGAACCTGCCCCTCTTCGCTGAGCAGGTAGTTGACAAACCGTTTTGCATTCTCTGAGTTCGGTCCTCCTTTGACGATTCCCACATTGGCAGGGACGATCGGTGTCATCGAAGGGTAGGCGAAATCCACGGGAAAGCCACTTGAAATGGCAGAGAGCCCAAAGAAGTCAATTACGATCCCGATCCCATACTGACCATTATTCACGCCTTCGGGCACACCGAAGCTCCTCTCTGTGACCACGGCCATGTTCCCACCCATGTTGAGCAGAAGGGCCCATCCCTTCTCCCATCCATAAGCCTGAAGGATGGCCTCCACCGTGAGATGGGTCGTCCCGCTTCTCGACGGGGCTGAAATCGCCAGATGGCCGTAATAACTGGGGTCGATGAGATCAGTCCATTCTGCAGGGGGCTTCAATTTATGGGCCTGGAGATAAGGTTTATTCCACATCATCCCATATCCAGAAAGGGCGAAACCAAAGAAGAATCCGTCCGGATCGTGAATCGGATAGGTTCCCACCCTCGCAGGGATCTTTGAAGAGATCTCCTTCGACAGGGAATAGTGGGCTAACAGTTTCTCTGCCTTTAACACCTGAAAGGCATCCACTGCACTGGCCCACATGATGTCCGCTTCCGGTTTTGAGGCCGTCTCCCGAATATAGGTGACCCCCTCGGTCGTCTGTTTCTGTTTGACCACCACGGTCACACCCGGATACCTGGCTTCAAAGGCCTTTTTATAGGTTTCAAAGAGTTCCTTCGGAAAAGAGGTCACGATGACCACCTCTTTTGTTGCTGCCCCGGCCATTGAAGCAACCAACAGAAACATCCATACAAAACAGATGACATAATAAAAAAATCTTTTCATATCTTCCCCTCCTTCGGCCAACCGCCTTATTTTTGAAATTCAGCCAGATACTCCTTCAGCAGCATCTCATTTCTATTCTGAACCTTCTGCATCTCACTGAGGGTCACATTCTCAAAAGGCAACTTCGATCGTTTGCTTCTCAGCCTTGCGATCTCAGCGTCCAGATATTGGACCGTATTTGCAATGGTCTCAGCGATTGAGGAGATGGAATCCTGGGCCTTGTCAAAGGTCTCTTTATCTAAATAATTTCGGTTCAGAAGGTGAAATCGTTCAAAGACCTTCTTCAACCTTTCCAGCTCCTCTGGTCTCCCCTTCTTTTTCTTGTCCAACTTTTTCGTCAATTCCAGAAATTTTTCGATCTCCATAGGTTCTCCTCTCTCCGAACGCATCTCTTTTATCAATTTATGAAAATGGATCGGGTTTGTCAATTTTTTTAAAGGGCAAGAAGATGCTGATTTTTAAACACCTCGCTTAAATCCCATCATCTCTTTTAAACCGCAGGCTCATCCTTTAAACCACACGACCTTTGGCCTTCACAAAAAATCAGTTATTTCAGCAAATTATAAAATTGGAAAGGCTCAGAAAAAACATCGTCAATGGCATAGAACTTGCTCGTTCAGCTCGGTAGTACAAAGCCGTATCTTTTTAGACAAAGGCGTCTCTAACCTGCCTCCACAGGTTTAAAAGAGACGCCTTTTCAATTCCAAATTCCCAATGTCTTTTTAGGGCCACAGGCAATTGAAATCAATAATCCGGCCTCATGATCTCTCTTCACCAAAGGGGCGCGGATTAAAAAGGAGGAAGAGATGGATAAAGAGAATGTGTTGAAGATGGCGAAGGAGAATAACGTTAAATTCATTCGGCTCTGGTTTACGGACATCTTGGGGTTTCTAAAAGGGTTTGCAATCACGATCGATGAATTGGAAGGAGCCCTTGAGGAGGGAATGGGATTTGATGGCTCCTCCATCCAGGGTTATGCCCGAATCGACGAGAGCGATATGATTGCCAAACCCGACCCCAATACCTTTCAGATCATCCCATGGAGACCAAAAGAGAATGCCGTGGCCAGGATGTTTGCAGACATCTATGAGCCGGATGGAACCCCTTATAAAGGGGATCCTCGCTGGGCTTTGAAAAGGGCGCTCAGTAAGGCTCGAGAACTTGGCTATACCTTCTATGTAGGCCCTGAATTGGAATATTTCTATTTCAAAACTAATGATGGGATTCCTCAAATCCTTGACCGCGGTGGCTATTTTGACCTCACCCCTCTCGATGTGGCCACCGAGCTTCGGCGTGAAACGATTTTAACCTTGGAGGCCATGGGAATTCATGTCGAATACAGTCATCACGAAGTCGCTCCCAGTCAACATGAGATCGACCTTAGATATGCGGAGGCCCTGACCATGGCAGATCATGCCATGACCTACCGCCTTGTGGTTAAGGAGATTGCCTTAAGGCATGGAGTCTATGCGACCTTCATGCCGAAACCCATCTTTGGACAGAATGGAAGCGGAATGCATACCCATCAATCCCTATTCAAAGGCGATAGGAATGCCTTTTTCGATCCAAAGGATGAATTTCATCTCTCAAATATTGCTAAATCCTATATTGCAGGAATTTTAAAACACTCAAAGGAAATCACTTCCATAACTTCTCAATGGGTAAATTCCTATAAAAGGCTCGTTCCTGGTTATGAAGCCCCAGTCTATATCTCCTGGGCACGGAGAAACCGTTCTGCCCTTGTCCGGGTCCCCATGTACAAACCAGGAAAAGAGAAAGCCACTCGAATTGAGTTTCGTTCACCGGATCCAGCTTGTAATCCATACCTGGCCTTTGCAGTCATGCTGGCTGCAGGGCTCAAGGGAATTGAAAAAGGTTATGAACTTCCTCCACCTGTTGAGGAGGATATCTTCGAGATGTCAGAAGAGGCTCGAAAGAGGCATGG
>JACAEX010000010.1 GCA_013388635.1 Syntrophaceae bacterium | reverse complement strand
TTGCAGACTCCAATCTGAACTGAGAGCGGCTTTTTGGGATTAGCTCCCCCTCGCGGGATTGCAACCCTTTGTACCGCCCATTGTAGCACGTGTGTAGCCCTGGACATAAAGGCCATGAGGACTTGACGTCATCCCCACCTTCCTCCCCGTTAACCGGGGCAGTTTCCTTAGAGTGCCCAACTCAATGATGGCAACTAAGGATGAGGGTTGCGCTCGTTGCGGGACTTAACCCAACATCTCACGACACGAGCTGACGACAGCCATGCAGCACCTGTGTCCCAGCTCCCTTGCGGGCACTCCACCATTTCTGGCGGATTCCAGGACATGTCAAGCCCAGGTAAGGTTCTTCGCGTTGCGTCGAATTGAACCACATGCTCCACCGCTTGTGCGGGCCCCCGTCAATTCCTTTGAGTTTTAGCCTTGCGGCCGTACTCCCCAGGCGGGGCACTTAATGCGTTAGCTTCGGCACAGAAGGGGTCAATACCTCCTACACCTAGTGCCCATCGTTTACGGCGTGGACTACCAGGGTATCTAATCCTGTTTGCTCCCCACGCTTTCGCGTCTCAGCGTCAGTATCGGGCCAGAGAGCCGCCTTCGCCACCGGTGTTCCTCCCGATATCTACGAATTTCACCTCTACACCGGGAATTCCACTCTCCTCTCCCGTACTCCAGCCAAGCAGTTTCAAATGCACTTCCCTGGTTAAGCCAGGGGCTTTCACATCTGACTTGCCTGACCGCCTACACGCGCTTTACGCCCAGTGATTCCGAGCAACGCTCGCACCCTCCGTATTACCGCGGCTGCTGGCACGGAGTTAGCCGGTGCTTCCTCTGGTGGTACCGTCAGCTACCAGCCCTATTCGAGCCAGTAGGTTTCTTCCCACCTGACAGGGCTTTACGACCCGAAGGCCTTCATCACCCACGCGGCGTCGCTGCGTCAGGGTTTCCCCCATTGCGCAAGATTCCCCACTGCTGCCTCCCGTAGGAGTCTGGACCGTGTCTCAGTTCCAGTGTGGCTGGCCATCCTCTCAGACCAGCTAACCATCGTAGCCTTGGTAGGCCATTACCCCACCAACAAGCTAATGGTACGCGGGCCCATCCTCAAGCAGTAGCTTGCATGCAGAGGCCACCTTTGGTTCCACGCTCCGAAGAGCACGGAACGTTATTTGGTATTAGCCCCGCTTTCGCGGAGTTATCCCTAACTCAAGGGTAGGTTACCCACGCGTTACTCACCCGTGCGCCACTTTACTCTCCCGATTGCTCAGGATTTCTCGTACGACTTGCATGTGTTAGGCACGCCGCCAGCGTTCGTTCTGAGCCAGGATCAAACTCTCCAGTTTATATCTTTAAAAGTTGATCCTTCGTAAAGGAACTCTTATGGCACCCAGAAGCGGTAACCCCTATTCCTTTTTCAAAGAGCGATAACTTCGCAATTCATAAATAGTAATACAGAGAACCCCTTTTGTCAAGGAGAAAATCACCCCGAAAAACCTTTTTCATCCATGACGCAAATTGATATTTTACTGCATCATGTTATATTTTGTCAAGTACTTTTATGCGGTGGAATTTCTTCTTCCCCGCCCTCAACAAGATGCCTCCCCCCTTTAAATCATCTAATTTCACAAGCGCATCGAATCTATCCACTCTCTTATTATTGATGTAGCCTCCTCCCTGCTCGATCAACCTCCTTGCCTCAGATCCTGAGGCGCAGAGATGGGTCATCTCAAATAGCTTAAAGGCCGCAATGCCTTGGACAAACCGTTCTTTTTCGACGAAGGTCGTAGGGATCGAGGCATCATCTCCCTCTTCACTCAGGAAAAGAGCCCTCGATGCCTCCCTTGCCTTCTTCGCCTCTTCCTCTCCGTGAACAATCTTCGTCGCTTCAAAGGCAAGAACCTCTTTGGCTCTTCTCAGATCCGCCCCCCTTAGCCTACCGTACTCCCTCACCTCCTCCATTGGAAGAAAGGTGAAAAGGGCCAGAAATCTTTGTACATCCCGATCGTCTGTGTTGATCCAGAATTGATAGTACTCATAGGGAGAGGTGCGGTCGGCATCCAGCCAGACAGCCCCTTTCTCGGTCTTTCCCATCTTCTTTCCGTCCGCGGTCATGATCAGAGGGAACGTGATCCCATAGGCCTGCTCTCCTTCAAGGCGTCGGATCAGGTCGATCCCGGCCACGATGTTGCCCCATTGATCACTTCCTCCCATCTGAATCAAACAGTTATGATATTTAAACAGATACCAGAAATCGTAAGCCTGAAGGAGTTGATAATTGAATTCGATAAAAGAAAGCCCTGTCTCCAAACGGATCTTTATTGATTCGGTCGCCAACATCCGGTTGACGCTAAAATGAACCCCGATGTCCCTCAAGAAATCGATGTAATTGAGTTTCGTCAGCCAATCGGCGTTATTCAAGAGAAGGGCACGCCCCTCCGAGAAGTCGAGGAACCGGGCAAACTGTCTCTTCTGACCTTCCGCATTTCGACGGATCTCCTCGTAGGTCATAATCTGTCGCATTTGGTCCTTGCCGCTTGGATCTCCCACCAACCCTGTGCCACCGCCGACCAGGGCAATGGGCTGATGGCCATGCCTCTGCATATGGGCCAGCGACATAATCGGTACCAGATTTCCCACATGAAAACTGGAGGCTGTGGGATCGAAACCGATATAACAGGTCACCCGCTCCTTGAGGAGCTGCCTGATGCCCGCCGGATCGGTCACCTGTTCAATAAAGCCCCTCTCTTCCAAGACATCATAAACCGTCTTCTCGTGGTCAGCCTTTTTCATCGGGTGAAACCTTCTCCTTCAGTGGAATCCTGATCCGCTCGATACTTTTCGATTTTCCCGTTTCCGAATCGATTTCCACCACTGCTCCCTGGAGTTCGATCTCCTCTGTTGCCACATCGAACTTCCACGGGATCTGCGTTAACAACCGCTCCAAAGCAACCTGCTTCCGAATGCCGATCACAGAGGCTAAAGGGCCGGTCATTCCGGCATCGGTCATGTAGGCCGTCCCGTCCTCCAGTATCCTCTCGTCACTGGTCTGGACATGCGTATGGGTGCCCAAAACAGCGCTGACCTTCCCATTCAAAAACCAACCCATTGCCATCTTTTCAGAGGTGGCCTCTGCGTGAAAATCGACAATGATGATGTTCGTCTCCCTCCGCAATGTCTCAACTTCCCTCTCTCCCACCCGGAAGGGGCAATCCAAATGCTTCATAAAAACCCTCCCTTCCAAGTTGAGCACTCCGACCTTTTTTCCGTTCTTCGCTGAGAAAAGTCCCCTGCCTCGTCCTGGAACCCCCTCCGGATAGTTAGCGGGTCTGAGGATCCGACTCTCCTCATCTAAGAAAGGAAATATCTCTTTCTTCGCCCAGACATGGTTCCCAGAGGTCAGGACATGGATCCCCTGGTTCAAGAGATCGACTGCGATCGGAGGCGTAATGCCCATCCCTCCTGCCGAATTCTCTGCATTGGCAATGGTAAAGTCAACTCCGTAATCCCTCACGACCTTTTCGAGCAGTTGTTCGATGGCCCTCCGGCCTGGTCTCCCAACGATGTCCGCAACGAAGAGAATCCTCATTCGTCCTCACTCTGCCTACGATTAACTATTTCCCGGACTTTTTACTAACCAATAATATCAACCTTATTGCAACAAGCACCAAATCCCAAACACCAATGTCCAAACAATAACCAATTTCCCAGTCATCAAAATTCCAAAAAAGATTTTCAGGTAACTTCTGGTTATTTGGTCATTGAAATTTATTTGGAGCTTGGAATTTGGTTATTGTAATTTTATTATTTCGCGTAATCCACCGAACGCATCTCTCTGATCACGGTTACCTTGATCTGTCCGGGGTACGTCATCTCCTTTTCTATCTTCCGGGCGATGTCCCGGCAAAGAACGACGGAATCCTCATCCGAGATACGGTCCGGCTGAACCATAATCCGGACCTCCCTTCCCGCTTGAATGGCATAGGATTTTTCCACCCCGGGAAAAGATTGGGCGATCTTCTCGAGATCTTCCAGCCGCTTCACATAGGTCTCGAGCATCTCGCGCCTGGCGCCTGGTCTTGCTCCTGAAAGGGCATCCGCAGCCTCCACCAGGATATCCAGGATGGATTCTGGCCTTTCCTCTTCGTGATGGCACGCGATCGCATGGACGACGGCGGCCGACTCCCCGTATTTCTTTGCCAGTTCCGCACCGATCTTTCCATGGGATCCTTCTGTTTCGTGATCGACCGCCTTCCCAATATCATGAAGAAGCCCTGCCCTTTTGGCCTGTTTTACGTTGAGGCCCAGTTCGGAGGCCATAATACCGCAGAGGAATGCCACCTCCAAAGAGTGCTGGTAGACGTTCTGACCAAAACTGGTTCGATACTTGAGGCGACCGATGAGCTTAATCAACTCTGGATGAATTCCGTGAACCCCCACGTCGAACGTGGCCTGTTCTCCGGCTTCCCGGATCGCCGTTTCGACCTCCTGTTCCACCTTTTGGACGATCTCTTCAATGCGAGCCGGGTGGATCCGTCCGTCACTGACCAGCCGTTCCAGTGCGATTCGGGCGATTTCTCTCCGAATCGGATTGAAACCAGAGAGGATCACCGCCTCCGGGGTATCGTCAATGATCAAATCGATTCCCGTGGCCGTTTCAAGGGCCCGAATGTTTCGACCTTCCCTGCCGATGATCCGCCCCTTCATCTCTTCATTGGGCAAATTGACCACTGAAACCGTCTTCTCGGCCACATACTCTCCGGCATAGCGCTGAATCGCTAAGCTGATGATCTCTTTGGCCTTCTTATCAGCCTGCTCCCTCATCTCGTCCTCGATCTTTTTAATCCTCTTCGCGGCCTCATGCTTCGCTTCATCTTCCATGGATTCGATCAGTAACCGCTTTGCCTCTTCAGAAGACATCTTCGCGATGCTCTCCAATTGGGCACGCTGCTTCTCAAGCATCGCAGCTAACTTCCTCTCCTGTTCTTGAATCATCCTCTCCCTCTGGATCAGGACATTCTCCCTTCGACCTATGTCCGCCTCTTTCGCATCGAGGACCTCAATCTTCTTATCCAGATGGGATTCTCTCTGGGCGATCCTCCTCTCCAGATTTTGCAACTCCTGCCGCTTATCCGCCATCTCTTTTTCAAACTCAGCCTTCTCTTGATAAAACTGGTCTTTGGCCTGCAGAAGGGCTTCTTTCTTCAACATCTCGGCCTTCTGCTCAGCCTCCTCGATCAGACGCTTTGCAACCTCTTTGGCTGAAACGATGCTTGCCTCGGAAAATCTCTTCCTCACAAGGAATCCGACGACCCCTCCGAGGAATGCAATGACGCAAACGATAATGATGTAGGTCTCCAGTGATAACAAGGGTCCGCTCACCTCCTTTGCGCTAAAACCTAAACCGATGGAATGGGTTGCCTGTGATGGGTGGCCCGGGCCACCGGGTGGCATCACCCTCCTGAATTACTCAGGATGAGACCGCCGTCCGGGTTGAGGCAGAGGGAGGAATAGGTTAAGTGGAACTCTGCAAGAAGCATAACATGAAGGGAATCCCGAGTGTAACTTCAAATCTGTCTCTCTTATCTCACAAAACCCCACACCCCTTAGAAAGAAGGGGTGATCGGTTTCACGACCGAATCCTCTTCTCCGTGGAATCCCAATGGCTAAAAACTTCACCAGAGTCTCAATCATCCTCCAAGACATCTTCATCTAACCTATTTGTTTCCCTATCGCCCGCCCGTAGACAGGTGATTTCGGGATCAATGAAATTCTGTCCTCTCCTCTATGCCGTGGCATCTTGCCCCACCCACGACCGTGCAACTTCTAAACCATCGAAACCTTCTTTACCTTTTCCTGGCCCAACTCTATATCAATCCTTTCTGCCAGATCCATTGACTTCGTCTCAATTTCGCGGAGAAGGGCAGCCCTTCTTTCCTTCTCCCTCAAAAGCTCGTCCGCAATATTGAGGGCCGTCAATATTGCCACATTCAGCGTAGATACACTCTTCGACCTTCTTAAAACCTCCTCCATTTTCTCGTTGACATACCGCGCCACCTCTTGAATATGGCCCTCTTCGGCATCGGTCCTGACCGTGTAGGTTTGACCAAATATCTTGATCTCTACGCTCCGCTCCTTTGACATTTCCGCCTTCCCCAGAAGCCCGATACCCCGGGGCTATAGGTCGACGCTTTTCAAACGATAAAGAAGTTGATCAATCCGGGTTTTTACTTTCTCTCGATCCCGGGAGAGGAGTTCCAGCTTCCTTTCCAGTCGAGCTATCTTCTCTTTCTCGGCATCAAGGGCGAGAGCCAACGCGTCCCGCTCTTTCTTGAGTTTCTGGTAATCTCTCAGAAGGAAGCTCAACTTTTCTTCGAGGTTTCGGAGCACCCCTCCCTCTTCATCGGGAGCCCTTTTTTCTCTTTCTTCCTCCAATGATATTTCTCTTGGCATGAAAAGTCAATCCTAAGAAAAATCATCATTGAGTCACGGAACGGACTCTGATACAAATTTCTTTATCATTTTTGTACGTCTGCCGTTAGTTGCTAATTTTGCAATGCTAAATAATCTTTTCTCAGGCCGCTTTCAGCAAATAGGCTTTCATCAAATCGTCAATCTCCCCGTCCAGCACCCGATCGACCTGATGGACGACCTTGTTGGTTCGGTGATCCTTCACCATTTTGTACGGGTGCAACACATAAGAACGGATCTGACTGCCCCAGGCGATCTCCCTCTTCGCGTTGCGAAGTTCGTCGATCTTCTGTTCCTTCTCTTTCAGCTCCTTTTCATAGAGGCGTGCTTTTAATATCTTCAGGGCGGTCGCCTTATTCTTATGCTGGGAGCGTTCATTCTGACATTGGACAACGATCCCTGTGGGCAGATGGGTGATCCGCACAGCGGAATCGGTTTTGTTCACATGCTGCCCGCCCGCGCCGCTCGACCGGAAGGTATCGACCCTGAGGTCTTTTTCATCGATGTCGATCACGATCTCATCAGGGATTTCAGGATAGACAAAGACCGAAGCAAAAGAGGTATGACGTCTCGCCCCTGCATCGAAGGGGGAGATTCGAACGAGCCGGTGAATGCCCACTTCAGCCTTCAAATATCCGTAGGCGTAACGCCCGTTCACCGTGAAGGTCACATTCTTCAGACCTGCTTCTTCGCCGGGAAGGATATCCACGATCTGGGTCTGATACCCTTTTTGTTCAGCCCACCGCAAATACATCCTGAGAAGCATTTCGACCCAGTCCTGGGCCTCGGTTCCACCCGCGCCCGAATTGATGCTGACGATCGCATTGCCCTCGTCATGCTCTCCTCCCAGCATCTTCTTAAACTCCATCTCGTTGATCGCCGCTTCGCTTTGCTCCACTCTTTTCAATAACTCCTGAGCCTCCTCCTCATCTCCCTGTTCTTCAATGAGCTGGAGGAGAATCTCCATCTCCTCCAACTCCTTCTGGGTTTGCTGCCAAGGCGACAGATTCTCCAAGATGGAGGTGCGTTCCTTCAAAATCTTCTGTGTGCTATCACCCCCCTCCCAAAAGTTAGGATCTGCCATCATCTTGCCGATCTCTTCCAACCTCTTCATCTTTCCATCGACGTCAAAGATGGCCTCGAAGGATCTCCAAACGATTACTCAGATCTTTTAAGCGATTCCTCAATTCAGCTGACATATCCATCACCTTCTCATTCTTATTTGATTTCTAAAAATTAGGATAACATAAATCAATAAAAAGATAAATATGTACGTATAACCTCTCGAAATTTATTGGAAACTCTCTATTTTTTGCTACCCGCCAGGATCAAAGCCATCTCTTCTCCGACGAGGGCCGGGTTTCTGACCACACGCACCCCTGCTTTCTCGAGAGCCGCCATCTTCTCGTTTGCCGTACCCTTTCCGCCTGCAATGATCGCACCCGCATGGCCCATCCTCCTTCCAGGAGGAGCGGTTAAACCAGCCACGAATGCCACAACCGGTTTGGTCACACCCTTCTCAATGAACCGGGCTGCCTCCTCCTCAGCTGTACCTCCGATCTCGCCGATCATAATCACTGCCTCTGTATCAGGGTCGCCTTCAAACAGTTCCAGCAGGTCAATATAGTTGAGACCGATGATCTGATCCCCTCCGATGCCCACGCAGGTCGACTGTCCGATGCCTCTCTTCGTCAGTTGATCGACAACCTCGTAGGTAAGCGTCCCGCTCCGTGAGATGATCCCCACTGAGCCAGCTCGGTGAATGTAGCCCGCCATCACACCGATCTTACACTTCCCGGGAGAGATAATTCCAGGCGTATTCGGTCCAATTAATCTCGTCCCTCTTTTCCTCAGATAGTCCCGCACCATGACCATATCCAGCGTTGGAATCCCCTCTGTGAGGCAGACGATGAGAGATATTCCTGAATCGGCTGCCTCCATGATCGCATCGGCTGCAAAGGCGGGAGGAACGAAGATCGCGGAGGCATTGGCACCGGTCTCCTTGACCGCGGCCGTCACCGTATTGAACACAGGAATTTCATCTATCCTCTGACCGCCCTTGCCCGGGGTCACGCCGGCCACAACCTTTGTTCCATACTCCACCATCTGCCGGGTATGAAACATTCCTTCGTTCCCTGTGATCCCCTGAACCACCACTCGCGTCTTCTCATCAACTAAGATGCTCATGCTTACCTCCGGTAAGAATTGAGAGTTCATAGTTTTGAGTTTTGAGCCTCAAACTAGAGACTCCGAACTACGAACTCATTACTCCAGACTATTTCCTTAGTGCTGCCACCACCTTCTCGGCTCCTTCCTTCATTCCAATGGCAACAGCAAAATTAAGGCCGGATTCGTTCAGAATCCTTCTGCCTTCCTCGACGTTTGTCCCTTCCAATCTCACCACGATGGGGACTTTTACGTTCACCTCTCGAACAGCTTCTGTCACACCCTTTGCCAGGGTATCACATCTGAGAATGCCACCGAATATGTTGATAAAGACGACCTTCACGTCAGGGTCAGACATCAGGATCTTGAAGCCGTTTTTCACCATCTCAACCGTTGCTCCTCCGCCAACGTCGAGAAAATTGGCAGGCTGAGCTCCGACTACCTTAATGATGTCCATCGTGGCCATGGCCAGGCCGGCCCCGTTCACCATGCAACCCACGTTCCCATCGAGCTTGATATAATTGAGATTGTACCGAGAGGCTTCGATCTCCAGCGGGGCCTCCTCATTCAAATCCCTCAGGGCAGCCATCTCCTTATGACGAAAGAGTCCGTTATCGTCGAGATTCATCTTGGCATCGAGGGCGATGAAGTCTCCGGCCTGGGTGAGGACCAGGGGGTTGATCTCTGCAAGTAAGCAGTCCTTCTCCTGAAAGACCCGATAAAGGCCGATAAGAATTCCCCTCATCTTTCCAACCTGGCCCGGATCGAGGCCCAGTCCATAGCCGATCTTATTTGCCTGAAAGGGTCTGAATCCCGTGGAAGGGTCTACCCATTCCTTCACAATCTTCTCGGGAGACTCTTCGGCCACCTTCTCAATCTCCACCCCTCCCTCTGCGCTGGCCATCACAACCGGACAGGCCTTCGAACGATCGATGACCACACCCACATAGAACTCCCTCTGAATTTGCACTCCCTCTTCGATCAGGACTTTTCGAACCACCCTTCCTTTTGGCCCGGTCTGATGGGTAACCAGTGTCATTCCTAATATTTCCTTGGCTGCCCTCTCCGCTTCTTCAGGACTCGTCACCACACGGACGCCGCCGCCCTTACCTCTTCCACCCGCGTGGATCTGTGCCTTCACCACAATCGGCTTTGTGCCAATCTCTTCGGCAATCTTTCGCGCCTCCTCAGAATCCCCGGCAACCCTCCCTCTGGGAACGGGAACGCCGTATCCTTTCAGAACCTCCTTGGCCTGATATTCATGAATCTTCATTCACCTTTTCCTCCCCTCTTCGAAATTAGGCCAGCGTATTATAACGGATTTCATCAACCTAAAAAAGAAAAAAATGCCAGCAATAATACGAAGGGCTCAAAAGAAGATGTTCGAAAGACCTATTTAATTGAAAATCAAAGGGCTCGGTTGAAAACCGAGCCCCCGATCTATCCATTCAAAGAGATGATAAAACCTAACGGATCGTGCCGAGATAGCGGGTGGTCAGCTGCCGCTCTCGCACTTTGGGATTGGAGTAATCGGGAAGCAGCATCGGCGCCACACGGTCCGTGATGATCCCTGCCTCCTCCAGTTCCCTGTGGTACCTGCGCACATGATCCAGGGTCAATCTCCCCTCTTGGAATCTCTCTTTCGCGTAAAGAGCAGCGCTGACGCCGGCAATTCTTCCGAAGACGCAGACGTCGAGAAGAGAATTCCCCATCAATCGATTCTCTCCATGGACACCGCCTGAAACCTCGCCTGCCGCAAAGAATCCAGGAATGGAGGTCTCACAACGACTGTTATATTCCAACCCTCCGTTCTGATAATGGAGCGTGGGATAGACCAGCATGGGCTCCTTTGAGATGTCGATCCCGAACCGCTTGAATAGGATGTACTTTCCAGGAAATTCTCTTTTCACCGCTCCTTCGCCCATCAGGATGTCGATCATCGGTGAATCCAACCAAACACCCACCTTCCCTGTTGGGGTTGGAACCCCTTTCCCCACCTCCGTGCATTCACGGATGAATGAGGCAGATTCCACATCCCTCGGCTCTCTCTCATTGACAAATTGCTCCCCATCAATATTAAGGGCATTGGCCCCTGCCCCTCTAAACTTCTCTGTGATCAGGAGGCCCTCTGCCTGTTCGGGGAAGACGGCACCAGTCGGATGGTACTGGACGGTATGGAGGAAACACAATTTAACACCGGCACGATAGCCTAAAATCAGGCCATCCCCGGTTGCACCGTAATGATTGGTCGTCATGAATCCCTGGATATGGAGCCTTCCCGAACCACCTGTCGCCATAATGACCGCTTTGGCCTTTACGACAAAATATTCCTCGGTCTCTAAATTATAGAGAACTGCGCCCGCACAGTGTCCATATTCATTCAAGATCAACTCCACGGCCGGGCAAAACTCGAGGACCTTGATATCTTCAGGCCGGTTCCTCGCCTCATCCCTTAGGGTTCTCATAATCTCTGCGCCGGTGATATCCGCGGCATAATGCATCCTCTTCCGGCACGTCCCACCTCCGTGGAGGGCCTTGAGCTGTCCTTCAGGGAATTTGGTGAGCATACAGCCCAGCCCCTCTAACCACGCTATAACCTTCGGCGCTTCCGTCACAAGGGTGTAAACAAGTTCTGGAACGTTCTTAAAATGGCCTCCTCCCAATACATCGAGGTAATGATAGTAAGGTGAATCCTTCGTCCCTTTGGTGGCCGCCTGGATGCCACCCTCGGCCATCATGGTGTTGGCATCCCCGTGCCTCAATTTGGTCGCAATCAGGACCTTTGCTCCATTCTCCTGAGCGGTCAAGGCCGCGGCTGTGCCAGCACCGCCTCCGCCAAGGATGAGCACATCGGTTTCATACGCAACCTTTGTCAGATCGATCGCATCCGGATCGACCCTGCTTTTAGCCTCCAAAAGGTTTACGATCTCAGGAGAGATCGCATACCCCTTACTCGGTCCCACACGGATCTCCGTCCTCGAACCCTCCTTGAAATCGGGGTGATACTTTCTGAGTCGTTCCTCCCTCTCCTTCAGGGAAAGCACGGGAAACTCCTCGCCCCTCCTCTTTCTTTCCACCCGTGCAGGTCTGGTTGCCTCCACTCTTTTGATCAGCTCCTTTAATTCTCTCGTATATGGCATAAAACCTCCGCGCTCCAATGCGTTTTACGCATCGGAAAATCCGAAATCCGAATATTGAAAGTCGAAACAAATCTAAATTCAAAAGTCCTAATTTCCAAAACGCGATAAATTATAGGTTTTAATTTTTGAATTTGGGTCATTAGGGATTGTCTCGGATTTCGAATTTCGTGCTTCGAATTTTTCTTTCTATAGGTACGTTTTGTCTTTTGGCGTCCAGTCTTCACCCGCCTGTTCAGGCTCGATCTCCCTTTCGTTGTAGAGCTTTTTAAGAGTCTCTTCATCGGTGTCCATCAGTTCCCTGAGCATCTGCTCATACCTACCTTTCTCAACCTCCTTCACCATCGAGGCTAAGTGTTCTGCCTTCGGGGCAATATATTTGCCGTAAAGCCGCCTTCCAAGGATCGCGATATTGTACTGGCAGATCTCAGCCGGGCATCGGGCCGTGCAAAGGCCGCACATCACACAGTCGAATGAAAGTTCCGCCAGTCGAGCCACGTCGCCCCTCATCGCCGCTGCGATGTAGTCCATGACCTCGATCTCCATCGGGCAGGACTTCGTACACGTATTGCATTGCAGACATCGCAACAGTTCCGGGTACGCCTTTACCAGCGTTTCAATCGTGGGTTTTATCTTCTCGATGTCATAGACACTTTTCGTCGCCGGAAAGAAGGGGATCTGCGTCAGGTACATATTGGGCTGGACAACGGTCTGACAGGCCAGCCCCACCTCGATCTTATAACTTCCCGGAAATCGGTAGACCGTGGCGCAAGCCCCGCAGATCCCTCCCCGACAGCCACATCCTCGGATCAACTGATACCCGGCATACTCCATCGCCTTCTGGATGGTCAGGGAAGAGGGAACTTCGTACCGCTTTCCCATGATAAAGATCGGAACGAGATCTTCCTTCTCTTTCTTTTCTGCTTCCATTGAATCCTCCTGCCGTCATCAACCAACGTTCATGCAACATTCCCTTCTGGAATAATGGAATATTGGAACTATGGGATTGCCTAATTTTTAAAAAACATTATTCCATCGTTCCATTATCCCATAATGCTTTTCAAAGTGATCCTGATTCGATCTTCAGTTCATCCTCTCTGAAGGTGGCCACAGGTGGCGTCTCCTTCACATCCCTTCCGGGGACATACTGGAACATCTTCTGAATCCTGTCTCCTACGCTTCGAAAGAGGGTGGCTACCGGCAGCCGGCTTGGACAGGCGCTATCGCAGAGTCCACATCCGATGCAGGAGGTGACCATGTGAGACATCCGGATGAGGTGAAAGATCAGGGTGTCGGTCGGCATCCGGATCGCACCCTTTCGATCCGCCCATCTCAGAAACTGGTCCCCCTCGTGCTCAAAGACCGGTGTCCTGAAGACACATTCCTTGCAGTAACAGATCGGACAGGCCACCATGCAGTTGTGACATCGAATGCAGGTAGAAAATCGATCCAGGAAGGATCGGAGGTCCTTGACCACCTCTCTAAATTCCTGGAAGAACCCATCTCTTTTCTTCATCCTCTCAGCAGTCACCTTTCCGATCACATCGGCTCGATTCCTGGAGCCCTCTTTGGAAAAAGAGAGAATTTCCTTCTCCTCAATCTCCTTTTCTAAATTTTCTCCCACCTCAACGCCTATCTCCTGATCGCTTGGGTAACCAAAAAGCTCGAAGACCATATCTGCCTGCGGGACCGGATATTCGCACATCTGACAGGCTGTCCGAAAGGCGTATCCATCGATCATCGGAACCTCGCCTTCGCTCATCCCTTTGAGCAATGCCGCTCTCAACCTCTCGCCTCCCTTTCCCTCCTGAGACATCTTTGCATAATCAGGCACTTCAAAAGTTCCGGGGCAATCGGTTCCGATGAGATAGAGATTGTCCAGTTTGACCTGAAGAAACTTGGCCAGCTCCACAGTGGCCCTGATCTCGCAGGGTTTTAACACGGCAGCCACTTTCTTACCCAGGTTTTTAAAGGTCAGATTGGAAGCCACCCTCGCAGACTGAACCGGCATCGTGGGTGAAATCACAGATACCCCATTCAGCTTCTCGGGATCCCGGATCAAACTCTGGACGAACCCCTCTCCAGAAGGAACTCCTTTGGGTATGAGAATGGCCTCAACGACCCTCTTTTCCAAAAGGGACTTCAGAATCCCGATGATAGCCTCTTCGGTCCTCCCCTCCGAAACCTTAATCACCCCATGTCTCGCCATCTTCAGCAAATCTCCTTTCCCTATCGCCAGGCGCATAGCGCTTAGCGTGCTTTTTATTAGGCATCCCAGAGTTGTTTCATAGGATTTGGACCCATCTTCTTCAGTTCCTCGACCATCTTCGTCACGGTATCCGCAAAGAGCTTTCCCTCGCTGGCGCTGATCCACCTCAGCCAGATGCGATCCTCGGTAAAGCCCATCTGATTCAGGATCCCCTTCAGAATGGCCACCCTTCTCCGGGCCTTATAGTTTCCTGTTTGGTAATGGCAGTCTCCCGGATGGCAGCCTCCGATCAGCACCCCATCCGCTCCGTCGATCAATGCCTTAAGCACATAGATGGAATCGACCGCTCCGGAACACATCAGGTGAATGATACGGATGTTCGGCGGATATTGCTGCCGGGTCGTTCCTGCAAGATCAGCTCCTGTATACGTACACCAGTGGCATAGAAAGGCTACGATCCTCGGCTCAAAGTCGGCCATCTCTTCCTCCTTCTTCGTCGCAGAGCGCAAAGCGCTGAGCGTCGAGAGATTTTTCGCTATGCGCGATGCTCTATGCGCTATGCTTTTTCTATCATTCGATGGCTGCATCGAGGACAGCCATGTTCAGATCTTTCTCAAAGTTTCGCTGCTGAGAGGCTGCATTCCGACAGGCGACCACGCAGGAGCCACATCCCTGGCAGAGCGCCCCGATCACCTCTGCCTTCCCTTCCTCCTCATTGAGGACCCTTGCTCCATACGGACAAACCGTGACACAGAGGCCGCACCCGCAGCAGAGCCTCTTGATCACATAAGCCAGATAGGCCTTCTCCTCAACCGCCTCCTTGGACAGGATCGTCGCAGCCCGGATCGCTGCGGCATTCCCCTGAGAGATCGAATCCTCGATGAAATTGGGTGAATGACAGAGGCCGCAGAAGAATTTTCCGCGGTCCACCGAATCGAGCGGCGCCGATTTTGGATTGGCCTCCGCAAAGAAACCATCCGAATTAAGCTCGACACCGAAAATCTTTGCCAGCTCCTGCTGGTCGTTGGGTTCGATCCCCGTGCTCAGAACGATGCGGTCCGGAGATAACGTGACCGGCCTGCCCATCGCCGGATCGAAGACCGAGACTTCAAGGTTCCCATTTCGAAGAGTCACCTCTGGCCTGTTCTCCAGGTCATAGCGAATGAAGATCACCCCTTTGCCTCTTGCCTCATGGTAGTAGCTCTCGTAAAACCCATAGGTCCGGACGTCTCGGTAGAGGACATAAACATCCATACCGGGATCTCTCTCCTTTAACTTCAGGGCGTTCTTTACCGCATGACCACAGCAGATGCGACTGCAGTAAGGATGCTCTTCATCCCTCGAGCCTACACACTGGATCATCACCACGGAACGGAAATCCTTCAGGTTTTCGTCATTCAGATGGATCATCTTCTCCAACTGCCGCTGCGTGATCACCCGGCTATCCTCTCCGTAAAGATACCCCTTCGGACTGATCTCCTTTCCACCTGTTGCCAGGATCAGAACCCCATGGTCGAGGTCCTTCTCTTCTCGTAGAGTCGAGCCTCCGACGCCCTGAAAGCGGATCTTTGTCCGGTAGTGTCCGTTTCTCTTTTCAAATCCGAGGACCTCTGCTCCGGTATAGATGCGGATCATCCCATTCTTCTCCACTTCCCTGACCAGGTTCTGTAAAAGGGCTTGGGGATCAGAGCCCTTCAACGTATAAAACGCCTCTTTCAAATTCCCGCCGAGTTCTCTTTCTTTCTCGACCAGGTGGACCTCGTATCCCTGCTCTGCCAGCCGAAGAGAGACGGTCATGCCGGAAAGGCCCCCCCCGACCACCAAGCCCTTCTTCACAACCATCGCTCTCCCTTTCCGAATGGGCTGGGCTTTCCGGGCCCGCTCGACAGCCATTCGGATCAGAACCTCTGCCTTTTCGGTCGCAAGCTCCTGATCGTTTCGATGGACAAAAGCGCATTGCTCCCGGATGTTGGCGTACTCGATCAGGTAAGGATTGAAGCCCATGGCTTTCGCCATCTCTTCCATGGCCTTCCGAATCTCCCGATGGGAACAACCCGCAACCACGACTCGGTTCAGGCCGTGCTCTCCTATCCTCCTCTTGATCAAATCGAGACCCTCGGGAAGGCATGCCAAACCGACCTCTTCCACATGGGCCACCTCTCTCATTCCTTTGGCCTCATCCATCAGGTTGGAGATGGAGAGGTACTTCTTCAGTTCCTCTCCACAATGGCAGACGAAGACCCCGATCTTCGGAACCTCTTCGGATATGGCCCCCTCTGCAGGATACTCCTTCTTCTGATCAGGAGGACGATACATCGAAAGAAAGGAGGCGGCTCCAGCTGCCGCACTCGCCCCTTCTACCACTGTCTCCGGGATGTCCTTGGGCCCTCGGAATGCCCCTCCTACAAAGATTCCCTTAACCGAGGTCTCAGCCGGATTGAACTCACCGGTCTGGCAGAAGCCCTGCGGGTTTAAGAGAAGACCCATCCTCTCCGCCAAATCCTTAATGGTCTGCGGCGGGGTGAAACCCACGGAAAGGACAACCGCATCAAAATCCTTCTCCTCAAAGGTCCCATCCTCTTTGACATAGGTGATCCGAAGATCCCTGCTCCCGGGCAGTTCTTTGATGGTTGAGATGGCACACCGCCTGTATTCGATCCCGTATTCGCCCTTTGCCCGCTCGTAATATCGTTCATAATCCTTTCCCATCGGCCGGACATCCATGTAGAAGAAGGTGACCTCGAGGTCCGGGGATCTTTCCTTTGCAATCATGGCCTGTTTGGTCGCATACATACAGCAGATGGTGGAGCAATGATCCTGGCCGCAGGAAGGGTCGCGCGACCCCACACACTGAATAAATGCAATCCTCTCGATCCTCTTTCCATCTGAAAGCCGCTTCGGAACCCCCTGCGTAGGGCTCGATGTCGAGAGCATCCGTTCAAACTGAATGCTCGTCAGCACATTTGCATACCGACCAAAGCCGTACTCCCCTTTCCTCTGTGCCCAGAATGGTTCAAACCCAAATCCTAAGATCATCGCTCCCACGTTGATCGTCTCCTGCTCCTCTTTCATATTGAGATCGATCGCACCCGGAGCGCAGACCTTGACACACTCCTGGCATCGGACGCAGGTCTTCGGATCGATAACCAGGCTATGGGGAATCGCCTGGGGAAATGGAAGGTAGATCGCTTTCCGTTTCTCCAGCCCTCCGCCGAATTCTCTCTCCACCTCGACAGGACAGACCTTGATGCAGGCCTCGCAGAGCGTGCATCGTCCGGGGTCGACGAACCGAGGTTTCCGGAGGACCGAGACTCTAAAATCGCCTCCCTCTCCTTCAATTTTCAAAACCTCGGAGTAGGGCAACAATTCGATATGCTCGTGGAGGTGACATTCATAAATCGGGCAAAAAGCAGGGGGCGTCGGGCTCATGAAACAGACCCCGCAGGAGTTTGTAGGAAAGGTTTTGTCGAGCAGAGGAAAATATCCGCCGATGGCAGGCCCCTGTTCCAAGAGAAATACCTTTCTCCCCGTCTCTGCCAGTAGAAGCGCAGACTGCATTCCTGCAATCCCCGCACCGATCACCAATACCGACCCTCTATCCCCCTTGACCTTCCCATTTTGCATTTCGTTCCTCTGCTGCTAATATTTATTGTTGGAATTGAATTTCCAATAACCAAATCCCAATCACCACATAATCACCAGTTACCCAATTCCAATCACCAAACAATGTTCCAATTAAAATTGCATATTGGTTTTTTCGTTACTATATGGTCATGGGTGCTGGGTCATTGGTTACTGCATCATCTATGCCAACCCCAACGATTCTAACAGCCTTTTGGGAGAGATCATATGTTTCTTCCACCATTGGTCTCTTCCCTCCACATCGAAGGCAACGCCCATCAACTCTGTAAAGTAAAAGATGGGAAGATCCACTTCCTGCCTCATCTCGAGGTTGGCCTGACAGAGGCCGCAGGAGGTGACAATGCATTGAGCGCCTGCCTCTTTGGCCATCGACACAATCCTGCCCACCAATTTCTTCACCACATTGCCATAGGTGAGGGCTAAGTCCGCACCGCAGCAGTCTACTTTATAAGACCATTCGATCGGTTCAGCGCCCAGGGCCTTCATCAAACGATCGAGATATTGAGGATTCTCCGGGTCATCGAGCTGGGTTATCTTGGGATGCCGGACCAGCGCGCACCCATAGTAGCAAGCAGGCTTCAGTCCTTTCAAGGACCGTTTGACCCTCTCCCGGACCTTCTCCGTACCGATCCGATTGACGATCAGATCCATCAGGGCCAGGATCTCAAACGATGGATCGTACCTGAAGCCCACGATCTCCTCGATCTCCTTCCGTTTGGCCTCATCGTTTTTGAGGGCATACTCCGTCCTCTTGAGCATATTGAAACAACCGGCGCAGGGAACGACCAGAGGTCCGACTTGCGCGGATTGAGCCTTGGAGATATTTCTTGCTGGAAGGCAGAGGGAGAGCAGACGATTGATGCTGTGAGTGGCTGCCGCTCCACAGCAGTTCCAATCCTCGATCTCGACCAATTCCCCACCCAGGGCCCTGAAGACCGCCTCGGTTGACCGGCCATACTCATAAGAGGTAGAGTGATCCGTGCAACCTGGAAAATAAGAAAATTTCATCTAACCCTCCCTAGCCCGCGAAAATTCGAAACTCCAATATCTAAATCCGAAATCCAAATGACCAAATTTCCCAAACATCGTCATCAACCCTTTCAATTTTCCATTTCGGTCATTCGAATTTGTTTCGCAATTCGGATTTCGTGCTTCGGATTTACTTCTTTTCACATTTTTCAAAGATCCTTTTGATCTCCTCCCTTCCCTTGATGAAGCTGGGGAAGAGCGGGATCTTACCTTTTAGAAACAGCATCATGCCGGGGATGAGGTCTGTCAGGAAATCCCTGCTTCTCAGTTTATAGTCAATCAGCATGGTCGCCTCATGAACCCTTCCTCCCCGTTTGATGCTCTGAACAAAGGCCTCATGAAGCAGATGGATATTCCTCTCCTTGGCCGGTATCCCCTCCTCAATGGCCATCTCTCTTAGCGCATCCATCAACACACCGATATCAATCTTGTTGGGACATCGCGTCCCGCAGGTCTCGCAGGAGACGCAGAGCCAGATGGCGCTGCTTCCGAGCACCTCCTCCTTCCTTCCCATCTGAATCATCCGGATGAGGTTATTGGGCCGGACGTCCATGAAGGGTGCAGTCGGACAGCCTGCCGTACACTTCAGACACTGGTAACAGAGGCTGAGATCCTCTCCGCTCCGCCTTTTGGCCTCTTCCAAGAAAGAGGTACCAGTTTTTACAGTTTCGACAACCGATTCCAATTTTATCTCCTCCTTAACTCTGAAGGACGCTAAGCGCTCAGCGTTATGCGCATAGCGGTCCCCTAAGCCACAAACGTATCGACCATCCGAAGGGTCTGACTCGCAGAGCTGTTGCGCAGTTCACATGCAAAATTCGGACAGGCAGCGATGCACGCTCCGCATCCCTGGCAAAGGGCTTCGTGAACGACGGAAATCCCTCGACGCCGATCCATCTCCCTCGCTTCATAGGGACAGATCTCCACGCAGATCCCGCATCCGCTGCAGATCCCCTCGTCGACAAAGGCGATCAGGGGATCCTGAAGGAGTTTGTCCGTTGAGAGCAGGGCCTGAATCTTGCTGGCCGTGGCTGATGCCTGAGAGACCGTGTCTGAAATGTCCTTCGGGCTCTGGCCGCATCCTGCAAGGTAGATCCCTTTGGTCGAACTCTCCACGGGATAGAGCTTGATATGGGCCTCCGTCAAAAAACCGTGTCGATCCACCGTTGCTCTCAATTTGGCTGCCAGATCTTTCACCCCTGGACTCGGAACGATGGCCGTGGCCAAGACCACCATGTCGGCTGCCACCTCCACCATTCTTCCAGTCAGGGTATCCACTCCAAGCACCCTCACCTTGCCATCGTCCTGGAAGACCCTTGACACCCGGCCTCTGAGGTAAAGGAGCCCCCTCTCTTCGATCGTCTTCTGAAGGAACTCCTCATAGCCTTTGCAGTCCGAGCGGATATCCATGTAGAAGATATAGGGCTGCCCATCCGGAACCTGCTCTTTATAGAAGGAGGCGTGTTTGGCTGTGTACATGCAGCAGACCCTGGAGCAGTAAGGCATATATCGATCCGGATCTCTTGATGCCACGCACTGGATAAAGACCATCTCCTTCGGCACCTTCCCATCGGAGGGCCTGAGGATCTTCCCTCTGGTCGGGCCATTGGGAGAGAGCATCCGTTCGAAGGCCAGGCCGTCAATCACATCGGGAATCTGACCATATCCGTACTCTCCCAACCGCTCCATCGGATAGAGCTCGTATCCGGTCGCAACGACAATGGCTCCGGCCTTGAGCTCGATCCGCTCATCCTTCTGTGCAAAGTTGATCGCCTTCTTAGGGCAGATCTCCTCACACCGTCTGCATCCCTTATCCAGGAAATACTGGCAGTGTTCCCGATCGATGACAGGCTTGCTGGGAACAGAGTCTGGATAGAAGAGATCGATCGCTTTTCGCATCCCCAGACCCCTCTCAAACGGAGAGGCGTACTCCACTGGACAATCCCTTATACAATCGCCACACCCGTTGCATTTCTCCCAATCGACCAGCGTCGCCTTTTTCCGGACGGTCAGATCGAAATTCCCAACATAACCCTTCACGTCCTCGAGCTCTGAATAACAGAGAAGGTTGATCTTCGGATGTCTTTCGACCGCGGAGGCCTTTGCGACCAGCCCGGGAAGAGCCGGGTCAAGGTCCGGAAAGGTTCTCGAGAGTTGAGCCATGTGCCCGCCCAGGCCAGGCTCTCTTTCGATCAGGACGACCCCATACCCCCCTTCAGCCAGATCGAGGGCAGCGGTCATCCCCGCAATCCCTCCGCCGATCACTAACACCCTCCGATCGATGGCCATCGCAATCGGTTCAAGGGATTCATTCTTTCTCACCTTCTCAAGGGTGGCTAAAATGATCTCCGCTGCCTTTCGGGTTGCCTCTTCTCTATCCTTCTGATGAACCCAGCTACACTGTTCCCTGATATTGGCGATCTCACAGAGATAAGGGTTCATCCCTTGAGACTTGACCGCCTTTCGGAATGTGTTCTCGTGCATGCTGGGCGAGCAGCAAGCGACCACCACCCCCTCCAGCCCTTTCTCACGAATGGCCTCCCGGATGATCTGCTGCCCTGGCTCAGAACACATGTAGATGTAATCCGTGCTGTGGGCAACGTCTTCCACCCTGCCCATCTCTTCGGCGACCGATTTCACATCAACCGTTCCCGCAATATTGACGCCACAGTGGCAGATAAAGACACCCAGCTTTCTCATGATGCGCTTCTAATATGCCTAACTCGCTCTGATCGTAACAATCATGTTTGTGAATAAATTCGAAATCCGAATATCGAAACTCGAAACAAATCCTAAATTTCAAATTTCAAAATTCTAAACCAATTACTCTTGTTTGGGTCATTGTTATTTGGAGAATTCGTGTCTGTTTCGGATTTCGTGCTTCGAATTTCGATATTATGCTTTAATGTTTTGCAAACAGCGCCTGAACCTTGCTCGCTGCAGCATTGGCGTGGGCCACGGAATCCGCAATATCCTTCGGCCCCTGGGCACAGCCTGCGAGATAGATTCCTTCGACCTTGGTCTCCACAGGCCTCAATTTCCTCTCAGCCTCGGTCAGGAACCCGTGGTCATCGGCCTCGATCCCCAGTTTCTTGGCCAGTTCCTTTGCCTCTTTTCGCGGGGTCATGGCCGTAGCCAGGACCACCAGGTCTGCAGAAACCTCAACCTTCCTTCCGGTTAATGTGTCCGCACCCCAGACGATCAGCTTCTCTCCATCCCTGAAGATTCGGGAGACCCTTCCCCTCAGATAGAGAATCCCCTCCTCTTCCATCCCCTGCTGGATGAACTCCTCATAACCCTTGCCCGTTGAACGGATATCCATATAGAAGATATAGGCCTGACCATCATGGACTTTATGTTTGTAGAGCCGGGCGTGCTTGGCCGTGTACATGCAACAGACCCGGGAGCAATAGGGCATATAACGTTCAGGGTCCCTTGATCCCGTGCACTGGATGAAGACCACCTCCTTCGGGACTTTTCCATCTGAGGGCCTCCTGATCTCACCGGTGGTCGGGCCGGAGGCTGAATTGAGCCTTTCAAAGGCAAGGCCATCGATCAGATCGGGGAGTTCGCCATATCCATACTCCCCAAAGCTCTCTTTCGGGATCAAATCAAAACCGACGGCGACCACAATGGCCCCGACCCTCTCCTCCACTAGGCGATCCTTCTGTTCATAGTCGATCGCTTTGACCGGACAGATCTTTTCACACACCCGACACTTCCCCTCTTTAAAGTACCGACAGTGAGAGGGATCGATCACAGGTTTGTTCGGAACGGCCTGCGGCGATAGCGTATAGATCGCCTTGCCCAGTCCCATCCCTCGATCAAATTCAGATGGATTCTTCGAGGGGCATTTCTGCTGACAGAGGCCGCAACCCGTGCACCTCTCCCAATCGACGTAGGCCGCCTTTCTCCGGATGCTCACCGAGAAATCTCCAGCCTTTCCCTCAATCCCCTCCACTTCTGAATAGGTGACCAGTTTGATTCGAGGATGCTGGCCTGTCTCCACTGTCTTAGGGGTCAAGGTGCACTGGGCGCAGTCCAGCGTCGGAAAGGTTTCCGAAAGCTGAAGCATCCGGCCTCCGATCGAGGGAAGTTTCTCCACCAGAACCACATCATACCCCGCATTTCCCAAATCAAGAGAGGCAGAGATTCCAGCAATCCCTCCACCGATCACCATCGCCCTTTTTACAAAGGCACCATTGCCTTTCATCTATACGAGCCCTTTCCCCTTCAACAATGGTAAAGGATCAACAAAGTTCTGCTCAAATCCGAGGGTTCGATGGTCAAGGCCCATGGCGATTCCGAGCAGTTGGGTAAAATAGAGGACCGGGATCGTTTTGAAGTCCAGATACTTCTGCTTGATGTCAGACTGCTTGTGATCGATGTTGAAGGTACACATCGGGCACGTGGAGACGACCACCTCTGCTCCGTTCTTCATGGCAGAGCCCAGGATCTTGTAGGCACACTCTGTGGCCACATCGGGCGAACCCACGGATTGGAAGGACCCACAGCATTCGATCTTATAGGGGAACTCGACCACCTTTGCTCCCAATGCCTCTAAGAACCCTTCAAAAATCGTGGGTCTCTCTTTGTCATCAAATTCCATCTCCTCAAAGGGACGGAGGAGCATACACCCATAATACGGGGCTGCCCGGAGCCCGGTCAAAGGTCTCTTCACCCTCTCCTTGAGCTGGGGAAATCCGACTTCCTGCTTCAGGATTTCCAGGTAATGGACCACCCGGAGGTCACCCTGATAATTCTTTTCGATAAAATTGTTGATCTTATCCCTCTTCTCGCCGTCTTCCTGAAAGAGCCGATTCGTCCTCTTGATCACGTTAAAGCAGACGGCGCAGAGCGTGGTGAGGACCGTGCCCTGCTCCCTCGCACTGGCCAGGATCCTCGCAGGGGGAAGGAGGGCCATCAGGTTGTCGGTTGCTAAGGGAAAGGTCGCTCCGCAACAGGTCCAATTGGGAAGCTCCTTCAGCTCAAATCCCAGAAGAAGAGAACAGTTCCGGGCTGTCTGATCGAAATTCTTTGCCTTCGTATAAAGGGTGCATCCTGGAAAATAAAGGTAATCCATCCACAACTCCTACCTGCATAGCGTTAAAAAAGAACAACTCCATGCCCTGGCTTTGATTAGGAAAGGAACTTTCTGAATCCACTGATAAACGCGATCTGAGGAACCTTTTCCAAAAATCCTTCTGGAAATTCGGAAATCTGAATGTGATCCCTCCTCTCCTTTCTTCTCAACACGACCATTCGTAAGGCATCCATTACCCTGGCGATATCGATCCCCTTCGGACATCTCGATGTACACTGAAGGCAGGAGGCGCAGAGCCAAAAAGTATTCACTCCAAGGACCTCTTCTTCCAGACCGAGAAGGGTATAACGAATGGCTTCATGAGGACCGATCTCCATCGCGAAGGAAATCGGACACCCCGCTGTGCAATTCCCGCACTGATAACAGGCGAAGAGATTCTGCCCGCTGATCAGCTCCACCTTCTTTGCAAATTCGTTGTGAACCTTCTGTCTCGTCAGCTCTATCTTCATCGCTTCTCTCCACAGGCAAAAATCTTAACCCCCTGGCCTCTTTCTACCAAGGGGTTATACGAAAGTGGCGATCACGTAACCGACCGTCAAAAGGGCTTGAGTCCCTAAGATGGTGATGACATTCATCCCCAGGACAGGAACCAGTCGATGGGTGTCATGATAGTACCTCAAGGCACCCTGAGCCGCCTTCCAACCAAAGCCGATCGTCCCCAGGCCGATGAGGGTCAGCAGGGGCATCATCCTTGTCATGACCCCGATGACGATGGAGAGATAGGACGCGGCGATCAAAACTACATAGAAGAAGCTGGCCTTCCTCTTTCCCATTGCAATGACCAGGTGCCTTCTGCCACCCTTCTGATCCGCCTCTTGGTCGGGAAATTCGTTCAAAAAGAGAAGGGTGGAGGTCAGGATGCCTGGCGCAACGGATGCGACCAATGGCTCCCAGCTATATCTCCCTGTCTGGACGTAGTAGGCACCGAGGACGAGGAGTGGTCCAAAATTGAGGCCTGCAAAGAATTCACCCATTAACCATTTCGATAGGTAAACATTATAGAAATAGGCCGAAAATCCAGCGACGAGGAGGAGAGGAAAGAGCAGCCAGCCCTTCACCATGCAGAAATAGGCTCCGATCACCATTGCGACCAACAGGCAGATCGTAGCGAACCAGAAGGCCTGCTTCGGCCTTAGAAGAGATGACGGAAGAACCCCACTGCCTCCGCTGAAAGGGGTCCTCTCGGTATTCAGATCGATCCCGTCCACATAGTCGTAATAGTCATTGATCACATTGACCGTCATATGGACGAGGATGGAGCCGAACATCGCCAGAAGAAAATGGCCGAGATGAAAATAGCCTTCATAGGCAGCGATAGCCGTGCCTAAAGAGGCCAGGATGACGGTGAGCGGTAAAAACTGGAAACGAGGAAGTATCAGCCATGCCCTGAGGGACCCAGGATTTACTCTTTCCATTCTCAGGCCTCCACAATCCAAAGTGGGTTGAGGATGAGGTTCAGGTTAAGAAAACGCTTTGCCCTTAGCCTAACCCTTGACCTTAATCTTTATGATATTTCTTCTCCCCTTCGATATAGAGATCATTCCCCCGAACGTCATTGACGACGATCACAGGTAGATCTTCAACCTCCAACTCCCGGATCGCCTCCGGTCCGAGGTCCTCATAAGCAATGATTCGCGCCTTCTTCACCCGTTTGGCCAAAAGCGCACCCGCCCCGCCGGTCGCAGCAAAGTAGACCGCTTTATGTCTCTTCATCGCCTCTTTCACGTCTTGCGATCGCATCCCCTTTCCGATCATCCCCTTCAGCCCTTTTTCGATGAGGGACGGGGAATAGGCATCCATACGATAACTGGTCGTTGGACCCGCGGATCCAAAGACCTGCCCGGGTTTGGCGGGTGCAGGACCGACGTAGTAGATGATCTGTCCTTTGAGGTCAAAAGGAAGTGCCTTCCCTTCCCTCAAAAGGTCGAAAAGCCTCTTGTGCGCTGCATCCCTTCCGGTGTAGATGACCCCGTTTAGCAACACTCGGTCTCCGATCTTCAGTCGTTCCACATCCTCGTCCGTCAGAGGTGTCCTTAATCGAATAGGCTCGCTCATATCGCTCCTTTGGGGAAGTGAGGCGATAAGGGGGTAGGGAGAAACGGAAAACCCTATCTCCTCATCTCCTCACTTCCTCACCTCCTTAAATTTCTGTTTCCTTGTGCCGATGGGCATGGCACTGGATGTTCACGGCCAGGGGAAAGCTGGCGATATGGCAGGGCATCATCAGGATGTGGACAGCCAACGAGGTCGTCCGACCCCCCAATCCCTGTGGTCCGATTCCAAGCTTATTGATCCCAGTCAATATCTCAGCCTCCAGCTTTCCTAACTCAGGGTCCGCATTCTTACTCCCGAGAGGTCGGAGCAGACTCTTCTTTGCAAGGAGAGCGGCCTGCTCAAACGTCCCACCGATCCCAACTCCAACAATGGTGGGAGGGCAGGGATTTGAACCTGACTCTCTCACTCTCTCAATGACGGACCGTTTGATGCCCTCAACCCCATCCGATGGAGTCAGCATCATCACCCGGCTCATATTTTCACTGCCCCCGCCTTTGGGAGCGACCACGATCTTAATCTTCTCACCGGGAACGATTTCCGTATGGATGATGGGAGGGGTGTTATCACCCGTATTCGCCCGAGTGAAGGGATGGCAGATCGATTTTCTTAGGTATCCATCCCGATAACCCTGACGCACCCCTTCAAAGATGGCCTCTTTCAGATCTCCTCCCACGAGGTGAACATCCTGACCCAATTCCACGAAGACCACGGCAAAGCCTGTATCCTGGCAGATCGCCACCTTCTCCTCTTTTGCAATCCGGGCGTTCTCCTTCAACTCCTTCAATATCTCCCGGGCCAGTGGGGATTCCTCCTCCCTTAAGGCTCGATCAAAGGCCTGGAGCACATCCTCACCCAGATCGGTATTGGCCTCCATGCAAAGATCTCGTACCTTCGCCGTGATCAACTTCACATCGATCTCTCGCATCTTATCCTCGTGATCCGTGTCTGTACGCCGAAGTGCCTACGTTCCAGCACGCAGGCGTGATCCGTGAATCGTGATTCGTGAGTCGTGAAGAATAAACCGGCGGCCATCTATCGATAGATTTTTCCCTACGATTCACCAACACGATTCACCATTCACGACTATAGTTTCAACTCTGCAATGCTCTTCTTCACGCTATCGGCTGACTTCGCCACAAGGGCCTTCTCTTCCTCTGTCAATTCGAGTTCGATGATCGCTTCCACTCCCTTTGCCCCCAATTTGACCGGCACCCCGAAGCAGATATCTTTCAAGCCATATTCCCCCTGGAGATAGGCGCAACAGGGAAGGATCCGTTTCTTATCTTTCAGAATTGCCTCGGCCATCTGGACAGCGCCAGCAGAGGGTGCATAGAAGGCGCTCCCTGTTTTCAGGAGGTTGACGATCTCTGCACCGCCCTTTCGCGTCCGGTCGACCAGACGCTCAATCTTCTCCCTGGGAAGAAGCTGTGAGAGCGGAATTCCGCTGACCGTCGTATATCGGGGAAGCGGGACCATCTCATCTCCATGGCCCCCTAAGAGGAGGGCCTGGATATCCTCCACCGAGACCCCTAACTCCATCGCAATAAAAGCTCTGAACCGCGCTGTATCCAGCACCCCTGCCATGCCCATCACCCTCTCTCTCGGAAACCCGCTCTTCTTGTAGGCCAGGTAGGTCATGGTGTCGAGAGGATTGGTGACGATAATCAGAAAGGCCCGAGGAGACCTCTCCACCACCTGAGCGACAACCGATTCGATGATCTTCCGGTTGACATCCAGCAAATCCTCTCTGCTCATGCCCGGCTTCCGGGGAACTCCTGAGGTGATGATCACGACATCCGAGTCCTTCGTCTCCTCATAGGAATTCGTGCCGATCACCCTCGCATCGAACCCCTCGATCGGCGATGCCTCAAAAAGATCGAGCGCCTTCCCCTGAGGAAGTCCTTCAATGATATCCACCACAACGACATCACCCAGCTCCTTTTCCGCAGCCCAGTGAGCTGCCGTCGCTCCCACAAACCCTGCACCGATAATGGAAATCTTCTTTCTTCCCATGGAATTCCCTCCTCTCTTGAATAAACGATAGACGATAGACGTAGAACGATGAACAAAGATTTATCGCCATTGTCCATACTTCAATGGTCACTGTTCATGGTTCATTGTCCATGGTCGTAGTTATTTAGGATGCCGTGCTTCGGATATAATATGATTTACCCCATGCCTTTTTCGAGAATCTATCTGATAGCCTTTCAAATGGAATCCACAGGTCCTCCGGATGATCAGTTCAGGCTTCAACAAGACCTCCTTGCCCAGGGGCTTCATCTCACCCCCTTCAACCCTCTCCACCAGCATCTTTACAGCCAGAGCCCCCATCTCAAACTTTTTTTGGCCGATCGTGGTCAGCTCAATTCCTTTCATCGAAGTAAATTCAATATCGTTAAATCCGACTAACGCCATCTCCTCCGGGATCTTCACCCCTTCCTCGAGGATCGCCTGATAAGCACCCAGTGCCATGTAATCGTTTGTAGCAAAGATGGCGGTTGGCGGCTCCGCCATTTTGAGAAAACGCCTGGCCCCTTGATAGCCCGACTCTTTTAAGAAATCACCCTCCACAAAGTATTCATCCCTTTTCTCGATCTGGTAAGTCTCGAACGCTCTTTTCCCACCCTCCAGACGTTCGAAGCCCACAGAGGATTCTGAGGATCCGCCGATCATCCCGATCCTTTTATGGCCAAGCCTGACCAAGTGTTCAACGGCCAAAAAGCCGCCGAGGGTGTTATCCACCCCCACATAGTCCACCCTCTCCTTGACGACGGGATGATAAGTCCTCCGATTGACCAGGATGATCGGAAACCCCTCCTCCGCCAAAGCACAGATATTGGGATCGCCTAATTGAGCGGAGGTGAAGATAATACCATCTACACCCTTGCTCCGTAGCATGTCAATATACTGTTTTTCGTTCAACAGATCATTCTGGGTAGAGCAGAGAATGATATTGTATCCCAATCCCCTGGCCGTCGTTTCGATCCCTTGGGCCAGCTCCGTGTAAAAAGGGTTGGCGATGGTCGTGATGACAAGGCCTAAGGTCTTGGTTCGTCTCATCACGAGACTTCGCGCGATGAAGTCAGGCTGGTAGTTTAACTCTCTTGCAATGGAAAGAATTCTTTCTTTTGTCTCAGTCCGGATACGGGATTTGTTATTGAGCGCCCTTGAGACCGTGGTATGAGAGACATTGGCCATTCGGGCAATATCCTTTATGGTGATCCTCTTTTTCATCCTTTTGCGTTAACGATAACACAATGGTCTCAGGTTTTCAATCCGGTTCGAATTTGCTTATAAAATCAAAAACTTAAAAACTAACTGTCCCGCTTACTTCACCAATAGGTATAGAATTAGATAGACAGAAAAGGAGAGGAGGACTAAGACGAGGGAAGCGCCCAATGTCAATTTTGGAAGTTCTCCGGGATATCTTTTCCTCTCCTCTTCGATCATTCGTTCATATTCCCTCAGCCCTACAGGGTTTGAAACCAGCATCCCGGCCTTCAACTTCAATTCTTTTCCCTTTATGTTTAAAGCCGCCGCCGGATTCCTGCTAAACCAGACGAGAAAATGGACCAGGTCCATCACCTTCTCATCAACAAAGTCTGCGAAGGCCATCAGAGGTTTTTCGCAGAACCAAATCACCCATTTGCCAGCAAAACGATAGAACCAATCGGTATCGAGCGTGATGGTCCGTTCGCCATAGAGCTTTCTTCTCAAAAGCCAAAAGGCGATAAAAGTAAACCCGAGAAGTTGAGACATGGAGACCAAATGGGCAGGTGCGTAAGGTTGATAATGAACAGGATAAGGAAGCAGGTCATAAAGGAGCTTAGGATACACCCCAAGAACGATGCACAAAAAGGAGGTAAGGCCCATCGCAACGAGCATATTCATAGGAGGTTCCTTACCTTCGCATACAGGTTTATCCTTTGCAAACCAGGTCCCCCAGGGAAGTTTCAGCCCTGTATGGAGAAATGTTCCTATGGATGCGCCTTCGAGCATCAGCCACACTATTGGCATATGCCACATCGCTGAGGCTTGGACGACCATTGTCTTGCTCACAAATCCATTGAATAAGGGGAATCCAGAAATCGAATAAGCACCCACCATATAAAGATGGAATGTAACGGGCATGTATCTGTATAGGCCCCCCAGTTCTGTCAGTTTACTCCTCCCGGTAACATGAAGGACTGCTCCCGCCCCCATGAAAAGGAGAGCCTTATACAAAATGTGACAGAAGGCGTGGGCCGCGGCCCCATTGAGAGCCATCTCTCCGGCGGCTGTTCCCATCACGCCCATCCCGACCCCGGCGACCATGTAGCCTACCTGGGAAATAATATGGTAGGCCAAAAGCCTCCTGATATCATTTTCAAGAACAGCAAAGACCACCCCATACACCGCCATGATGGCCCCTGACCATACGAGGATCTCCAAACCCGGGAAACCCCTGATCAGCGCATAAATGGCACTCTTCGTAGTAAAAGCAGTTAAAAATACTGCTCCTGTAACCGTTGCTTCAGGATAGGCATCAGACAGCCATGCATGGAAGGGAGGGACAGCGGCATTAATGACGAAGGCGAGGAGGATGAGAACGGAAGCTAAAGGGATTCCGCTCGACTCACCTCCCCACGGAAAGATTTCAAAGGCAATCGAACCGGTTGCGTGGAAATGGAGGAGAATTCCTCCCAGCAAACAAAGGCCGCCGAAAAAGTGGACCAGGATATATCGAAGGCCGGCTCCGTAGGCAGCCCTCGTTTTTCGATACCAGATGAGATAGAGTGCAGACCATGCCATCACCTCCCAAAAGAAGAAGAGGGTAAAGAGGTCCCCTGCAAAAACGACTCCCAAGGTGCTACCGACGTAGAGATAGGCAGCCACATGTTCTCCCTCCTCCTTGACATGGAGAGCATAGAGCATCATGCAGAAGGAGGCGATGACAAAGACATAGGCGAAAACCATGCTTAGCCTGTCAATCCTGCCAAGGACCAGATCATACCCCAGGAAAGGAAGAACCCATGTTTTTCCTTCCGGTAAAAAAAACCCATTTGATATGAGCAGAAGGTTGACAAAAGCCAGGATAGGAAGAGAGAGAAGATAAACCTTTTTCAGCCTTCCCCTGAACAAGGGAATCAGAAGTGCCCCAATGAGGTAAATGAGCCCAGGATGAAACCACTCAGTCATCTATGTCCTCGCCCCCGAATTTATTCGTGTTTCTCATAATAATCTTCATCTTTCTGCAGCCAAAGATGCCCTATCGCTTTTGAACCAAGGATGATCATAATACAACCGATAAAGCCATATACGGCACTGAAAACCGGTAACCTTTCCCAAAAAAAGTGGACTTCAGGATGAAGATAGAGATGAACAAAAAAACCCGCCAAAATACTTAAAAAAAGGCATCCATAAAGAACCCCGAACAAATGTTTGACCTTAATTTTCATCCTGATCCATTCACCTCCTCAATGACTAATCGCCAGCCTGACAAGGTCGAACAACATACTGGTAATGGGATTCGGGAAAGAGAAAATAATGGAAAAAAGGGCAGTGATGCTCAGCGGTATAACCATGGACAAGGGTGCTTCTTTCATCATCCTTCCTTCGCTCAGATTCAATGTTCCTCTTTCCCGATCGCCAAAGAAAGCGATGTACACTATGGGGAAGAAGTAGACCACATCCAGCAGGGAACTGATCAGCAGCACCGCTAAAAAGAGGAGGCTGTCCGCTTCTACTGTGCCTAAACCGAGGAACCATTTGCTGACGAATCCACAGGCAGGAGGTAGACCACACATCCCGAGGGCTCCAACAGTAAAGGCCAGCATTGTGATGGGCATGGAATGTCCGATGCCTCCCATCTCACTGATGTTCTTTTTCCCAGAAGCAACAAGAATGGAACCCGCACAGAGAAAAAGGGTGATCTTCATAAATCCGTGAAAGGGGATGTGCAGGATGGCCCCTGTGATGCCCATAGGACTCAGAAGCGCAACGCCAAAGACAATGTATGAGAGTTGACTGATAGTCGAGTAAGCCAGCCTTCTTTTCAAATTGTCCTGGGCGATCGCAAAAAGGGAAGCGACAATCATCGTAACCCCAGCAAAGGAGGCAAGCAGAATACCAAGCCCGAGTTCCCGCATCAAATCGATTCCATAGATATAAGCTACGGTTCTGACAATACCAAAGACACCAGCTTTCACCACAGCGACCGCATGTAAAAGGGCGCTCACCGGAGTGGGTGCCACCATGGCCGCTGGGAGCCAGGAATGGAAAGGCATATAAGCCGCTTTCATGAATCCAAGGATGAAGAGGATGAACAGGGTGATTAATGTCGACCGGGATGAAGAGGTGAGCGACAGGATGCCTCCTGGGTTGAAATCGGTCGTCTGCGCTGTGGCATAGGTAAACACAATGGCCGCCAGGAGAAAGACGCCCGAGGTCAGCAAATAAGCAAGATACTTTCTTCCAGCAAAAATCGCTTCCTGGGATTGTTCATGGGCAACCAATGGATAGGTGGAGATGGTCAGGATCTCGTAGAAGATATACATCGTAACCAGATTCCCGGAGAGGGCAACGCCCACTGCCCCTAAGATCGCAAGGGCAAAGCAGAAATAAAAGCGCGTTTGGGCATGTTCCTTCAATGCGCGCATATACCCGATGGAATATATGGAGACCAAAATCCAAAGGGAAGAAGCAGTAAGCGCAAACAGAAGACCAAAGGCATCCACGCGAAATCCAAAGGAGATGCCCGGGACAATAGGAAAGAGATAGGATTGGATCTTCACTCCGGACACGACCCTGGAGGCCATGGAGAGAATGATCGAGAACTGCGAGAGGCTTGCCAACAGGGTCACGCCTTCCCTGAGATTTGGTCTTCTGCCGAAGACCAGAATGAGGATCGCGGCCAGCGCAGGGCATCCGAGAGCAAAGAGAGGTTTAAGAGTCTCCGGTATCTCCATCATCGTATTCCGCCCAGTCCAAAAGTGGAATTGATCTGATTCAGGAGGGGGATGGGAATGTTGGCGAGCCAAAGAATTCCCATGATGACGCAGAGAGAAGCCAACACCCAGATCGGCGCCAGCATGCCGAGGGGGATTTCTTCCTTTTGGAGATGAAGTTCATGGGAGGTATGGGCAGAGTCCTTCCCTTCGACCCTCTTCATATACATCGTTTCGATCACACGCCAGAAGTAGATCAGATTCAGAAGAGAACTGAGGAGCAGAACGGGCACGAAGAAGAATTTCTTTGCCTCGATGGAGGCAAGGATGATATAGAGCTTCGATACAAAACCCACACTCGGCGGGATCCCGATCATGGAGAGTGCGGCGATCACAAATGCAGCGCAGGTGTAGGGCATCCTTCTCCCCAATCCTCGAAAATCCCTGATCTCCCAGAGATCCGCCTTATAGATGAATGCGCCCGCGACGAGAAAGAGGCATCCCTTCATCAAAGCGTGATTCAGGATATGCATCATGGAAGGGTTGAGCCCCCCCCAGGGCGCTTTCCGTGCAGAGATCGACAGGCCGAGGGCCAAAACGATATAACCCATATTGGCAACGCTCGAATAGGCCAGCATCCTTTTTAAATTCGTCTGGCTGATGGCGAGAACCGAGCCGATGATAATTGCGGCTGCGGCCAGCCAGCAAAGGATGTCGAATACAGGTAGCGACTGAAGAAACCTGGCCGTGAATACGGAGAAGGCCACCCGGATGAAGGCATAGGTCGAAATCTCAATGATGATGCCGGAGAGCATCGCGCTGATCTCCGCGGGGGCAAAGGCATGGGCATCGGGCAGCCAAGTATGAAGCGGGAAGAGGGCCATCTTGATGCTCAATCCCACGATGAAGAAGACAAAGGCTGCCAGCACCACTCTGTTGCCGTACAAGGGAGGCAGCAGCAAGGACAGGTCATGGATGTTGAGCGAACCGGTCACCGAATAGAGAAACCCTATTCCCAGCAGGAAGAAACAGGCACCAATGGAACCCAGAACCAGATAGGTAAAGCTGGCCTTCAGGGCGATCTTGCCTCTTGATGCGATGAGGGCATAAGCGGAAAGGGATGTAATCTCAATGAAAACGTACATGTTGAAAATATCGCCCGTGACCGTGATGCCGCAGAGCCCGGTAATCAGCAGCTGGTAAACGGTATAAAAGGAGACGCCCTTATCAGGGAGTTCATGGTCAATATTTCTTTTTGAATAGATGACGCAGACCAGACCGAGGAAGAGAAGGATGACCAGGACATAAGCGTTGAGTGCATCCATCACATACTCGATCCCCCAGGGCGGCACCCATCCTCCCAGCCGGTAACGGATGGGACCCACGGTCATGACATGATGTAAGATAAAGATGGAAGAGATGAATTGGCTGAGAAGGGTGGCGGTGGAGATGTACCAGGCCGTTTTTTTGTTGATCCATCCTGTGATGAAGATCGTGATCGCAGACAGGAGCGAGATGACGACCACCAGGACAGGAAGATGTTCCACAAAACTTAACATAGTCCCAATTAGAAAATGAAGCGGCCCTTCTCACGGTAACGACGATGGACGATCAACAGTTCATTGTCTTTTGTTCATCATTCATGGTTCATCGTTCATCGTCCATTTTCAGGCCTCGTAACTTTGATCCAGCCCGAGCCATGGTCTAATCGGTCCGGGTCATTCCTCCTTCACCCAGCTTCTGGATAATTTCGCTCTCTTCGATTGTGCCGTACTCCTGGTTCATACGGATCACCAGGGAAAGGGCGACCGCTGTCGTGGCTACAGAGACGACAATGGCCGTCAGGATAAGGACATGGGGAAGCGGATTGGCATAGACATATCCCTTGCGGATGATCTCTTCGTCGACGATGGGGGCTGTTCCGCCCCTGACCGCTCCCAGGGAGATAAAATACAGAAAGATCGCCGTCTGGAATATGTTGAGGCCGATGATCTTCTTGATGAGGTTATCCTTTGCAACGATCCCGTAGAAACCGATCATCATCAGGATGATAAAGATCCAGTAATTATACTTGGCGAAGATCTTTGCGATAAACCACTCCATTATCTTAACCCCCTCTTATCGTATCCTTGCCTCGTGTCCGGCAACCCTGACTTCGGGGTCATAACCATAAACTCCCAACTCTCTTTATCCGTCCTCTCCCTCTTTCTGTTTCTCATCCTTCTCCGCGAGGTCAAAGAAGATGGAGGCGATGATCGCCATGACCGTGATCCCTATGCCCATCTCAACAAAGTCCATGCCAAGGGCCCTGTTCTCTTCAAAATGGGAGGTGAAGGGAATGAATCCATAGTTCAGATACTGAGCTGCTCCAAAACTGAAAAGGATGGCGAGGAGCCCGATGCCGGCATAGATGTATAATCCTACAGAGCTCAAAATGGTATTGGCCGATTCTGGGAATCTTTTCCTTCCACCGGCGAGGTTGAAGGCGATGATATATAAGATGAAACCCGACGCAAAGACAACACCTCCCTGGAACCCTCCTCCTGGCCCTCCGGCTCCATGGATGATCACGTAGAGCGCGAAGAGCTGAATAAAGGGGATCATGACACGCGCCACGGTCTCGATGATGACGTCTCTCTCTCCCTGTTCTTCCTTCAAAGCCTGCTTCGCCTCCTGAGCAACAGAATCACAGAAACTCCCGCAGTGAAGATCACCGTCGTCTCTCCCAGGGTGTCATATCCCCGGTAGTCGGCCAGACCATAGGTGACCATGTTCGGAACTGCAGTTTCCTCTAACCCTTTTTCCATCCATCGGACGACAAAGGCATACCGAGACACCCTCAGATCATCCCCCTCTCTCTCTATCCGATAATACTTCTCCTCCGCTGCGTAACGGGGTTCCTCTTTCTTGATGAAACCATTCCATTCACCCTCACGGCCAGCTGCCTTCTCAACACGAGAGGGACGCGGAAACCCTCGTCTCACCAACTCTCCCGATAATGGACCCGGGACGATCTGCCGGTTTAAAAGTGAGACCCCCTCAGCTCCCTTCATGGTGAAGAGCTCAACAGACTTGATCGCGGGTGCATCCGGATCGCCAAAGACCGGGATGTCCTCGGCCACGTAAGCAAAAAGGCCGCAAAGAAGAATGATCAAAATGAGGGTGATCAGCCTCAGCCCTCTCATTTCTTCTTCTCCCACCTCGTTGTTCTGGAGACAGCTGCAATAAGGAATGCGGTCGTGGCGCCGGCGCCGACTGCCGCCTCGGTAAAACCCACATCCACGGACTGCAGTTCGACCCAGATCAATGCCATGAGGAAACTGTAAGCCCCCAAAAGAATCACCGCGCTCAAAAGGTCTCTGAGCGTGATCGCTGCCACAGCGATCAGCACAACAAAGAACAGCAGGATGAGGTCAATGGACAAGATCATTTAAAGGCCCCCTGCAAAACACCTTTCCAGGGCAATCCTCCAACGATGGCTTAATCTCCCTCGAACAAGGCTATGGTTAAGAAGCCAGTTTGGGTAAAGTGAAAGCTTTAAGACCGATGACCTAACCCATCTGCTAAACTGGCATCTCTGCCCTAACCATTACCTACGACCTTCATTTTCTGGTCGGCAGATCCTCTGTCCTAACTGCCGTCTCCATAAACACATGGGCCACTTTCTTTTGCATCGTCTGATCTACAAGAAGAGCATCCGCAGGCTCCTTGCCAATGGCGTGCACCACGAATTTCCCTCGGTCGGGCTCCACCTCGATCGTGATCGTCCCCGGTGTGAGGGTGATTGAATTGGCCAGGGTGACCAGGGAAAAGTCCCCTCGAAGGGTCGTCTCAAATTCAATAATCTGAGGGTCAATGGGCATCCTGGGATGCAAAACCCTGTAGGCCACATCGATATTGGCTAAGACGATCTGCCACAGCTCCCACGGAATATAGATCAGGAGCCGGAGCGATTTGAGAAGCTTTTTCTCACTTTCACCCTTAACGAGGAGGTCATGGGAGATCAGGCTCACAATGGCGCAACAGACCAGTCCGGAGATGAGGTGGAAGGCATCAAAGATCCCGGATAGAAGAACCCAGAACACCGCCATGATGCAAAAGGTAAGGAGAATCCCGAACCTCTTTCCCTTGAACTTCATCTCCTCTCCTCCCCCAAACGCCAGGGCTTCACTCCTGTTTTATATGCTGCTTTCATGATGGCATGGGTTGCCGTCGGATTGGCGATAAAGACGAAAAAAATGAGGAAGGCAAGTTTGGCAGAGACGAGGAGCGTTTCGGGATACTGGAAGAGATGATAAATCATCGCGCCGAGGATGATCAGTCCTCCCCCGAGTGTGTCGCACTTGCCTGTGGCGTGGAGCCGGGTATAGAAATCTGGAAATCTCAGCAATCCTATGGACCCGACTAAGAGAAAGAAGGCGCCGATCCCCAGGAGCACGGTCACGGCAACATGGACGATCAACATAACCCACCCCTCTCGAGATATTTCGCAAATACCAGAGTGCCAATGAAGTTCATCATGGCATAGAGCAGAGCGATATCGAAAAAGTGGGGTCTTTCGAAATAGTATCCCATGATGACCAGGAGGGCGATCGTCTTTGTTCCAATGACATTGACCGCTGCGGTTCGATTAAAGACCCCGGGGCCGGCCACTCCCCTGTAAAGAGAGAGCCCCATCGTGACGGCAATGATCAAACAGGCAATCCAGAATATCGTAATCATTCTCTCCTCGCCTCCATCGTGGACTCAAAAGGCTCAGGCTCGATCACCTTTCGTTATGGGGCAGCCTTCTTCTGAACCTCGGCCTTGGCCTTGGCTATGGCCTCATCCTCCCGCTTCACATCCTCCAAGGTCTTCGGTTTGATCTTTTCCGGCACAGGCTCAAGCCCATACTTCCATTTTAAAAACTGCGTTCCGGTCTGGGGGAAAAGGGCATAGATCAAGGTATCCGAAAGGTCTTTGGCCAGTGGCTTCGACTCTTCTTTCACCTTCTCCAACTCAGGTTCAATCGTATCCGCAGGACGGCAAGTAATTGGCTCCTTTCCTTTCTTATATCCTTTGAGCACGGCATTCTTGACCTCATCCGATATTGGAACAGGAGGCTTCCCGTAAAGGCCGTAGACATAGTCCTGCGTCTCTCTTGACACCATCTTATAACGACCGAAGAGAACGTTGAGCACCGCCTGAACCCCTACGATCTGTGAGGTCGGGGTCACGAGTGGAGGGTATCCAAGGTCCTTCCGGGTCCGGGGCAACTCCGCATAAACCTCCGAAATCCTGTGGACCGCATTCTGCTGCTTGAGTTGGCTCACCATGTTTGAGATCATCCCTCCGGGTATCTGATGTTTCAGAACCCCTGTATCGATCACCGCCATCTTCGTCGTATCTAAGAAGTCCCGATATTTGGGTGCGATCGTCTCTAAATACTCTCCCAGTTTCAGAAGTTTTGAAAGATCAAGCTTCGTGTCCCATGGCGTCCCCTCCAGGGCCACCACGATCGGTTCCACAGCGGGCTGGGAAGAACGAAGGGCAAACGGTGCCAGGGCTGTATCAACAATGTCTACGCCCGCCTCGATCGCCTTCAAATAGGTCATCGAAGCCATCCCGCTGGTATAATGGGTGTGAAGTTGAATGGGGATCTTAATCGTCTTTTTCAGAGCCTTTATCAATTCAAACGCGTCATAAGGAGCCAATAGCCCGGCCATGTCCTTAATACATAATGAATCCGATCCCATATCCACCAGGATCTTCGCCTTCTCGAGATAATAGTTGAGGTTGTAAACCGGGCCTCCCATCCTCCGTTCTGTCAAGGAGTAACAGATCGTCCCCTGAATATGCTTTCCGCAACGCTTGATCACCTTAAAGGCGGTATCAAAATTACGCTCATCATTGACCGCATCGAAACAACGAAAGATATCGATTCCAAGTTCGGCCGCCTTCTCAATAAAGGCCTCCACCAGATCATCGGCGTAATGACGATAACCCACTAAATTCTGACCCCGGAGTAACATCTGAAACGGGGTCTTCGGCATCAGTTTCTTTAAGGTCTTAATCCTCTCCCAGGGATCCTCCCCCAAAAACCGATGGGCCACATCGAACGTGGCGCCTCCCCACATCTCCACTGAATGGAATCCCACCTGGTCCAACTCTTCCGCTATGGGGACCATATCTTCTGTCCTCATCCGCGTCGCCAATGACGACTGATGCCCATCCCGAAATGTCGTATCCGTTATCCGCAGTGGCTTTCGCTCAATCTTATCCATGCCTTCCATCTTCGTCCTCCTTTTTGAAGTCTATCTTAAACCAGGGGCTGAGCAAATTCTACAGATATTCGTTAAAACGTAAACGTTATTAGGTGGTTAACTTCCCACACCTCAAATTGCGTTAACGTTAACCCAGACAAGAATTTTTGTCAAGGAGTGATTGCATACAGGCCGGAGAAGGAGACAAAGGAATCAAAATTCCAAATCTTCAGGGGCTGCGTCTTTGGATCTGAACCCCATCAGATAATGATAAGATCCTCTTCAAAGGGGTCGATAAGACTAATGGACTTTCTTCTCGTACCCTGCCCAGTATTTGTCTCTCAAACCCTTTTTGTGGATCTTACCGGAACCGGTTCTCGGAAGGACATCGATGAAATCGATCGATTTGGGGGCCTTATAATGAGCCATCCGGTCCTTACAGAACTGGATGATCTCTTGTTCACTCGCATTTCGACCGGGCTTCAAGACGACGATCCCTTTCACCGCCTCACCCCACTTCTGATCGGGGACACCCACCACTGCACACTCTAAGATATCGGGATGCATATAGAGCACATTCTCAACCTCGGTGGAGTAGACATTCTCCCCACCGGTCAGGATCATGTCCTTCTTCCGGTCGACAATCGTCACATAGCCTTCCTCGTCCATCACCGCCATATCGCCTGTGTAGAGCCACCCGTCCTTTATCGATTTTCTGGTCTCCTCGGGTAGCTTCCAATACCCCTGGGTCACAATGTCCCCTCTGACAATGATCTCTCCCACCTCCTTTTCATCCCGTTTAACCTCCTCACCCTTCTCGTTGACCACCTTCAGCTCCACGCCGATGAACTCTCTTCCCGTCTTCGATTTGAATCGAAGTTGATCCTCATAAGGCAATTTCCTCAAGTGATCCTTCAGAATCGAAAGGGTCAGGTACGGGCTGGTCTCGGTCATCCCGTAGGTCTGGATGTAGTCGCATCTGAATGTCTCGACGATCTTTCGGACCACCTCGGGCGCAATGGGAGCCCCTCCGCTCAAAAGTACCCTTAAACTACTGTAATCAAATCTTCCTGCCTCCGGATGGTTGACCATCAGGTTGAGCATCGTGGGGATGAGGTTGGTCACCGTCACCCTCTCCCTCTCAATCGTCTCAAGAACCAATTTTGGGTCGAACTCCCTGACCAAGACGTGGGTCCCGCCGACCCAGGTCACGGCCCAGGTCGCCCAGGCATCCGCAAGATGAAAAAGCGGGGCGACATGGATCCACACATCGCGATCGGTCAGATGGATCTCTGCGATCGTTCCAAGAGCATGGGTCCCCACATTCTTATGTGAGAGCATCACCCCCTTGGGCCGGCCCGTGGTACCGCTCGTATAATAGATCTGGGCGATCCCTTCATCCGAGATCTGGACTTCCGGAAGTGGCTCGGAATTGCGCTGCTCGAGCAGGGCTTCATAACTTAAGTCGCGATCCCCTTTTTTGACCTTTTCCTCGCCGGTCCAGATGATCGCTCCGATCTCTTGAATCTCGTTCCGGATGGGATCAACCTGCCTCTGAAAGATCGGATCCGCAATCAACACTTTTGACTCAGAGTCCTTCAGGATGAAGGCGATCTCTCCAGGCGAGAGTCGATAATTGATCGGAACGGAGACAGCCCCGAGGCTCGCAATCCCGTAATAGGCCTCCAAGAAGTAGTGGCAGTTAGGGTGAAGGATGGCCACCTGATCGCCTTTGCCGACTCCCATGTTCCTTAAACAGACAGAAAGACGGCTGACGCGATCATAAAATCCTCCATACGTCCACCTCTTTCCTCCACAAACAATGGCCTCTTTCGTAGCAAAGAGCTTGACAGCCTTCTTCAGGGTCTCTGTAAGAATCATGACCTTCGCTTCACCCCTTCCACCGGAGCTACTCTCCCTCGCTCTTGGTCAAATCCTCGAACCGGATATCAAGGCCGAGGATCCCTTTGATCTCTCCTGTTTCGTTCCGGATCGGACCTGAGACCGTGATGCAGAGCGCGCCCGTGATCTTTGAGGAGTAGAGATCGGTGACATGGACCTTCCCATCCTTCAAAGGCTCGATGAACCAGGAACGGTTCGAGTAGTTCTCTCCTACACCCACATGCTCATATTTGGATTGGTCCACGGCCTGGCAGATATTTCGCGTGATCTTGGTCCCGTGAATATTGACCACATAAGCGAACTGGATATAAGGATAGTCGTCCACCAAAGATTGGAGAACGGGCTCCATCTGCTGGGGGTCCATCGATTTCATGCTGGGCTCCTCGATCACCCGTTCAATGATGTGAGCTGCCATTTCATGGGCCTTCGCCTTCAGCATGTCGAACTCTGAGACGAAAATCTCAGGGAGGTATTTCCGGGTAACCTTCTCCATCTCCTGATCGGAAATGGCCGTCGTCCTTCCGTCCTCGTACTGCTTCGTGACCCAGCGATTGATCTTGGCCACTCCTGGATGGGTCTTTTCGATCCTGTCCTTTCCGGTCAAGGCAAAGTGAGAGTTGATCCACTGGGCTATCCCCGCCAGTCCGGACTTGTCGTTGACCGAGATGGAGATCGGCCGGTTCAGGATTTTGGCCGTATTGAAGATATTGTAAATCTCCTCGTTCTTCAAAATGCCGTCGGCATGGATCCCTGCGCTGGTGGCATTGAAGTTGGCCCCGACAAAGGGCATATTGGCCGGAATGGGAATGCCGATCACCCGCTCATAGTAGTTTCGAATCTCTGTGATCATGGTCGTATCGATCCCATTAGTATGGCCGGTCAGGCTGATGTACTCGATGATCAGGGCCTCGATCGGTGCGTTTCCGGTCCGCTCACCAAAGCCCAAGAGCGTGCCATTGGCTGCCGCACACCCGTAGAGCCAGGCCGTAGCCGCATTGGTCAACCCCTGGTAGAAATCGTTATGGCCGTGCCATTCTAAGTATTCAGAGGGAACGCCCGCATCATCGATCATCGCCCGAATGATCTTGGGCACGGAACGCGGAAGCGCGGCACCCGGGTAGGTCACCCCATAGCCCATGGTATCGCAAAGTCGGATCTTTACGGGAAGTCCCGCCTCCTCGGAAAGGCGCATGATATCCTGGGCAAACGGGACGCAGAACCCGTAGATGTCCGCGCGTGTGATATCCTCAAAATGGCATCGAGGGATGATCCCGAGGTCCAGGGCAGCGGAAACGATGGAGAGGTACTCCCGGAGCACCACCCTTCTGTTCTTCTTCAGCTTGAGAAAGATATGGTAATCCGAAACAGAGGTGAGGATCCCTGTCTCCTTCAGCCCCATCTCCTTGACCAGTTTAAAATCCTCTTTCGAAGCACGGATCCATCCCGTGATCTCAGGGTACCGGTAATGCCTCTCCAGACATCTGGTCACAGCCTCTTTATCCTTCTCGCTGTAAAGGAAGAACTCAGACTGTCGGATCACTCCGTTGGCCCCTCCCAATTTGTGGAGCATATCGAAGAGGTCAACGATCTGCTCGACCGTGTAAGGAGGTCTTGCCTGCTGGCCGTCACGGAAGGTGGTATCGGTGATGAAGATCTCTTCGGGCGGATCGCTGAAGACAAATTTATTATCGAATTCCACCCGACAGACCTCATCATACGGAAAGATATGCCGGTAGAGATTCGGCTCCTGAACGTCGAGAAGGGGAAACCTTCCTGCAACAGGCTTGCTTTGAAACGTCTTTCTCTTTCGTGTGATGGCCATCTCTTCTCCTCTTTCTTCCCCTCCACCCATCGAAAGGGAAGGGGAATGGATGGTTAAAATTTGAAGGACCTTTGTCTACATTTTCACTTACTGAATTCTTTTCTGACAGGAGCGGCTTGGGCTTGCTTCTACTCTTAACCTCAGCCTCAACCTCCTTCTTTTAAGCCTTCATCTCTTTCAACTTGATCCATAGCTCATCCAGTTGCTTTGAATCGACCCTGGAGGGTGCCTCTGTCATCAAACAGGTCCCTTTTTGTGTCTTGGGAAAGGCGATCACGTCCCTGATCGACTCCGAATGGCTGAGGATCATAATGAGCCGGTCGAATCCGAAAGCGATCCCTCCATGGGGAGGGGTTCCGTATTCAAGGGCTTCGAGTAAAAAACCAAACCTCTCTCTTGCCTCTTCCTCTCCCATCCCCAATTTTTCGAAGACGAGCGATTGCACCTCTTCTAAGTGATTCCGGATGCTTCCTCCTCCGATTTCGGATCCGTTCAACACCAGATCATAGGCCTTGGCCCTGACCAATTCTGGATGCTCCCTCAGCTTCTCAAGATCCTCATCCTTCGGAGCGGTGAAAGGGTGGTGAACCGCAACAAAACGGCCTTCCTTCTCGTCATACTCCAGAAGGGGAAAATCGACGATCCAGACAAATCGGTATTGATCCTCAGGAATGAGTCCCAGCTTCGCACCGAGATGGAGGCGAAGGTTCGCCAGGGACTGGTTGACCACTCCGCCTGGCCCCGCTACGAAGAGAAGGAGGTCGTTCTCTCCGGCGTCCAATATCCCATCGATGGCTTTCCTCTCCTCCTCCGTAATGAATTTTCGAATCGAGGATTGCCACTCGTTCTGGACGATCTTGGCCGAAAGCAATCCCTTGGCTCCGAAGTTCTGAACGAAGTGTGTGAGATCATCGACCTCTTTACGGGAGAAAACACCTCCTCCCTTCACATTGATCGCCTTGATGGCGCCCTTGGTTTCGATCGCCTCCTTAAATACATGGAAGGGGGAATGCCTCAAGGCCTCGGTCACATCTCTCAATTCCATTCCGAATCGGATATCGGGTTTGTCCACGCCATATCGGTCCATCGCCTCTTCATAAGTCATCGATGGAAATGGAGCCTCAAGCTCGACTCCCAGGACCTGCCTGAAGATATGGACCATCAATCCTTCCATGGTCCTCTGGATATCCTCGACCTTGACAAAAGACATCTCCACATCGATCTGTGTGAACTCCGGCTGACGGTCAGAGCGGAGGTCCTCGTCTCGAAAACAGCGAACGATCTGAAAGTACCGATCAAAGCCCGAGATCATCAGGATCTGTTTAAAAAGCTGGGGAGACTGCGGAAGCGCATAAAAATGGCCTGGGGTAAGCCGGCTGGGAACCAGGAAATCCCTCGCCCCTTCGGGCGTGCTTTTGGTCAGCATCGGTGTCTCGATCTCCAAAAATCCCAGGCGGTCAAAGTAATTTCTCACCTCCCTTGCGACCCGATGTCGGAGGATCAGATTCTGCTGAAGCCGCGGTTTCCTGAGATCGAGGTATCGATACTTCAACCGGGTATTCTCGGCCACCTCTTCCTCATCCTCGATCAGAAACGGAGGGGTCTTGGAGAGGTTGAGAATCTTGAGCGATGTGGCGATCACCTCAATCTCTCCTGTACCCAATTTTGGATTGGCCGTGCCTTTGGGCCTGAGAACCACCTTCCCTTTCACGCCAATCACATACTCACTGCGGAGCGACTGGGCCTTCTCATGGACCTCCGGGTCCACCTCTGAGTTGAACACCACCTGGACGATCCCTTGACGGTCTCTCATTTCAACGAAGATCAGTCCTCCGAGATCCCTCCTCCGTTGAACCCATCCTAAGAGGGTCACCTCCCGGCCCGCATCTCCTTCACGGAGATCTCCGCAATAATCCGTCCTTTTCATATCCCCCAAAAGATCGATCTTCATCGTACTCTTTGAGCCCCGTAATCTGATAACCTATCACTCGAGCAGTCCCCTGAGACTATCCGACGAATAGGGCCGTATATTAACCAACTCTTCCAAACCGGTCAAGCAACCGTGCGGGGTCAGGTCTTGAAATATCATTTTTTATCTACTCCTTCCCTCCTATCACTTTGCTCACGGTGGTATAATGAATCCCAAGATAATCAGCAATCTCTCTCAGGGTATACCCATAACTCAGGTGAGCACTACGGATGCCGATATTTCTACCCTCCTTCTCCTCCTGTCCGCTGAATATCTGATCCAGACCCGGCCTGTTTACATACCTCTGGGAGCGAGGAATCTCCCTGACCTCCTTTCTATCCCCAAAAAGACCCTTGATCCTCTCAACAAACCCCTCCTCTCCCAAAAACACCTGTCCCTGAACCTTGCCCCATGGACTCTCCTGGCCAATCCCCTCCTGCACAAACTTACGATATTCCCTCCGCGCTACGACCGCCCTGCTACCAAACAAACCCAAAATCCATTCCGTAGTCAAATAGTCAGGCCTCTTTCGCATCCCTACAGTCGCCTGATAGCTACTCCACCTCCACAACTCAGGCTTCTCAACCACCTTTGCACGCACAGGATTCAGAACCACATATCGACACAGCTCAAGAAGATAATCACCCTTCTCTACCAGAATCGCCTTGAATCGACCCCCAAAAAGATGGCCGGTCTTGTGATGCCTCCTGTTATACCTCTGGGTATAAACCCCGTTTAACTGCCGCATCCCAATCGAGAGATTGCCATCTGGCGTTTCAACCACAAGGTGATAGTGATTGTCCATCAGACAATAAGCATGGCAGAGCCAGTTATATCGGGTGACCACATCCTCCAGGCTGGAAAGGAAAATTTCCCGATCCTGATCGTCTCTGAATATCCTGTTCCTCCCATTGCCTCGGGAGGTCACATGATAAACCGCGCCGGGATACTCGATTCGTAACGGCCTCGCCATGCAACCAATCTAACAAAGAACAACTTATATTTCAAGACCTGACCCCAAGGCCCCTGAGATATTCTCCTTCGGGATGGGATAAATTGACGGGGTGGTCGACGGGGTGTCCTCTCCGGCCCAATAGTTGAACCCTTCTCCCTGCGTCCACCGCTGCGGAAAAGACGATCTTTTGAAACAGATCCCAGCTCATGTGCTGGGAACAGGAAAAGGTGAGGAGCAGACCTTCCTCATTCAACAAACGAAAGGCCAAGAGATTGAGATCCTTGTATCCTCTCGAAGCGCTCGGGAGGTGACCTTTCTTCTTAGCAAAGGGAGGAGGGTCAAGAATGATGATGTCGTATCCTGGTTCAAGGCTCCTCATCACTTCAAAGGCATCTCCTCGAATCAATCGGTGGGGGAGATCACCTAAATGGTTCAATTGAAAATGGACCTCTGCCATGTCCAATGCATCTTCCGAGGAATCGATCAGGGTAAGATCTCTTGCACCACCCAGCCCTGCGTGAATTGCAAAGGCCCCCGTATAGGAAAAGCAGTCCAGGACCCTCCTCCCTTGAGAAAGTCTTTTCAGAGAGAAGCGATTCTCCCTTTGATCCAGGTAGAAACCGGTCTTCTGGCCTCCTTTCACATTGACGGCAAATCGACAGCCGTACTCCTCTATCTCAATCCGATCGGGAATCTCCTTTCCGAAGAGAAGGCCTCTCGATTCCGGCAAGCCCTCTTCTTTCCTCGTGGCCGCATCACTCCTCTCATAGATACTTTGAGGATGAAAATCGGTGGCCAGCAGATCGGTCAAAAAAACCTTCAGCCGCTCCATCCCCGCGGTGAGGCATTGAAGGACAAAAACCTCTCCGTAGCGGTCCACCACCAGACCCGGTAAAAAATCGCCCTCGCCGTTGATCAACCGGTAGGCCTGTACCTTTCCCTGAAACCATTTCTCCCTTAAGAGAAAAGCCCGAGACATCCTCTCTCTAAAAAAATCTTTCTCCAGTGCTTCTCTTTTCTGTGTGAGGATCCGGACAATAATTTGGGAGTGAGGATTGACGTGCCCGATACCCAAGAACTGCCCTTCTCTGGAGTAGACCTCTGCCACCTCTCCAGGAGAAAGATCTCTCTCCATCTTTTCAACTGCCCCTGAAAAGATCCAGGGGTGCCCTCTCAGCACTGGCTTCTCTTTGCCTCTCTTCAGGATAACCCTTGGAAGGACCGCCATTTTTCTTCTCTACTGAGGCAATGGATGGGATGATGGGGAGAAAGGGTGACAGGGAGAAAAAAATCTATAGTTAATGATCATGGCTAATTGTTCATTGATCATTTTGTTGCATTGTTCATCTTCCCATCTCTTCTTTGAAGGGCCCTCTCGATCAAACCTCCAACGAATTCTGTATAGGTCATCCCTGCAACTTTGACGGATCTCGTCATTCCGGACTGGAGAGAGATATCTGGATTTGGATTGACTTCTATCACATAGATCTTTCCATCTCGGTCGACCCTTATATCCACCCTGGCATAATCTCGACATTCGAACAGTCTAAAGACCTTGGTGGCAATATGTTCCACCCTCTTCTTCGTCACCCATTCCAGAGGAGCAGGACAGATCGGTTTCGACTTCTGGTACTCCGTACTTCCAGGAAGCCATTTGGCTTCATAGCCGCATATTTTGGGAACGCCCTCCGGAAATTCGGAGTAGTCGATCTCCGAGATGGGAAGCACCCCTAACTTGCCATTGGTCTCCACCAGGCCCACATTCAGCTCCCTGCCTTCGATGAACTCCTCGACCAAGGCGGGTTGATTATATTTCTCGATCACATATCGAATCTGCCTGTTCAATCCCTCGTCGTCATAGACCACACTCTCCTTCGAAATGCCAAGGCTCCCATCCTCATGGAGGGGTTTAACAATGATGGGGAAAATATTCCCTTTGATATGGTTCTCTGCTCGATCGAAGATCTTATATCGAGGGGTGAGGATCCCCTGGGAGAGAAGGATGTCTTTCACCTTCCCTTTATTCTGACACAAACCTAAAGTAAGGGCTGGAGACCCGGTATAAGGGATTCGGAGGAGATCCAACAGGGCTGGGACATTCATCTCCAAACAGCTATCCCCATAAACGCTTTCGCACAGGTTGAAGACGACGTCGGGACGGATCTCCTCCAACCAGTGAACCACGGTCAGGATGTCATCTTGAATGGCCATGACATAGCTTTGATGGCCGAGAGAGCGGACCGCTTCTTCGACCGCTCCAATCTCTTCAACAATCGCATGCTCTGCCAGGCTATCCTTTTCCTCCCCTTTTTCGACCCATTCGAAAAGATTGTAAAGGATCACCACATTCGACATGGAACCCTCCGTCCTTCCCTCGATGGCGGCCCGACCTCCTATAACCGGAAGTGCATAGCCCTGAACCCTGCCTGGTTCAGGGCTATGCACTCACCTTCTTTGAGGCAACCTTCTCCTCACCGATTGACCTGGCCCTCTTAAATTCAATGATATTCGGCTCTGGATACTCGAACGTCTTCCCCTCATAGTTTCTCAGGACGACCTTTCCTTTGCCCCTCGAGATCACATATACGGGATCGACTGGAATTTTCCCCCCTCCTCCGGGGGCATCGACGACGTATGTGGGAACAGCATAGCCCGTGGTATGACCTCGCAATTTCTCAATGATCTGAATCCCGGTGGCGATGGAGGTTCGGAAATGCTCGGTCCCCATAGCCAGGTCGCACTGGTAAATGTAGTAGGGCCGAACCCGAATTTTGAGAAGCTCCTGGACCAGCTTCTTCATGACGTAGGGTTTATCATTGATCCCTTTCAGAAGAACGGTCTGACTTCCCAATGGGATGCCCCCATCTGCCAGGTCTCCACACGCCCTTTTGACCGTCTCGGTGATCTCCTTCGGATGGGTGAAGTGGATGGACATCATCAGGGGGTGATACTTCTTGAGCATCCTCACCAATCCGCCGGTAATCCTCTGGGGAAGGGTGACCGGCGCTCTCGTCCCGATTCGGAGGATCTCGATATGGGGAATGACCCTCAACCGGCTCAAAATCTCCTCCAGCCTCTCATTCTCCAGGAGGAGTGGATCGCCTCCGGAGAGGAGGACGTCCCGAACCTTCCGATGGGTCTTCAGATATTTTAAGACCTCTTCAAAATTCCCCTGTGTGATGGAGCGTTCGTTTGTTCCCACCAATCGCCGCCGGGTACAATACCGGCAATAGACTGCGCATTGATCGGTGACGAGCAGGAGTACCCGATCCGGATAGCGATGGACCAATCCTGGCACAGGTGAATCCCTGTCCTCTCCACACGGATCCACCATATCACTTTTGGAGATGTGGTTCTCCTCAATCCGGGGAATCGCCTGCCTCCGGATGGGGCAGTTCGGATTGGAAGGGTCCATCAGGCTGGCGAAATAGGGGGTTACGGCCAAGGCCAGTCTTCCTTTGGAATGTTTGATCCCCTCGATCTCCTCCGGTACCAGATCGAGGATATCCTTCAGCTGTTCGTAGGTCGTGATTCGGTGTCGAAGTTGCCATCTCCAATCGTCCCATTCCCTCTGTGAAACATTCCTCCAAAAGGGGGGAACGACCTCCCTTGTCTCCTCCGGCTTTCTCTCCTCGGCCGGCATGGGAAACAATTGAAGTTGCAAGGTCCTTTCCGTCCCCTTCAGAGGAAGGGCTACACTACAGTCTGAGGCAATCTCCATTTTCACTCCTTCCCGGCATGCCTGTCAGCAGGTCGCAGGACAGCTCGTTTTTGAGCTCCCTCAGAAAATAAAAGAGGAGATATCATCCGATACCTCCTCCTGCGACATCAGGAAAAAACATTCCTTCTTGAACAACAGGCATGCACCTTTTTTTCTTTCTGCGTTGACGTTGACTAATAGGAACCTCCTCTTGATCGACCGATTTCCGTTGGCGCCCCCTCCTGACTGGAGAGAAGGCGCCAACTCTTCAATAACGAAAATACCTTCCCATACCTCTTCAACACCTCTCAGCCCAGCCTTACTTCTTGGGTGCTTCAGCCGGTTTCGGTGCCTCAGCGGGTTTGGGTGCCTCAGCAGGCTTTGGTGCCTCAGCGGGTTTGGGTGCCTCAGCAGGCTTTGGCTCCTCTTTCACCGCTGGTTTCTCTGGTGCTTTGGCCTTGCAGCCAATGCCTATCGCAGCCAAATTGATCACCAACACCATTGCGAGGAAGAGAAAAATCCACTTCTTCATACCTCTTCACCTCCTTTCTGATCGACGTGGGAACCCTCCCTTTTTCCCCCTGATGAAAGAGCTTTCGCTCCATCAGGGAAAGGGATTTCTCGGATCTGTTTCCTCAACATCCTGGGATCGACAGGTTTCTTAATGATCCGTTCAATACCAAGTCTCTTTAAACGGAGGATGAGTTCATCTGTGATCAATGGGCTCATCAGAATGAAGCGATCATTCCATTTCCGGAAGAGAGAGATCTGTCGTTCCAGAGTCTCGATCTCAACATCCGCTAAGATCACCCCTTCCCTGACATCCCTTTTCCTTTTCACAATCTGAGAAAAGTCTTCTATCTCCTCCACCTGAAATCCATATTTTTTTAAAATCTTATTCAGGCTGAGACGAACGAACTCATCCCTATCGAGTATAAAAGCCCATTTGGCCCTCTCCACCATACGGGGAAAGATATGTCAATTTCCGTGCCAATCTTCATTGAGAACCAAAAAATCATTACTACAAAGTAAATTAATAATATTAATGGGTTATGCTATTGACAGGCTCCCCGGCCTCCGACTGACGAACAAGGATGAGGTTCGATAATGACCAAAATGCCGCTCCAATCCAACCACAACAGCGACAAAATGCCATCAATCCTGGCCTAATTCCGAAACAGTGCGACATTTTGCCATCAAATCTCCCCTCCTCTGGCTCATCATGCTGAATAGGGTTCTTCGATCCCTTCCATCTTTCGATGGATCGTCCGAACATTAATCCCCAATAACTCTGCTGCCTTCCGCTTGTTTCCTTTTGTTGCCTTAAGGGTCTGGATCAACATCTCCCTCTCCACCTCATCAAGGGGGGTCCCGATCCTGATCGGGATCACCTCAGGTGTCTCCCTGAACTCTCTGATCTCCTGAGGAAGATGCTGGACATCCACCACTTCTGGGCTGTTGACGACCAGGATGGATTCGATCGTGTTCTCCAGCTCCCTGACGTTCCCGCTCCATTTATAATCGGTCAGAAGATTCATCGCCCTCTGGGAAATCCCTTTCACCTTCATCTTATACTTCTGGTTAAATTTTTCTATGAAGAAATTGACCAGAAAGGGGATATCTTCTCTCCGTTCCCTCAGCGGCGGAATTTTGATATTGACCACGTTCAACCGATAGTAAAGGTCTTCGCGAAACGCTCCATTTGTGACCGCCTCCTGGAGATCTCGATTGCTTGCAGCAATGATGCGAATATTCACCTTGATCGTTTTGTTCCCCCCCACCCTCTCAAATTCCCCCTCCTGGAGGACTCGCAGAAGTTTGATCTGGGTGGAGAGAGGGATGTCCTCCACCTCATCGAGGAAGAGCGTTCCCAGATGGGCCATTTCGAATCGACCCTTTCGGGAGGCGATCGCACCAGTGAAGGCTCCCTTTTCATGGCCGAAGAGTTCGCTTTCGATAATCCCCTCGCTCAAGGAAGCGCAGCTGACCTTGACGAACGGCATCGATGCCCGGGGACTCCGGTAGTGGATGGCATTGGCAATCAGCTCCTTCCCTGTGCCGCTCTCGCCGATGATGAGAACGGAGCTATCGTAGGGCGCAATGTGGTGGATGAGTTCGAAGATCTTCACCATCTTGTCGCTTTTCCCGATAATATTTTTGAGCTGAAATCTATCCTCCAACTTGGATCGCAGATCCCGGTTTTGAAGAATTAACGTCTGTTTCTCCAAGGCCCTCTCGACCAGAAGAGAAATCACCCTGGGATTAATCGGTTTTTCAATAAAATCGAAGGCACCTAACTTCATCGCCTGGACAGCCTTCTCGATCGTTCCTTGGGCGGATATGACGATCACCTCGGTCTCCGGCCGCAGGGATTTGACCGCCTCCAAGAGTTCGATCCCGTCCATTTTCGGCATCACCAGATCCGTGATGACGAGGTCTGCGTTCTCCTGGCGGAAGAGTTGTAGGGCTTCCCTGCCGTTCGGGGCAAGGAGGACGGAGTACCCCTTCCTCTTCAGGAGGAGCCCGAGGCTCTCTCCAACCGCTGGGTCATCTTCAACGATTAAAATCAGCTTCTGCTCCATCCTACCCGTTGTTCATCGTTCATTGTTCATTGTCCATTGTTTATTGTCCGTGCACATCAGCTCCCCTTCTGCCCCACGGGGAGTCTGATCCTGAACTCCGCACCTTTGTTCAATTCGCTTCTCACCGTGATCTCTCCATGATGGTCTGAAATGATCTTCTTCGCAATCGAGAGCCCCAGCCCCGATCCTGTCGGTTTGGTGCTGAACATGAAATCGAAAATCTTAGGGAGATGTTCCTTCGATATGCCCACACCATTGTCCTTGATGATGATGAATACGTTCTTCTTCGATCCCCGGGTGTGGAGATGAATCTCCCCTTTCCCGGAAACGGCCTGGATGCTGTTGACCAGGAGATTTGAAATCGCCAGATTGAATTGGCTGACATCGATCTTCATCATCGGCAAATTCTTCTGAAAATGGGTATCGATCCTGGCATTCTTCATCTGGGCATCCGGCCTCAGAAGCCGAACGACCGAGTCCAGCACCTCGTTCAATTGGACCCATTCGAATGTGGGGGGCGGAAGGCGATTAAAATCCAAAAAGTCTTTGAGGTTGTTCTCCAGACGGAGCGTTTCATAACTGATAAAATTGAGAAGGGAGTGGATCTCCTCTTTTTGGGCAAGGTGAGCCTCCTCCCTTAACTCCTCTCTCAGCAGTTCGATGTTGATGTTCAGAGAGCTCAGCGGATTACGAATTTCATGGGCCATCCATCTGGCCAGGACACCGATCGTGGAGAGATCACGGCTCTTACTGATCTCCCTCAAGAGCAGGCCCTTCTCGGTGACATCGGAGAATGTGGCCAGACATCCCAAAAACTTCACCCCTCGGTCAAAGATCGGATAAAAGTTGCAGTGAAGCAGGCGCGTCTCCCTTTCCGAAGAAGCGGCCGGAACAGGGATGGCCAGATCGACGTCGTAATTCCCCTCTTTCTTATCGTATACGAAATCGAAGTGCCTCTGGATATTGGGATGGGGGATCACCCGTTCCAGCTTCTTTCCCAGCACCTCTTTCCCGCTGATCTCAAAATACCTCTCTGCAACGGGGTTGAAGATTTGAACCCTGCCCTGGGCATCCGCGAAGACGACCGCTTCTTTGAAATTCTTCAGAATAATCTCATAGAGAGTTTGATCGGTCCGATTCATGACCCATTCATCTCCCTAACAAACCATTCCTCTTCAAGGCGTGATCGAAGATCGTTCTGATAAGCCGCGCATAATCCCATCCCATCCGGCCTGCCATGATCGGAAGATCTCCATAGACTGGAGAGAGACCTGGAAGGGGATTGATCTCCAAAAAATGCGGAGTCCCGTTCTGATCCACGCGGATGTCCACTCTGGATACGTCACGACAATCGAGCAGACGATAGGATCGGAGGGCCACGGCCTCGATCTCCCTTAAAAGATGGACATCCACAGGAGGGGGACAATGGTAATGAACCCTCTCCTCCCATTCCCTCTTCACCTCCACGGAATAAATGGCCTCCTCCACAGGACTGCCCTTGATCTCGATCTGCATGACCCCGAGCACCGTCGGGCTCTCATTGCCGAGGATGCCCACAGTGAACTCTGGACCGCTCACAAACTCTTCCACCAGAAGAGGAGGGCCGTAGGTCTTCAACAGCCATTCCGCTTTCTCTTCCAGAGACCGACGGTTCGAGATCTTTGAATCCAGCCGAACCCCCTTGCTCGAGCCCTCATAACATAACTTCACAAACAGGGGATAGTTCAGGTTCAACTGACGGAGATCCTCCATCCTCTCCACTTTCATAAAACGCGGGGTTGGAATCCCTTCGCTCATCACCACCCTTTTTGCCATTGACTTGTCCAAGGTCAGGGAGAGGGTCAGGGGATCGGAACCGGTATAGGGGATCCTCAGATATTCTAAGAGGGCGGGGATGTGGGCTTCTCTGTTTCGGCCCTGAAGGCCTTCGGCGATGTTGAATACGATGTCGATCGGGGTCTGTCTCAACCGGTCAATCAGACCGAGGTCGCCGCCCAGCTTGACCACTTCGTGACCATCGCTTTCGAGAACGTTTCGAATCGCCTCGATCGTCTCCTCTGAGTCGAACTCCTCCAAAAAATCGATCGGCTGGTTTTCCGTGTAAAGGAAATCCTGCTTCAGGTTGTAGGTAATGCCTACCCTCAATCTCATCTCAGAAATATTTCTCGCTGAAACAGCCGTGCCCAATCCTTATTTCCCTATACCCCTGTTTTCGATCTTTGTCAACCCCGCTCAGGCCACATTCGGAGACGAAGAATCGCAGAGCAGAAGCAAAATCCAGGTGTCCCGCTCGGCTCTTTTCCCAAAGAGGACTTTTGTGTTACATTAGGCCTGTGATGGAGATGGATCGGAGAGATCTCTTCCAAGCGCTAAGCAATCTCAGAAAAGGCCTCCTTCAAATCATCATCGCCACCGCTCTCGTCGGGATGGCGATCTTTCCCTTTTCTAAAACTGTGCTTCGCCATCTCTATCGCACAAACCTTCGAGCGGATCTGGTTGCCTTTGGCATTCCTGAAAGCTTCCTCTCCCTTCTCAAATTGACCCTTTATGCGAGCCTCTTCTTCTCCATCCCGGTCATCTTCTATTATATCTGGAGAGCCTTCGCTCCAATGTTCCGCCTCAAAGGTCTGAGGTCTGCCACCCCCGTCCTTCTCACCGCCATCATCCTTTTTTACCTCGGGGCTTTCTTTTGTTACTTTATCACCTTGCCTTTCGGTGTTCAATTTCTCTTAAGTTACCAATCCCCCCATATCAAACCGATGATCTCTGTTGGAAAATATGTCTCCTTCTGCACCTTTTTCATCTTTGGATTTGGTCTGACATTTGAGCTTCCGCTCGTCCTTGCCCTGCTGAGTTATCTCAAGGTAGTCAACGCATCATTTCTGGGTCGAAACCGGAGGTATGCCATTCTCCTGATCGCCATTTTATCTGCGGTCCTGACACCCACGCCCGACGTCTTCAACATGGCCTTGATGGGAGGTCCTTTATATATCCTTTTCGAGATCGGGGTCATCTTGGTGAAAATCATAGAACGGAGACGGGCTGAAACCATAGCTTCCGTCTCAGAAGGTCAGGTGGTGAGATGATCCAACGAATCAGATCTTTCGCATGGCCAAGGATTGAAAAGAGATCCTTCGGATTGAAGGCCAAAATCACTGCATTCGTCATCTTCATCGTCGCTGGAGTCCTCCTCCTTTCCAGTTATTTGGATTACCATTTCGCAAGAAAAGACCACCTCAGTCTTTACCTGGATCGAAACCTCTATATCGCGAAACAGATCGATGCGGGAATCCCGGACCAGAGGATGATGGGTAATCTCCCCCATCTGAGAGAGGAGATCGAGGAGTGGTTATTGAGTCGACCGACACTGATGGAGATCGACATATTTCTTCTCTCTTCAAAGGGTTGGGAGCCGATCATTTCCACCTCGAAGTGGAACGTGCCCAAGCCGCCGCTTGCTCTATCCGAGGGTCACATCCGCCAACTGAAGAAGGACAGACATCTCTCCTCCGTTCACCAGGCGGAAGGTGAGAAGGGATTGGAGGTCATCGTCCCCCTCCACTCCGGGAAAAGAGTGATCGGGGGGATTCGGGTGGTCAGTTCCCTGGCTGAGGTGGAAGGCTTTCTCAATAAGAAGAGGGAGCGGGCCTTCATCCTGACCCTGCTGAGCATCGTCGCCATCCTGATCACCTTTGCCCTCCTCTTCGGAAAGTTAGTTGGGAACCCCATCCAGAACCTGGTCGAGGCTATGTCTCAAGCAGAGCAAGGCAATTTGGAGGCTCAGGCCCACGTTCTAAGCCAGGATGAGTTAGGAGAGCTGGGAAGACACTTCAACCGGATGCTCAAGACGATCCGCGAGACCCATGAACAGAATGTCCAGCTCCTATCGAAGGTCAGCCAGTTCAATGAGGAGCTCACCCGAAAAGTTGAAGCAGCTACTTCTGAGCTGGCCAGAAGGAACGAGGAGCTGAGGCTTCTCAACGAAGCCCTTTTCGAATCCCAGAGGCAGTTGAGCCAATCTGAGAAGCTCGCGGCATTGGGACAGGTCACTGCCACGATGGCCCATCAAATCGGCACGCCTCTCAACTCCATTTCAGGTTACATTCAGCTGATGCTGCAGGAAGGAAACTTCTCGCCCATGGATCGGGAACGCCTGAATATTATCGAATCCCAACTCGACCGATTGGCAGACTCCGTGAAAAAGATCCTCGCCTTCACCCGACAACCAGAGGCCCAGTTGAGACCGGTTGATATCAATCGGGTGCTCGAAGATCTGATCCGCCTGAGCGAACCCTGGTTTTTTGCCAGAAAGGTAAGACTCTCCGCCTCCCTCTGCCCTGATCTTCCCCTGGTCTCAGGAGATCCCACGTACCTCCAGACCCTCTTTCTCAATCTCATCAGCAATGCCCTTGACGCCATGCCCCATGGAGGCTCTTTAAGAATTGAGACAGAGGCTCTTCCAGTCCAGGCGTCTGGAGAAGATGGGGAGGGATGGGTGAGGATTTCGATTGCGGATACGGGCATCGGCATCACAGAGGAGGCGAAGAAGAGGATCTTCGAGCCCTTCTTCACCACAAAGAAGTTAGGGGAAGGGACGGGTTTGGGTCTGACAATCTGCGAGAAGATTATCAAAGAACACTCAGGCCGATTGGATGTGAAAAGCGAAGTGGGAAAGGGAAGCACCTTCTTCGTTTATGTCCCGGCTTGCCAGGAGAGTAGAGATGGCCGAACAAGCGTCACCGAACCTGCTTGTCGTGGATGATGATCCTGTGACGCTCAACCTTTTGAAAGAAGTCCTTGCAAAGGAGGGTTACAGGGTGGAGGCTGCCTTGGGTGGCGAAGAGGCCATTGCCCGGGGTGGCGACCGTTTTTTTGATATTGTCATCACCGATGTTCGCATGGGTGATAAGGATGGAATGGAGGTGCTTCGATCATTCAAGAAGATCTCTCCGGAGACCACGGTGATCATGATCACAGCCTTTGGATCGATCGAAACCGCCATCGAAGCCATCCGAGAGGGGGCCTTCGACTATATCAGCAAACCCTTCAAGCTCGAAGAGATCAAGATCACGATCCGAAGGGCCCTCGAGCAACGGAAGCTTCTCCAGGAGAACAGATTTTTCCGACAGGAGCTTCTGACCAGGTACCAGTTTAAGAACGTCATTGGAAGAACTCCTCAGATGCTCCAGGTCTATAAAACCATCGCGAAGGTGGCGGATACGAAATCTACGGTCCTTCTCTACGGCGAGCGAGGAACGGGCAAAGAGCTGGTGGCCCGTTCCATCCATTATAACAGTCATCGAAACAGCCGGCCTTTCATCCCTGTCGACTGTGCCTCCCTCGTAGAAAATCTGATGGAAAGTGAACTGTTCGGCCATGTCCGAGGAGCCTTTACAGGCGCCCTCTTCACAAAGAAGGGCCTTCTCGAGGAAGCCGACGGAGGAACGCTCTTTCTCGATGAGGTGAGCAATCTCAGCCTTCCAATGCAGACAAAACTTCTGAGATTCCTGCAGGAACATGAGATCAAACCAGTGGGAGGCATGGAAAGTGTCAAGGTCGATGTGCGGGTGATCGCCGCCACCAATCAGCCCCTGGAACCCCATGTAAAAAATGGGAGGTTCAGGGAGGATCTCTACGACCGGCTCAATGTGGTTTCGATCACCCTTCCTCCATTGAGAGAGAGGCAGGAGGACATACCCTTGCTGGCCAGCCATTTTCTCCAGAGATTCTCCGAAGAGAATAAGAAGAATATTTCCCATATCTCTCCAGAGGCCCTTGAAGTACTCCTCCGATATTCATGGCCAGGAAATGTGCGAGAGTTGGAACATACCATCGAACGAGCCGTGGTGCTTACAACCCATCCCATTATCCTCCCCGAGGACCTGCCCACGAAGATGGTCGAAGAGGCGAAGAAGGCCGATACCCTGCCTCCGGAAAAACTCCTGCCTTTAAAAGAGATGGAAAAAAGGTATGTTCTAAAGGTTCTCCAGGAGACCGGTGGCAATAAGAAGAAGGCGGCGGAAATTCTGGGCATTACAAGGGCGACACTCTATCAAATCTTAGAGAAAGAGTGAGTGTTCAATCCTTAGACACATTTTCATTTTTGATTTAAATAGGTTATAGAGTTTTAAGAAAATGTGATAGGTTGTGTTTAATTTTTAAACAACCTCGCTCGACCAAGAATCTTCTGATTTGGAAATTTCTCTGTTATTTCAATATATTACAAATTTCAATTCCCATCTCTCTCTTGGCATTCCTTTTGCTCTTTAACCCGATCAGTCCATTAGGACTTCAGAAAGAGAGGAGGTGAAAAAGCATGAGAAAATTGATCCTACTGGTTGCCCTGCTTACGCTGGTAGTCTTTATCGCCGCAGCGATTGCCCAGCAAAAACCAGCTCCTGCACCGGAGAAACCCAAGCCGGCAAAGGTGGAAAAGTTTTCTGGGGTGATCGAAAAGGTTGACGAAGTGGCAAAGGCCATCGATGTAAAGGGCAAGGTGAAGAAGGAGGAGAAGACCTTAACCTTTGCTACCGACGACAAGACGAAGATCACCAAGGCCGGAAAGGATGTGCCCTTTGCTGAATTGAAAGCAGGGATGAATGTCTCCGTCTCTTACAAGAAAGATGGGGATAAGATGATCGCCACGGCCATCAAGGTGGCTGCTCCAAAGGCTGCACCGAAGAAAGAAGCGCCGAAGAAGTAGCCGGGAGGCAGGTCTTAAGCCAAAAGGGCACACCCAAAGGGTGTGCCCTTTTGGAATCCCTTTCATCCCAGTGTGAAGACTGAGGTTTTTCAGGATTACGGGGTAAAAATACGAACCTGGTTACGCCCGCCCCTCTTTGCACTGTAGAGTGCCTGGTCCGCCATCTTCACCAATTCTTCTTTTGACCTTGCCCGATGAGTTGGAAAACTGGAGATCCCGATGCTTACCGTCAGCCGGAGGTGACTCAGCCCGGTTTCAAAATCGCTCTTCTCAACGAGGTCTCGAATCCGTTCTGCAATCCTGAAGCTCACTTCCAAGCTTGCTCCGGGCAAGATCAGAACGAACTCCTCACCCCCATACCGGGCTACCGTATCGTCCTTCCTCACCGAACTCTTTAATAAGGAGGCGATGTGGCAAAGGAGCTTATCGCCCACGGGATGGCCGTAGGTATCGTTCACCTTCTTGAAATGGTCAATGTCCACCATCATCAAAGAGAGAGGGGTACCGGTGAAAAATGACTTCTCTGTCTCAATCGCCAGCTTCTCTTCAAAGTATCTCCGATTATGGAGGTTGGTCAGGGTATCATAGACGGCGATATTCTTGATCGAGCTAAGCTGTTGACAGTGCTTTAACGTCGCTGAGATCTGATATCCGATGACCGAAAAGAATTGCAGATCCTGAACATCGAAGGCATTGGGCTCACGGCTGTTGAGCGAAATGCAGCCGACCACTTCCCCTTCCACTGGAAGGGGCAAGGTCAGATGGGACTTCAAGACAGCCTGCGCGGGGAGCATCGCCTGATCAGGCTTCGAGCCCCCTCTTTCTATTTGAACCTTCACCTGACCGACATCGATGGGTTGCCTTCCTAAGATCGAAAGGACCGTAACCATATTCTCCACCACCTTCTTCGTAAAGGGAGGAGGACAGGCCTCTTCCTCGTAAAGGTGGAGGACCAGGTCCTCTTTCCAGAGCAGGCCAAAGGAGGTGAAGCGAAACAGATGGGGAAGGTTAGTCCCGGCCGACTCGACGATCCCCTTAGGATCAAAATTCATGCTGATCGCGTTGATCGTGGACCGAAGGATATTCAGATTTTTGAAGATCAGTCTCAATGGTGCCTCTTATTTCAACGAGACGATCCGTTCGGCCTCCTTGATCTTCGGAAAGACCTTCGGGAAGAGTTCCTTGTTGATCACTCCCTCAGCCAGTGCTGAAAAAAGATGGGTGAGCTGGTTGATCAGACCCTGGAACCCTTTATGGACCTCCAGGGGCGAGAGCTTCTTTCCCTCCTCCCTCACCCGATCCAACCCGATGCCCTCCTCAGAAACTTTCAGGGAGAGCAAGAAGGGGTGTCTCTCCCCAATCTTTTGAATGGCTGAGAGAAAAAGAAGCGATAAAATGGCTTCCCCGATCAGGGCGGAGGCAATCTCCCAGATCTCTGTCAGGAGATTTAAATAAAGATCCGTGATGAGGTCCGGAGGCAACCCTCGTCCGGTGCCCTCTTTCATAACCGATGCCAACCCTCCAGCTATGATTTAACCTTTCTCAGTCTCTTGAGCCAGCGATGGATCTCCTCATGATAAATATAAAAGACCAAAATCACCAGACCAGAGATCCCAAGAAGGATCAAGAACGTCTTGTACTGATGCTCAAAGGCCTTTCCGCCCTGGAGGCAGGCCATCAGCGTACCGGGCACCCGACCGATGGTGGAGATGATCAGAAAGATACCCGTATGCATGGGCGTCAGTCCCAGGAGATAGCACAGGGCATCCTTAGGAAAGCCCGGGATCAAAAAGAGCAGAAAACTGAGGATGAGGCCCTCATGCCCGATCAGGTAATCAAATTTCCTTATAATCTGTGGCGAGACAAACTTCTCAACCGCCAGCTTTTCAAAGATCCTGGCCAGGCTGAAGGCAATCCATGAACCTAGGACCACACCGATCATGGAATAGAAAAATCCGGCCTTCACTCCGAAGAGATATCCTCCCAAGAACTCAATCGCCCCGCCTGGGATGGGCGCAACGACAACCTGGGCAACCTGGATCAGAATATAGGCCAACGGGGAATAAGGACCGTAGGAAAGGATGCTGATCTTTAATTGCTGTCGATCATGGAGAAGCTCATAGAGCTCAACGGACTTCTTCCACAATTGGGAGTTGTACTGATAGATGGATAACAGAACCAATACTGCCAGAATGATCAGGGACCATTTCCATCTCGATTTGAGCGAAAATTTCATAGATGAGGAGACACCCATCTTTGGAAAAGGTTGCAGGTTTTCATAACACAAAAAAGGGCAGGAGTAAAGATTTGCAATACAGCAATACACTTGGCGTCCCCAAGGGGATTTGAACCCCTGTTGCCGGCGTGAAAGGCCGGTGTCCTTGGCCTGGCTAGACGATGGGGACTCCTCTAAGACCGAAAATCCTAAATCCGAATTTCGAAACTCGAAACAAATTCAAAATCCTAATTCGAAAATTCTAAACCGTCTCGTTTAAAACACGGGGCTTCCGTCATTTGCGTTTGTTTCGGATTTCGTGCTTCGAATTTAGAATTTATTTAATTATGGTG